>DIXP01000050.1 GCA_002436065.1 Chloroflexi bacterium UBA6077
TTCACACTTAACCGCGAAGAGCCCGAATCTATCGGCTCTTGACGCGGCACCCCCTTGGGGCTTAGGATTCCCCTGGTCAGTCGTACGGGCGTGGCTCAACTGGCAGAGCAACGGTCTCCAAAACCGTAGGTTGGGGGTTCGAGTCCCTCCGCCCGTGCCGAATCATAGCCACCTCTGGTGGCTCGTCATCCGGCAGGATGGCATCGAGGGGGAGGGTATAATCTACCCTCCCTTCTTCGTTTGTGATCTTCACGCGGAGGACGTAGGCGTTCAGGATCTTCCGGAGTTGCTCCCCATTACCGCTGTCCAGCTCAGGGGGATGGTGGTTCTTCCGGAGTGTCTATCAAGCAGGAGCGCTGGTAGGGCAATTCCATCCTATCGTTGCGACGACCCACGCTCCTGAATGCACCATGAAGGCAGAGCAACGCCATTCTCGTCGCTCTCCACTAGGCTGTACTCGTCGAGAGGTAGCTCGTTGGCGGCGATGTAGTCGTAGGCGCTGATGTCGTGCAAGGTCAGCGGCTGCCAACTCATGACCTTGGCTTTTCCGCGCTTCTCAAGGAGACTGCTCATCCACGCTACGACTGGCGCTATTGCATCCCTATCACTCGGGGACGGGAAGCCCATCTCTCTACATATGAAGACAAACTCCACTTCATATGGTGGCACTCCCCCATGAAGCCAGTACAGAACTTCTCTCATGCCATCAAGTACCTGGATCCGCGGGTCTTTGGGATCCTTCTTCCGCAGGTCTCGAATACCCTCGACTATCGGCTTCTGCACAGCATCGACAATCTCATCAGGGAGTGCAGGTCGGTTGTGACGTTTGCCCAGCCATGTGCGGAACTTTCTTAGCCCAGCCCCTGACAGCCCTGGGCAGCGTTCGAGGCTTAGGGTCAGGAGAGCAGATTTCTCGATCATGACTCGAAGGGAAGCATCCGCGATGAGGCCTTCTTCAATTTCGCTGTCCCGACGAGTCTGCAGCAAGTAGTATCGAGAGGAGTTCCGCCTTGCGCTGTGGATCCTCCCCTTGTCGCTGGTCCAGTTTGCCGGCAGGAACTCCACGTGCGGTTCCTTGCTGGGAGACTTGGCGATATCGCAAGGGTGGGAAATGAGTACCAAGTAGTCATGAGCGTATATGGGGATCTGCCGCGGAGTCCACGTTGGTTGCGCAGCGTCAGCTTCAGAATGCTCGCCGAGTTCTCCAGCCGCCTGACCGTCTTCCCAAACGACAATGTGTCTGGGGCCGGAACAGGTCTCAATCAAGACGCCCTGATCCCAGCCCACAGCCACCAATTGCTGACCTATGCTCGGAACACTCATCTACTGGGAATACCCATCTTTCAGCAGCAGAACGACCCGCATACGCACTACTCGTCTTCCTCCTGCCACGCCCTGGGCCGAACCCTCTCCTTGGCTGCCTCGAACTCATCGTTGCTGAAGCCCGACCGTCGTCTACTCGAACCTCTCAACGGTCTGACAACCTCCCGCCCCGTCGGGACTCCAAGGAGAAATCCTCTGAACGCCTCATACTGTCTCTCCATCAACAGGTCCAGCGGCTTCTTGCCACCCGGCGAGACCGGTGTCAGCAGCCACTTGGAAGTGGCCACTGGCCCCCCGAGGCGATTCATCGCCTCTTCCACCAGTGGAAGGACCTCCAGAAGCTGCGCAAAACCTCGTGCGTTAACTTTCTGTCTGGAGATCCAGTTGTGATAGGTCTGCCTGGACACGCCACAGATCTTCCCCAGTCGGCCCTGGTCCAGTCCGGAGATCTCCTGAAGGCGCTTCGCAGGAGGATCGCCCTTGTCGATGCCGGCGGGCGGCAACACCTGTGCTATCACAGCGCGCGATACTTGGTCGATGGCCAACCGGACATCGTAAATGCTGCAGGTAAACGGCTGGTCTGATGCCATCTCTCTCAGGACCAAAGCTGTAATGCCCGCTCCAGCCCTTGTCTCCTGACCAGTCATCCTCTCGCCACACAGCAACTCGCAGAACGACAGACAGTCGTAGCGTGTGTGAGCGGCTCCAACCTCACAGAATCGACAATCCCTCCCGGTCTTTGCCCTGTCGGAAGTGGGCGGTAGCCCCGCTGCAGTGTGCGCCTGACCAAGTGCGATAGATGCTAGAACTGGATTGCCAGCGCTGCCGACCGAAAATGTAAATGTATCTCCACCTGTTGGGCGGTCGTCACTCTCTATTTCGGTTCGCATGGCTCAGGCTCCATATACTCCTCAAGTTTCCTCGCCAGCGTCCAAGAGAAGAACTGGTACATAACGCTGTTGTATCTGCGCATCTTAGTCAGAATCTCTGTAGGGTCAAGCTCTCGATCCTCTTGCCGGTAGTAGTCGAGATCCAGAAGGTAAAAGCGACCGGATGCCGGAATCTCGCCCATCCTCGGCGGGACCGCGGTCCCTGTCAGCAGTCCGTGGCGGATGGCTAGCACACCATCGTCACGCAGCCACAGCACCTCCTGGAACGTCCGCTCTACTGGACCGTCGAGAATATCGCTAGCAGCGAATCCGAGGAATTCAGGTCGCAGTAATTGGCTCCAGTCGGCCATGGTCTCGGCGCCCGGATAGCGAATCTCGTTCACGTACCGGAGTCCGATGCGGGTTTGCTCGGTGACCTCCAGCACCTCTTTGGCTGCCGTCAGCACGCCCTCGAAGCGACTCAGGAATTCGTCGAACGAAGAGTACTTGCGGGCCTCTAGGGTAATCGCAGTCTCGCCCAGGACAACGGCCCAGGAATTGTCTCGCGTGGAGAACCTCCAGAGTGTCTCTCCAGCACTTTGCTCAACCCCTTTGCCCGACAACTGAAACGAAATCTGATTCTCTTTGTCAGATCGGGGGTAGTCGCCACGGACAGCCTTGCTGAACGGAGGAATCGAGCTACCATCGCTGAAGCCAGGTAGCGCCGGAAATCGCACCTGTCCCACGACCAACTTCAAGGGAGACTTCCTAAACAGGAATAGGCTATGCTTTGGCAGCGGCATTGTTCCCCTCCTCTATGGCTACATCCATCATTGCATGTAGCATGCCAGAACTTTACAGCGATCTTGACACCGCGTCAAGTTACTGTAAAGCGCGGCTTGGTTGCGGAAGAGTTGCGGCTACACCCGCACTACGTTCTGCATGGGCGACCAACGGAGACCACGTGCCTAGACGCGTCCTGCCGTAAGGTATAGGCTTATTCCGCACGGAATAGCTGGCGGCACCTGTATTGATGGGCTGTCGTGAAGACTGAGCCATCTAGGTGGCTGTAGTTCGATCCGCCCCGCCCGTCATGGGAAGCGCCCTTTTCTATTTCAGCTCAGCACGACCAGTGCTGTGTCCCTTACTTCCAGGCGGGTGCCGAACTCGGCCGAGAGCTGCTGGAGCTTGGCCGCGGTCGCCTCGAAATCCTCCCCTTTGGCCAGGGTGGCCTGGAAGTTCCGGATCAGGATGGGGATCAGCTCGATGCGCGGGACGCCGGAGGGCTCGACCGTGCAGCGGATGAGCGCTGACTGGTCGTTGCGGAGTAGGGGGTCCACGGCGTAGTCGTCCACGAAGTCTCCGGCGTCGTAGAAGATGGGTTTACCCCGATGGATCTCTATCCCCTGGACCAGGTGGGCGCTGTGGCCAAGATAGAGATCGGCGCCTGCGTCGATGGCTGCGTGGGCGAAGTCGCGGAATGCCTCGGTCGGGCGCTCGACCATGTTGGGCCCCCAGTGGTTGGAGACCAGTACCAGGTCGGCGCCCACCCGGCGGGCTTCCTCGATCCCCTCGGCGACCCGCCGGAAGTTGGTAGGATCGGTTGTGGCCGGCAGGTAGTTGGTGCCGGGCCTCTTCTCCGTCGCCGCCCAGCCGGGCTCGTTGTCGGTGAATGCTAGGACCCCGATCTTGAGGCCGTTGGCTTCCAGAAGGGCCGGACGGGACGCCTCAGCCAGGTTCCGCCCTGCTCCGGAGTGGGCGATGCCGGCGGTATCCAGCCGATCCAGCATCTCCAACAGGGCCTCCTCCTCGTAGTCCAGGACGTGGTTGTTGGCCAGGGATACGAAATCGGTGCCCGCCTCCCGCAGGGCCTCCAGGGCTATGGGGTCGGCGCGGAAGTGGAAGGCTTTGGGCCAGCGATCCCAGGGGCGCCCTGTCGTGGCGATAACGCACTCCAGGTTCATCAAGGTGAGGTCCGCGTCTCGCAGCAGCGGCAGAACGTCTCCCCAGGGGTAACGAGGTCCTTCGGCCGCGAGGATGCCGTTCATCAGCCGCCCCAGCATCACGTCGCCCGTCATGGCCAGGATGGCCGACCTGTCATCCGATCTGCTTTCGTTCTGGCGCGGTTCTGTCACGAGAGGTAGCCCGTGAGGTTGGTTGGTCCAAGCGGTCCGCAAGGGGGGTGCCAGGATGGCTGCTGCTGCTTGGGCTCGCGCTTGGGTTTAGGATTGACACCGGCTGCCTTTACCTGAGTATACTGGTCGAGCGGGAAAACGGCCTGAAGGGTACTACCTACTATCTCAGGTGGGTGCCAATCATAGTGGAGATGAGGGAATGCCGATGGAACCAGAGCGAGCTAATGGGGTAGTCCTGGTCCTGGATGCTGACACCTTGGGCCGCGGCGACGACGACCTTGGATCTCTCCTGATGGCCAATTTCCTCAAGACGATCGCTTCACGGGCCGAAGTCCCCTCAACCATCGTTTGCTATAACGGCGGCGTGAGATTGGCGGAGCGGGGGTGCGACACGGCGCCTCTGTTGGCCGAACTGGCCGAGAGGGGGACGGACATCCTGCTGTGCGGCACCTGCGTCAACCACTTGCAGATCGGCGAACGGTTGGGCGTCGGGCGAGTGGGTAATATGGCTGAGATTGCTGAGGTTCTGGCTCGCGCCGGCAAGCTGCTGTACTCGTAGATCCGGGGTACGGGCAACAGGAGATTCTTCGGCGCTGCGGCGCCTCAGAATGACAATAGGGGGCGGCGCCTCAGAATGACAAATAAGAGCGGCGTCTTAGAATGACAACGTTGGGGTGGCGCCTCGGAGTGACTGGTGTGGGAAACGGGAGGCGGTGGTGAGCGATCCATACGAGCGGTTGGCGGCGGCGCTGGATGCCCTGCCGAACGGGTTCCCCCGGACGCCCGGGGGCAAGGAGATCCAAATCCTACGGAAGCTGTTCTCGCCCGAGGAGGCGTTCCTTATCTCCCATCTGGGTCGCGAGCTGGAGATGCCGGCGGCCATCGCCTCCCGAGTCGAACTTCCTCCCGAACAGGTGGCCTCACGGCTGAAGGCTCTGGCCAAGCGAGGTATGGTGTGGCTGGATCTGGATCGGCAGGCTAGGTCCTGGCGCTTCCGCCTGGCGCCCTTCGTGGTCGGCGTCTACGAGGCATCTCTGGAGTTGATGGACCACGATCTGGCCCACCTCGTGGAGGACTACATGGCCGAGGGCGGGGCCGCAGGGATCATGGGTCCCGAGCCGGCCCTCAGTCGGGTGGTTCCGGGCCGCCACGCGCTCCCGACGGAGTGGGTCCTACCCTATGAGGACGTAGTGCAGATCCTGGAGAAGTCCAGGAGCTTTTCCGTGAGGGACTGCATATGCCGCGTCCAGCGGGATCAGTTGGGGCGGAAGTGCGACTTCCCGATCCACAATTGCCTGACATTCTCTGGTTTCGGCCGCCCACCTGGTCCCAAGGATATCTCCCGAGCCGAGGCGCTGGCGCTGCTGGATGAGTGTGAGGAGGTGGGATTGGTCCACACCGTCAGCAACGTGGTGCGGGACCTGTACTACGTCTGCAATTGCTGCGGCTGCTGCTGCGGAATCCTGAGGGGGATCACCGAGCGAGGCATCCAGCACTCCGTCGCCAGGGCAAGCTACCTGGCCGTCGTCGACTCCCAGGGGTGTACCGGCTGCCTGAACTGCATCCAGAGGTGCCAGGTGGGTGCCATCCGCGGGGTTGATGGGATCGCGGTAGTGGATAGCGAGCGGTGCATAGGTTGCGGGCTCTGCGTCACCGGATGCGCGGCGGGAGCGGTCTCCTTGCAGAAGCGGCCCGACTGGGAGGCGATTCACCCGCCGGAGACCTTTGCCGACTGGGAGCACCAGCGGCTCCACCACCGGCGAGTGACGGGCGAGGAGTAATGAGTGATGAGCGATGAGTTCTGGGGCCAAGTGTTGGTGTCCGGCTCTCCGCGCCCTGGCTCCTCTCGATTCTCTTACTTGCTGTAGCGATAGACGATGCGGCCTCGGTTGAGGTCGTAAGGGGAGAGTTCCATCTTCACCCGGTCGCCCGGGAGAATGCGTATAAAGAACTTTCGCATCTTGCCGGAGGCGTGGGCTAGCACCTCATGGCCGTTGTCCATCTGCACGCGGAAGGTAGCGTTGGGAAGCGCCTCCACTACCACCCCTTCTACTTCGATAGCCTGATCCTTCGGCATAGGACTCCTTTCAAGACTGGGGCAAACGACCCCGCCTTCTATTCCTCGATTGTGTGCTCTCGCAAGTGTATCACGAATCGGGCCCATCGAGGCATGACGACGCTGAGATCGCCATGCCTCGATGAGGCCCTCGCGTTCAACTACTACAGGAGGTCACTGGATACCTTGATCTGCGCCTCTTGATACTACTGGAAGTTGTTGTGGTAGTAAAGAGGGGAAATATGAAAGTATCTCTACAGCACTATCTTGGAGATAGGTATCTCCAGGATATCCTCCGCGCCGGCAGCTTTCAGGCGCGGGATCAGCAGGTTGACCTCGGACTTGATGGCCACCGCCTCCACGGCACAGTAGCCGGTGCCGAATAGCTGGGACACCGTGGGCGACTTCATGCCTGGCAGCACCGAGACAACCTCTGGAAGGTTCTCCTCGCTGACGTTCAGCTTGATCAGCACCTTGCCCCTGGCCGTGAGGACACCGGTGAGGAGTGTCTGGACCTCCTCTATGGCGCGGCGCTTGGCGGGGTCCTCGTAGGACTGGCGATTGGCTGCCAGTTGGGTAGAGGATTCCAGCAGAACGGCGATGATCTGCATCCCGTTCTTGCGGAGCGTGGACCCGGTCTCCGTAATCTCCACCACGGCATCGGCGATTTCGGGAACCTTGGCCTCCGTTGCTCCGTAGGAGAGATGAATCTCCACCGGGATGCCCAACTGCTCGAAGTAGCGACGCGTGATGTTGGGGTACTCGGTGGAGATGCGGCTTCCGGCCGGCATCTGCTCCGGACGATCGATGCCGCTATCCTTGGAGACGGCCAGGACGATCTTCACGGGGGCTCCAACCCCCTGCTTGTTGTAGGCCATATCCATGACGCGGACGACATCGGCGCCGCTCTCGACGATCCAGTCCAACCCCGTGATCCCAAGGTCGAAGTAGCCCTTTTGGAGGTACATCCCGATCTCCTGGGGCCTCAACACCTTCACCCGAGCGATGCGGGGGTCGCTGATGGTCACGTTATACTCGCGGTCGCTGCTCCGTCGCACGGGCAGGTCCGCCTGCTCAAAGAGGCGCAGGGTCTGCTCCTCCAGACTTCCCTTCGGTAGTACCAGGTTAAGCATCGACTATCTCCTCATAGAAGCAGCTTCTAGCTCCTGTGTGGCAGGTGGGACCCTTCGGCTCCACTTCGGCCAGCACCGTATCTCGATCACAATCCGTCCACAGGCGAACCACCCGGAGGTGGTTTCCCGAGGTCTCGCCCTTGGTCCAGAGGGTCTGCCGGGTTCGGCTCCAGAAGGTCACGAGGCCGGTCCGCAGCGTCTTCTCCCAGGCTTCCCGGTTCATGAAGCCCACCATCAGGACTTCCTTGGTATGGTGGTCCTGCACGACGGCGGGCAGTAGCCCGTCCAGCTTCTCGAAGTCCAGCTGCAGTTCGGACGGCTTGCTGCGCAGATGGGGTTGCTCCAATTCCTGGTGCGCTTGGGAACCAGGAACGGCTGCTTCTCCACCCCGGGGCCCTTGTTGCCTGACCTCTTCCTTCACCCGGCTTCACCTCCCATGGCTAAACGTAATGTTGGCGCGACGGGTATCATAGCGAAAGAGGGGGTGGGGATGCAAAGGCGGCTGCCCCTGCATCCCCAGGTCATCCCACTATATGGCACCTTGTGTGCAACGCATTGGAGGAAGGCTGTTCTCCATCTGCTGCAGTCAATAGATGCTATGACAGGGGAATCGTGATGCAGCTACAGGGTCTGACCGAAACCGGCATTCGTGAAGGGGCTACCCCCGAAGTCTTCCGGCGTGGCGAGGATTACTTCCGGCATGGTGCGGTGCTGTCTCTGGTCCGTCGAGGCCAGGTGGTGGAGGCCGAGGTGGAGGGGAGCCAGCCTCTTCCCTACAGCGTCCGGGTGGAGTTCTACGAGGGCGACGTTGCCGCGGCCCTCTGCGACTGCCCCTACGATTGGGGCGGCTGGTGCAAACACATCGTCGCCACACTGCTGGCCTGCCTCGAGGCCCCGGACGCCATCGAGGAGAGGCCCACCCTGGAGGAGCTGCTGTCGGGGCTGGACCGGGACCGGCTGCAGGCGCTGCTGCTCTCTCTGGCCGAGGACGAGCCTCGCCTTGCCGCCGCCGTCGAGGCCCGCGTCGCCCTCACCACCTCGGCTACCACTGCTGCGTCCGAGCCGTCGGGGAGCGGTCTCGCCGTTCCCCGCCCCCCTGTGGACCCGAGGCCGTTTCACCGCCAGGTGCGGGAGGCCATCCGAGGCATGGACTACAGCCGCAGTACGGACTTCTACTCTCAGATGAGCGAGGCAGTGGAGGGGGTCCGCACAGTGCTCGACCAGGCGCGGGCTTTCACGAGGGTAGGAGACGGGGCGAACGCCCTCATCGTGCTGGAGGCCCTCACGGAGGAGTTCATGGCGGGCTACGAGGGGCTGGATGACTCCTACGGCCACGTCGGCGACCTGTTTCACGACCTTGGCCCTGCCTGGGCCGAGGCGCTTCTCACCGCCGACCCGGCGCCCGATGAGAGGGATCGGTGGGCAGGCAAGCTGGAAAGCTGGCAGCGGGAGTTGGACAGCTACGGGGTGGACGAGGCCCTGGATGTGGCGCTGGAGGCAGCGGAGCAGGGCTGGGATTTTCCACCGCTGCAGCGTGTCCTGCGAGAGGGGACTACGGACCGGGAAGAGTCGGAGGTGGAGTCCGCCCTGTGGGACGAAGAGCTGGTGGCAGCCAGGCTCAACGTGCTAGAGCGGCAGGGTCGATTGGAGGAGTACCTCCGGTTGGCCCGGGCAGCCGGCCAGATCGTGCTGTACACCACGATGCTGCTCAGGTTGGGCAGAGTGGATGAGGCTGTGGAGCACGGTCTGGGGCGGCTGGCGGAGCCGGAAGAGGCGCTGGCGCTGGCGAAGGCGCTCCGAGAGCGCGGCGAGCTGGAGCGCGCCCTGCGGATTGCCCAGCACGGCCTCACCCTGGAGGGGCGCAGGGCGGAGCTGGCCTCCTGGCTTCGAGACCTGGCGGCCGGGATGGGAAGGATGGAAGAAGCCCTATCGGCGGCCTTGGTGGCTTTCGAGGAGTCGCCGGAACTCGCCACCTACCTGAGGGTGCGGGATCTGGCTGGGGAGGGGTGGCCGGCGTTACGGGATCGATTGCTGGAGCAGCTTCGGCGGGTCAGGTCGTACTACCCGTCAGGACCTGTGGACGTGTTCCTACACGAAGGGCTGATCGACGATGCCATCGTGGCAGTGGCGGAAGGGGCTACCCACACCCTGGTGGGACGGGTGGCGGACGCGGCTGTGGAGTCGCGCCCGGAGTGGGTGATCGCGGCTAGCCGCGGCCAGGCCGACGCGATCATGGACGAGGGAAAGGCGCAGTACTACGACTCCGCCGTCCGCTGGCTCGGCAGGGCGAAGAGGGCGTATCACCTGGCGGGGCGCGAGCCGGAGTGGCGATCGTACCTGGAGGAACTTCTTGCCCGGCACAGCCGCAAGTACAAGCTGGTGCCGATGCTCAAGGCGCTCAAATAAGGTGCGGCAATGCTCCCAAACGAACCGATATTGAAGGTCCAATGCATCGATCAGCTATGTGTAGGATATTGCCGGCGAACTCGTGGCACCAATGGCGGAATTGGCGAGAATGCCGACGGCGGTACCTTCCAACGGGTGGCCTTCCAGAAATGGGTGGATCCGATTGAGGGGATGCCCGAGCCTGGGACGGTGGTGAGGGTGCTGGGCGGCGACCTGCTGAAGGAGGCTGGGCTGGTGCCGCAAGGGGCCATGGAGCCGGAGGAGCGGTCGCCGATCGTGGCAACCTGATCAAGAAGGTGTCAAGGGCTACATAGCCCTTGCTGGCAATTGGGGCGCCGTATTGTCATTAGTGAGATGGTTGGTATACTAGGGCCTAGGAGTGATCCCTGTGCCTAGCGACAATCCACACACCACTATCGTGTTCGATCGGGAACTCTTGGAATGGGTGGGGGATTTCCGCTTCGAGCACAGACTCGCCGATCGATCAGCAGCGATCATGTGGCTGCCGCGGTGGGCGAAGGGTCACAATCCTGAACCGCCGATGCTGAAGGGCCGAGTGGGGACAGGTGAGTAATCTACCGAGGATCACCGCGACGCAGCTTCTGCGAGCCCTGGGCGGGATGGGTGGTACGATGATCACCAGACCGGCTCACACAAGTACCTCCGCCATCCGAGTAAACCGGGCCTCGTTGTCGTCCCCTTCCATCGTGGTGACCTGAAGACCAGGACCCTAGCCAGTATACTTAATCAAGCAGGCATCACTACCGAGCAATTGAGGAGGCTGCTGTGAAGACACGCCATTACCAGATAGTCCTGCATCCAGCGCCACCCGAAGAGGGCGGGGGTTACACTGTGACAGTCCCCTCACTGCCCGGCTGCGTCACGGAGGGCGACACGCTGGAGGAAGCCATATCCATGGCCAGGGACGCCATAGCCGGCTACATCGAGAGCCTGGAGACTCACGGAGAGCCGGTTCCCGAAAGCGATGCTGCTCCCTCGACCACGACGGCAGTTGTCGACGTGGCCGCTTAGGGCAGGGCACTTTCTGGCAGGCGGCGACGTCGAGCATCGTTCTTCGTCGCCGCCAATTCCTATCCCCAGCCGAGCGCCTTTTCCACGGCCCCCAGGTCGGCGGGGACGTGGAGCACCTGGGTGGCGAGCTTGACGGCGGTGTCGGGGTCCTTCAGGCCGTTGCCGGTGAGGACGCAGACGAGGCGCGAGTCCTTGAGGTCCACCTTACCCTGGGCAACCATCTTCCGCATGCCGGCGACGGAGGCGGCGGAGGCGGGCTCCACGAAGATTCCCTCCTTGGCACTGAGGAGTTGGTATGCGTCCAGGATCTCCTCGTCGGTGACGCAGTCGATCAGGCCACCCGACTCGTCGCGGGCATTTACGGCAAGCTGCCAGCTCGCGGGGTTGCCGATCCGGATCGCGGTCGCCACCGTCTCGGGCTTGGCTACCACCTCGCACCGCACGATGGGCGCGGCCCCCTCGGCCTCGAAGCCGAACATCCTGGGTAGCTTGCCGCTCTTGCCCCTCTCGCGGTACTCCTTGAACCCCATCCAGTAGGCGCTGATGTTGCCGGCGTTGCCCACCGGAATCGCCAGGATGTCCGGAGCGTCGCCCAGGGAGTCACACAGCTCGAAGGCCGCCGTCTTCTGTCCCTGGAGGCGGTAGGGGTTGATGGAGTTGACGAGGGTCAAGGGATGGTGCTCTGCCATCTCTCGCACCATCCGTAGGGCGTCGTCGAAGTTGCCGTCTACCATCACCACCCTGGCACCGTAGATGATGGCCTGGGCAAGTTTGCCCAGCGCGACGTACTTCTCCGGCACCAGCACTATCGCCTCCACCCCCGCTCGGGCGGCGTAGGCCGCGGCGGCAGCGGATGTGTTGCCCGTGGAGGCGCAGATCACTGCCTTGCTGCCCGCCTCCAGCGCCTTGGCGATCGCTACCACCATCCCTCGGTCCTTGAAGGAGCCGGTGGGGTTGCAGCCCTCCAGCTTGAGGTAGACCTCCTTGCAGCCGAGGGCGTCCTCCAGGTTGGGGGAGCGGACCAGGGGGGTGTCCCCCTCACCCAGTGTTAGGAGTGGGGTCTTCTCGCTGACGGGGAGCAGGTCGCGGTATCGGTAAAGCACGCCGATGTGTGGTGGCGCTGAGACAAGCCTCGATGTATCCATGGTTGTGATTCTCCTAGACGGCGGATTTCGGGAGCCGGGGACGGGCGGGCCAGCGGCCCGCGCTCCCGGCAGGATGACAAGTATAGATGCTCACGATGGCAGGTATTGGGCTTAGGACGACAAGTATAGGCGCTCAGCGCGGTAGTTAGTTGCGAGCGGGGCGGCTGGTGTCCTCGACGCGGATGACGTTGGACACCTCTTCGATGACCGGCAGGGCGGAGAGCGCCCGCAGGGCTACACGCATGGCCGCCTCCGTGGCCTCGTAGGTGGTCAGCACCACCTCCGCTATCCGGCCGGAGTCGGTCTCGGACTTCTGGATGACGGAGGCCAGACTGATCTCCGCCTCCCCCAGGACTCTGGTGATCTGGGCGAATACGCCCGGGCGGTTGACCACCTGGAGCCGCAGGTAGTAGCGGCTCTCCACGTCTTCTACGGGACGCAGCCGCTTCGTCTTCTCCAGCGGAACGGGCGGGCGCATCACGCTGCCGGAGTGCAGCCGTTGGGCCAGGTCGATGATGTCCGCGACGACGGCGCTGGAGGTGGGCCCAGGCCCGGCGCCTCGCCCGTAGAACATGACCGGCCCTACCAGGTCCCCGAGGATGTGAACGGCGTTGAACACACCGTTCACGCTGGCCAGGGTGTGGTCCAGCGGCACGAAGGCGGGGTGCACCCTGGCTTCGATCTGCCCATCCACCTCCCGCGCGATCGCCAGCAGCTTGATCGTGTATCCCAGTTCGGCCGCGTAGCGGAAGTCCTGGGCGGTGAGCTTCGTGATCCCCTCGGTGAAGATGTCCTCGGGCCGAACCCTCGCGTGGAAGCCGAGGGTGGCCAGGATAGCCAGTTTGTAGGCGGCGTCGATGCCCTCCACGTCGTTCCGTGGGTCGGGCTCGGCGTATCCGCGCGACTGCGCCGCCTTCAAGGCAGCGTCGAAGTCTATCCCTTCCTTGGCCATCCGGGAGAGTATGTAGTTGGTGGTGCCGTTGATGATGGCCGTTATCTGCTGGATGTTGTTCGCCAGCAGGTCCAGCCGGAAGGGGCCCACCACCGGTATGCCCCCGCCGACGCTGGCCTCGAAGGCCACGTCCACGCCCATTGTCGATGCTGCGTCCATGATCTCGGGGCCAAACTTGGCCATCACCTCTTTGTTGGCGGTGACAACCTGCTTCCCCTTCTGGATGGCTCGCAGCAGGTAGTCGTGCGCGGGCTTCTCCCCTCCCATCAGCTCGACCACGATGTCGATCTCAGGGTCGTCCAAGACGGTCGAGGGGTCGAGTGTGAGCATGGAGGGTGATACCGCGCGCTCCTTGCCCGCGTGGCGCACCAACACCTTGCGGAGTCGCACAGGACACCCCACGCGCCCTGCGATCATGGCTTCCTTCTCCAATAGAGCCCCGGCCACGGCCGATCCCACTACCCCAAGGCCCAGCAGGCCAACGTTGACCTCTTCCTTCATGCGAATGCTCCTCTTGAGTGTCGTCCTGAGCGCTCCCACCCGTGTCGTGCTGAGTGCAGCGAAGGATCTCCTCTGGCTGCGGGGAGATCCTTCGCGCTGTCGTTCAGCACGACAGTACCTATCACCTCAACTCAAGGCCATAACAACCCGTGCCACCCGCTCAATCCTGCATGGACGCCCTGGCGATCTCTCCCACTATGGGGATCGAGAACAGCTGTCCTCGATAGGCTGAATAGGCCCAGTAGAGCTGAAGGGCAAAGGCTGCCATGTATATGAACGGAGCCAGACAGGCGAATGCCCAACCTACCAGGGGGATGTTCAACAGGAGCCAGGTGGATCCCGGTATGAGCAGGAAGTACAAGATCAGAAGGATAACCCCCGCTGCGAGGCCCTGGTAGCCGTGGTAACGGAGAAAGGCTTTCCCTCTGAGTTCGCTCACCAGCACCAGAACCGGTACTACCACGGGGAACAGGTAGCAGAGAGAGGCGATCAGCCGGGCTTCGCTGGAGTAGTAGTTGCCAGAGTAGTCGCTCACGCCTAACCGCATCCTTCCATTGCCCGCGTAGATCACAAATGAGGAGGGGATAGCGTGGGCATTGTAGGGTGTGACTCGGAAAGGAGTCAACCCGGATGCGACCCGAGGTACTGTTGGAGGAACGAGTCCCTCTGTGGACACCACAGAGGGACTCGTGAGCTTACTCTCAGTCGAGGATGGTCACTCGTCGGGCTTGAGTGCCAAAGATGCGAGCCTCTGGGCAGTTGGGGTACCAGATATCAACCCAATTGCCCCAGACCCCTCCGCCGGTATCCTCGGCCACAAAGACTTCGGCGAAGCCGTCGATCTGGATCCGCGATCCCAGTGGAATGACCCTGGGGTCCACGGCCACCACTCCCCAACGGACAGGGGTGCCGATTGCGGTCCGTCCCGAGAGGCAGTAGGTGGTGACGGTGGCCACAAAGCTGCGACCGCTCCCCGCCTCGCCTCGAGAACTGGTGTCGGATCGGCCTTGCTGAGGCTCCTGTGGGGCGGGAGCAGGGCTCGCCGTCGGTTGCGGGGTGGGGGGTGGGGCTACCGGGGAAGCTGCGGCAGGTTGTTGCCCTCCTGGTATCGTTAGCTGCTGACCGATCTTCAGGTAGTCCGGATTGACTAGGCCGTTGGCTGCCAGCAGGCTGGAAACTTTGATGCCGAAGGCCGCGGCGATGGAGTTGATGGTATCCCCGGGCTTCACTGTGTACGTGACCGCAGCGGGGGCCGCGGGGGGTTCCTCGGGGCTAGCGTTCTTGACACCGCCGGGGACCAGGACATAATCTCCTACCCGTATCAGCTCGGCGTCGGAGATCGCGTTGGCATCCACGATATCCTTGGCCTCCACACCGTAGTCCTGGGCGATGCTGTTGATCGTTTCCCCTCTCTTGACCTGATGCAGCACGCCGGAAACCGGCAGGATAACCAGTGTCTGCCCGATCCTGAGCAGCTCCCCGTTTCCCAGTTCATTGGCCCAGAGGATGGTCTGCGCAGAAATTCCGTACCTCTCGGCTATCCCCAGCAGTGTCTCCCCCTCGGCTACCTCATGGGACTCCAGTCGCAGATAGGCAGGGGCTGTGGAGGGGTCAATGGGTGCAGCGAAGGCAAGGCTGGAAGAGAGGACGAGAAGCATGGCTGCCAACAGCGTAGTGATGGTGGCAACCAATGGGGTAGGGTGTGTAGCTTTCATTCGTCGCGGGGAGGTGGCAGACTGCAGGTCGCTCATCTGTGCCTCCTTCAGGTTACAGTGGGTATCACGACCCAAAACTTGACTCGATCTAGTGATGGCACCTGTCTCCTAAATCAGACTCGCTCCTGATATCTAAGGGTACAGTCGGAAGCGGAACAGGGGGCGAATCTGCGTCCGCAGGATCATCAACAGCCTCCTGTCTGGTCGCACGATACCAGCCGGGTTTTGAGGCTGTCAAGTGGTTGTTGCTCTCCGCCCTCGACAGAGGGAGGTTCCAGAGGCTACCATAACCCTCATCTGGCACTTGCCGGTAGCTTTGCAGAGACCGTAAGGAGGCGTGCGCGAGCCATGAGGCTGGTGACTTTTCGATACGAGGGCATGGATTCCGTTGGGGCTGTGGTAGGCGACCAGGTGGTCCATTTGCCCAAGGCTTATGCTGGCTATCTCCACTCCCAAGGGATTCCCCTCCCCTACCCGCTGGCTGCCGCCCACCTGCCGGCGGAGATGCTCTCCTTCCTGGATGCGGGGGAGAGGGCCCTCGAGGCCGCCAGGAAGGCGATGGAGTATGTGGCTAGTCTGGGGGCAAAGGAGCCCAGGGGGCCATTTGGCGAGAGGCTGAGCATACCCATATCCGAGGTGGTGATCCTGGCGCCCATCCCTAGGCCCGGCAAGCTGCTCTGCATTGGGCTGAACTACAGGGATCACGCGGCGGAGATAGGGATGAAGCTGCCGGAGCGGCCCATCCTCTTCGCCAAGTACTCTTCCTGCGTGGTCGGTCCGGGAGCCCCCATCCTGTTGCCTCCTATCGACGACAAGATCGACTATGAGGCGGAGTTGGTGGTGGTGATAGGGAAGCAGGCCAAGGGCGTGCCGGCCGAGCGCGCCCTGGAGTACGTGGCCGGCTACACCATGATGAACGACGTGAGCGCCAGGGTCGCCCAGATGGGGGACGGGCAATGGGCCAGGGGCAAGTCCTTCGACACCTTCGCGCCCCTGGGACCGGCCCTCGTGACGCGGGATGAGATAGAGGATCCCAACAACCTGAGGATATCGCTGCGGCTGAACGGCCAGACCATGCAGAACTCCAGCACCTCCAACCTGGTGTTCAACGTCCAGGATTTGATCGCCTTCCTGTCCCAGGGGATTACCCTGGAGCCCGGCGACGTCATCGCCACGGGGACGCCGGGTGGGGTAGGGCACAGCCGGAAGCCCCAGGTCTTCCTCAACGCCGGGGATGTGGTGGAGGTAGAGGTGGAGGGCCTGGGTGTCCTGGAGAACCCGGTAGCCGCCGAGGGGTAGGCGATTCGACCACGGAGACACGGAGAGCACAGAGAAGTCACAGAGGACTTCGTGAATCCTCCGCGCTCTCCGTGGTTCGGTATTCGGGGGTTGGGGGCGGAGGCGGTATAATTAGCGGGAGCCCTCCAGCGAGGAGAGCCTATACCTGCTCAATGGAGAGACCACTTTGCTTCCACCAGCCCTGGAGGAGTTCGCCAGACAGCCGATCTGGAGCACCCTGTTTCTGCTGCTCGCCCTCGCGGTGACGCTCTTCAGCGGCTGGTCTCTGCTCCGCAGTCGAAAGCGCCAGGACCTCTACTACCTGCTGCTGGGGCTATACCTGACGGCCGCTCAACTGCTACTGGCCTTCCCATCCTTCCGACAGATGCTGGGGATAAGCTGGACTATCGATGGCCTTCTGCCGAGGCTGCTGGTGGCCGCCCCCGCCATCGCGCTGTTTGTCCTGGGCGTGAAGGCACGGTAGCGGGACTGTGGGGCCCGGTCGTGTCAGGAACAGACCAGGATGCCAAGACTGCTGGCGCAGGAGTGAACCACTTTCACCAGGTTGGTGATCAACCTTCAACCACGGTTGAAGGGGGTGGTACCGTTCCACCAACTTCCGCCAGGACCATATCGGCAACGCGGGGTAGTACTGCCGCCACTTCTGGGCTGAGCCCGAGCCCCCAATCTACTTGTTTCGGCTCGATGCCGAAGATCACGGTCTGTTTGGGCGCGCGCCCAAGGTGTCTTGCCATCAGCAGCACCTCGAGCAACCCGATCTGGTGAAGCGAGGTGATGGGATACGGCTCCTCCTCGACGCTCTCGGGAGCGAACCGGTAGACGGCACCGGGCGCGCCACCCCCACGGACGGCATCTACGACCACCACCTTTTCCCGCCCGATCACCTCACTCAACAGATCCATTCCGGCGGTTCCGCCGTCGAGTAACTCGGCCCGCGGCGATACGTCTGTTGCCATCAACCGTTCGATGACCCGTACTCCAATGCCATCGTCCTTCTGAAGGATGTTCCCCACGCCCAGGATCAGGATCCCCGGCCGGGCTTCAGCACAGGCTGATGGAAGATCGCCGTCGCCTTCGTGATATGCACTGTCTCCGCTACCCGCACGGGGATGCGAGTCCAAGGCTCGCCCAGCCACCGTCATCATCGTCAACCCTGTACTCCGCGCGCTCTCCGGCCGGTCACCATGGCCACCAGCAGCTGGAGGTCGGTTATAGAGATCATATACAGGTGAACCCCAACAAAGAGGACATATGCCCAGGCTATCAGATAGTGGAACTGGCGAACCGCGGCCAGTCCTCCCAGCAGCATCGCCGCCGACGCCAGCGACTCCGGCCAGTACAGGACGAAGCCCAGTATCGACATGAGCACCGCCAGGGCGAAAATCCCCGCGTACGTGAACTTCTGCAGCGCGTTGTATTTCTCGTAGGGGGGCTCATCGCTTCGCAGGAACAGGTAGTACTGAACCTCGGCGACCAGGGATCCCACGTCCGACAGTCGGGGCATCGCCACCTTGTACTTGCCCAGTACAAAGAACTGGTACACATGTATCACCCCGACCGCGAGAAACATGTACATGGACACGAAATGAACGAGCCGCGCGTTACTCATGCTCTGGAATATGTTGAACCCCGGTGCATGGATCTGAAAGCCCGAAAGGAGCAACAGTGCCATATTGCCCACATGTACCCAATGGTTCAGCCGCTCAACCCGATCGTGGCCGTGCGCGTTTGTTTGCATCTTCCTACCCTCCTACAGCATTTGAAACTGGGCGAGATCGCGACCCTGCGGGGTCACTAGATGCACCGCACAGGCGATGCAGGGATCAAACGACCGGACAATCCTGACGATTTCCACCGGGTTGCTCTCGTCTTTCACCTTGGTGCCCACTATTGCCTGCTCGATAGGCCCCGGCTGTTCCTTGGAATCCCTCGGTGATGCGTTCCAAGTAGTGGGAACCACCAGTTGGTAGTTGGCGATCTTGCCCCCTGAGATCCTCAGCCAGTGGCCGAGCGCGCCTCGAGATGCCTCCCAGAGTCCCACGCCCTGCCCCTCGTCCGGCATCGTATAGTTGACCGAGATAGGCTCACCCGGCTTGAGCTGCAGTACCCACTCGGCCATGGCGTCGGCAACGAGTTTCGTCTCAAGGGCCCGTGCCGCGTGTCGACCGAGCACGCTGACGAGCGCCGACGGTTGAGCCTTGAAGTGTGACAGGGTATCGTCGATCAGCTTCTTCACCTGAGGGTTACCGGCAACATAGCTGACGAGCATTCGTGCTAGTGGACCAACCTCGTAGACGCTGTCTTCGTAGCGAGGCGACTTCAGCCAGCTATAGGCGCCGTCCTTCTTGGAGTCCGGCACCGTTTCCCCTTCGCTGGGATGGAGCCCAGACTTCGACGAATACCAACTGGCAGCTACCTCCTCGGTGATCTTCCCGGGATCCAGCGGTCTGTGCTTCAGATCAGACGCCGAAACGGTTCCCTGAGCATGGAGTCGTTTGCGCCTGGTCTGGTCCTTCTCCTTGCCGTCCAGATCGAAGACTCCGTAACTCAGGAAGTTGCCAGGCCCGACGCCGATCCCGAAATAGTCGCCATATGCCTCGGCTACCGCAACAACATCGGGGATGTAGACGTTATCGATGAAGTCGCGCAACTGGTTCAGCCGCCAGTAGAAAGCCGTAATGTTGTCCGGCGTGGGAAGCATGGTGACTCCACCGGGAACCACAGCTACCGCGTGGGGTTGCTTGCCGGCAAAGATCGATGCCATCTCGTGGGCAGTCCTTCGCATGTCCAGCGCTTGAAGGTAGTGAGCCACCGCCGCCTGGTTAACCGCCGCGGGCAGGCGATAGTCGCCCTCGTAGCGGGGAGCGAAGGGCCCGAGGGCGCCGGGGTCCTGGCGATCGCCGGCCCGCTGGATGAACTTCTTGACCGACTGAAGACCAGGATCGTTGCCCTGGTATTTGCCCGCGTCGGTTACGTCCACGAAATCGAGGGCCGCCAGGTGGTAGAAGTGCAGGATGTGGGACTGAAGGTAGTTCGATCCGTGGATTAGATTCCGGAGGATCCGACCATTATCGGGGATCCTGTCGTCTATGCCGAAGGCCGTGTCGAGGGCGAGCGCTGCGGCAAGGGCGTGGGCGGTGGGGCAGACACCACAGACACGTTGGGTGAGGTGCTGCGCATCACGTGGATCGCGCCCTTTGAGGATGATTTCGAAACCGCGGAACAGCATGCCGGCGCTTCGGGCCTCTTTCACCACGCCGCCCTCGACCACTGCTTCCACCTTGAGGTGCCCTTCGATCCGCGTCACCGGGTCAATGACTATGGTACCCACAGCCTATTCCTCCCCCTCTTGCTTGGACTCCCCGTTGTGGTCCCCGTTTAGCTCCCCCTTCTTGCGGCCGAACCGTCCCGTGGCAACGTTGCCGATCAGGTGTGCTCCGAGGCCAACCGTAGTAGCCACGCCGAGGGCGGCACCGACCCTGTCGGCAGTCAGATTAATGCCGGGCAGACTAACGTTGCTGACCTTGTTGTAGAGCGGTGACATCGCATCGGGAAAACCCTGTTCGGTGCAGCCGATGCATGGTGCGCCCGCGCCTATGCACCAGTTCGTCGACGCGTTCCAGCGTCTGGAAGGACAGTCGGAGTTGGTGACAGGACCTTTGCAGCCGAGTTCGTAGAGGCAGTAGGGTTCCGATATGCCCTTGGCAAAGCGGCCGGCATCGAAGTGGCCGCGACGCGGGCAATTCTCGTGGATGTTCTGGCCGAAGAAGGCTACTGGTCTGCCGATGTGGTCCAGCTTCACGCTGCCAAGACCGCTGATGAGAACGGAGGCGATCGTTCCGATAAACCAGTCCGGGTGCGACGGACAGCCAGGAATGTTGATGACTGGAGTCTTTATGCCGTGGCGGTCAAATACCTCACCCACACCGACACTGCCGGTCGGGTTGGGGCTCGCGGAAGGGATGCCGCCGTAGGCGGCACAGGTGCCCAGGGCAAGCACGGCCATCGCATCGGAGCCGAGCCGCGAGGTGTGTTCCAGCGCGCTGATTCCCTTGCCGCCCCTCTCTCCGATCTGGCAGTGGACCCCGTCTTCCTTCAACGGGATCGCTCCTTCGACGACGAGGACATAGCCTTTCTTGTTTCTGGCCGTGTCCTCGATCACCTTCATTGCCTGGTCGCCGGCGCCGCCCATTACCGTCGTATGGTATCTCAGGCTCACATGCTTGCCGGGTACGACTTCGTTTACCAGGACGTTCCGGATGCTAGGGCTCAGGCTGTTCAGCGCCGAAACCGAGCATCCGGTGCAGCTAGCCAACTGCAGCCAGAGAACCGGAATCTCTTCGACAGCTGCTTCGAGTAGTTTGGTAAAGCCTGGCATGTCCAAGAGGGACATTCCAAGAGCAGCCACCGAACCTGCCGACAGTCTCAGGAAATCGCGCCTTGTCAACTCACGGGTCGCTACCACGCGGCTACCTCCTCATCCTGATGATTCCGACACGCTGGCTCCCTACGTATGCGCACCTTCGGACCTATTGACCGTGTCGTGCGCGCCGTTGCCCGGGGAAGGGTCCTGCGGGCGAATCAGATCCGAGCGGTCTGGGAATAGGAATCACACAGGGGCACTCGAGAGAGAACGGGAGGTGAATACCGTTTCACACTGAGGGTATCTCGGAAGAGGCCTGGGTTGGTGGATAGCTCGACCGGGTGCGCTGGGAAGAAGAACAATAGCCGCACCGAATTGCATCGGGCGGCAAGGCGTACTCCCAAAGCGGATATGGTTGAACCAGGGCCTTCTTGGCAGCAATCATCACCACCATAGCTTCATCACCCCTGTTGCCGACGATAATAGCACAGTTGGTCGTGATGCCACAACCGTAAGATTCATCATCCTGTGGGCCGGCATCGCGAATCTTGCGCCTCTCGGCAGTTGCGAGCCTCGGCTACCGCAGCTAACTTCGCTTCCCAGGGCACATCGGGACGTCCCAGTAGGGGGCGCCGCAGCCCCAACCGACATCGCTTCAGTGATGTTCAGGTAGGGTTGCGCGCCCCGTTCCGGGAGAAGATGAGCCCGGCTACTTCTGCCTCGATAGCTCGATCAAGGGTAGCAGGTCTTTGTCGAGCCTCTGGATCTCGGCAAGCGATTCCTCTGGATTTCGGTACCGCAGATTGACGCCCAAGGCTTCTAACTTCTTCTTGATATCCTCGTCGGTCTTCACGACCCGCTCGACGGCCGCGCTCAACATGTTCACGATCTCCATGGGCGTGCCAGCGGGAGCGACGAGGAAGTTATCAGTAGGAGTCAAGACGTTGTATCCTTGTGACTCGAACGTCGGCACACCGGGGAGCTGCTCATACGTCTTGGTGTCCGCTACTGCAAGAACCCGGACGGTGCCGGCTTTGACTTGGCTGCTTATACCACCCACCTGCTGCGATGCAACCTCCACATGCCCACCTAGCAGGGCCGTTATGCCCGGCTGTCCTCCGTCGAAGTGGACAGTCGCGAACTTGATGCTCGCCGCCCTCTCCAGAAGCATGTATATTAGATGGTTGCTGCTCAGCAGGTCCCCGGCTGCCACTCGGATCTTCCCCGGATTGGCCTTCGCGGCATCTACCAGGTCCTTTACAGTCTTGTAGGGGCTGTCAGTCCTAACGCCGAGGGTCTGGGCGGAGGTCAAGTACTGGGCAACAGGCTGGAAGCTCTTGAGGTCGTAGGTAGCCCCGCGCTCCTTGTCCAGGTAGAGCAAGTTTGCAGATGGCCCGGAGAAGCAAGCTAGGACATAGCCATCCGGCTTGGCCTTGGCCGCCTCTGTGTACCCCAGCAACTGCCCGCCACCCGGCTTGTTCACCACCTGGAAGCTGGCCCCGGGGAACTGCTTCTCGAGCCCGGCTGCCAGCAGACGGGTTTGGACGTCGGTACTTCCGCCCGCTGTGATGGAAACGATGATCTGCACTGCCTTGCCCTTCTCCGGCCAGTCTACTTTCTTAGCTGCCGCTGCTGGGGTGGCGGCGGGCTGAGTTGCCGGAGCCTTGGTCGCCGCCGACTGGGCGGGCGCGGCTGTGGGGGCAGCTTTGGCAGGGGTCGATGTGGGTGACGGAGTCGCCTGACCGCACCCGGCGCCCAGGAGACTCACTCCCACGATAACCGCCACAAGTTGCAGAAACGTGCGCCTCATCTGGTCCTCCTGTCTATCGTTGACTTCGTAGGCCTTCGGTGCGCGCCCCACGCCCGGGGCATGGTTGGCAACCTGATCGCCCTGTGGCCCCACCTGGGACCATCACTTTGAGGAGAGCCAGGCGTGGATGCCTTCTCCCCGGCCCTGATCCGCTTTGGAGCCGGGCGAGTCTCTCGATCGGCAGCAACCGGTCTATCTCAGAGCCGGTCTCGATGGCTGGAGGGCTCCGCTGGTGGTCGCGAGGCTGTCTCACGGCTTATCCTTCTTTCGATCTTCAGATGGAGTTACCCTTGACCTTCGCACAACTGGGTCGGAGATCTCACTGCTAGCTAGTCAGTCTCTCCTTGGCTCGGTCACTGGCCGCCGACCACAATCTAAATAGGGACGCGGCGAAGACCAGCGCGGCTAGTGCTAGGAGCGTGGCGGAGATTGGGCGGGTGAACAGGATATCGAATTCACCCAGAGACATCTCCAGGGATCGTCTTAGCCCCGTCTCCATCATGCGCCCCAGTATCAACGTGAGGACCATGGGTCCCAGGGGGTAGTCCATTTTCTTGAAGACGTAACCTACTATTCCGAAGGCCACCATTGTACCCACGTCGAAGATTCTGTTCTCCAGACTGTAGGCACCCAACACGCAGAAGGCGAGGATTATGGCGAAGAGAACCGAGTAGGGGAGTCTCAGCACGGCGACCCACATCGGTATGAGCGGGAGGTTCAGCACCAGCAGCATCGCATTGGCGACGTACATACTCGCGATGACGGCCCAAACGAAGTCCGCGTGCTCCTTGAAGAGGAGAGGGCCAGGAATCAGTCCATTCATCATGAAAGCGCCCATGATGATGGCGATGCTGGCCGAGCAGGGTATACCGAGCGTGAACAGGGGTATCAAGGCCGCTACGTGGTGTGCGTTGTTCGCCGTCTCGGGCCCCGCCACCCCCTCGATCATGCCGGTCCCGAACTTCTCCGGCGTCCTAGACATCCTCTTCTCGACAACATATGACACAAAGGTAGTAACAATTGCACCCACTCCAGGGATCAGGCCCAGGAAGAAGCCGGTCACTGAGCCACGGGCGATCGGCCAGGCTGAAGCCCTCAAGTCCTTCATCGAGGGGATCAGCGTGCTCATCCTGGTGTCGAACACCTGAGCGACGCCTGTTTCAGCATTCAGGAGGATCTCCGCAACCCCGAAGAGCCCCATCACGATCGGTACGAGGCCGAGACCATCCAGCAACTCCGGGTTGCCGAAGGTGAAACGGGCCAAGCCCATCATCGGATCCATGCCCACCATGGCGATCACCATCCCCAGGGCGGCCGACAGGAGCGCCCTCAACAGGGATTTGCCCGCAAGGCTTATGACTAGCGACAGCCCCAGCACCATGAGGCCGAAGAACTCAGGGGGGCCGAACTGCAGCGCGAGGGCCGTCAAGGGGAGGGCGAGCAAGACCAACCCTAGCATCGAAACGGTGCCGCCAATGAAGGAGCCGACGGCGGATATGGCCAGGGCGGCACCTGCTCGGCCCCGCTTCGCCATCTCGTAGCCGTCCAGGCAGGTAACGGCAGCAGCCGCCTCCCCGGGGGTGTTGATCAATACCGACGTGATCGTCCCCCCATACATCGCGCCGTAGTAGATGGCCGCCAGCATGATAATGGCGGGAGTTGGATCGAGAACGAAGGTAAAGGGGATCAGTATGGCCATGGCCCCGGACGCCCCGATCCCGGGCAGCACGCCTACCAGAGTGCCAAGCAAGCACCCCAGTAAGGCAAAGACGAGATTGACCGGCTGCATTGCCGTGACGAACCCATTCAGCAGCAGTTGAAGAGTGTCCACCGTCTCCTCCTCGCTCGGTAGGCGCCGTCCTGTCTGTTTCTCGACTCCCTTTTGCCACACCTGACATGAACGGCGGAAAGGCTCTAAGGATCGTGGGTCAGATGCCAAGAACCCCAATGGGCAGAACAACCTTCAGCCACTCAACAAACGCGAAATAGACGCCGAAACTGCCAGTCAGGGCCACCAGGGCCGTGACAAGGATATTCTGGCGTCCAAGAGCCGACAGCAGAACGACCAGGAATGCCAGCATGGTCAGGCGGAAGCCCAGGGGGTCCATCAGGACGACGGCCCCCACCAGAGACAGTACTATGGCCCCCATCCTGAGATACCCAGCGCTGGAAGGCACGAAATCGTCCGGCATGGGTTCTGATGGTCGGAACGTGGCTTGGTAGAGCGTGAGCGCTCCCATTACCCCCACGGCGCCACCCACCCACAACGGGAAGAAACCCGGGCCTGGGCCCAGCGAAGTGTAGTATTGGAGGCGAAGCGACTGTTGCACGACCAGCGCCGACAAAAGCATGAACAACACGCCCGCGACCTGGTAAGGCGTCTTCATAGGTCACTACCTCCTATTGATCTAGTGTTACGATGGCTCACCAGCGATGGGCTATCATCTACATGAAGGCCTTCTCCAGGAGCAGGCCCATAGTGTTCACCAGAGCGCAAGCCGTAGTCATACGGCAGCATACTGCGAGATCTTGTCGGGTGAGGGGTCTCCGCCAAGACCGGGAGAGTCGGGAAGACCGACACATCCCCTGCTCAGATCCAGGGGCTGCACCACCACATCATCAAGAAGCTTCAGTGGCCCCACCATCTCGTGGGCGTCTGTCGCTCGATCAAGTACCGCTGCCACCTGGATCTCCGCCAGAGTTGCGAGGGCGGTGCCGAAACCATGGCCTATGGTGCAGACGAGACCGCCCTCGGCGGCTATCCGCGCCATATGGTAGGTTTCCCAGATGCCTCCATGCTTCATCACCTTGAGTTTGACGTAATCGGCTCCTTCGCACCGGACAAGATCCCGGAGGTCGGCTTCTGTCTCGATGCCTTCGTCCGCCATCAGTGGAACATCGACTTGTCGGCGAATGGTGGCAAGGCCGGAAAAATCTCGGCGAGTCACGGGCTGCTCACAGTAGATCAATCCTACCGGTCGCAGGGCTCTCAATACAGAGATGGCAGTGTTCACATCGTAGCCCTCATTGCCATCCACCCGGATCTCGATGCTCGGTCCCACTGCTGCGCGAACGGCCCGAACCCGCTCGCAGTCGCTCTGCGGCTCCTGACCAATCTTGACCTTGAGAGCTCGAAACCCCTTCTCGACCCAATCCACCGCTGCCCGGGCAGCTTTCTCCGGCGGCAGCACCCCGATCCAGCCTACCAGAGCGATCTCCGATCTCCGGGCTTTTCCAAGGAGCCGATGGACGGGTAGCCTCTGGAGGCGGCCCTGCAAGTCCCAGAGAGCTAACTCCACGGAGGCCCGAGCTATAGGAGAGTCAGGCGCGATCGAGACTAGCTTCTCCACGAGGGACCGGGGATCTGCGACATCGATACCCACGAGGGCTGGTCCCAGGACATCCTGCACTTTGGCTACAACCTGGGGAACCGTCTCGGGTAGATATCCAGGAGAAGGGTCGATGCTACCGTAGCCTCTTACTCCGTCAGAGCATTCGACGGTAGTCACTACACTGAGTTGGTGAGTATGCACTGAGCGGGCTGTCTTGAAGCTACCACGGAGGGGAAGTAAGACCGCTCTTGCATCAACACGAAGGATGGTAGTCATGATGCCTTCCTTGTCGAACGAGAGATCGAGTCAGCCCCAATGGTCTCCACGATCTTGCATATTGGCGTGGGATCTCCGACTCCAGTAGCATGGCGATGTCGCTGTTCTCGATAGTCACGCCCACAGCTCCGGCCTCCGAGCCGCGAGGGCATAGTCAGGATCCAGCGGAGCAGTAGGACCTTTCTTGCCAATCTCAGTGAATACCTCCATTTCCAGGTCCAGCCCTATCTTAAGGGAAGGGCATCACTAGCCAGCGGTGATGACGATCACACGTCCGGCTCTACCGGCCATTGGTGCTGTGCCACTTTCCGGAGCAGGTCAGGCTTAAGGATGAGTACCGATCTGTCTTCAGTCGCAATCACACCTTGACTCTTCAGCTCTGCCAATGCTCGGGTGACCGCCTCCCTGCGCGTTCGCAGAAGAAGAGCAATGTCACAGTGAGGCAGCTCCAAGTCGAAAGCGTCTGGGTTGGGCCGCGAGGGCCAAGCCCTCGCGGCGGACTCAAGCAGATACCAGGCAACGCGGGAGGTTACGGGGCCCTGGGTCAGACGTGGGCCGTCCTCCCATGAGTAAAGCACCCTCTGGTAAAGTTCACGGAGAACCTGATTGGAAAGCTCCGGCAGATGCCGGCACAGATACATGAAGGTGTCTCTCTCTAGAAGCAGACCCGTAGTGTTCACCAGCGCGCAAGCAGTTAGCGTGCGCCGGAGTCCAAAGACCACCGAGGACAAGCCAACGACGTCATCCGTGCGATGGGTGAGGAGCACACGCGTCCTACCTTGGGCGTCATTCCGCGACAGTGCGACCAGACCTGATCTCACGACGAACAGGAAGCTAGGCGCATCACCCGCATGGTAGATGTAGTGACCCCTGCAGCACTCATGGGGCACTAGTTCCTGTGAGAGGCCCACCAGCACTACCCTTGGCAGTACACCGAATAATCGATGACTACTAAGATAGTCGAGTGGTGTATCTTCTCCGGTCAGACCATTACGCGCCACCACAAGCACCCTCTGAAACTGCTATAGCTTTGCGCCTCGTTTGGCCGTGAACTCGTACTGGACTGGCCGCGCCATTCCGCGCCTCATCCCGTCGAGAACGCCTATCCAGTGGGGATGCACGTTCTCCAGGTTCACCTCCGGCCCGAAGTTCTTGATCACCCAGGCCGCCACGTTGGGCCATCCGGAGGCTGTAGGTCCTACCTCAAACCGGATCCGATCGAGCCCGATCGCCTCGACGAACTTGAAGATGGGCGTGGGATCCGTCTTCATCAGCAGGATGGTGTCGCTGTTCTCTACGGTCACCATTTTCGCCCCGCTCTCGAAGTCTCTAAGGGCGTAGCTGATAGCGTAGTCCGGGTCGATAGGAGCCTCGGGGTCCTTCTTACCCACCTCCGTCATGACCTCGAGGCCTAGCTCCACCCCGAGCTTGATGTCGGCAATCCGGCGCTCCAACGGATAAGGCCCCGGCATGACATCCTCGCTGACCTCAACGGCGTCGAAGCCCACATCTTTCAGAGTCTCCATGAAGGGTCGGACCTGGTCCTGGAGGGCAGCGACCTGGTAGATGACTCCACCCATGAACACCTTGACCTGGTGCTTGTGGTAGATCTCGAACTTCTTCTTTAGGAAGCTCCTGGAGTGTCTGAGGGCGGTGGCGGCATGGTCGACGAGCTTGGCGTAGTCGAGGATTTCCGCGGAGTGTTCCATGAGGCCTTCGACTTCAGAGGTAGAGAGGCTCCAGTCCATGAAAAGGGTTAGGCCAGTGGTTCTGGGCTTAGGGGACCTTGTGGGAACCTTCAGGAAGGGAAAGCAATTGTCGACATTCTCCATCTGAGCACTCCTCCCAATTTAGTGTTCTACGAGCGTTGCCCGTGAAGGCACGATAGTCCTGCCCTAGGTAGGGCACAAGGAAACGCATCACATAAATATTGTGATGATGATCACATGCACGTATGGGTCAAGGGGGCGGGGGTGCGCTGATTGTGAGCGCAACCGTGAGCTGGGTCTAACCCCATCATGAAGAGCGGAGCCAGCCTTACTGCCGGAGATTGATCGGAGTTGGTCGGGATTGTGGATTCTCCTCCCGAGGGAATACATAGAGACTGCGGGCCTTCGCAGCCAACTACATACTCATCTCGAAAGGGCCAAAGAGAAGCTTCGTTGAGGGCTAATGGGGAACAGGGTCAATCATGTCTGCGCAAGCCGCTGAAGTTCATCGGGTTTCAGGATCACCATTTGTCTGTCATCAGTCCCGATGAGCCCTCGCCGAGACAGGTTGGCAAATACCCGCGTCACGGTCTCGCGGCTCGTTCCTAGCAGCAGAGCAATGTCCTGGTGCGACAGGTCGAGGTCAAAGCGAAGCCGATCGCCGTTTCGTGAGACGGTGTTGGCGCTGTACTCCAGCAGAAAGCTGGCAACGCGGCAGGAGGTAGGAGTCTGAGTGAAGCGCATGGCCAAGTCGCGGGATCTCGACAACGACCGGTACAACTCCTGAGTAACTCGATCGGCCAATTCAGGTATGTTCCGATAAAGATACAGGAACGTATCCCTATCCAGTAGCAGGGCTGTGGTGTCAACTAGGGCGCAGGCCACGGCTGTACGCCTGTGCCCCAGCACAAGAGCTGATAGCCCGACAATGTCGTTCGGGTAGTAAGCTATCAGCGCATGCGGCCTTCCCTCGACGTCGCTTCGAGTCAGTAAGACGAGCCCTGCCCTCACCATGAACAGGAAATCAGGCGTGTCGCCAACTCGATAGATGTAGTGACCTTTTCGGTACTGACGCTCCTCGAATTTCTCAGTCAGACCGACCAAGACAACTTTCGGCAAAACGCTGAACAGGCGATGCGCAAGGAGATGCTCAAGCAGGGGGATCTCGCCGGAAGAGTGGGTCAGAAAACGGTCCTCGGGCGTGGCCATGACAGACTCCGGAGATATCATCTCGGCGCTGCCTGCGAACGGCGGCTGCATCGCTCAGGGGTTTAAGAGCAGTCGGCCCGGCACGAGACTGCGATAGTAAGGCTAAGCACGGCGCCATCCTAGCACAGACGCGGCTTGCCAGCAACACGCCCGGCCGGGTGGGGTGCGTTTCAGATTTCCGTGAGACCGGTGAGCTGGCTGTAGGAGTCTTTCCGGGAGACCACTTGCCAGCTCATGGTGGTTCACCGGATTCCGCCTTACTGTCAAGCGCTCTCCCGCAATCTTGAAACGCACCCCACCCGGCTGCCGGGTATGGGGTGCGCACCACATTTCCGGGTGATTGAGCTTGTTAGTTACGCCGCCTTTCTGGCCCGTCCGATGGGCATGTGGCGCCACGGATGGGTTTGTGGGGTGAGTGGAAGACCCCTTCTCCCTAGCCTGGGCGAACTAGGGGGTGTTCTTGAGACATCGTTGTCGGAGCCGATTTCTCGGCGGCAGACAACAACCTCTTGACTCTTCTCGTCGCGCCGCGCAGGCAGGATGTCAGATGAAGTTAGGCGTAGAAGAGCCTCCCCGCCACACGAATATGAGTCCCTATCCATAGATGCCATTGACGATGCGTCGACAGTATTCGGCAGGGAGTTCGGCATCGGGTCTCTGGGGTGGGAGCAGTGGTTGATATCTCTCCCACTGGTCGTTGGTCAAATCCCTCCCCGTGTGGACCACGAGTACGCCAGAGTCAGAGGACTCGTTCCTAGAACTCGACGCCCTTCTGGGCGACGATGCCCTGTTCGTAGGGGGATGATCGGGCGCGTCCTGGTGACCAGCCCAATACACCAGGCCTGGCAGTCTCAGCAGCGTCTACCGTGCTGCGCGGCTCCTGCCGGTGGCCGGTTTCACTTCCAGGACTGTTGCAGGTGGGTATCGTCCCAAGCGGCGAGCAGCGGGTAGGGTGTGAAGTCGATCACTTCGCCGCGCTCCAGGCGGTAGCGGAACAGCGGGATCCTGTTGGGGTTCGTGCCCCCGTAGGTGGTGGTGAGATAGCCGACGTACTCTCCGTCGGCCCCAGGCTTCCCCTGAGGGAACACGCTGTAGGGGAACTCGAAGGGGCTCCCATGGATCAGCAGGGTGTGCTCCATGGTGATGGGGTCCAGGTCCAGTTGGATGCCCCTGATCTCGCCTCCTTCGAGGGGAGGGAGGGAGAACCAGCCGACGTGGTCCGAGCCGTCCGAGGAGTAGACGTCTATGCTGTGGCCGGCCGGTATCTGGTCGTCGAAGTGTACGAAGACGACCGATATCCGGTTTCCGTTCAGGTAGCTGCCGCCAGAGATAGCCATGACCTTCGGGTAATACTCCGATATGGACACGGAGTCGGCGCCATCTCGCCACGCGGTGGCGATCGCCACGACGGGTCCTCCGGCTTCGACGGCGAATTGCAGCCGGTCCACGGTGCGGGCTGGGAACGATCTGACCGTGAGGCCGCCGCTGATCTGGACCGACTGCTCCCCCAGGGAGGAGGAGAGCCGGAGCTGGGCCGATCCCTGGGAGAGCAGGCTCACGACGAGGGCGCCCTCGTCGCCACCGTCCGTCGATGCGGAGCCCTCCGCCGGCCTGAGCTCGACCGTGGCGGGCAGCAGTGCGGGGAGCGACTGAAGCTGGCCCTCGGCGCCCCGCACCTCCCTCACCGTTTCGGCTTCGGCCGCCGGGAAGCGGTATGCCTTCATCAGGGAGCCGGCCCACAACCGGTCCTGGGGGGAGAGCCCTTGGATGGAGGCGATCTCGCCCTTGCCGAACAGCCCAAAGGTCGCTTTCGCGTCTCTGGTCGCGCTCTCGTCCAGGGGGAGCAGCACCAGTCTCCTCCATATCCACTCGAGTGCCACGGGTCCCTGCACCCGCTGATCCCGCAGAAAGTAGTTCGCGTAGAAGAGCGTTTGCGGCTCGGCGAACAGCGCCGGAGATAGCTTAGTCACCGCCTCCTGGGGGAGTATCCTGTTCAGGGCGGACGCGTCCCAGAGGCCGGTGTTGAACAGGTTCCTGTCCATCTTCCAGTAGCTGCTCACGAGGACGCCCAGATTGACCGTGGCCATAAAGACGACGGAAGCGGCGGCGACGGCCACCGCCGCGCTCGCGAGGGCGCGTGCCACCGGCAGCTTGCGTGAAGCCAGGGTGGCGCGGCACCACCTCCACGCCTCCACCATCCCGGCGGCGAGGGCTACGCAGAACAGGAAGGTGGTCATCGACAGCAGCTTCGTATAGCCGTACCCGTAGTTGGTGATGGCAAGGTATCCCAGGAGGAGGAGATCCCCGAGCAGGACTGCCCTGTAGGTCGATAGCCCTGCACCTCTCCCCGCGGCCAGCCCGATTGCCATGAAAAGGTAAGCGATGGGTGAGATGTAGGAGGAGACCGACTGCCAAGTCGAGACGGTGGTCTGATCGATCTGCCCCTTGCTCGATACCAACCCCACCGTCACGTCCGATGGGGTGGTCCCCAGGGCATCGCTCAGCGGCCCTACCCTGGGATCGCCCCAGCCCACCGCCTGGTACATCCCGGTGCCTATCTGGGTGAGCAGCATCTTGAGATGCTCCGGGAAGGCAAGAACGAGTACGCCTGCCACGATCGCGGTAGCTACGCCGAACAGTTGCCACCGGTAGCCGCGCCCCAGCATCAGGTAGTAGAGGAAGGCGGTCCCGACCAGACCGGGAAGCACGGGCGATGCCTGGCAGTAGCTGATGAAGTGGGCGGACAGCAGCAGAACCGCGGCGGCGCACGCGGCCCTGTCACGGGTCCCTAACGCCGCGAGGGTCACTGCCAGCGTCACCGGCAGGAGGAAGGTCCAGGATGCCTGGCCCGGGTGGCCGAGGTAGACCCAGAAGTAGAGGGTGCTATTGAGACCGACGAGGAGCGAGGCGAGGAGAGAGACGGCCATACTCGTTCGCACCCACTGCCGGCAGAAGAGGAAGGTCGCCGGGACGGCCATGGCGAGCATCAGCGCCTGGGCCGGCCGGAAGACCAGCGCGGCATCCCATCCCAGCAGCAGGCCGAGGGATGCCTCCAGGTATCTCGGCCCCCGGGAGAAGGTCCAGTAGGCCTCTTCGTAGGGAGCCATCCTGAACCCGATGTGGGCGCCCTGGGCGAGCCAGCTATCGAGGGGCGGGTAGCTGGCGTTCCAGTAGGGGGCGATGAGGCCCGGGGAGGCGAGGGAGAAGAGGGGAGACGGGTGGGTCTTCAGCCATTCCGCGCTTCGAATGAACCAGATCGGATCGGAGGAGGGGCCGACGTAGCCGAGCGTTCCGGAGTGGGCCATGGACAGCGCGGTGATCAGGTAGCTCGGCAGGGCGAGTCCCACCAGCAGGAGCCACCAGCGAAAGCCGCCGAGGGGCCACATCCCGCGGCTCCGGAAGAAGAGCCAGCAGTTCAGCAGCGAGGCGAGGAGCAGCGTGAGGGCGAGGCAGGAGGCCACGTTGGCGCCGACCGCCACGCCGACGGCGCACAGCGTCACCAGCAGGGCGTAGCCGAGGTATGGAACCGCCATCCATCCCATCGGTCTCAAGCCCTTCGGCAGGAGGAGGGCCGTTGGGCCGATCCCGACGTAGCTCAGCAGCAGGAAGGCAGCGAAGAACAGCAGCAGGCCGTCGCCGAGGACACCGACGCTGCCCGTGCCGAAGGACAGGTTCCACAACATGACACCTTCACCTCCGCAGCTATGTGCTGTTCGGGTTCACGCGTGGTAGCTGCGACGGTATGCCAATGGGCTCAGGCTTTGACGCTAGAACTCGACGCCCTTTTGGGCAACGATGCCCTGCTCGTAGGGATGCTTGATCATCTTCATCTCGGTCACGAGGTCCGCGGCCTGCACGATCTCGGGCGGGGCGTCGCGGCCGGTGAGCACCAGGTGGAGGGCGGGGGGCTTGGACCCGATCAGCGCCAGCAGCTGCTCCGTGGTCACCAGGCCGGCCTTGATCGCGCCCAGCACCTCGTCCAGCACGACCATCCGGTAGTCTCCCGATCGCACCTTCTCCTCGGCGATTCTCAGTGCCTCTTGCGCTGCCTGATGGTGTTCCTCGGGAGTGACCTTGCTGAACGCTTCGTTGGTGAAGCCGCGACCTGTGACGGTCCAGTCCAGGTAGGGGGCCAGCATCCTGGCCGCCTCCTGCTCCCCCGTGCGCATGGTGCCCTTGATGAACTGGACCACGGCGACCCGGTAGTGATGCCCTACAGCCCTCATGGCCATGCCGACCGCCGCCGTGGTCTTGCCCTTACCATCTCCGGTGAAGACTAGGACTAGGCCCTTGGTCCTGGGTTTGTCTTGCCCCTCTGATGCCATATCCCAACCTCTCCAGGGTGATATCCGTTGGGGGGATGATATGGCGGCCGCCCACCGAGGTCAACCATGTCGGCTTCGTTCTATCGATGGAATGCGCGGCGCCCTCGGCTGCACGTCGCTGCTATAATGTGGCCTCAGTTCGGCAAGCCCCCTCAATTCTGTCGATCTGGTGCCGTTGGAGGTCCCTATGAGCGGTTCTTCGGAGAGAGTTGTCCTCACTACCTGTACCAGGGATTGCCCGGACGGGTGCAGCATGCTGGCCACCGTGCGGGACGGGCGGCTGGTGGGATTGCGGGGGAACCCGGACCATCCCGTGACGCGCGGTTTCCTCTGCCGCCGGTCGCGGGACTACGTCCGCCGCGTCTACTCCCCCAACCGCGTGCTCCACCCGATGCGAAGGGTAGATGGCAACTGGCAACAGCTATCCTGGGACGACGCCCTGGACTACATGGCGGAGCGGATTGCCGACTACCGCGACCGATATGGCCTGCTCTCCCTGATGCACTACCAGGACAACGGTTCCATGACGGCGCTCAAGATGCTGAACGCCCGCTTTTTCAACCTCCTCGGTGGGGTGACAACTGCCTCTGGCACCCTCTGTGGTGGGGCCGGGATCGCAGGCCAGACCATGGACTTCGGCTACCGTACCGCCCACGAGCCGATGGACCTGCCCAACAGCCGGCTCATCCTGCTGTGGGGTCGGAACCCCGTGGCTACGAACGTCCACCTGGTGCCCTTCCTGAAGGAGGCCAGGGCGAAGGGTGCCACCCTGGTGCTGATCGATCCGGTCCGCACCAGGACCGCGGATCTCTGCCACATGCACTATCAGCCCATCCCGGGGTCCGATGGCTACCTGGCCGCCGCGATGGGGAAGATCCTTCTGGATGAGGGGCTCGTAGACTGGGATTTCGTGGAGCACCATTCCGAGGGGGTCGATGGCTATCGCTCCACCCTCGAGAGTCTCTCGCTGGAGTGGCTGGCCACCCAGTGTGGCCTCCCGCTGGCCGACATCCGCAAGCTGGCGATTAGGTACGGCCAGACCAAGCCGGCGTCCATATGGGCCGGATGGGGGCTGCAGCGCCGGGAGTTCGGGGCGGAGATCTACCGCCTGGTTGACGCCATCGCTGCCCTGACCGGCAACGTCGGTGTCCCTGGTGGCGGGGTAAGCCATGGGATGGAGGAGCGGGAGTACTGGGACTGGGGCCTCAAGACTCCCAATACTGCCATTGAGCGCAGGGAGATACCCAAGGCGAGACTCGGCGAGGGGATACTGGCAGCCAACGACCCGCCGGTGAAGATGATCACCATCTCCTGCTCCAATCCTGCTACCCAGTCCCCTCACAGCCTGAAGGTGCGCGAGGCATTCCAGAAGGCGGAGTTCGTGGTGCTGTTGGACTCTTTCCTGACCGATACCGCTGATCTGGCCCACCTCTTCCTGCCGGTGACCTCTCCCTTTGAAGAGGAGGACCTGGTGGGCAGCTACGGCCACCAATGGCTGGGGCCGGTAACCCCTGTCATCGAGCCGCAAGGAGAGGCCAGGACCGACCTGCGGATCTTCCAGGGGCTCGCGGAGCGATTGGGTATCCAGGAAATGGAGGGCACGGCCAGGGAGTGGCTCCAGAGGCTGGCCGCGCCCCTGGAGCCGCTGGGGATCACGCTGGAGATGCTGCAGGCCGGGCCTGTCAGGCATCCCACCCAGCCCTCGGTGCCCTTCCACGACCGGGTCTTCCCCACCCCTTCGGGGCGCTTCCGCTTCACCTCGGAGGTGCCGCCCAACCCGGCAGGCGAGCGATCGGATGGCTACGTGCTGCTGAGTACCCACCCTGACCGTGCGATCCACGCCCAAATCCTCCCGGAGGATCAGGGGGAGCTGCTGAAGGTGCGTGTGAATCCGGTGGACGCGGAGAGCCTTGGGCTCTCCGAGGGAGATGCGCTGGTGCTCAGGTCAAACGGGACCAGGATCCAGGGTCTAACCGTGCTGGACAAGTCGCTGGGAAGGGGCGTGTTGCAGTGCGATCAGGGGGGCTGGATCAAGTTCGGACAGGGAGTCAACCAGGTGGTTCCGGGCATCCTCTCTTGCCAGGGCCTCTGCGCCGGCTTCTACGAGGCGATCGTCCAGGTGGAGAAGGGCGGCGTGTAGCACGAGTGGGCGGATAGGTCTGATCGGACGGATCGGACTGGGTGGACAGGATGGACAGGGTAGGCCTGTCCATCCTGTCTTGTTGGTACTAGCTGAGCATCTCCTTGATGCGTCGGGCCGCGGTTTCGAGTACATCGGGAGCAGTGGCGAAGGAGAAGCGGATGTGGCCGTTACCGATCGCCCCGAAGGCCGAACCAGGTGTGCCGGCTACCCGCGCCTTCTCCAGCAGCATGTCCGCCAGCTTGATGGAATCCAGCCCCAGGTCGAACTTGGGATATGCGTAGAAGGCACCCTCGGGCTTGAAGCAGCTGACGTGGGGGATGTCGTTCAGCATGTCGATGAAGAAGTTGCGCCGCCGCTCGTACTCGGCCGACATCATGGCCACGGCGTCTTGCGGGCCTTCGAGGGCCTCCACGCCACCCACCTGCACGAAGGATGGGGCGCAGGTCACGGCCTGTTCCTGGATCTTGCCGACTTCCTTGATGATCGAGGCGGGTCCGGCGATGTAGCCCAGCCGCCAGCCGGTCATGGCGTAGGGCTTGGAGTGGCCGTTCAGCACCAGGGTCCGCTCCGCCATCCCCGGGAAGCTGGCGATGCTGATGTGCTCCCGACCGTCGAAGATGATCTTCTCGTAGATCTCATCGGAGAGGACGTACAGGTCGTTGTCCCTGGCCGCCGCGGCGATGGTTTCCAACTCCGACCTGGTCAGCACCTTCCCTGTGGGGTTGGACGGGGAGTTGATGATGATCAGTTTCGTCTTCGGGGTTATCTTCTCCTGCAGCATCTCGGCCGTGATGCTGAAGCCGTTTTCAGGTGTGAGGTTCACGGGGACGGTGACGCCCCCCGCTAACTGAATGATCGGCCGGTAGCTGACCCAGGCGGGCTCGGGCAGGATCACCTCGTCGCCCTCGTTCAATAGGGTGATGATGGTGGCATAGAGGGCCATCTTCCCACCGGGGGTCACGATAATCCCCTTGTCGGGATCTACCTCCACGCCGTTGTCCGCAGCCAACTTCTTAGCGATGGCCTTCCGTAGTTGAGGGATGCCGGTGCTCGCCACGTAGTGGGTGAAGCCGGACTTCATGGATTCGATAGCGGCCTGCTGGATGTTCTGTGGGGTGTCGAAGTCGGGGTCGCCGCCGCCCAGATCCATGATGTCGATCCCCTGCTGCTTGAGGGTGCGGGCTTTGTTCATCACCTGCACGGTGGCGGATCCGGCAAGGCTGGTGATCTTGGTGGAGAGGGGCTTGGGCATGGGACTGTATCTCCTTCCTTATCCTTTCTCTTGTCGAGTTGACCACGAAAACGCAAATAGCACCATTGTGTACTCTACCGCTCCTCTGCCCCGCAATCAAGTTGTAGGGGATGGGAGGGCGAGCGAGGGGGGAATGGATATTGCCTGCTGGTGGCTACCGTGATCGCCGAGGGATCAACGGGGTATTGTCATACAGGAGGGAGGCTATGGCGCAGCATCCTGAAGAGTACCGAGAGGACATGAATCCTGATTACCTTGCCGGCCAGAATTACGGCCTGGATGGCGAGCAGTACGAGGAGGGGGCGCCCACGGCCTACGATGTGAAGGATGTCCGGGAGCTGCTCCCTGGCTGGAAGCCGGCCGAGCTGAAGGAGGTGGTGATCCTCCCCGAGGGAAGCCGTCTCCAGCAGGGTGCCATCTATATCGATCTCCGGCATCTGGAGCGGGGCGAGTTCAAGGCCCGCGGGGACATGGTTGCCGAGGCCGGCAGCCGGCTGGTGCCCAAGGATAGGGTCGGCTACGACACCTGGAACAGGCTGACGTCCATAGGGGCCAGGGAATAGCCGAAGGGGGGTCTACGGACCCCTTTTCGCCCGAGGAAAGTGCGTGCTGAGCAGGTGTGCAACAACACAAATAACCCGGAGGGGTGCTGGTGCAGACACATCCGGGTAGGGGTTGGCTACAATCTCACGTTGGTTTGCGCTGGATTAGACGGAGGTACAGGCTAGACGGAGGGGGCTGAATAGCGCTTGGCCTCGTTGACCACCCATTCGTCGAGTATCTCTTTCTTGAATCGCCAAGAGCTTCCCACCTTGAATCCAGGAATCTTTCCCTGAGCGGCGTATCTGTATACTGTGATGGGATTCAGCTTCAGATACGCGGCGACCTCTTTGACCGTCATCATCCTTTCCACGGAATGAGCCTCCCCTATCAATTGGTGCTTCCTTGTGCAATTGTCTTCGCCGCTGATTGCAGCCGCATCCTACACCATTCAGCTATTACATACAAGTACAAGAGCTTGCCTGTGGTCGAGGTGTCTGTTGCAGCCATGCAGGCAGACGCAGTCCAAGGCATTAGGATTAACCAGGATGAGTGCGAGCGTGCAATGGCTGTTCAGGACGGTAGTGTAACGAGGTTTGCCTTGACAAGGCAAAGCGGAGTAACTAAGATGCCGCTAGTTTAGCATTTTGGAGCATGGCTTACAATACCTTGAAGTGCCCATACTGTGCGCATGATCAAACCAAGGTTGTAGATAAGCGTGATCTGGCCGCGGGGAATACCCGCCGTCGACGACTATGTGCACGCTGCGGCCGACGCTTCAGCAGTTACGAGCAGGCTGAGGTGCTTGGTCTGGTGGTGGTGAAGAAGGATGGCCGCCGTGAGTCTTTCGACCGCGCCAAGCTGCGCATCGGTATCCAGAAGGCGTGCGAGAAGCGCCCCATCAGCTCTGAGACCATCGAAGTCCTTCTCGACCAGGTGGAATCGGCCTGCCACGGCCGAGAGGAGATGGAGGTCCCGAGCAGCGTCCTCGGTGAGCTGGTCATGGAAAAGCTACGGGCGCTGGACAAGGTAGCCTACATTCGATTCGCCTCAGTCTACCGAGCTTTTGCCGATCTCCAGTCCTTCGAAGAGGAACTCCACGCCCTGCTGAAGGCCCGCTGAGGGATCTCCGCCTGCCCGCTCTCCCAACCTGCGCGTAGCCAACCCGGCACGCTTCCTGCTGCATCAACCATTTGCCGCGGACTCGGTTATGTGTGCGGCGTTGCGATCTCGAGATTTCTGCAACTGGGGGATGAGCATGGCAACCATCAGGTGTACCGTGAGCAACTGCGAGTACTGGGGCGATCAGAACTTCTGCACAGCCGAGCAAATCCTGGTTATGGCTCCCGCGTCACCCATCCAGGCGGCCGACGAGCAGGGCGTCCATGCGGAGACGCTGAAGCGCACACCCGCCAAGACCGACGAAGACACCCTCTGCTACACATTCGAGCGCAGGGAATAGCCGGTCCAAGTCGCTGGGGCGCCCCACGGCGGCGCGCCCCTCTCCTTGTTTGACAGCCTACACCCCGAGTGCTACCATCGCCAGCAGTATCCAATCACCTGACCTTGCGGGACACCCTCCCATGCTCCTGCTTCACGGCCAAGCCGCCGACCGTGTTCCTGTCGTGCCCCAGACGGTTCTTCGACTGAGGGCGTCCTCACCCTTTCCCCCCTTCCTTCGCACCGTCATTGTCTGTGTTGAGAGGCGCTATGGGGACGGCCGGAAGGGAAGGGGCTGGTGATTGGTTGGTTCCCCGTGTGGGGCAAAAAGGGGCTTCCTTCGAGCCCGGAAATTCTGCTTGTCGACAGTCTGACTTGAGGAGGTAGAGCGCAATGTCACTCACGGGCGTGCGAGTGTTGGACTTCTCCCGGGTGCTGGCCGGACCTTACGCCTCGCTGATGCTGGCCGAGCTTGGCGCCGACGTTATCAAGGTGGAAGAGCCGGGCACCGGCGACGAGTCCAGGGGGTGGCCGCCCTTCGTCAATGGCGAGAGCGGGTACTTCTTCTCGGTGAACCGCAGCAAACGCAGCATCGCCATGAATCTTAAGAAGGAAGACGCGAAGCGCATTGTGCGCGAGTTGACCGCGAAGTCCGACGTGGTGCTGGAGAACTTCGCCCCTGGTGTGACCAAACGGTTGGGGATCGATTACGGAGCCCTGTCGGCGATCAACCCGAAGCTCATCTACTGCTCCGTCTCGGGCTTCGGTCAGACGGGTCCATACAAAGACAAGAGGGCCTACGACCCGATCCTGCAGGCGATGTCCGGCATCATGAGCGTCACAGGTTCCCGTGGCGGCGAGCCGGTGAAGTGTGGCGTGCCCGTGACCGACGTGGCCAGCGCCATGGTAGCCGCCTTCACGGTGGCCGTCAGCCTTTTCCGCCGAGAGAGGAGTGGCAAGGGCCAGTACATCGACCTCGCGATGCTGGACACCGGCCTGTCCATGATGACCTTCCTGAGCGGAATGATGCTATGCGCCGGCGAGGTCCCCACCACCTTCGGCTCGGAGAACCCCACGCGGGTACCCAGCGCCAACTATATGTGCGGCGATGGCCGCTACGCTCACGTCGTGATCAACGACCGGCAGTGGCCGAAGTTCTGCGAGCTGCTGGGCCTCTCGGAGTACGCTGCGCATCCGGAGTTTGCCCTCAACAGGGAGCGTGTGGCCAACCGAGACAGGGTCAATGCCATGATCTCCGAGCGGATGAAGACCAGGTCCACCGAGGAGTGGCAGGCGCTGTTCGACGCCGAGGGGCTGCCGATGGGACCTGTGAACAGCCTGGACCGGATACTCCTGGGCGACCCCCAGGTGGCGGCGCGGGAGATGGTGAAGAGCTTCACGCACCCTGTCGCCGGTGAGGTGAAGTGCGTGGATATGCCCTATCGCTTCGCCGAGGACGGGACCCAGATTCGATGTGCTCCGCCCCTGCTCGGCCAGCACACCGACGAGATCCTGACCGGTCTTCTCGGATACTCGCCCGAGGATGTGGCTCGATTCAAGGCCGAGGGCGCCATCGCGTAGCGGGACAGAGGATTCCCTCTCCCTTGGGGAGAGGCGTGACGCTGCGCCAACTCGCGTCACGGGGTGAGGGGGAACGTGGGAGGTAACCAGACAAGCCCCTCTCCCCGACCCTCTCCCGCGGGGAGAGGGGGAAGGACGTCACACCGCGAACATGTCAGAGGGCACATTCACGCCTCTTCCATAGGTAGAGGGAGAGCATTCAGCACGGTAAAGCGGGAGGAGAGATGAGCGGCTTTCCCAGAGCACCAATCCCAGACGTCGCGTTGGTGCGGCGTCATTTCTCCACGGAGCACATCGAGGATGTAGCCGGCGCGGTGCGCCAGGAGTTGGCCGGCATAGGGCTGGCCGGTCGGGTCAAACCCGGACAGCGGATCGCAATCACCGCCGGTAGCCGGGGCGTATCCAACATAGCCCTGATCATCAAGACCATCATCGATGAGCTGAAGAAGCTGGACGCGAAACCCTTCATAGTGCCCGCCATGGGGAGCCACGGTGGGGCGACGGCTGAGGGCCAGATCGAGCTCATCGCCGAATACGGCATCACCGAAGAGGCGATGGGGGCACCTATCCTCTCTTCCATGGAGACCGTGGTGATCGGCAAGACCCCAATGGGTGCCACGGTGCACATGGACAGGAACGCGCACGGTGCCGATGGCGTGATCCTAGTGAACCGCATCAAGAACCACACCTCCTTCCGTGCCCCCATTGAGAGCGGGCTCTGCAAGATAATGGCGATTGGCCTCGGCAAGCAGCGCGGCGCGGAGTCCATCCACGACTACGGTCTCGCCCGCAACATTCCCGAGGCTGCTCGAGTCATGATCGAAACGGGCAAGATTATCGCGGCCGTGGGCACCGTGGAGAACGCCTACCACAAGACCTGCCGGGTCGTTGCTGCTCCGCCGGAGAAGATCCACGATACGGATCGTGAGTACCTGCAGGTCGCCGCCAAGTTCCTTCCTCGCGTGCCCTTCGACGAGCTAGATGTGCTGGTCATCGATTGGGTGGGCAAGAACATCTCCGGCACGGGCATGGACATGAACGTGGTGGGGCTGTGGCGACGGATGGAGGAGATGCCTTATCCTCCCATATACACCCGCATCGTGGTGCTCGACGTCTGTCCTGAGTCCCATGGCAACTGCGCCGGCCTGGGCGTGGCGCACTTCATCACGAAGAAGCTGGCAGACAAGTACGACGCCGAGAAGACCTACTGGAACATGCTGACCGCTAACTTCCCTGAGGGGGCGAAGCTCCCCTGCACCCTGCCCACGGATGTCGATGCCGTCGAAGTGGCGCTGCGTTCGTCCAAGCGGCTGGGCGACCAGTTCGACCTGGTGCGGATAAAGAACACCATGGAGCTGAGCGAGTTCTACGTCAGCGCGCCGCTTCTGGAGAAGCTGCAGGGCAACCCGGAATACGAGGTGGTGCGGCCGCTTGGCCCGATGCGCAGGGACGCCGAGGGCAACCTGCCCTGGGATTAGTCTGAGATGGGGAGATGCGGGGACGGGGAGCAACCAGTCCCCTCTCCTTGAGGGAGAGGTGTGAACGTGCCCTCTGGCACGTTCACGGGGTAAGGGCTCGCTTTGGAGACAGTCCAAGCAGCCCCTCACCCCGACCCTCTCCCGTGGGGAGAGGGAGAAGACGTGCTCCCCGTCCCCACGTTCCATATGGAGGCATAGATGGCGGAACAGGCGATAGTGATCGATCCGAGGGATAGCGTGGCGGTGGCGGTGACCGAACTGGCGGCAGGGCAATCCTGTACCGTCAGGGTGGGTGATGGCAGCCAGATGGTCCAGATACGCGAGCGAATACCCCTTTGCCACAAGTTTGCCCTGCGGCGAATCGCCCTGGGGGAGAGCGTGCTGAAGTACGGAGAGGTGATCGGCGAAGCCACGGCGGAGATCGAGGCCGGAGCATGGGTGCACAATCACAACATCGCCAGCAATCGGGGCAGACCTCAAGGTGAGGAGGATGCACGATGAAGTTCTGGGGATACCAGCGGCCCGACGGCAGGGTTGGGGTGCGCAACCACGTGGCGGTGATCCCCTCCACCTATTGTGCGGTCCGAGTAGCGCGGTGGATAGCGGAGCGTGTGCAGGGGGCGGTGGCGCTCCACCACTCCGTCGGGTGCAGCCAGGTTGGGCTGGATCTGGAGATGACGGCACGGACACTCAAGAACCTGGGTAGGCACCCCAACGTCGCGGCCGTGCTGGTCGTCGGGCTGGGCTGCGAGCGGCTCACGCCGGCGGAGCTGGCCGAGGGAATTGCGGAATCGGGTAAGTCGGTGGAGATGATCACTATCCAGGATTGCGGCGGGAGCCTCAAGGCGCTTGAGGCCGGGGCATCCATCGCCCGCAAACTGGTCCAGCACGCCGCAACCCTCAAGAAGGAACAGTTCGGGCTGGAGCATTTGGCCGTGGCCACGGAGTGCGGCGGCACCGATGGCCTGTCCGGCCTCCTCGCGAACCCGGCCGTGGGAATCGCCGCGGACATGCTGGTGGCCGAGGGCGGAACAGCGATGATCTCGGAGATCAACGAGCTGCTGGGCACCGAGCATCTCATGGCGGCTCGGGCGGCGAGCTCGGAGGTGGCGGACCGAATCCGCAAGGTGGTCGCCTTGAGCGAGGCGAGGCTGGCCTGGCAGAGCGAGAACGACCGCACGGGGAAGCGGCTGGCCCTTATCTCCACCGGCAACTTCGATGGCGGTGTCAGCACCGTGGTGGAGAAGGCGCTTGGTGGCTACAAGAAGTCCGGGGCCTCCCCCTTTGTGGACGTACTGAGATACTCCGATCTGCCCTCGAAGCGGGGTCTACATCTGATGGACACCTCAGGCAACGATGCCGAGTCGACTACCGGAATGGTGGCCGGAGGTTGCCAGGTGGTGCTATTCACCACTGGTCGGGGGACTCCCACGGGCCATCCCATCGCCCCGGTGATCAAGGTCACCGGCAACACTCAGAGCTACCAGAAGATGTTCGACAACATCGACGTGAATACCGGCACTGTGCTGGACGGCACCATGACTCTTCGTCAGGCGGGAGAGGAGGTCTTCCGCGAGGTGCTGGCGGTGGCCGACGGCAAGCTCACCAAGGCCGAGATCCTCGGCCACGACGAGCTGATGGCCGTCTGGCGCTCCTGGCCCGAGCACGAGCGTGCCTACGGTTGCGGTGAGTGGGGGTGAGGGGAGGGCGCTGGCCTCCCGGCGAGCTGCCATCAGGAGGCCAGCGCCTATGCCCTCACCAGGCGGCTCAGCGGGAGCTTTGCCCTCCCAGGGGGATGTCCTGTCACGCGTGTAACTTTGTCCATCCGCCTGCAGGGCCTTTTAGTTCTCCTGCTTCTCTGCTCCTAGCGCCGCCCTCACCCGCCCTTCGGGCGGCCTCTCCCAGAGGGAGAGGCGATTCCGACTCCCCCCTCTCCCTCTGGGAGAGGGTCGGGGTGAGGGCCAGACGCAGAACTAAAAGGCCCTGCATCCGCCTGCGTGAGCCATGCCAGTTGCCGGCGACCGTGGTACAATAATTGAGGCTTCCTCGTTCTGGAACCACGGCTGTTGAGCATTACTCTGCGTGGGTGAGCAGCTAAGCTGGTAGGGGGACGGATGGGCGGAAGGCACGGGAAGAGAGCGAAGCAACAGCAGCCGCAGGGTGCCAAGACGGGTGCTGCAACCTCGGCGGCCCGGACAGCGGTGGACCTGGAGGCTCTGGCACGCAGAGTCGAATCCGCTCTGATGCGCGGAGAGGCGGACGAGGGGTGCCGGCTGCTCTCCCAGGTGCAGCCATCACAGGGAGACCTCGCCTTCCACGCAATGGCCGCAAGGGTGTGCTCCCTTCAGGGCTACCAGCGGTGGGATAAACCCGCGCGGGCGACCGGCTCAGTGGAACGGGCCCTAGAGTGGACACCTGATAGCGCCGGACTTCGACGTCTGCACGCTGCCTTGCTCAGGCGGTCCGGCTCCCTCCGACGGGCGGCCGCCGAGATGGCGCAAGCCTCACTGCTGAACCCCGGCGATCCGTGCATCGCCTACGAAGCGCTGCTCACCAGGCTGGCAGCCGGCGACCGGAGCACCGATCTGTCGGATCTGGCCTCCAGGACCGATGGGCCAGAAGCCCATCGCGCGGCGGCTCTACTCGCGGCGCTCGACGGCAACCTCGCTTCAGCCGAACGCTCCTCTGCCAACCTGGGCAGTCCGATGGACGGGCTCATCCATGGGGTGCTTCTCCTCGCTCAGGGCAAAGCGGCCGCGGCTCTTCCGTCCATAGAAAAGGCCGCCACGGCGGAGCAGTTGCCACGCACCCTTCGGGCGTACGCCTCCTTCTATCTGGGCATCGCGCACATGGGGCTCCACCAGCTGGCTCCGGCCGCCGCGTCCCTGGAAAGGGCCCGAGATCTCGGCATGCCCGATCCACCTCTACAGCCCCAGCTGATCTGGGTCTACCGGCAGCTGGCCATCGAGGCCGTGCTGGACGGCGACCTTTCCGAGGCCGCGGATTGGTACGGCAAGCTGGCGGAGATGCGGGGACCCGAGGCGGGAGAGGCGCGCGACAACACCGCCTACGCCCTGGGCCTCCTGGGGCAGGAGCGAGCGCGGCGGGGCGATTACGATGGAGGGGCCTCAATCTGGGAGCGAGCGTTGGCCATCACCCCGGGCGATACCCTCCTCCGGCAGAACCTGGCCGTGGCGCTGGAGCGTGCCGGCAGAGCCGACGAGGCCATCCCCCACTGGCACGAACTGGTGCGCCAGCTGCCTCGCGCTGTTGGCCCTCGCCGCCCTGGCGAAGGGGTGTCCTCACAGGAAGACGATCTGCAGCGGCACGTCCGCGCGGTGGCGCACCGGCATCTGGCGGACCTCTACCTGGAGGAGGACGAGGTCGGACGAGCCATCGATCAGTTGGAGAAGGCACTGCGGGCCGTGCCCGACGACCTGGACAACCGGCGCACCCTCGCATCGCTGCTGATGGACGAGGGGCAGGCGCGGAAGGCGGTGATCCACCTCCAGCAGCTGGTGGCGTCGGCTCCGGACAGCGTCCAGGATCGCCTGGAGTTCGGGGTGGCCCTGCAGACCTCGGGGGATGAGCAGGGGGCGTTGGAGCAGATGGAGGGGGCGCTCGCGCTCCAACCCGACAACCCGGTGGCGCGGCAGACCCTGGGGATGGCGCTGGCGGAACGTGCCACCCGCTCGCCGAAGGCCGTTACCGCCCTAGAGGATGCCCAGCGTGCGGTTGGCCTCCTCCCTCCGAAGTACGTGGGGCTGGGTTTGATTGCGCTGGGCGCCGCGCAGCTGGCGAGGGGGGATCGCAAGGAGGCCCAGAAGAGCTTCAAGCAGGCGATCAAGGGAGCGCCATTGAAGGCCGTCGCTGCCACCAGGGTTGGCGAGGCCTACTGGCTGGCCGGCGAGCGCGACGCGGCCGTGGCCGCTTGGAAAGACGCGATGAAGAGGGCGAAGCGGCTGCCCTCGGCCTATGCCGATCTTGCCCGTATGTGGGCCATGGCTGGCGACGCCGATCGGTGCCGGGAATCGCTGGAGAAGCTGATGGAACGGCCAGAGCTGTGGCTATGGTCCCTCGAGGCCGTCGAGGGCATCTCCAGGTCGCGAACGCTCCAGCCCCTGCTGCGCGAAGTGCTGAGAGGCATGGTCGGGGCTGCCAAACGCAGTTCGGATCTGGTCCTGCTGACGAGGATGCTGGTCAGCGCCGGTGACGCCCGAACAGCCAGCTCGCTCCTCAGCCAGGCGGCGATCGATGCGGTGGAGGAGGGCGATGAGTTCCTCCTGACCGCAGCCCTCGAGTTGGACAACAGGTACCGCCTTCTCGACCGCAAGTCCAGCCGGATCGTGGCGGACTACCTGGATGCCCGGTTCGGGTACGAGGACACGATGGCGATCTAGGAGTTGATTGGTGCGCGAGCGAGAGAGCGACGTCGATTTCGATTTGGAAACCGAGGACGAGGAGCAGGGGGAGGGGCCGGAAGCCTCCAGCCCCTACGCCATCCTGGGGGTGGAGCCCGATGCAACCCCAGCTCAGCTACGCATGGCCTACCACCGCCAGCTGCGGGATCACCCGCCGGAGCGCGACCCTGAGGGGTTCAAGCGAGTCCGAGAGGCCTATGAGACGCTCCGATCCCCCCGAAAGCGGGCCGAAATGGCGCTGCTGGAGCTGCGCCACGGTCCCGCGGAGTTCGACCTGAACCGGCTGAGGGATGCGCCCCCGCCCCCCTTCCCGGAGCGGTTCGCCGACCACCTCCTGGCCATCGCCCTCGCCGAGGTGGAGGCGACGATCGACGACCAGGTTGCTCGCGCTCGGGCGGCAGACCCCTGGGATGGCGATGATCTGCTGCGTCTTTCCCCCGAGGCCGGCACGGGAGGGAGGCGATGATGGTGGATCCGCTGAGGGCCTTTCGCCACCTTTTCGCTCGCTTCTCTTCGGCGAACCCGGAGGGCGAGGCGAGTGTCGCCGGCCGGAGCCGAGAAGCTGCCGCCGCGGATGCGGATGCGGCGACCGGGGAGGACGCGCAGGTTCGGCAGGAGCCGGAGCGCGGCGAGGTGAGGGAATTTCCCCTGAGGACGGGAGAGGATCGGGAAGAGAGAGCCCACCCGGCCCACGAGCATCCTGGTGGTGGTACGGCCTCGCCCCGCCTGGTCCGGAGCGTCAGGGCCTATCTGGACGCCCAGGCCGAGGTCGCGCTGGCGTCGCTGCTGGAGGATCTGTCCCGCGAGACCGCGGGCGTGGTGGGAGAGGCCCTGGAGAGGAGCCGCCAGGCCCTATCCCAGGAGATCGGCGGGGTCCACGAGGATGTCGAAGCGTCCCAGCGCGAGCTCTCCCGCATTGGTCGGGAGCTGGTGAGGTCGGGGGCTTCGTTGGAGTCCCTCCAGGCGGCGGTATCGGTCGTGGCTCCAGCCCTGGAGCGGCTGGAGGGCTCGCTGCAGGAGCGCCAGACCCAGGAGCTCGCCCGAGAGCGGCAGCTGCGCGAGGAAGCGGAGCGGGCCGCGCTGGATGACATACTGGCGACGCTGGACGGTCTGGAGGCCGGCATGGAGCAGGGCAACGAGCTGGTGAAGGCGCTGTCCGAGGTCCAGGGCCGCCTGGACGACACGACGGTGCAGCGCTGGTGGCGCGCCATGGGAGAGGCCACGGGGGTGAACCGCCCCCTGCCGGAGCTGCCGGTGGCCGACCTGGGGGCGTGGATGAAGGGGCTGGAGCTGACCCATCGCCGATTGCGGGATGCCCTGGCGCGCCGGGGCGTGAGCCCCATCGAAGCGACGGGGAAGCCCTTCGACCCGCATCTCCACGAGGCGGTGGCCGTGGAGCCCAGTCCGCCGGAGCAGGAGGGCCTGGTGCTGCGGGAGGAGCGGCGGGGATACCGCACCTCGGACCGGGTCATCAGGCTCGCGCAGGTGGTCGTCGGGCGAGCAGCAGAGGAGACGCAGAGATGAGCGAACAGATAGTCGGCATCGACCTGGGCACCACCTACTCCCTGGTGGCGGCCATCCGGGATGGCCGACCGAGGGTCCTGGCCCACAAGGGCGAGAAGCTCCTTCCCTCCGTGGTTGGGATCGACCCTTCCGGCAAGCTGCTGGTGGGCACCCCGGCGCGCAACCAGTACGTGGTGGCCCCGGAACGCACCGTCAGGTCGATAAAGCGCAGGATGGGCTCGCCGGAGAAGGTGCGGCTCGGCGAGCGGGAGTACTCGCCGCCGGAGATCTCGGCCTTCATCCTGCGGGAGTTGAAGCAGCGTGCTGAGTCCAGCCTCGGCCAGCCCGTTCGCAAAGCCGTGATCACCGTGCCGGCCCGCTTCACGGACGCCCAGCGCCAGGCGACCCGAGACGCCGGGGAGATCGCGGGCCTGGAGGTGGTGCGGATAATCAACGAGCCGACGGCCGCGGCCCTCGGCTACGGGCTGCAGCGGTCGGGCTCCCAGCAGGCGTTGGTGTACGACCTCGGTGGCGGCACCTTCGACGTCTCGGCCATCGAGATGGCCGACGGGATCGTGGAGGTCCGGGCCTCCCACGGCAATGCCCAGCTGGGGGGCGACGACTTCGACGCTCTCCTGGCGGAGAAGCTGGCGGAGGCGGTCGAGCACCACCACCAACAGCTCAACCCGATGTCCGACCGCCGCGCCGCGGCGCGACTGACCCAGGCCGCCGAGAGGGCCAAGATTACCCTCTCCGATGCCCCTTATGCGATGGTGCGGGAGGAGCACCTGCTCAAGAAGGTCCACCTGGAGGAGGAGCTTTCGCGGGAGCAGTTCGAGGGGTTGATCCGGGGCCTGCTGGGCGAAACCCTCCAGGCGGTGGACCGCGCCCTGGCCGACGCGGGCTGGAAGCCGAGGGATCTGGAGGCGGTGCTGCTGGTGGGTGGCTCGACCCGCATCCCGCTGGTGAAGGAGATGGTGCACCGGCACCTGGGCATCGAGCCTCGCTCCGAGATCCATCCCGACGAGGCGGTGGCGCTGGGGGCCGCCGTGCAGGGGGCGATCGTCGCGGGAGAGTCCATCGACGCCGTGTTGGTGGACGTCTGCCCCTACTCTCTCGGCATCAGGTCCCTCAGCAGCTCTCTCGGAATCCTGGTCGAGAACCGCTTCAGCGTGGTGATACCCCGCAACACCCCCATCCCGACCTCCAAGACGGAGCGTTTCTACACCGTCAGCCCGAACCAGGACAGGGCCATGATCGAGGTCTACCAGGGAGAGGGCTACACCGTCGACCGCAACACCTTCCTGGGAGAGTTCGAGTTCAAGGGCATCTCCCCGAGCCCGGACGGAGGCCAGCGCGAGCTGCTGGTGGCCTTCGACTACGACGTGGACGGCATAGTCCATGTGGCGGCCCGGGACAAGCGCACTGGGCGACACGCGGACATGAAGATCACCGGGCTGAAGGACCGACTGAGCGAGGCGGAGAAGGCGCGGGCCCAAGCCGCCCTGGAGGCTGCTCCCCCTGTGGAGTCGGACACGGTGACGGTGCTGCGGAAGCGGGCCCAGGGTCTCCTGCCGAAGCTACGCCAGGCGGGCAACGAGGACGCCGCCAACGAGCTGGAGCGGCTGCTGGCCGAGCTGGACGCGGCGGTGGCGTCCGGCACCGACAGCGAGGCGGTGGACCGCCTGGTGGACTGGATCTACGAGCACGAGGAGTAGCGGCCGGGGGCAACTGCTGCTCGCGACCTTAGACGTTCTCAGAGTCTCGATTCGCTTGTCGCCAAGCCGGTAAGCCGGGAACCACCCTCGATCGAGCCATCTGCGAATGGTCGAAGGGTATGCCGACAGCCTCCTGGCGCTTGGGTTACCGCGAGGTACTCTTCAGTTTCGGCGATCCTGCCGTTGCCGAGAGCCTGTATCGAACGCCGCGTCCACGTGCCTTTCCGACCGGCGACAGAAGACCGCGCCCATTGACCAGTTCACTCAGAGTTCGCAACGCTTGGTTCTGGCTCAGATTCAGCAGTCCAGCAACTTCTTCACGGCTTATGTCGCCGTGGGAATCGAGGTACGCCCTCACCATTTCCCACCGGTCCTCGAATACCGTGTGTGGCGTATAGGCGAGCCGGTGGCGCAGCCTCTCTCGGGCGGGCTTTGCCATACGGAAGGACCAGCTCCTGTCCAGCAGACGCTCGGTGATGCCGGCGCTGCTGAGCCGGTCCAGGATATCGCGAGCCTCTTCGTACGTGCACTGGGCGATCTCAGCCAGTTCCATGGGCCGGAGGATCACTGTTTTGCACAGGCGGCTGACGGCCAGATAGGCGCGTACATTGCCCTCTAGGCCGGGGGCGGTCCTAGCGATGCCGTCGAAGAAGGTGCGCATTTCCAGGTCAACCTGTCCGCCGCTCAAGATGCACAGAACGTCGCCACCATCCTCGACGATGGTGGGTTCCGCGTGCCCGTCCCGCAGCATATCGAGGTACATGGTGTCGATCCCGATCCCCTCGCGCTCGGCAAAGCCGAGCAGATGCAGCGCGTGCGCGAGGGTGGGATTGCGTGGCTTGGAGGGCGTTGCCAGGAGTCGATCCGGCTGGACTCCGGGGGGAAAGCCTCCAGGGGAGCGCACTTTCAAGGTGGTCGCGGGTTCACCGATGGCGTGCACGATGATCCGCCCACGCACCTGGCGGTAGTCTCGATGCATGATGGCGTTTACGAGCGCTTCGCGGAACGTGCGCTGGGGGAGCGAACGAAGCTCACGCGGTTGGTCAGTCCGCGGGAGATCAGCGCGGCGATTTCGACCTCGCGAGGGGTTAGCTCGGCCATCGACCCTGCTGATGCGACCTCGACAACCGATCCGCTCCGCAGCCAATGCCGCACCCTGTCGGCGATCTCGCTTGCCCTCTGCTCGTCTGCGGCAGTGAATGGCGGGGAGCCAGAAGGGCGAGCGGCAACGGTGATCACGTCTTCGTAGCTGCTATCACTGGAGAAGACAAGGAGATGTATGTCGTCATCCAGAGGTGCCTCACCAAGTTCTGTTTTGGCTACCCGCACGACGTGTCGCTCATCCAGCAGGCGTACCAGGTTGGGCCCGAGCAGGCTATTGATGTCGAGAGCCGCCTCTCCATCGGTCTGAAGGGCTCCCGTGCCGGCTCGTGCCAGGACTGGCTGTCTCCCGTTCTGACGACGTGCCCACACGAGCACCTCGTCGGAACGCAGTAGCCGAAGCGTGCGTTCGGCTAGCATCTCGCGAGCATCCTCTGGCGATCGCGCGGAGACCATCTCCTGGACGAACCTTGCGATCCTCTTTCGGTAGTCTGCCTCCTTCGCAGCCCAGTCTCTTCGGAGAGCCACCTCAAGGAGGATCGCGCCGTTTCTAGTTAGCCGCGTGAGCTTCCTGAGGTCGCCGTCAACGGCTGGCTCCCCATCGAGATGTGGTCCCACGACCAAGGCTCCGATCGTGAGCCCGGCGTGCTCGAGGGGGAGCGCAAGGGCGGCAGGTGGTGCCAGGTCAGTTGGGTTGCCAACAGGCCACTGAGGAAGGGGTGCTGATGTGGGGCCCTCGGTCGCCACCAGTTGCCAACGGTTTTCCCGTGGCGGGCTGGGGTCGATCTCAGTCCGAGAGTAGCAGGCTACCCATTGTGAAGGGAGTAGGGCGCGCGCCCTACGAGAGCCGAGCAGACTTCGGCTACCGTGCCCGACTCGTAAAGCAGCTGGCTGGAGAGCGACGGGGCGATCCGTGGGAAGAGCTTTGCCTCCAGGAACTCCCGCGTACGAAGCCAGATCGCCGGAGCTACGAGCGCCACGAAGGCCGCTGCCAGCCCACCGGCCACCGCACCGGTCGTGCCAAGCCAGCGGAATAGCTCCCGAAGAACGATGAAGATGGAGACCATCAGCAGTTCAGCGGATATCCGGCTGACCGCGCGGCGAAGGAGGGCGTCGAGGGCCGGAAGCCGGTGTCTGAGTATGGCGTAGCCGAAGGCGATCGGGACTGCGATGAAGGCGGGAAGGGTTAAGTCCGCGTACATTGTTGGGTCGGGACGGATTGTAGCACCACGGACGTGGGTCGAATCAATGGTGCGCTTGACCACTCTGACCACTCTGACCACTTGACCTCCACTCCGCATAAGCATAGACTTCGCAACACGCGAAGCGCATATAGCGAAGCGCATATAGCGAAGTCCTGGAGGTAGCGATGGACGACCCGTTCAGGTACGGATCGGCGGTCAGCGCGCCATATTTCGTGGGCCGTGAGCAGGAGATGGCAGAGTTGGAGATCGACCTGCGCAGTGGCCAAGACGTCGTCATCATCTCGCCGCGGCGCTACGGCAAAACGTCGTTGGTGCTCGCCGTGGCCGAACGGCTGCGAAAACAGGGGGTATCGATCGCCTATCTCGATCTCATGCCGTGCTCCAGCAAGGAACTCTTGGCCGACAAGTTGGCGACCGCGCTGTACGATGGATTAGTGGGGTTCGCGGATCGAGCTCTCCACAAGGTCCAGGAGCTCTTTGGCGGGGTCTCGCTCCGCCCCACGGTCACAATCGGCCCTGACGGCACCCCTAGTGTCGAGCTTGGAGCGGGCGAGCGCAGCCGGGATGTGGACGCCGTTCTGGCGCGGCTGCTGGAGCTGCCCCAGAAGGTCGCCCATGATAGGGGGAAGAAGATCGTCGTTGTGCTCGATGAGTTCCAGGAAGCCCCGGTCATAGACCCCCATCTGCCGGCCCTGATCCGCTCGGTGTGGCAGATGCAGCAGCACGTCAGCCACGTCTTCCTGGGCTCCAAACGGCACGTGGTCGAGCGGCTATTTGTTGACCAGAACGAGCCCATGTACCGCATGGCTAAACCGATGATCCTGGAGTCCATCGCTGCCGACACTTTCGCGGCCTACATTCGGGACAGGTTCGCCGCCACGGGGCAGCAGATCGACGCCGCCGCGGTGAGCCGTATCCTGGAGATTACCGACTGCCACCCCCACGACACCCAAGAACTAGCTTCCTTCGCCTGGGGGCTCGCCGTCGCTGAGCAGGTCACAGCCACTCCAGAGCTGGTGGACCGTGCGCTGGACAGGGTGCTCAAGGCCGAGAACGCCCGATACACCGAGATCTGGAGCCGCCTGACGCCCCATCAGCGGCTGGTGCTGGGAGCACTGGTAGCCAGCGGGGGAGCATCGGCCATCTACTCCGAGAGCTACCGCCGGCATTACCGGCTGGGGGCAACCAGTTCCGTCAGCCGGTCTCTCAAGGCACTGCTCAGAGACGACCTGGTGGAGGAAACGTCGCCTGGCGAGTACAGGGTGCCGGACACCTACCTGCGCGCGTGGCTCGCTCGGCTTACCGCCACCAGCACCACGCTCACCGTACAGGCCAGGGATACCATCACCCTATCAGAGATGGTGGCGGTGGAGATCGAACCGCTCACCCTTGCTCGCGGCCTCCCCGAGTTGCCTCACAAATAAATCTT
>DIXP01000083.1 GCA_002436065.1 Chloroflexi bacterium UBA6077
CTACCTGATTAACACGTCGCGGGGCAGTGTTGTTGACACCGATGCGCTGTACCAGGCGCTCAAAGAGAAGCGGATTGGTGGCGCTGGCCTGGACGTCTTCGAGCAGGAGCCGCTGGGCGAGAGCCCTCTGTTGGAGTTGGACAACGTCATTCTCACTCCTCATGCTGCTGGATCGACTCATGACACCCATGATCGGTCGCCTCTGATAGCCGCTGGAGAGGTGATACGCCTCTTCAAGGGTGAAAGGCCGCTGCATGTGTTGAATCCGGAAGTGCTCAGTTGAGCGACGCAAGCGTTATTTTTGCGGCAGGTGCGACCTCCTGGCGCGTTTGCAGGCCTGGGTAGTGTGGTCGCCCGGAGGGCGGCGCTCTTGAAGGCAAGTTTGTAGTCCTGAGGAGTACGGCTGGTGAGGTCCGGACTCTCCAGGCTACCTGAAGGGGTAACGGTGATGGTCGGTCACAGGGTCCAGTTGAGGGTGAATGCCTACGAAGACGAAGATCTCGAACTCACGTTTCCCGGCGACTGGGAGGTGGTGGAGTGCCGGATGCTCGGGCATGGCAGACCGCCCCTGACGGACGAACAGATCAGGTCGGCCATCCAGTCTCCGATCGAGAGCCCGAGGCTGAGGGAGATTGCGAAGGGCAAGGAGAGAGTAGTCATCCTCTTCGACGACCCCACGAAGCCGACGCCCACTCACCGCATCGTCCCGTTCTTTCTGGAAGAGCTGCGCGAGGGAGGCATACGAGACGACCAGATCCGTTTCGTCTGCGGGTTCGGTGCCCACCGCGCCCTCAGCACTCGGGAGTTCGTCACCAAGCTGGGGGCCGACGTGGTCGCGAACTACCCGGTCTACAACCACAACCCCTACGAGAACGTGGTGTACGTCGGGACCACCAGTCGGGGCACACCCATGTACATCAACCGGGAGGTTGTTTCCTGCGACCTTCGGATCGCCATAGGGGGCATCATCCCCCATCGACTGGCAGGGTTCGGGGCCGGGGGCAAGATCGTCCTGCCGGGGGTAGCGGGGATCGAGACGATCGCGGCGCATCATAGCCGGATGGTTCAGGAGCCCTACCGGGAGACAATCGGCGTCGGGAAGGTGGATGGTAACCACTTCCGCCTGGACATCGAGGAGGGGGCTAGACTCGGGGGACTCCAGTTCAAGGCGGACTGCGTGATCAACGACCGGAGGGAGGTCGTGGGGGTGTGCGCGGGCGACGTTGTGGCGGAGCATCGCGCGGGGGTGCGACTGGCTCGGGAGGTGTACCACACCGAGTTGGTCGGGGATGCCGATGTGTTGGTAAGCAACGCATATCCGGACGAGCACCAGGTCATGCGTGCGTTCCGTCTGTCCCCACTCTGTCTCAAGGATGGGGGCGACTTGGTGGTGGTTGGCTGGAACAGGGAGGGGCAGGCGGTCCACTACCTGAACGGCCGCTTTGGAACCGAATACGGGGGCAGAGGCTGGAGGTCGGGGAGGACTTCAGAGGCACTTGCCAGGGTGGGAAGCGTGTTTGTGCTCACACCATTGCTGTCGATGACCGAGCGTATGGAGTTCGGCGGCAACAATGTGGTCTGGTGCAGGAGTTGGGGTGAGGTAATAGCCAAACTGGCGGCCCGGCACGGTCCCGGTACTAGGGCTGTGGTCTATCCGTACGCGCCCATCCAGTTGGTTACGAAAAGAGCGTGATCCACTTCCGGGGTCGGCTTGGCACCCATGGATAAGGAGAGTTGAATGCGAACTAAGGCAGCAGTTCTGTACACGCCGAACGAGCCAATAGTGATCGAGGAGATCGATGTTGCGTCACCCCGAAGGGGGGAAGCGCTAATCCGTGTTCTGAGCGCTGGGGTCTGTCACAGCGAGGTGCATGTTATTCGCGGTCGGAGACCTGCGCCGTTGCCTGCCGTGCTCGGCCACGAGGGGGCTGGAATCGTGGAGGATGTGGGTCCCGACGTCACCGCCGTCAAACCAGGCGATCACGTCGTGTTGCTGTGGCGCACCCCCTGCGGCCGTTGCCACTTCTGCGCCACTGGGCGACCGGCGCTGTGCGAGGAGTCGGCCAAAGCCGGCAGTGCGGGCACGATGCCCGATGGAACCATTCGCTTCTCCAAGGACGGTCAGCCTATCTACCATTTCATCGGCCCATCTTGTTTCTCCCAGTACACGGTCATCCACGAGAACGCTCTGGTGCCAATACCCAACGACTTCCCGATGCCGGTGGCGGCGATCATGGGATGCGGGGTGATCACCGGAGTCGGAGCGGTCGTTAATTCGGCCAAGGTTCCGCCCGGAAGTACGGTGGCTGTCTTCGGCGTAGGTGGCGTGGGGCTAAGTGCGGTCATGGGCGCCAATCTGGTGAATGCGTCCCAGATCATCGCGGTGGATCTGAACCCCAGGAAGCTGGACTGGGCAATGGCCCTTGGGGCGTCCCATACGGTGAATGCGTCGGAATGCGATTCTGTGAAGGCTATCCTCGAGTTGACGGATGGGCGGGGCGTGGATTTCGCCTTCGAGGCCATCGGGCAGACCGCCGTTGTGGAGCAGGCGTTCGATGCTACAGCTCGTGGTGGAATGACGGTGATGATTGGCTCGCCGCGACCCGAGGCACAGATCCGTGTGCCGGCCCGCATCATGTTTGGGCAGGAGCGGGTTCTGCGTGGCTCCTACTATGGCTCGACCAGGCCCTATGAAGACATCCCCTGGCTGGTCCGCCTCTATCGATCGGGCCGGCTGCCGCTGGACAAGCTGATAAGCCGGCACTACCCGCTGGACGAGTACAACGAGGCGGTGCGGGCTCTCGAGGCAGGGGAGGTCGCCCGCAGCGTTCTGGACATCATGCCAATGTAGACAGCCCGACTACGGCCGTGCCGCAGGTGGCGCGTTGGCGGGGCGTGGTTCTGTCAACCACGATGCGATCTGAGTCCTGCTTGTCGACAAGCCATCCTTGGGCTCGTTCTCATCTGAGCGACGGTAGTCTGTCAGTTGCCGGCAGTACTTAGCGTAGCTGATGCGCGCCGCCAGAGAAAGGAGGCTGTGGAGAGTGTAGCGCTTTCTCGCAACCAGTCCATTCTGTGGGAACAGTTATTCGGACGAGCCTGCCGTACCGAGGAGGAGTAACAAGATGAAGCGTATCGCCGTCCCTGTGTGTTTCGCCGCCATTCTCGTGGCAGCACTGGTCTCAGGTTGCGCACAGGCTGCCCCATCTCCTACGCCGACGAGCGTACCGGCGACGCAGGCCAAGGCTGCCGAGCCAACAAAGGCGGCCGCGCCCGCTGTCACCAAGGCTCCGGCTGCGGCTTCGACGGCGGCGCCAACAGCGGCAAAGAAGGTCGATTACCCCAAGAGTGCCAGTAGCATCAGCGTGTTGGTGCCATTTGCCGCAGGCGGCGCCATGGATATAGCCACGCGACTTGTGGCCCCAGTGATGGAGAAGAGCCTGGGAGCCCCAATTCAGGTCGTGAATAAGGCCGGTGGGGACACGCAGGTCGCCAACACTGAGTTGGCGAAGGCGAAGCCGGATGGGTACACCGTACTCAACACGGACATAATCGCCAACATTCTCACCTATGTGGTGACTGATCGCGGTACGACCTATACCCGGAAGAACTTCCAGCCGGTGGGGATGCACTACGTAGCATCCGCGTGCTGGATGGTCAAGGCTGACAGCCCATTCAAGAGCGTTCAGGACGTGATCGCAGCGGCCAAGGCAAAGCCAGGCAGCATCAAGGTAGGCGACTCCGGATTGGGCGGTCCATATCATCTAGCGAACATCGGCATTCAACAGCTCACGGGAAGCGACTTGACCCTGGTGCACTTCAACGGTTCAGCGCCATCGACGACGGCGCTAATTGGCGGGCATATCGATGTCGTGACATCCAGCGTGACAAACGCGACATCGTCGGTGAAGTCTGGGGCAACTCGCATCATTGGGGTGATGGCCCCGAAGCGCGACCCGTTCTTCCCTGATATCAAGACCTTTGAAGAACAGGGGTTCAAGTGGAACGCCCAGACCTACTATGCGTTCACCGTGCCAACTGGCACACCAGCGGAGATCGTAGACATTCTCGGTGAGGCAATCGACACAGCCCTTGCGGATGAGAATGTCAAGAAGAGGTCTGCCGAGGCCAGCGTGATGCTGACTCCTGGGGAACCCGCTGATGTTGAAGCTGTCTGGATCGCGGAAGAGAAGCAGCAGGCGGAGTTGATGAAACTGTTCCAGCAGGCGCCCAAATAGGAGGCACGGAAGCGCTAGGCATCTGGCCCTGGATAGTCTCTACTTTGGCCTGCTCCGTCATGCGGGATGGAGTCCGACATGGCCGAGCAGGTCGCTCTCGGGCCGCTGGATTCCCGCGAAGGCGGGAATGACAACCTGGAATCGCACTCGTCTGAGGCGCACTGCTTAGGCGCGGCCCGGAGTACGCGCAGCCTGGGATGGCGCCCGACGGAAAGGAGGAATGCTGTGGGGGCGAGGGCGCTGTACATGATGGACTGTGGGAGCGGAGAGTTCGACTACGGCGTTCTGGTGGCCATGCAGCGGCCTGGAGAAAAGGTGGTATCTCCCTTCAGCGCCTGCCTGATCGATACGGACGACGGTCCGGTGCTGGTGGAGACCGGGATCGACCCCGATGGGCTGAAGGATCCTACGGCCGCGGCTGGGGAGAAGGCCGGAGCGGTCAAGCTGCTACTGCGCGAGGAGGACGACATCCGGATGCGGCTGGGCGAAATTGGGCTGATGCCCGAGGACGTTCGCTACGTGGTCCTCTCCCATATGCACTGGGACCATGCGGGCGGTTGCCGCTTCTTCCCCCACGCGATGTGCGTCGTGCAGCGCGCGGAGTATCGTTTTGCCCTCTACCCGGACAGTGCCTTCAGGAAGTCGTTTGTGCCACACCACTTCCGGGGGGTCGAGAGACTCGACCTGCGAGAGGGGGACGGAGAGGTGGTGCCGGGGGTCTGGGTGTTGTCCGCCCCCGGGCACACACCGGGGCAGCAGGCGGTCCTCGTATCCCTGCCCGAGTCTGGCAAGATGTTGCTGGCATTCGACGCCATCGACACCTGGGAGAACATCGAACGGAACACGGTGAGCGGGATCCCCTGGAACAGCGCTCTCGCTCTCGAGAGCATGCACCGACTTGTCCAGCTTGCCAAGCGCGAGAACGCAACACTGGTGCCTGGGCATGAGCCTGACTGCTGGAGCAAGCTGAAGCGCTCGCCCGACTGCTACCGATAGGTGGAGCGTACAGTACGGCGAGGGTGTAACAAAGCAACTTGGCAGATCGGGCCTTTCACCTGAGTCACAGAAGACACTAAGCATCACGGATTGCGATTGAAACCGCACTGAGAGGAGACCAAACGTGCGCAAGATTGTTGCAGGGAGAGGATTCGCCGGCCTGGCAGCCCGCGCGGGTGGCCTGGTTCTGCTTGCCACCGCGATCGTGACGGTGGCGGCCTGTTCTCCGACCGCGGCACCGACCCCAACGGCTGCGGCGGCCAAGCCAGCAGCTGGAGCGCCCACCACGGCGGCCGCTCCAGCCAAGGCGGCAGGGCCATCCACAGTGATCCGAGTTGGTTGTTCTGACCCGGAGGGTTCGTCATCACCGGCTTTGACCATCGGCAAGTTTGCCGAGCTGGCGACGAAGAAGAGTAACGGCGAACTGGATGTCAAGGCGTTCTACACCAGCTTGGGGGTCGAGCAGTCACTGTTGGAGGCTGTCAAAGTCGGCAGTGTCGATGCAGGGCAGATAACCACGGCCAACGCGGCGCGCTTCACTGATGCGTTCACCATGTTCGACCTGCCGTTCCTCGTCAAGAACGATGCCGCCTTGAGCAGCCTCTTCAAGACGACCGATATCGGGAAGAAGCTCGCGGCACAGTTCGAGAAGGATGCAGGCGTAAAGGTCCTGCTGTGGATGAGTCATGGCTTTGACGCTACGCCCAACAGCGCCGATGTGCAGACCCGGAACAAGGAGTTGCGAGTCCCGGCCGACATCAAGGGGCTGAAGATTCGCACCAATAGCTCGCCCGTGGCGCTTGCCGTAGTGAAGGCCTGGGGCGGCAATCCCACGCCTGTGGACTGGGGCCAACTCTACTCTGCGATGCAGCAAGGTGTGGTCGATGGGACGTTGGGAAGCCCCATGGTGCCATACACATCGATCAAGCTACAGGAAGTTACTAAGCACTACCTGGCGATCGGAGCCATGACCAACAACCTGCCTCTCTACATCAACCAGAAGAAGTTCGACTCCCTCACGCCTTCCCAGCAAAAGGCCATTCTCGATGCGGCGGCAGAGACCGAGGCCTTCTCCCAGGAGGCAGCGAGGGACTTGGTCAAGAAGTCCACGGCGGATGTCGAGAAGGCCGGCGTCAAGATCTACACACCGAAAGGGGCTGAGTTGGCCGAATGGACTTCGATTCGCGAGCCTGTCTGGAAGCAGATCGCCAGCGAAATGCAGGGCAAGATCGACCTGAGTGTCGCTGAGACGATCTACAAGTCGGACCTCGGCGCATCCAAGCGGTAGCTGTGACGTAAGCATCATGGATGCTTCGTGATGCGCAGGGGTTGAGTCTCGGTTTGCGGCGCGGAGCGTGGCACCCGTTCTCGTCGAGGCGCCACGCTCCGGATGCGACGACTATCTGCACAATCACTGCATATCGGCGACAAGTCCGACTGTCGCGGTGGAAAGGAGACTAGGCTGGTGGCGGTTCAACAACTAGATCCGATCGCACCCCAGTATAGGACGGCTACGCCTGCCTGGGGTCGCTGGATTGTTAGCCTGAGCGATCGATTGGATCGCGTCTCGACCTTCGGCTTCGTGATAGGGACTGGGCTTTTTGCCACCGTCATGCTGTGCGGGGTCTTCTTCCGCTACGTGCTCAACAACTCCCTGTCGTGGTCGGACGAAGTCGCCCTCATGATCTTTGCCTGGGCGATCTTCCTATCCATTGCCTGCGGGTACCTGCACGACAAGCACGTCAGTACCGATCTGCTGGTACACAGTCTACCGGCTAAGTGGGCCGCCCTGGTCAGGGGACTGGCGGAAGCGCTGTCTGGTGGCTACCTTCTCTCGCTGACGGTCGCGGGCATCGGTGCCATAGCCACAGCATCAACCATGCGAAGTGACGCCCTGCATCTCCCGCTCACCGTGCCCTATCTGGCTATACCCACTGCCTGCGTGATCATGGATATTCACTGGGTTCGCCGCAACGTTGCCTGTGGAACCCCGCTCTCCGCATCCGCGAAGCTGCTTGTCGCGGTTGCCTTCTTTGTCCTCGTCTACCTGCCATTCGGGCATTACGTGCCCCTGACCGGAACCCTCCGGGCGGTCCTCATACTGCTGATGCTGTTCGGCCCTCTTCTGATCGGTGTACCGGTGGCGCTCTCGCTGGGGCTTGTGTCTACGTTCTACCTGGGGATCTTCGCGGATGTTCCCTTCGAGACTGGCGCCCTGCAGGTCTTCAACGGGGTCAATATGATTGCTTTGATGGCCATTCCTCTGCTGATTCTCTCCGGCAAGCTAATGCACAACGCGGGGATCGCTAAGCTGATCGTGGACTTCGCCCAGGTGCTGGTCGGTCGGATACGGGGCGGGTTGGGAGCAGCCAACATAGTCGCCAGCTTCATCTTCGGCGACATCTCGGGCTCCGCCGTGTCCGACACCGCGGCCATCGGCTCGTTGATGATCCCTCAAATGAAGGCTCGGGGCTATCGCCCCGACTTCTGCGCCGCTCTCCAGGGTGCCGCAGGCACGTTGGGAATGTTGGCGCCGCTAGCCATCACCCTGCTACTGTATGCCACGGCGGTGAATGCCTCGGTAAGCAGGCTGGCCGCCGCCACCATACTGCCGGCCCTCCTTGTGGCGAGCAGCTTTGCACTGGTGACTCTGGTGCACGCACGGCGCCACAACTACCCGCGCGAGTGTGTGCCGCGCGGAGAGTTGTTGCCGCGCACCCTTAAGGCGATGCCAGGGATGCTCGCCCTTGTGGTGGTCATCGGCGGAGTCCTCGGGGGGATCTTTACTCCGTCCGAGGTAGGAAGTGTCCTGGCCTTCTACGTTCTGATTCTGTCCACATTTCTGTATGACGCGGCCCATCCCCGAAGGCTATTCGCCGTGGCGGTGGAGGCGGGATACATCAGCGGCATGACGCTGTTCATGGCCTCGACCTCCACCTTCCTCGGGTTCGTTCTAGCCAGGGACATGGTCTCCACGCAGATCGTCGATCTCATCTCGCAGTTCACCATGGACAAGTTGGCCATCATCTTCGTGGTCAGCATCATCTTCATCATTCTGGGGATGATCCTGGAGCCTCCGGCCATGATATTCGGGTTCTTGCCCTCCTTCATGCCGCTGCTGATGAAGGCTGACGTTGATATCGTGCACTGGGGCATGCTCTTCGCCGTGAATCTCGGTCTTGGATGCATCATTCCGCCTGTTGCGATGAACCTGTTCGTCTCCACCCAACTGGCGGGCGTCCGCTACGAGCAGGTTGTCAAAGCGGCGGTGCCTTTCATGATAATCATGATGGTCGATATTGTGATTATGGCGGTCTTCCCGCAGATCCCGCTGGCGTTACCGCACATTATATTCGATTATCCAATCAAGTAGGGGCCTTCCTGATAGACGACATCACCAGAGCCGCGTTGCGCACGTTGTCGCCCGGAAACGTGCAGGGAGGAGGTCAATAGAGAAGGAACTGCACATGCCGCTGGGATGATCCCGCAGAAGCGGATGGCGTTCGATTAGGCCGATGGGAGATAGCATCGGGTCCGCCGGATCTCGGCGTCTGCTTCACCGGCAACAGCCTCAAGCCCAGGTGCATGTGGAGGCCATCTGCGTGTGGTTCGAGCTAAGCACGTATCCATTACAAAGGCATGTCTCATTCACCGCGTCTGGCGGTCAGGGGGTGCCCGGTCGGGCGTGCCAGACTTATGGATACATGCTTAGCTTGGCAATGTCACATTAGGATGTATTTGGATGCAGGCACCACCCTCGGCCGCCTTTGCGATCACGCCCGCGATCGATCAGGTGCCCCGCGACCAGCGGAACCGACCTTTGGGCGGCGCAGCCGCCTGCAGCAAGATGGCTGCGCCCTGAGAAATGGCTGCACGGTGCGTCAGGCACCCCGTCAACTGGGGCCGCGACCGTGAGGACCGGCGGTAACAGCAAAGTACATCCTAATGTGACATTGCCAAGCTAGGCTCTGCTCTCTGAGGGAGTATGTCCGCCCCCGGGCACACACCGGGGCAGCAGGCGGTCCTCGTATCCCTGCCCGAGTCTGGCAAGATGTTGCTGGCATTCGACGCCATCGACACCTGGGAGAACATCGAACGGAACACGGTGAGCGGGATCCCCTGGAACAGCGCTCTCGCTCTCGAGAGCATGCACCGACTTGTCCAGCTTGCCAAGCGCGAGAACGCAACACTGGTGCCTGGGCATGAGCCTGACTGCTGGAGCAAGCTGAAGCGCTCGCCCGACTGCTACCGATGAGCGGGTCGGATGGGACTGGGAGGAGGTGATGAAGCCCCCTAGTTGGGGATGGGATCTCCTGGCTGGGTGATAGAAGGCACGAGCGCGTCACGCAGCGCAATAACGACGGTTTTGAGAGGAGGAGACTGTGCAATGGGAACGGTTCGTACTGGGAGAATACCCACAGCCCTGACTGCCCGTGCAGGAGCCCTCGATTTTCTGGCAGCCATGGTAATTGCTCTGGCTGTGGTCGCCTGCTCCGGCGGTGCCGCCCCTACCTTGACGACTGCGCCCGCGAAGCCCGCCGCGACGACGGCTCCGGCCGCGCCCGCACCGGCAGCGACGAAGCCCGCCGAGCTGAGCAAGCCGGCGGCATCGGCTCTGGCAACCGCTGCGCTGGCTGCGGTCGCACCGTCCAAGCCTGCGAACTGGCCCACAAGGTCGATCCAGCTTATCGTCCCATGGGCTGCGGGTGGCGGCACCGACGCGGCGTTTCGGATGCTCGCGCCTCTCATGGAGAAGCAGTTGGGCCAGCCGATTGAGATCGTGAACAAGGCCGGCGCCGGATCCCAGCTCGGCCTCACTGAGCTGGCCAGAGCGAAGCCTGACGGCTACGTGATCGGAAACGTGAGCGCCCCCCATCTCCAGGCGATCTACCTCGACCCGGACAGGAAGGCGTCCTTCAAGTGGGACGACTTCGCGCCCATCGGCCTCCACGTCATGGATGCGGGCGCCATCTCTGTCAGGAAGGACAGCAAGTACAACAGCCTCAAGGACCTCCTGGACGACGCCAAGGCGAACCCCGAGAAGGTCAAGGCCTGTACTACGGGCATTCTGGGCGACGACCACCTGGCGATCCTGGATATGCAGCGTAAGACCGGCGTGAAGTTCGCCATCGTTCACTTTGATGGCGGGGCGACCGCGACGACAGCTCTGATTGGTGGCCACATCGACTGCAGCTTCGGTAACGTTGGCGACTTCTTCCGGAACCGCGATCAACTGAGAACCCTGGCGGTACTCGACAGCAAGCAGAACCAGATCATGCCTGACGTACCCACCGCCGATGAGCAGGGGCATAAGGTCTACTCCTCGGCCTCCCGCGGTCTGGCCGCCCCGAAGGGCACCCCGAAGGAGATTGTGGACTACATCTCTTACGCGATGGAGCAGGCGATCAAGGACCCGGGCCTTACGAAGAAGATGACCGAACAGGGGGTGATTCAGCAATACATGAACGCCGCTGAGTTCGACAAGTACATGAGGGACTTCGAGGCCCAGGTGAAACCTCTTGTAGACAGCGCGAAGAAGGAAGAAAAGTAAGTAGCCGAGACCCGGTCACAATTCCCCTGGCTTAGCGCTGGGCCAAGTACAGTTCGGGGCGGCAGTGCGTAGGGAGTAGAACCGTGTTGCGATGCCAGGTGCGGCGTGATTACCCCGGGAATTATGATCGGGTCTCAACTAAGCATGTATCCATAACTGCCGGGAGCCGAGGCCTTACGGCCAGCGGGCGCGGCCGGACGGGAAACGTGCCATTCTTATGGATACGTGCTTAGCCGAGACTTGGTCGTAATTCGCTTGGCATAGTGCCAGGCCAAATCCAGTCCGAGCTGGTTGAGCAAAAAATCTGCAAGAGCCTCGTGGCGCGAGATGTGGCGCCAGTGCTCTCAGGATTTGTGACCAAGTCTCGGCTAGAGCACACTACTCGATCTCGTGCTGGTGCTGCAGGCGGCAGACGCGGTCCAGCCAGCGATGATAGGTCCGGATGGCTCCTTGCTGGTCGCCTCGTCATCATCATCGTGCCGCTAGCCGTTGACTGGCTCATCGGCTGGCTCCGGTTACAGAGCCCGCCTCTCATTACGGTGATCGAGGGGACCCCACAGTGATCGCTCAGAATGGGCAGTGGCTCGCGCAATCGATCGCTGCGACGCGATGGCCGTGGCGGAGGTGCAGCAGGTAGCGAGAGTGAGGTAGGACGCGGAGACGCGATGACGCGAAGAGGGGGAGAGGACTTACCGTTTCCGCGCCGAGAAGGGGGCGGGTGTTACGTCAATTAGGATCCCCACAACGCCCCTGAGAACTGTATTCATCCATCAAGCTAACTGAGGACGGATGACTATGAGCCAGCAAACCAGAGGTGATGGGGCAACCACGGCGGATATCCTGAGTGCGTTCGCAGCGATGAGAGCCCATGGAGTTCGCTTCTACAAGACGTTCATGTCGTTCGGGGAGTTGCCTGACACTACGTCAGTACGCGGCGCGGCCGTGCCCGTGCGCCATAGGGTGCTCGGCCCGAGAGGCTTCATGGCGGCAGGCGCTCTAGCAACACTGGCCGACGCCGCCCTGTCAGCTGTGCTCAGGCGCTCCATTGGTGAACCGACCAAGATGGCCACGATAGGATTGATGCTCCAGGTGATCCGCGAAGTCTCAGCTAGAACGATCGTGGCCGATGCAGAGACTGTGTCTCTGACCAGGCGAGTAGGGGTTGCGCGCTGCAAGATGACAAATGAGGAAGGCACCCTGGTGGCCATCGCGACCGGGACGTTCGCTATTAGTAACATGCAGATGGTTTATCCTCGCCTGTTCGCTGAGCAGGATAATGCAACTGGCGACTCGCAGCTTCCGTCCTTCCCCCTTCAGGAGTTGAGCCGGCACGAGCGGCTAATCCTGAAGAATGTGGAGAGACTCCTCCGTGCATCGAGTGCAGATGGGCCGTTCGCGGACTTTCTAGGCATCGAGTGGCAAAGGCGAGGAGATGGCGAGGCCCGTGGAAGGTGGCCGCTGGGGCCTCACCTCTGGAACACGGTTGGAGTGATCCACGGGGGAGCCGTGTGCGGGGCGTTGGTCGCGGCGGCGCTGGCCTGCATCCCGGGCGATCCCCCTGGGCGCATCTTGGAGCAGCACGTCCAGTTCATTCGGCCCGCGCAAGGCGACGAGTTGGTCGTGGAGGCGCAGCTCAGTCGCAGGGGTCGGAGCGTGATCTTCGTGGATGCCGCCGTGACGAACCCGGAGCACAAGATCGTAGCCAGCGCGCTGATCACGGTCAGGGGGCCGCGAGCCGGGAGCGACAGTGCCATCGACGAGCCGCCGAGGTAGCCTCCCACGGGGATGCATCAGTGCAAGTGCCTGGCGTTGTCTGCCTGGGTAGAGACGCACCAGATGGAGGGCTCGGATGGTGGCCATGGCGGTGTGGAGGAGGGGGGTGATCGGTTCGTCCAGGACCCAGTCCGGCCGGTAGGAGTCCGGAGTCGCCCGCCCAAGGGTAGTGGCCACCAACTCAGGGTTGGGAAAGCGGCCGCGGCGGTGACGGTCGAGGAAGCAGGCTAGGTCCTCCATCGAGGCCATGGCGAGTGCTTCGATGGTGAAGTCCGCCAGGACGGCGGTGCTGGTGGCCCCGAAAGGGATCACCTAAGGGCTGGGCCTTGGAGAAGGAGTAGAACTTCAGAAGGATGAAGCTGAGGAAGTAGTTCTTCTGGTCGGGCAGCGGCCGGAACAACCTGCGGGTAAGAACTGGCTACCATGCTCGGGAGGTTCAGTCTCTCGAGAGCGATCACCACAGGCGTCGCAAGGAGAGAGCGAGCTTCAACCGACCGGCCTTGCGATACCAGTATCGCGCGGACCAACCCGACTTGCCTGTTGGAGTGGTTAGCATGTCCGCTCCGCCACATGACATACGAGGAGTAGGTAGCAGATGACGACGCACTGCAATGATCTGTTCAGCCCTGGATGCATTGGCACCGTGGTTATTCCGAATCGGCTTGCCATGCCGCCCATGGGGACCAACTACGCAACATGGACAGGCGAAGTCACCGATCGCCTGATCGGCTACTATGCCGAGAGAGCGCGTGGCGGCGTCGGTTTGATCACGGTCGAGTTCTCCTACGTTCACCCAACCGGGAGGATATCCTTCTACGCTCTAGGAGTACACGACGATGCCCTAGTCCCTGGGCTTAGGGCGCTGACTGATGCCATCCATGCAAACGGAGCCAAGGTCAGCATCCAGATCGCCCACGGTGGGCGACGTTGCAGGAGTGGCATCACAGGCATGCAACCTATGGGTCCTTCAGCGATACCCTGCTTGGGCGGAGAAGTCCCCAGGAGCCTGTCTCCAGCCGAGATTGATACCATGGTCTCCTGGTTCGTACAGGCTGCGCGCCGCGTTCAGGAAGCAGGTTTCGATGCGGTGACGCTTCATATGGCCGCTGGATATCTTCTTCAGAGCTTCCTCTCTCCCTACGCAAATCAGAGGGATGACCAGTACGGAGGGAGCCTGGAGGGAAGGATGCGGCTACCCCTAGAGGTGCTGCGAAACGTCCGTAGGCAGGTGGGCGAGAGTCTTTCCATCCTCGCGAGATTGTGTGTGGACGAGTTCGTAGAGGGTGGGCTGACTCTATCCGAGGCACGCCAAATTGCTCAACTGCTGGAGCAGGCGGGACTGGATGCGATCGATACCGCCGCCGGCATCCCTGAGATGATGCACTTCTCTCAGCCCCCAATGGCCCTGTCCAGAGGTTTCCTGGTATCCCACGCCCGGGCGATCAAGGAGGTGGTGCGGATTCCGGTCTTCGCGGTTGGGCGCATCAACGACCCGCTCCTAGCAGAGCGGATTCTTCAGGAAGGCAGCGCCGACTTCGTCTCCATGGGAAGGCCCCTTCTGGCCGATCCCAACCTTCCCAACAAAGCCCGGGAGGGACGCTTCGACGAGATCCGTCCCTGCATCGGCTGCAACGAGGGGTGCTTCAAGCGCCTCTACGCCCAGCTGGACGTAAGCTGCACGGCAAATCCGAGAGCGGGGCGAGAGTCCCTCTTCCCCGAGGGTCCCGCGTCGCAGCTGAAGAAGGTGCTGGTGGTGGGTGGAGGGCCGGCTGGGATGACGGCGGCGATAGTCGCGGCTGGCAGAGGACACCGCGTCACACTGTGCGAGCAGGAAGCGCAGCTGGGAGGGCAGTTGCGGATGGGGGACGTTCCGCCTCATAGAGAGGAGATGCGCACTCTGTTGGAGTACCTGACAGGGCAACTCAGCAAGTCAGTGGTGGAGGTGCAGCTATGTACCACGGTGACGGCGGACACGGCCAGGGAGGTTGGAGCCGACGTGGTGATTTTGGCGACTGGTGCCAGGCCGCTGAAGCCGCGCATTCCCTTTGAGGATGGAAGTGTCCTGTCCTCCTGGGATGTCCTCACCGGAAAGGCCGTCCCCGGATCGAGGGTGGTTGTGGTTGGGGGTGGGGAGGTCGGGTGCGAACTGGCAGAGCTGCTGGCTACGCAGGGCAGAGAGGTTGTGATCGTCGAGATGCTCCAGGACATAGCGATACAGATGGAGCCTCGCGGCCGAACGCTGCTCATGGGGCGTCTGCGCCAGCTGGGGGTGAAGGTGCTCACGCAAAGCTCCGTCAACCATGTGGCCGGGGCGACGGTGCACTACGAGCAGGGAGGGCTGAAGTACCAGATCCGGGATGTGGACGACGTCGTGTGGGCCGTCGGTTCCGCCTCCAACGATTCCCTTCGGGGCCCCCTAATGGCCGCCGGAATTGAGCCTCGCTGCATCGGTGACTGCGTGAAGCCGAGACGAATCCTGGAAGCCATTCGCGAGGGCTACGAACTCGCCCAGTCCCTGTGAGAATGGTCGAAGATAGGAAGGGGGCTATGCACTCCGCGTGACCTCTGATAGACGAGAGACCGCGAATGGGACGAGCAAGCTCCGGTCAAGGCGATAGAAAGATCGCCGCAAGCATGGGCATCAGCAAGGTTCCGGTAAAAGAGTCGCTGCGCCTCATGTGGAAGCAAAGGCTGACCTCTTCTGTCCCGAACAAGGGCAGCATCGCGATCACTCGGCATACAGGCGATCGGTCGATCGGCGGCACGATATGTGGCCAAACCGGCGACCCTGGTTTGGCAGTCGAAATGCCCATGCGGCGAGAAAGTGATGGTAGGGAACATGAAGGTCAACGCACTGAACGGTCTTGCGAGGATCCTTAAGGCAGAGGGCATTCCCTGGGTGTCCGCCTTCCCCACCTGCGGCGTCAACAACGCGCTGGGTGAGGAGGGCGTTCCGATTCTCATGATGCGGGACGAACGGTATGCAGTAGCGGTGGCCGATGCCCACTCGCGGGTCACGGGAGGCAAGAAGATCGGCGTCTGCACGGTGATGGGGGGTGTCAACGCGGCTGGCCTCCAGATGGCCTACGGAGCCGTCGCCCAGGCTTTTGAAGACTCTTCCCCCGTCCTGGTCATCTCCGATGGTGTGCCGGCCGGCAGTACGGTCCATACCCACTACGACATCAGACTTGGCTTCAAGTCCGTCACGAAGTGGATTGGGGAGATCGACAAGGCTGAGAGGGTGCCTGACTTCCTGCGCAGGGCATTCACGCAACTGCGCTCGGGCCGCCCGGGCCCGGTTCTTCTCACAATTCCCCGCAACCTCGGCGATTACGACGAGGAGCAGTTCCCGTATGCGCCGGTGAGGGGTTGGAAGTCCGCGCCCGACCCTGATGACGTCAAGGCGGCCGTGAGGGCGCTGCTGGCGGCGAAGAACCCGGTGCTCTATGTGGGAGAAGGTGTCTTCTATGCCGATGCCACGAAGGAGTTGCTGCGGTTCGCAGAGTTGTCGCAGGTCCCGGTGGTCACCACGCTCAAGGGCAAGAGTTCGTTCCCAGAGAACCATCCCCTTTCGCTGGGGGTCTGCGGCGAGCCCGCGCGGGCTTTCCTGGAGAAGTGTGACTTGGTGTTCGCCATTGGATCCGGCCTCTTCCCACTCAGGTTCAGCCACGCGATCCCTAATCCGCAGCGCAAGACCCTAGTGCAGTGCACCATTGACAGTCTCGATATCAACAGAAGCTACAAGACAGACCATGCGGTGGTGGGCGACGCCAAGTTCGCGCTGGCGGCACTCATCGACGAGCTGTCGCTCGAGACCGGAGGTGGGGTGAAGCGGAAGTCCGAATTGCTCCGAGAGATCTCCGAGGAGAAGGCCAAGCTCCGGGCCGTCTATCTGCCGGCAATGGAGTCCGCTGATAAGCCTATCAACCCCTATCGGGTATACGGCGACCTGATGAAGGTTCTGGACCCGAACAATTCCTTCGTCAGCCCTGACTCGGGCAATACCAGGGACCAAACCGCTACTGTCTGGGAGTCCCGCATCCCCCGTGGCTTCCTGGGTTGGGGCAACGTCTCCACACTGGGCTTCGGGGTGGCGGCGGCGGTGGCCGCCAAACTGGCCTGGCCGGAGCGGCAGTGCGTGAGCATCACGGGGGACGCGGGCTCCTCCTACATGCTCGGGAACCTGGAGTCGCTGGTGCGCAACCGAATTGGCGTGACTGTGGTCCACATCAACAACGGAGGCTTCGCCGGGTACGGGCCGGGCTTCTGGGGGGCCGGGCACGACCCTTACACCTGGCAGGTGGCCGATCACTCGACGGCCGACATGTCAGGGGCAGCGAAGTCTCTCGGTTTCCACGCCGAGGACGTGGTGGAGCCCTCGGAGATCATCCCCGCGCTAGACCGTGCACTGGAGGAGAACTCGCGCAACCGGCCGGCCTATCTGGAGTTTCATTGCAGCAGCTACCCCGTCTATGGCCGATGGTTGGGGCGGTAGGGAGGAGGCGATGTCGCAGTACGCAGTGCGCTGTTTGCCTGGGATGTCCTCACCGGAAAGGCCGTCCCCGGATCGAGGGTGGTTGTGGTTGGGGGTGGGGAGGTCGGGTGCGAACTGGCAGAGCTGCTGGCTACGCAGGGCAGAGAGGTTGTGATCGTCGAGATGCTCCAGGACATAGCGATACAGATGGAGCCTCGCGGCCGAACGCTGCTCATGGGGCGTCTGCGCCAGCTGGGGGTGAAGGCGCTCACGCAAAGCTCCGTCAACCATGTGGCCGGGGCGACGGTGCACTACGAGCAGGGAGGGCTGAAGTACCAGATCCGGGATGTGGACGACGTCGTGTTGGCCGTCGGCTCCGCGGCCAGGGGAGGCGCG
>DIXP01000034.1 GCA_002436065.1 Chloroflexi bacterium UBA6077
GCTCCTGCCCGGGAGGGCGAAGCTCCTGCTGAGCCGTCCAGTAGGGGGAGCAGGCGACAGATTCCAACAGGTGGCTCGCCAGGAGGCTCGCCCTCCCACAGTGTGGACACGCCTGTTAGCCATACCGTGTCAGCTTTATTTGTTAAGGTTCATAACGGTCGGGCTAATTACGAACAGGCTGACGCGGTTAGCCCGGCCGTTTACGGCCCAGGCTGTCTCACATTCTGCCGCGTTACGACATTCTACAGCCGCTGCTTGCAGACTTGCACCAGCCGCGATACAATGCAGCTAGAACATCTGTTCTCAGGATGGCACCGGTGCTCTTGCTCACGCAGCCCGACATCGAGCAGAAGATGGCCCTCCTCACCAGCCAGGCACAGGTCGAGGCGGTGGGGGGCGACGAGCCACATGGGTATGTGGCCGAGCCGGCCGCGAGGGCCGTAGCTGAGGAGTTGGGCAAGTATCTCTTCCAGCCGGCGGGCAGCCCGAGGGGGCCCCTGGTCAAGGTGTTCCTAACCGACGCCTGCGAAAACGACTGCCTCTACTGTGCCTGCCGCGCCACCCGCGATACCCCACGCACCGCCTTCCAGCCCGAGGAGCTGGCCAACGCCTTCCTCGATCTGCACCGGCGGGGCAGGGCCTCCGGACTCTTCCTATCGTCGGGGCTGGGAGGGGACTCTCGCCGGACCATGGAGAGGATGCTGCTCACGGTGGAGCTCCTTCGGCACCGCCACCGTTTCCCAGGCTACATCCACCTCAAGATCCTCCCCGGTGCCACGGATCAGTACCTTGAGGCCGCCTGCCAGCTGGCTGACCGGGTCTCGGCCAACCTGGAGGCTCCCAATCCCCGTCGCCTGGCCGCCCTGTGCCCCCATAAGCGCTTCCTGGATGACCTGGAGCGTCCCCTCCACATGGTGGCCAAGCTCCGCCGCCAGGGCCCCGTGCTCCCCTTTGGCCACACCACCCAGTTCGTCGTGGGCGCCAGCGGGGAGAGCGACCGGGAGATCCTGTCCACCACCAGCCGCCTTTACGCCGAGGCCGACCTCACACGGGCCTACTACAGCGCCTTCCGCCCAATCCCGGGCACGCCCCTGGAGGACCTCCCGCCGACCCCGCTGGACCGGCAGTGCCGGCTCTACCAAGCCGACGCCCTGCTGAAGGGGTACGGCTTCTCCCTGGATGAGCTGGTGCTGGACGAGGAGGGCAACCTACCCGCCGGCCGCGACCCCAAACTGGAGTGGGCCCTCCGTCACCCCGAGCGATTCCCTCTGGAGGTGAACCATGCTTCACGAGAGGAACTGCTCAGGGTGCCCGGCATCGGCGTTCGCACGGCAAGCCGCCTGCTGCGGCTTCGTCGATCGGGGAAGATCGGCAGTCCGCACGTTCTGAGTGCCTTGCGCCTCCCCACGTCCAGGATTGCCCCATTCCTGACGGTGGACGGCCGGCGACTGGCGCCCGAAGGCCCTCCCACGAGGGCGCTTCAACTCACCCTGCCCCTGTAGAGGAATCCTAAGACACCCCCACTCTCCGCATGCCGGTCGATGATAACCGCGCTCACTTCGAGCACGATTCCTCGCCCCGCCACCGCCAAACCTCGACTATGCATAATGCTTTAGCTATGTACAGGTATTCTAACATGCATTGGACGTATGAAGCCTGGCGAAGTATCCTTGCATCGATAACGAAGAAAGGTGGTACCAAGAGCGATGGCCCCAGAAACCCTGATCGTTTGGCTGGTGGTGATGCTTGGAGCAATGGTCCAGGGCCTCACGGGTCTCGGCTTCGCCCTGATAGCCGTGCCGGTCCTGCTGCTGTTCCAGGATGCTCGCACCGTGATCGTCTCGGCGCTCATCCTGACGGGCGTGCTCAATGCCCTCATCCTGCTCCAGACCCGCTGCCGCCGACTGAGCTGGCGCGACGCGACCCCCATCATCGTGGGCAGCGTCCTAGGCGTCCCATTCGGCAGCTACCTGCTGGTGGTCCTCAACCCTGAGTCGCTCAAGGTGATGGTGGCAGGTCTGGCCCTACTCTTCTCGCTCCCCATGCTGATGGGCTTCCACAGGAGCTTCAGTCACCAGCAGGCCGCTGGGATGCTGACAGGGGCGGTTAGCGGTGCACTGCAGAGCTGCACCAGCATGGGCTCGCCTCCAGTGGCGCTCTTCATGACCAACCAGGGCTTCTCGAAGGACAGCTTCCGGGGCACCCTGGTGCTGCGCTCAATGGCGGTCAGCAGCCTGTCGGTGGCGGCTCTCATGACCACAGGGATGGTAAACACCAGCGTCGCCCTTCAGGTCCTCGCGATGGTCCCAGCGGTGCTGATCGGCCTCGCCATCGGCCTGGCCCTGGCCAAGGTGGTCCCCCAGAAGCTGTTCAAGAAGCTGACCATCCTCGTGATCGCCGGCACCGCGCTCCTAAGCCTGATCAGCGCCCTCCACTAGCGCCCTCCCCCTGCGTCGGGACGGCCCCGACGCAGCAAAGCCACCACCGTCTCCGCGCCCCTTCTCCCACGCCTCATCCCCTGCTACAATCCCCACACCATCCGGCTAGTACTCGACCAAACTGATTTCGACATCTGTCATCCTGAGCGATTAGCGAAGGATCTCCTGTTGCAGGCAGACGCCTCTCGCCACTTTGAGCATGACAGCACCCTCAAGATCAATTTGGCGGACCACTAGCTCCAATCCTATCCAACTGTGGCTGAGATGCGTACCGACCTGCCGGAGCTGCTCAAGCTCCCCGAGGGCCAGCTTCTGGCGTGCAAGAGCGCCAGGATAGCCCCCCGCGACCTCACCAACCTGCTGATCGCCTTCGCCAACTCCGACGGGGGGACGCTCCTGCTGGGGGTGGAGGAGGGCACCGTCGAGGGCTTCGGCGGCTACGCGGGCAAGGTCGAGTCGCTGCTGCCATCGGCCCTCGCCCTCTGCTCCCCGCCGGTCCGGGTCCAGGCCCGCTGGCTCCCCTGCACCAATCGCCGCGACCAGCCCGACCGGCTGCTGGCCCTAGACGTCCTGCCCGGGGAGAGGGTCCACGCCAACAGCCGGGACGAGGTGTACATTCGGGAGGGCGCCAGCCTCCGGAAGCTCGGCTTCGAGGAGCGGCTGCAGCTCGTTTACGACCGCGGCGAGGCATCCTACGAGCTCACAGAACCGGAGCATGCGTCTCAGGATGACCTCGACACAGAGCTGCTCCACCAGTACGCCGGCCAGTTGGGGACGTCCCTGGAGCCCCTCGACCTGCTGGTAGCTCGGGGGCTTGCCAGGAGGGTGGATGGCGAACTCCGGCTGAACTGCGCGGGCATCCTGCTGTTCGCCGAGTACCCGGCTGCCTTCCTCCCCCGCGCCGGCGTCCGCCTCCTCCGGTACGAGGGCACCGCGCTCCAGACCGGCCCCCGCATGAACCTAGTCAAGGACGTGACCCTGGAGCTGCCCCTGCCCAGGCTGATCGAGGAGGCACAGCGGGCCATAGCCGCCCAACTGCGCGACTTCACCCGCCTCGGTCCGCGCGGGCTGTTCGAGACGGTGCCGGAGTACCCGCCCTTCGCCTGGCAGGAGGCGCTGGTGAACGCCGTCTGCCACAGGGCCTACAGCATCGCCGGCAGCCAGGTGGAGGTGCGGCTGTTCGACGACCGCATGGAGGTGGAGAGCCCGGGCCGCCTCCCGGGGCTCGTGCGGCTGGCCAACCTCCGCCGGTCCCACTACTCCCGCAACCCCCGCATCGCCAGGGTGCTCACGGAGATCGGCTTCGTGCGGGAGTTGGGCGAGGGGATCGACCGCATGATCGACGAGATGTCCGCATTCGGCCTCCAGGAGCCGGAGTTCCGAGAGGAGGGCTACTCCGTGGTGGTCACCCTGCGCAACGACGCCACCTCCCGCCAGCAGCCCGCGGCGCAACCCCCGAAGCGCGGTGCTGCGCCCGTCCCACCATCACCCGGCCGCGAACCCGCCCAAGCGCTGCCCCCCGCGCGCCTCAACGAGCGGCAGAAGAGGGCCCTGGAGTACATGAAGCTCACCGGGGAGATCACCGCGCAGCAGTACCAGGAACTGAATCCGGACATCGACGTGCGCACCGCTCGCCGCGACCTCGCCCAACTGGTGGAAACCGGCCACCTCATCAGCCTGGGCAGCACCAAGAGCCGTAGCTACCTACTCCGCGACTTCGAACAAACAGGAGGCTAGGGCACATTTTCAAACTCTGGCATACTTATCGACCTCCGCATAGGTATATGAATCTGTGGGAACACCCCACACCTCGCCAGGCGCTAGCGCCCTGGACCCACCTTCAGCGACCCGTTCAGTGGTCAGTAATGGAGGAGGGAGGTAGAAAGGGCAGGGGACAGTAGACGCCAGCGAGTGAGACTCTGCACAGAGCAGTCTGGTCTCTATCCAGTTTCTCCACGCATTACCCGTTCAAGCACCCTGGGATACCCGTCGGGGCAGTTGCCTTCGCTTATCGTAACTCGTTGCGGGTTCTTCAGGACATGGCAATGCTGGTAGGCGGACAACTGCTGCACTCTGTCCAGCCAGAAGCGCTTGCCACGCATGATTACCACAAGAGCCCCTCTCTCCATCGCCCGCCGGACCAAGTGGAAGCTGTACTCCTGCGACGGTACCTGCACTCCACCTCTGAAGTGCATGGAATGGTATGGGAAGTACTCCACACAGCAGACGTTCTCTGCCACGTTGACTCTGCCAGCCGTGGCGATCAGCTGTTTCAGGCGATTGTCCCACCAGAGGCAGCCGCTGGTCCTATCGAAGCCCGGGTTCAGGAAGTAGAACGGGTACTCCGTCGGTTCGTGCAGCAGGTTCTTCCTATGCGCCTCGAGCAGACGGTGATCCCGATAGAAGTCGTTATCAGCCTCGCTGAACCCAGGGTTGAGGTTCAGCAGGATCACGGGAGCCGCGGGGTCACCAACGTACGGTTCTGGGAGTAGCTCACCATGGATCTTCAGCGCGTCCCCTACCTTGGCATTGAAGCGGTGAACAGCAGGGCGGTCGATTTCCAGAACGAAAGGCGGGTGCTCAGGCAGATTGCGCCAGGGGTTCTCCAAGCCGGGTATGGCCACGGACCTCACACCTCGTCGCTGAAGTAGTCGTTGTCGATCCTCTTGACCACGTAGGTCACGACCTCGGCAACACCAACGCCGTGATCGATCATTAGCTGTGCTAGCTGCTCTCCATCAATGAGTACAATCCTCTTTTCAATACGGTTCACGTAGTCCCGAGCGCCCTGCGAGAAGCGGGAGGTCGTGATCAACACGCCGCTTCGTGCGCGTTGACCCATCAGGCTCCCCGCAAAGGCCTGTACCACTGGTCTACCCACCGTGGACTCCCAGCGCTTGGCCTGGATGTAGACGACATCCAGCCCCAGTCTGTCCTCCTTGATGATTCCATCGATCCCCTCATCTCCGCTCCTTCCGATCGCCTCTCCGGCGTCCTTTCTCGATCCACCGTAGCCCATGGCGACGAGAAGGTCCACGACCAACTGCTCGAAGAACCGAGGTGAACACGACTTCACCATAGCCAGCAGTTCTTCAGCGAGTTGGCGACGAAGCGATTGATAGCTGATCTCCAGCCCTTCTTCAGGAGTCTGATCGTTGACTGTGGGTTCCGTGGTTACGTCACCATCCGATGGAGCAGCGGATTGTCATTGCGGTTCTTGCGAGGATGAGGCCGGTTCCATCGGGCTTCGGACGGGTGTAAAGGAGTGACATGCTGAGGCAGATCAAGGTAACTCAGCATGGGAAGATGCGGTGTTCAGCGTGCCCGATGTTCGGGAACCCAGGGCTAAGGCATCTCTCTGGCGGACACGAAGACTCGTCCTTCATCAGCGAGCTGCCGCAGCTTGAAACGCAGCATGTCCGGCAGCTCCCTATGTCCCTCCAAGACAACAACGAGGTCGTAACCATCGAGAAGGAAGAAGTTGGGTTGCTTGCCCTGAGTGATGCTGATCTCCGCCTCATGAGTAAACCCGTTGATGGAGATGAAGAACCCGCGAGTGAACTGTGATTTCCCCGTGACCTTGCCCCTGAAGACAAGTAGTTCGTTCTCGGAAATCCGGTTAGAGGTCCACTTCGCTTCTACCAGGTAGACCTCATTGTCCAACACGATGGATCCATCGATTTGTTCGCCAACAATCCGAAACGGCTTGCGCGGCTCAAGACAGAAGAGCGTGAAGAGGTCGTTCAGCAAGATCTCCAAGTCCCTGCCGGCCTTCTGTCGGTCACTCTCCCCCCAGAGCGCGTAGAACTGCGCGCATAAGCCAGATAGTCTGTCCTCGCGGCTCTTGCAGCCTCGAGCGTCCTCAACAGTCTGCTGCGCTGAGCGTGCGATGTCCCCAGCATGGTGAACGGCGTCTTCAGTGAGAGAGTTGAGAAAGGTCGGAGACCACAGATCCGGGAGCTTCATCTCCAGTTGAAGAAGCAGTCCATTCAGAGTCTCGATCTCCTCCCGTCGAATCGCGTCTCCCTTCTTCTGCCTGTATGTGAGACCGTGCTTCACGACAGTGAAGATGAGCCGATCAAAACGGTCTCGACGATGCTCAAAGGTGCGCTCCAGCAACATCGCAATTGCCGACTCCTTGCTCCCGCCCATCCAGAAGTCGCTCAAACCCAACTGAGCGGCAACGGTCTCGAAACTGACATGCCCCTTCCATCTCTTGTCGCCGGATCCAGGAAGAAGACTGTACAGGACCGCAGCCATCCGGCCGATCGTCAGGGAATCCTTTAGCGCAAGTGCCATATCGACCTCCTTCCGACACCGTCAGAGACACTTCTGGCGGTGGAAGAGATGCGGGATAGGATGGGATCCCAACGAGCTAATCACGTATACCCCAAATTGGAGCGACGCGGCAAACGGAACCAGCATCGGTAGCTCTCGGGGAGGACTCGGCGCACACGAACCCTGGTACTGGGTCCACTTTACGGATTGACGACGATACCAAGAATCGCTCGCCCTACCGTGTTTGCCACCGATACCAGGCCCCAGGCAGCCAAGATCATCACTACGCCTTTGAATGCCCAAGAGTCATGGGCATCTCTGACCCGCAGCGCCAAGGGGCTCATGCTAACCTTGAGCTTTCCGGTTAGCGTGAGCGTGAGCAGGTGAGCTATGCAGTCCACCTTGCAAAGTGTGGACAGGTGCAACCGGATGTACTCTTTGTTGGCAAAAGCCTCGGCTTCTTGTGCCCCCGTTAGGTAGTGCCGCTTGGTAATACCGTTCAGATTGATGATGCTCACAAGCCTGGGGTGCTCCGCGTAGTTGGAGCCGTAGATGTCTACCAGTATCCTTGCCAAATCCACGAGCTGAGTCTCATCGACTTCAGCCGGCACTCCACCCAGAACTTGGTACCGGTGGTATAGCGCCTGGAAACCGTAGTTCGTGTCTCGCATATTCCAGTGCACGTAAGTATGTGACTTGTGCTGAGACACGAAATTGAAGAAGCCATCGAGCATCTTCTTTTCTAGGTCGTCGTAGTGGCATTCGGTGCCTTCACGCGGTATTCCGTTCAATTCCGCGACGCGATGTATTGAGAAGGAGTACGTCTGTCCAGAATCGAGATTTCGCACCCCAATTGCTGATACTCTCGGTGAGTAACCGTCCGGCTTATCGATGAAACTCTCGCACGAATAATGGACGACTAACACGTTCGAGAGCGACTGCTCCAAGCCGCGCAGTCGATCTTTCGCGCGCTTACGAGGATCCATAATTGAGCTGTCCCTCCCTTGCGACCTGTTCACCCACGCTCGGCCGGATGTGCCTGCCTGTCAACAAAGTTGGTGCCGCTGAAGTGCCTCCCAGACCGCAACTGGATTTGGCTTCAATGAAGTCTGATCGCAGCCGAAAACTAGCCACGGTTGCTGCATGAGATTGTCACAGGAGATCCTGCCGTTACACTAGATTCCCATGGACTTCCGCGCCGTCTCACTCACTATATCGACGAGTATGTCTCTGAACGCCTCCACCGTCGCCCTACCAGCTCCGGACATCAGGCGCTTGAAGCGGACCCCTGCAACAGGCGTCCTGGGGGTGTCGCGGACGAGGTCGTCGATGGAATCCGCCAGCAGCTTCCTGTCTTCAACTGCGATTGAGTACATCTCTGCCGCAAGCTCCTTTGCGACTTCGATTCTCCGTTCTGTCCAAGGATGGGCCGCCCCGCAGTTGTGACAGAACTTGGGAGGGCTGTAGTCAAACCCGCCTATGACGCCTGGCACGTTGTAGTAGCCCCTGATCGGCGCTCCGCACTTGCCACAAGCGGTAACCGTCGTCTCTCCGCACTCCTCGCAATGGGATTGCGAGGGGACTTCACCCTGACGCAGCACATAAGTAATTGCGTGTCCGTTCTGGCACACCTGAGCGACATCCCATGATCCCTCACCCATCGTGCTGCTCTTCTACCACTCGCTCGACGGCGATGCTCAGCGGCCATTCAGAGAGCCTCAACTTCAAGTAGTCGTTGAGCCCGTCCAACCATTGAAGTGCCACCTCGCCCAGTACATCCTCAAACACCCTTGCCTTCGGCGCCTGCAGGTCGGTAGTAAGGAACAGGGTGAGCGTTGCTTGGTCTTTCGCGGGATCACAGACTCCCTTCAGCAGGATGTCCCTTACCTCTACATTCCGACTCTCCGGGAGGTTTTCCATACGGGCAGTGAGATCTTTCAGTTGGCTCTCGCTCAGAGTCATGTTCTCCATGATCTGCTTGACGGGCCCCCTATACCTAGCGGAGGGCCAAGCTTGACCATTCATTGTTCCTCCAATTTAGTTCGCCAGCGTTCCACTCTGCGTTCGGCATGGACCATGGCAAGAGCTATCAGCTTACCTATCTACTAGCCCCCAGCCTCAGACATCCCAGCGTCGGAGTGAGATCACTGGTCGCACAGATGAGCTGGGCAGAGAACAGCCAACCGTTTGGCGATGCCCCAGTACAGCAACTCACGGGCAATCAGCGAGGCTTCAATCGTCTTCCCCACACCTACGTCATCAGCAATGAGAAGCCGAACTGGATCCAAGCGGAGGGCCATGATTAGCGGCACATACTGGTAAAGCCGGGGAACCACCGAGAGCCGCCCCAAGAATCGGAAAGGCGTTGCGCCGCTTCAGAGGCTGAGGCGGGCGGCATCACATAACAGCAATCCGCCTGTGGTGTCACCACCCGCTGCAAATCGGGTGGGTCAAAGGAGGCAGGATTCACCCGGTGTCCTTCCACGGGCAGGTAGACCCCGGTTACCTGGTCTTCTCCCCCCGTGAGAGACCGGTGCCGAAGAACGTCCGTCTCCTGGGAGGGCAGCACGATCCAATCTCGCCCACGGACGTGGACGAGCGAGCCAGGGAGATACCTTCCGGAATCGGCTGCAACGGCCATGTGGGCACCTGAGAGGGAAAAGGTAAGTGCAGGTTGATGCCTAGTATAGCCCACCGGGGCACAGACGTGTAGTCCGCCGCGCCGCCGCCGGCCTGTCCCGCCACGGAGACTTCTAACCTCTTCAACGTGGCTCGCCATGTCCATGATCATTTAACCAGCTGCGAGTTTCTTCATAGCGACCTGCCGCGTATCCCAGCCAGTACCGCCACGGTATTCACGACGGATGAAGTTCCCTCCGCACAGAGAGCCGCCATCCGGAAATCCGCAGTTCGCTTGTGCTGAAGCGCGAGCGCGAGAGTCAGCGCCGCCTTCGCGTGCTTGCGTGCCTCCTCATTTGCTCCGCCTTTCAACTCCTCACTGAAGAAAGCCTCTAGCATTCTGCCTGCGTCAGTTTCGCTTGGGGCAACGCCATCTGCTGAAAGATGTCGCTTTGGGTCGTACACTTCCTGAGCAACCGAGATCAAGACTTCCCGGCACAAGAGCCCCACCGCCTGAAACTGCTCTTCAGTGTCGGCTGTGTCAAGGCGAAACCGCACTTCCTGAAGTTGCCGGTCAACTTTCTGCCAGCCTGTAGGATCCTCGAAGACCTGAGCGCGCCGACCGACCTTCTGAGGGGCGAAGACCGGCCTGCCCGAGATCCGCTTCGTTTCGACTAGAGACCAACCATCCGCCGCCAATTCGCGGTTGTAGGCTGCCACGAGGTCCCGCGCCTCTTCCGTGTTCATCCGGACTACGGGATGAACCGTCTCACACAAGAACCTCAGAAATTGCTCATCAGGTCCATGTAGAAGATTGAAGCGGCTATCATAGAACACCCAATCGTCTTCCCAATCCTGCCAGTTGACCCGGTGTTGGTGAATGTCAGCCGCCGCGTTGCGCAATCGGTGGTCGTTAGACGGCAGTGAGGCAAGGTCATAGAGACGAGCGAGAAAGTCGCCTTCCTCCAAGCGGCCTGCCCAGTTGACCCCAGACGCCACAAGGAAGTCCACTATTGCCCGCCGTGTGACTTCGGAAACGGCGTTCGACATCTGGCTATCCTCTCATTGCCGAGAATTGAAGTGCTGAAGGCGATACAAGTCACATCAGAACCAGGCGCCTGATGGGGGAAGCCGCCCGGCCGGGGTCACTACAACACGACCCAATAGATGGAAGATCTACTTGGCTAAGCGGGAGTGTAGCACACGGAGCGTGGTCCAGGCAGAAGAAGCCATGCCGAATCGGAAGGGAAGACAGACGACAGGTGGATGGAACTGGCCCCTATGCGCCCCAGCATAGCGAGCGAGAGCTGGGTTGAATCGCCGGTGGATTGCGCTCCTGGGGGACAGCATTTGAACAATCAGAGGTAGGCAGGGGGGAGAGTGCCACGGGAGGTGGCCGGGTCCTCACCTACCGTCAATTGGTCTTGTAGCTAGATCGGACCATATCCAATCGGTTCTCACTTACACTTGATCTGTAGGTTGCTAGGTAGCAGAATCCATCAATCAGGCTGGCACAGGCCCGCGACGGCAACGGCGTCACCATGCAATACTGTGAACCGCAACTGAAGTTCAGTGTCTTCCCTCACCCATCCGCGAGCGAACCAGCAAACAGGCCATTATGTCAACAGCCTGGTTTGGGGTATCGCCGCTCTACCCTAAGTGCTGACGCGATGATTGAAGTTCAGGAGCCGCGTTCCAAATTCCGGTTCGAGTGGAAGAGTCCGATTGGGTTCAATTCTGGAGGGACGACATGGACAGCAATCTGGTTAACATCGTCCTCGCAGTAGTGCAGACTCTCAGCCTCATCGCACTCGTAGTCTATGTGGTGAAGACCTGGGAGATGGCCTCGGCGACTCGAAAATCGACAGAGGTCGCAGAGCACTCTTTGCAGGAATTGCGTGATTCGAGGGATCAGGAGACGGCTCCCTATGTTGTAGTTGACTTCGACGTATCCAGCCGCAGAGGTCTCATAGAACTGGTAGTGAAGAACATTGGCAAGAGCATAGCGAGACACGTGAAGGTTACCTTCACTCCTCAATTGCAGGCCAGCGATGAGAGCGGAACCAACCAGATTAGGGAAGTCGGATTCATTAGGAACGGGATGCCGGCGTTGCCTCCAGACCACGAGGTCCGCACTATCGTTGATGGGACGGTCGCCTACTTCGGGGCCACAGGCATTCCAATGAGCTACGACGTCACGGTATCCTACTTTGGCGGATTGTCAACCGCAGAACGCACCGAACACTACACACTCGACTTGACCATGTACAAGAACAGTGCATACACGCGAGAAGCAGGGATGGACGATCTAACCAAGGCAGTGAAGGAGCTAGCAGACAATCAAGGCAAGACCAGGGAAACGCTAGTGCGCATGTCTCGGAGGCTGGACGAGGGCCTTTGGATCCGAAGCCTCGATTCGCCAATGCTCCCACTCGAAACGAGTTCCAAGGCCTGGAAGTATTCGGTATGCGCGAAACTAAGAGAATATGCCTTGTTCTGCAATTCTCTCCTAGAAAAGGATGCCAACGGAGAGCCAACCGAAAAATACCCGTCCGATCTGCAGCTTCGGGCGAGGATGACGAGCGAGCAGATCGTCTCGCTGGCCTCCAGATGTCCACGTCAAAGCCCGGAGGAGATGGAGATACTGGTAGCCTTGGCGAGCATAATCGATCAACTGAACCAGATTGGGCGTAAGACCATCTACATGGACGGAGGGCGATCCGTCGCCAGCATCAAGCAGCTTTCCGATGCGGTCGTGGGCCGCATAGATCAGATCGCAGTTCTGCTGACAACTGAGCCGATTGCTTCTGCCGTTGAAGAGAACTGCGGTGAAGAGCTGCCGGAGGAAGATGTTACGTTATCCCGACCAAGGGGTTTTCGTGACCAAGGGATTGAGGCCAAGGGACTGCCCGGCAAGGCTTGGCTGCCTTGACCATTGGACTGGTAGAATCGCCGGGTTTCCTTGGTCGGCGGGCTCAGGGACTCATAAGCCCTTGGTCGTCAGTTCAAATCTGACCCCCGCCACTCCTTTCATTTCTGCGCCCCCCAGCCACCACCGTTGCCCGCTCTGGGATGGTGGAAGGGATCAGGGAGTGGAAGAGATGCCACAGGAGATCGCCCCACGCATCGCCGTTGACCCCAGGATCCGCTTCGGCAAGCCGGTCATCAAGGGCACGAGGATGTCCGTAGAGCTGCTAATCGGGAGACTGGCCGGAGGGATGACCCCCGAGCAGGTGGCAGAGGAGTACGCCCTCGCCCCCGAAGACGTTCGAGATTCGGGGCTGATCCCATTGCAGCAGTCGAAGGGAGACGCCGGTGTGGATCGCCGCCATCCAGTGTCGCCTCCGTTCTGTTATCATGGAGGCTGAAGAAGGCTGGCGGCCCCTTTTCCCCCAACCCAACTTTGCATCGAGTCGCGGCCGTTTCGCGCTGAGGTGGCCCTTCACCGCTCACCCCTGTCTTCCCCACCACCAGAGGAAATTGGGAGGCGCTATGAGAAGCCGATCATCCGTGCGGTTCCTCGTCGGTCTTGTGCCCTTGGTCCTTGCCACCGTTGTTCTGGCGGTGGGGTTGGTCTCGGGGCAGAGCGCCTCGGCCGCCCCCAAGCCGTACTGGATCAGGTTCGATACGGTGCCCAGCAACTCCCTTTGTGTCGGGCAGCAGGTGGAGATCACGGGAAGCTACGGCGCCAACATGGGGGACCTCGCCCCGCTCGTCCTGCCTGACAAGATCCTTGTCCACGCGGGATTGGGAACAGTCTCTCCCCAACAGACGACTCCCGGGAGTTGGAGCGGCACCTTCAGTTTCTACTACACAGCTCCCAACGAGGCCTCCAGCGACGAGGTCGCGGCGTGGATCGAGATGGGTGGCGATTCCGTTGCCTCCACCAGCGTTCGCATCAAGACAACGGACAGGTGCGAGTACCGGTACAGCCTGAAGGCAGTCTTGGACTCCGACATAGGCTCCGGGGACACTCAGATAGCCCAGAGGTTGACTCTCAAAGCCATGGGCAGGCTGAAGGCCGAAGACCCGCGAGAGCCTCTGAAGCTGAGCGACGACGGGACGCTGGAGTTGGTCCACGAGGTGACCAAGTTCGCCGCTCCAGAATGCGGCTACATGACACCGATCCCTGGCCTCGGACAGGGGAAGGTAAGGATCACCGCTGAGCCGGACCTGGACGGCTACGCCATGACTGTGAGACTCTGGGAACCGGTAGTGAGCGATAAGATCAACTCCCAATTGGTGTGTGGCGACGAAACCTTTACCTATTCTTATTCAGGCTCGCTGACATCGACCAGCGAAGGACCATGGATCGAGAAGATGTTCCCTTCCGAAGGCGGCACCTTTCGAGTGACCGTAGACATATTCGAGGAAAGCGTCGACAACATCAGCAGAACGGGCACGGCGTCATACACGGCCACCCTGACCCTGGAAAGGATCGACCGATGATGCAGCTGCTTCGTCGCCAAAGCCGAGGACTCCTGGCGGCCCTGGTCGCCTCGGCGCTGCTGGTGGCCAGTTGCTCCTCCTCGGAGTCGCCTGCACCCACGAGTCCCGCCGCACCCACCGGGAGCAGCTCCTCTCAGCCTTCTAGCACACCCCAGGAGGCTTCTGTCCCTCCGAAGACCAACGCCCCTCTGGACAGCCGTCCGCAGCCAGCGCCGGCCGCCCCCAGGACCGCTACGTTGCTTCCGGACCCCGCCGTCGGCCTGGCTGGACTGAAGAGCTACCGCGGCGTTCTCGACCAAACCCTGAAGGGCACCATGGATGGCAAACCCTTCGAGCGCCGCACCCACATCGAGCACAGCGTCATAACCCAGTCCGGAGATCAGGAAGTAATAACGGAGGTCCAGGCCACGGGCAGCAAGCCCTCCTACACTCGAACACTACGGGTGAGCGACGGCTTCTACCTCCAATCTGGCAAGGACGCACCCTTCCAGGCCCGACCCTTCAACGAACAGGAGGACGTACCCGCCCAACTCACCGCCTTCCTCCTGCCGATCCTCGAGGCATCCAGAGCCGGCAGCGAGACGGTGAGCGGAACCGCCGCGACCCATTTTCGCTTCTCCCAGAGCGGGTTGCCGCTGGCCGACAAGGGCATGGCGGTCTCCGGAGATGTCTGGATCGCGGAGAATGGGGGTCCTGTATTGAAATACACGATCGAGATCCAGCCACCAGCGAAAGCCACGGGCAAGGGGCTGGAGGCCAGCAAGAGTTGGAGCTACGCCCTGGACAAGATCAACGCCATAGATCGCATCGAGCTTCCGCGGGGATGTCCGCCGGTTATGACCGACATACCGGCGATGCCCAATGCCAACAACATCGTCCGGCGAGGGGGCTACATGGCCTACAGCACGCCCTCCCAGACCACAGCCGTACTCGATTTCTACGGCCAAAGATTGCCTCCCCTGGGCTGGAAGCCCGAGAGGCCTGGACGGCCAACGGAAGGGGTGCAGGAGTACACCCAGGGCAACAAGAGCCTGACGCTGCTGATGGAGAAGCAGGAGAACGGCCTGGCCGTCTCCGCCTTCCTCTACGACCCGAGCATCATGCCCGCCCCTCCAACAGCTACGCCCCGTTCAACGCCCTTACCGCCGGCTGCGATAGCTACTGTCGAACCCGGCAGAAGCGGGCTTCCACCCGATGTGCCCCTCCCCCCTGGAGCCACCGGCGTAGCCAACCTGTCGGCGGCGGCGCCCTCAGAGACCTCGATGATCAGCGTGCAGTTTAACGCCACTGGAAGCGCGCAGGAGATGCTCAGCTTCTACAAGGAGAAGATGTCCGCGGGCGGGTGGACCCTGTTGACCGAGACCGAGGCCGGCGGGACTCAGGTCCAGGCATGGCAGAAGCAGTCACGCATCACCGCGATCAGCATCGTTTCCGAGGGCGGCGCCTTGGCCGTCACAGTTGCCGCCATGCCGTGATAGGCAGACAGCTTGCTGACCGCTGCAAAGGTAGCGAAAGGCGAGTCCAGGGCGCTGGCGCCTCACGAGGTGGGCATGGCCACCGGCAAGCCCGTGACCCTAATTCTGACGCCTGGCCAGCAGCACGAAGCCACCGTCTTTGCACCATTAATGGAGCAAGGTGCTGTCAAGCAAGGCGGGACAGCCCGAACCGGGAGATGCTTCGCTCGACGCTCAGCATGACAGTACGAATCACCTCTACCGTGTCAGAACACTAGAGCCGTCCCCTGTCCGAATCTCGTCCGGATTCCTCCCTTTCGGACATGTCCGGATTCCGTCCGAATCCTGTCCGAATCGTAAGGGCGCTCCCCACGGGTTTTTATCGTCTCCACTGTTCAAATGTGCCGCAACCCGCTACAATGCTTACGTGCCCCACGGCAGTGCCTTCATAGCGACCAGGGGCACCGGCAATCCGAGCGCGGCGACGCATCGGGCAACGCTCGAAGGAGAGCACACCCGGTCGACCTCACGTAGGTGGCGGGGACGACGCCCCATTTCGAAAGGAGCAGACAATGGAGAAGACAGAGGCGTTGAAGGCTCTCGACACGGCGATCCAGTTGGAGGTGGAAGGCCACGGATTCTACGTCAAGGCGGCGCAGAAGGTGACCTGGCCCGAGGGCAGGTCGATGCTGCTGGACCTGGCCAAGGATGAGATGGAGCACATCCGCATCCTCAAGGCCGAGCACGGCGCCCTGGCGGCCGGACTGTACTGGCTCGATCCGGACGAACTGGTACCCGAGGCCTCCAAGGGAGATGGCAAGCCCCTCCCCGTGTTCGAGCGTAAGGAAGAGGTGATCGCCGGCATGGTGGACGACCAGGCCGACATCGTCGCGGTCCTGGACGTCGCCATCAGGAACGAGTACAGGAGCCACACCCTCTACGCCGAACTGGAGAAGAAGGAGACAGACGCCCAGGCCAAAGCCCTCTTCTCATGGCTGGTGAAGGAGGAGAAGGCTCACCAGGCGGCCCTCACGGAATATGCCAAGTACATCGGCGTCCACCAGGAATGGCTGCTGGAGCACGAGAGGCCGCTACTAGAGGGCTAGAACGGGGTGTTACCTGTCATTCTGAGTGGCCTGCCCATACTTGTCATTCTGAGTGGCCCGCAGGCCGCGAAGAATCTCCTGTTGCCGGTAACCCGGAGATCCTTCGGCGCTGCGGCGCCTCAGGATGACAGTGTTGGTGCGACGCCTCGGGATGACCGGGACGGCAAGCGCCTCCCAATGACAGAGGCAAGCCGCCTCGGGATGGCAGGCATTATGGAAGCCACGTTAGAGGACCAGGACGGAATAGATCATTGCAGATCAAGGTCAAGTTTTTCGCGCTCTATAGGGAGATCGTCGGCCTGCGGGAGACGCAGGCCGACCTACCCCCAGGATCCACCGCGCTGGACCTGTGGAACCGTTTCGCCCAGGACCACCCGCGGCTGGCCCCCAACCTTCCCCACACCCGCTTCGCGGTGAACGGGGAGTACAGGGATCCCGCGACCCCTCTGAATGAGGGGGATGAGGTAGCCTTCATCCCCCCTGTGAGCGGGGGCAGCCATGTTTGAGATCACCCCGGACGAGATCGACGTGAACAGGGTCGTGGAGGCGGTCCGCCGCGACGAGGACGGCTGTGTGGTAACCTTCGTGGGGGTGGTGCGCAACCAGAACCGGGGCAAGCAGGTGCTCTACCTCGAGTACGAGGCATACCCTGAGATGGCCCTCGCGAAGATGCGCCAGATAGGCCAGGAGGTCACCAGCAGGTGGGGCCTGGGCCACCTCGCCATCGTCCACAGGACGGGCCGGATCGAGGTCGGCGAGGCCAGCGTCGTCATCGCCGTCGCCGCGGGCCACCGCCACGAGGCGTTCGAGGCCAGCCACTACGCCATCGACCGCCTCAAGGAGATCGTGCCCGTGTGGAAGAAAGAGGTCTACGCCGACGGCGAGGAGTGGCTGGGGATAGGCAATTAGGGGGCAGACACAATGGCGTATTGCGTGCAGTGTGGCGGCAAGATGGAGGAGAGGATACCGGACGGCGACGAGCGGTCCCGTCTGGTCTGTCCGGATTGTGGCCACATCACCTATGAGAACCCCAAGCTGGTAGTGGGCACCCTGCCGGTGGTGGCGGGCAAGGTGCTGCTGCTGCGCCGAGCCATAGAGCCTCGATACGGAACCTGGAGCTATCCGGGGGGCTTCCTGGAAATGGGTGAGACCATCGAGGAGGGGGCCAGCCGCGAATCCAGGGAGGAGCTGGGGATCGAGGTTGGGAAGCTAAGGCTTCATGGCATCTACGACCGCCCCTCCGTCGGCATCGTCACCATCATCTACCTGGCGGAGATCGTGCGAGGGGAGCCGGCTCCGAGTTCTGAGGCGCTGGAAGCGCGCTACTTCGGTCCCGAGGAGATCCCCTGGAACGAACTGGCCTTCCCGACCACCGCGAGGGCCCTGGTGGACTGGGTATCCTCCACCAGATGAAAGGCGCCGCTCATGGACTCCACCCCTAGGCTGCGGGACAGCTTCCGCCGCTCCATCAACTACATGCGCATCTCCGTCACGGATCGGTGCAACCTGCGCTGCATCTACTGCATGCCGCCTGAGGGGGTGTCCTGGATACCTCACGAGAACATCCTCAGCTTCGAGGAGATCGAGCGGGTGGTCAGCGCCACGGCCACCGTGGGGATGCGGAAGATCCGCATCACCGGTGGGGAGCCGCTGGTCCGGCGCGGCATCGTCCAGTTGGTGGAGAGGTTGGCCTCCATCCCCGGCATCGATGACATCGCCATGACCACCAACGCCATCCTGATGCCCCAGTTCGCCGAGCCGCTGGCCAGGGCCGGCCTCCAGCGGATCAACGTGAGCCTGGACACCCTCGACCCTGAGCGCTTCGCCCACATCACCCGATTCGACTCCCTCGGGAAGGTGTTGGAGGGCATAGAGGCGGCCGAGCGAGCGGGTCTGGCGCCCATCAAGATCAACGCCGTGGTGCTCCGGGGAATCAATGATGGCGAGGTGGTGGATCTGGCCCGACTGACGCTGGAACACCCCTGGCACGTCCGCTTCATCGAGGCGATGCCCCTGGGCGGGAACCTCCCGGTGGAAGGCGATGGCTTCATCCCCGCGGACGAGATCATGGGTAGGCTAACGCCGCTGGGCGAACTGGAGGCCTGCTCGGGTCCTGGGGGGAACGGGCCTGCCCGCTACTTCAAGCTACCGGATGCCAGGGGCACTGTCGGCGTCATCAGCCCTATGAGCCACTTCTACTGCGACAGCTGCAACCGGGTGAGGCTCTCGGCCGACGGCCGTCTGCGACTCTGCCTCTTCGACGACCATGAGGTGGACCTGCGCACCCCCCTCCGCGCGGGCGCCTCGGCCGACGAGATCGTCTCCATCTTCCACAGGGCCATCGCGGCCAAACCCGAGCGCCACCACCTCCAGGTGGGCCACTCCAACTGCTCCCTCCGCGCCCTATCCCAAATCGGGGGGTAGGGCTAGCTGCTTCACTCCGATGAGCAGCACACCCTCCTCCTCGGCCACCGCCTCCAGCTTGGAGTCGAAACCCCCACCCGCTCAACTTGATCCTGGGTAGAGAATAACCTAGCCGTGAGTTACCTAGCCGTGCGTAGGTAACTCACGGCTAGGTAACTCGTGATCAGGTAGAGAGGATGCAGCTCTCTGTAGCCAGCGTCAACCGGCTCCGCGAGGAGGTCCAGAACCGACACATCTCGGAGTTGGGGCGCAGGTCCAGCCCCAACGGGGCGATCCCAGCGGGGAGCGACCTCTTCCCAGGGCATTGCCCTGGGCTGCTCTAGGACGCCCCTTCGGGGCTGGGCCTCACCCCGAACTCGAAGATGCGTTGGCCCTAACCCCTTCGGCAGGATTGGCGCCACCTAACAGCCCTCTAGTGGGCTTCGTTCTCTCAGCCGGACGGTCTTGGACCTCGGGCTCCCTCCCTCGACGCAGAGCCGTCAGGCGCCATCACCCCCTAGTCCACCACCGGGAACTGCCCACCCAGCATCATCCCCTTCTCCCACGACTCCACCACATCCGCCTCGGCTGCCCCAACCCCGGTCCCCTCCATCCCCTGCTCCGCCACGTAGATCTCCAGCAGGCTTTCAATGGCCACCACGGGGATCCCAGCCAACGTCGGCTGCGATGTCGCCTTCGGCAGCACCGTCACCCGGCACTGGTCCCAGTCCCTCCCCAACTCCCAGTCCCTCCTCCCCTGCACCTTGTAGCGCCGACTCGCCGGACCCTCAACCAAACTCCGGTCCCCCGTCCGATCAGCGTACAGCCACGGGTCCCACCGGTGGGCGACATACTCCATCTGAACCACCGACCCCAAACCCGACGGCTCGTGCCGGAAGCCCCAGTTGTGCACCCACCCGTCCTGCTCCTCCTGCCCGTACATCTCCACCGCGAGGATGCTACAGCATCGCAGTGACAACAGTGTGACACTGCTTCGGGAGCAGATTCCAGACTGGAGATGGGTGCCTCGCCTCCTACCTACCGCATGAACGAGAGCCATCATTGGGACCCCACCTGGGCACAACAAAAGGACGCCCCCTCGGGCGTCCCCATCGCTGACCGCTGACTGCTGACCGCTCCTACGCCGCGTCCTCGCCCGACTCCCCTTCCGGCTCTCCCTCCTGCGCCTCTTCGGCCTCATCGGCGGGCTGCTCGTCTTCCCGCTTCTTCTTGTGGATGACGTACGCCCCCACCAGGACCCGAGCGTGGAAGTCCACCGATAGCTCGTAGCCTATCTTGCCCTGCTCGCGCAACTCCTCGAGGGCCTGGGCCGCCGCCGGAGGCAACCCAACGTACAGCTTGCCCTGCTCGTCCTCGAGCACCGTCACCTCGTCACCGTCGATGCCGAAGCGACGCCGGATCTCCACGATCGGCATAAGGCTCTTGGTCCCGATGTACCAGCGAAGGGTACTCTTGCTAAGCTTCTTCATTGTCACTGTGGTCCCGATACCATCCCAACTCTCGGCGCCCGTAAGGCAAACTGGGGGCCACCCTCTCAGCAACCTCGGGGACAACGCGATAGGGGTACGCTTCACCGCGCCCAGAAATTCCATTATACCAGCAGCCGGACAGGCAGGGAAATATGGATAGCATTATATTGCTAATATCCCTGAATCCGGAGTGCCGGCGCGCCTCTTGATGGGGGAGGCTCCTAGACGCGAAAACGGCCCCGAAGGGGCCATTTGGTCTCAGCCCGATAGGGCTTCGTCTTCTTAGCCCGACGGTTTTAACCTCGGGCTCTCTCCCACGCCAAGCGACGCGGACTTCCCGGCTGCCAACTACCTCTGGCTCGGCCTATCGCCAGGACCGGCGGCTAACCTGTCGTGCTCACCAATCAGTCTGTGCCCCGCAGGGAGACGAAATAGGAGCACACTCGGCCTCCACTGCCGATGGACTCGGCATGGGTCGAAGGGACGCCCAGCATGCCGGCGATGTACCGCTCCTCCAGCGCACAGACGTGGGTGTAAGCCCGGGAGACCAGCAGATTGGGGCAGTTGTACTGCTTCAGCAGATACCCACCCTCGACCTCCTCGCACTCGGCCATGGCTCCCTCCTCGGTCCGGATGCGGGCCACTTCGGCAATCCTATCGGCCAGACCCTTCCCGACCAGTCGCGGCGCCCGCTCTTGGACCCAAACCGCAGCCACATGGTCCAGCACACCCTGGAGGGTCTCCGGGGACAACTTGTCCTCCATCCCGCTCAGGAGGCGATTGGCCAACAGGTGGTAGCGCTTCGGGAACTCCTCCTCCGCCTCATCCGCCAGGGAGTAGACGAAGTAGGGCCGCCCCACCTTCCCCCTTACCTCCTCGACGTTGACCAGGTCGTCCCTCTGAAGCACCGACAGATGCACTCGAACAGTCACGGGAGACAGGCCAACCTCCTTGGATAGCTCTTCCAGGGTGGCGCGGCCCCGTTTCTTGAGAATGTCCAGGATCTGCCTGCGAGTTCTCTGCATCAGTTCGTTCCCCCCCAGAAAGGTCATTCCATGCGAAGCCGACCGATACTGGCTGCTCGGCTTACCTGCATGGTACAGGCGATAAGCATTCTTTGTCAACTTAGCGAGCATAAATATAACGATAGCTTCTGTAGCTTATCCCTCCATCGCCGTTGTACCGCGCCATCTACATCTGCTAGGATGCTTCGCCGAAGCCCCTCTCCCCTGCCGGACTACACCCGGCATCGGGACCTGGAGCTTAACCACATGGCAGCCCTACGGCGTCGACCCACACTTCTCGCAACTAGAGTGGCGATTGGAGGAAGCAGCAGTGTCCGAGAATGGGACAAGGCCACCCCAGGAAGGGGAGCGGGCTCCCGCCTTCAAGCTCCCCAGCCTCGCTCACGGCGAGGTCGGACCCGAGGACTATCGGGGAAAGAGGAAGGTGGTGATCGCCTTCTACCCGAAGGACAACAGCTCGGGTTGAATCAAGGAGCTGTCCTCCTTTAGGGAGGCATACCAGCGGTTCCAGGAGGCCAACGCGGAGATCCTGGCCATCAGCGCCGACAGCCTGGAATCGCATCGGAAGTTCGCGGAGAAGCTGGGAGGCGTCCAGTTCCCCCTGCTGAGTGACAGGGGCGCCAACGTCATCAAGCTGTACGGGGTGGCCAACGAGAAGGGCACAGGGGCCAAGAGGTCCATCTTCGTGCTGGACGTGGAAGGCGTAATCATCCACGCCAACCGCGGCTACAGTGTCTCCAACCCCAAGCACTTTGAGGCGATATTCCAGACATTGAGCAGGTAGAAGGGCTGGGGATCCAGAACAGCTTCCGAATCTGTCGCCTCATCCGGCTAATTAGCCGGATGAGGCGGATAGGTCGGATAAGAACGGCGGATCTGCCCCTACGGCAGATACTTGAGCGGGTTGACCAGAGCCCCGCTGCTATAGACCTCGAAGTGGAGGTGGGGACCGGTGCTGAGGCCGGTGCTGCCCATGGCACCGATGGTCTCCCCCTTGGACACCCGCTCGCCGTAGTCCACGTAGAAGGCGCTGAGGTGGGCGTACAGCGACCTGTACCCGTTCTCGTGGTCCACCATCAGGTACCAGCCGTAGCCGTAGCCCAGCTTATGGGCCGCGATCACCACGCCGGCATCGGCGGCGTAGATCGGGCTTCCCATCCCCGCCGCCACATCTAACCCGCTGTGGCCGGCCTCGCCGAAGTACTGGGTGATGGTGCCGCTCGCGGGCCACCGGAAGGAGCCGGTGGCGCGAGCCGGCGCTGAGGCAGACCGTCCCCCACGGCTGGTGGAGTTGGCCCTGGCCATCTGGACCTTGCCACCCGGTATCACCAGCAGGTCGCCTATCTGCAGCGTGTTCGCGTCCTTGATGCCGTTGTACTCCACCACGGCCTCGGGGGTTACCCCATAGATCAGCGCCAATTCGTTGAGGACGTCCCCATCGTAGACCCGATGGAGCAGTCCGGACACTGGGGGTATCAGCAGCTCTTCGCCAATCCCGAGGGCGTTGGGATCGTCGATGTCGTTGGAGGCAATCACCGAGTCGGCGTCCAGGCCGAACTTCACGGCGATGGCATTGACCGTATCCCCCTCTTCCACACGGTACTTGATGGGGGCTCGAGGCTGGTTGGTCTGGACGGCCGACTGCTGCTCCTTAGAGGGCGCGGCACCAATCTCCCTCAGTTGGGAGGGTTCGAGCTGGGGCGTTGCGATCGGGGCAGGAGTCGGAGGGGCCGGCAAGACCGTCTCCTCCTGAGGGGTAGCCTGGGTGGACACTCCATCCCCACCCAGGTCGACCCCGGTCTGCAAGAGCGGCTGGGACGCCACCATGGCCAACACCAGCGCCAGGAGGACCGCCAGGTGGCGCGGGAAGCGCCGTGTCGCCAGATCCGGCAATAGACTGAGGTAGGGCCGCACCCGTGCGGCCGCCCACCAGAAACCCTCGCGCACCCTGGGGATCCGCCCAGAGCGATCCTGCAACTGCATCCACACAAAGGAGCCGACCCTGGCACCATCTAACGGCGCACAGGGACCTATCGCCTGGCTTCCGGCCCGGCGCGCCCCTTCTCCTCTCGCTATTCGGTTCTCTGCGGACGAAGAGAGAAATGAACAGTGGGGCGAAGCTGCCGCTCGCCCCCACCGCTGTCATCCAGTGCGCCTCTACCCTGTCATCCTGAGCGATAGCGAAGGATCTCCTGTTACAGGTAGACCCCTCTCGCCACATCGGGCGCGACAGCGCCTGGCAAGACCAATTTGGTCGAGGTCTAGACGTCCTTGGTCAGCGTCGTAAGAAACTCTTTGTTGGTGGTGGTCTTGTTGAGGCGGGCGAGCACCAACTCCACCCCTTCTGTGGTGCCGATGGCCGTGAGCATCCGGCGCATCGTCCACACCTGCTTCAGGGTCCACTCGTCCAGCAGCAGCTCCTCGCGACGGGTGCCGGACCTGGCTATGTCGATGGCCGGGAAGGTGCGCCGCTCCGCGATCTTGCGGTCAAGGTGCAGCTCCATGTTGCCGGTGCCCTTGAACTCCTCGTAGATCACGTCGTCCATGCGGCTTCCCGTGTCCACCAGGCAGGTGGCCATGACGGTCAGGCTGCCCCCCTCCTCGATGTTCCGCGCCGCGCCGAAGAAGCGCTTGGGCGGATAGAGGGCGATTGGGTCGATACCACCGGAGAGGGTGCGGCCGCTGGGGGGCATGGCCAGGTTGTACGCCCTGGCCAACCTGGTGATGCTGTCCAGCAGGATCACCACGTCGCGGCCGCCCTCCACCAGCCTCTTGGCCCGGTTGAGTGCCATCTCCGCCACGGTGGTGTGATCCTCCACCGGCTCGTCGAAGGTGGAGCTTATCACCTCTCCCTTGACGGAGCGCTTCATGTCCGTCACCTCTTCGGGGCGCTCGCCGATGAGACAGACCATCAGGTGGATGTCTGTGCAGTTGGCCGTGATCCCGTTGGCTATCTGCTTCAGGATGGTCGTCTTGCCCGCCTTGGGCGGGGAGACGATGAGTCCGCGCTGCCCCCGTCCGATAGGCGACACGAGGTTGATCAGCCGCTGGGTCAGGTTCTTGGACTCCGTCTCCAGATTGATCATCTCGCGGGGGAAGATGGCGGTGAGCGTGTCGAAGTGTGGTCGCTTCTTGGCCACCTCGGGGTCCAGCCCGTTGACGGCCTCCACCCGCAGCAATCCGAAGTACTTCTCGCTGTCCTTGGGTGGGCGCACCTGGCCGGTAACCATGTCCCCGGTGCGAAGCCCGAAGCGACGGATCTGAGACTGGGAAACGTACACATCGTTGGAGCCGGGCAGGTACCTCTCCTGTCTCAGGAAGCCGAACCCGTCCTCCACGATCTCCAACACGCCGCCCTTGAAGATGTTGCCCTGCTGCTCGGTCTGGGCCTGCAGCAATCGAAAGATAAGGTCCTGCTTGCGTAGCGTGCTGACGCCGACGATGCCAAGCTCCTTGGCCATCTCCTGCAGCTCGTCTCGGGTCTTGGTTTCAAGCTCAGCTATATTCACGAGTCACTCCGCTTGGGACAGGCCCAACCACCAGTAGGATCGAGCGGTTTATCCCGCTCAACCAACGCGGCCAGGGTGTCGATTCGATGGCTTTCCGTGGAGAACAGCTCGCTACGGGGTAGAGCGAGAAAGCCAGGCGATGCATCTTCTGTCGCCCAGAGAATGGAGTCAGTGTCGGAGGAAAACAGACCGGACTCTACCTTAGAGGGACCGACGTCTCTACCCGTCCATTCTAGAGAATAGCAGTTGAGCAACCTCATTGTCAAGGTTTCTCGTATGGAAGACTGGCGATCTTCATTAACTTGTCGAAATTGTGTGTCGCTTGAATGCGGCGGATGGTCCCCGATCGTGAACGCATCATCAACGATTCGGTCTCTGCCCCGGTCGAGGTATATCGCACCCCGCGTACCAGCTCACCCATCGTGATGCCTGTGAGGGCAAAGAAAACGTCATCGCTCTTCACAAGATCATCGGTGGTGAGGATCTTCTTCATGTCGAAGCCCGCATCGATCGCCGTCTGCTTCTCCTCATCGTTGCGCGGGTAGAGGCGGCACTGCATCTCACCGCCCAGGCACTTCATGGCGCAGGCGGCCAGCACCGCCTCTGGCGCTCCACCAACGCCCATCAGGATGTCCACCCCTGTGTCGTCCATCGCCGCTTCAAGCGCGCCGGCGACGTCGCCGTCACTGATCAGCTTTATCCTCGCGCCCGCATCCCTCACCTCCCGAATCAGCCCCTCGTGCCTGGGCCGATCCAGAATGCACACGGTTACGTCCGCCACATCCAGCTCCTTGGCCTTGGCCACAACCCGGATGTTCACCGACACCGGCGCGTCCAGGTGAACGCACCCCTTCGCTTTCGGCCCCACCACGATCTTCTCCATGTAGAAGATCCCGGGGGCATTGAACATGGTGTCCCTCGAAGCCAGGGCCACGACGGAGATCGCGTTCGGCAATCCCTTGGAAGTGATGGTGGTGCCGTCGATGGGGTCAACCGCCACATCAACCCTGGGAAGATCACCGTTGCCGATCTGCTCGCCGATGTAGAGCATCGGTGCCTCGTCCTTCTCCCCTTCGCCTATCGCGACTATGCCATCCATCGATACCGATTGCAGGGAGTAGCGCATCGCCTCCACGGCGGCTTGGTCGGCGGCGTTCTTGTCCCCTCGCCCCTGCCAACGAGCGGCGGAGAGGGCAGCGGCCTCGGTGACACGTACCAGATCGAAACCAAGGTTGCGATCGATGGGCTCGCCCATGGTGAGAACCTCCTTGTGGAAGCTATCAGCGTTCAGCTGTCAGCTGTCAGCTTTGTTGTCTGAGTTTGGGAATGCCGTGCGAGGATCCTGACGAAGGGCGGGGTCCAGGGCGCTGGCGCCTGGCGAGGGCGTGGGGTGTCCCCACAATAACAACTACTCCTTTCGGAGAGCCTGCCTGTCAGCCATCAGCCGCTCGCCCAGGGGCAAAGAGCTGACGGCTGACGGCTGATGGCTAACAGCTATCCAGTGACCTTCTTCCAGTCTGCGAGGAAACGCTCGATGCCCGAGTCGGTGAGAGGATGCATCGCCATCTGCTTCAGGATCTTGAAGGGGACGGTGGCCACGTGGGACCCTGCTTTGGCGGCCGCGACGACGTGCTGGGGATGGCGAATGCTGGCCGCGATCACCTGTGTCGGGATGTCGTACTGCTTGTAGATCTGCACGATCTCCGAAACCACGTCCATCCCGTTGTGGCCCGCATCGTCCAGCCTGCCCACGAAGGGGCTGACGTAGGAGGCACCGGCCAGGCCCGCGAGCAAGCCCTGGTTGGCGGAGAACGTCAGGGTCACGTTGGTCTTGATGCCTTCCTTGGACAGCACCTTCACCGCCTTGATCCCTTCCCAGGTCATCGGGATCTTGATGACTACGTAGGGCGACCAGGTAGCGATCTGCCGGGCTTCCTTGATCATGTTCTCGGCGTCCAGGCTCACCACCTCGGCGCTCACAGGGCCCTGGATCAGGCCACAGATCTGCCCGATGACCTCCTTGAAGTCCACCTTACCCTGGACCGCGATGAGGGAGGGGTTGGTGGTAACGCCAGCCACGATCCCCCAGCTAGCGGCCTCCTCAATCTCCTTGATATTGGCCGTGTCTACGAACAGCTTCATTGCTCTCTCCTCACGAAATCATTCTTTCCAACGGCAGGGGTCGCTGATCGCCCTCCCGCAAGCTAACCTTGCACGCGCGAACGAAGCCCGCGAAGAGCGGATGCGGCCGGTTGGGTCGCGACTTGAACTCTGGATGGAACTGGGTGCCCAGCATCCATGGGTGTCCGGCCAGCTCCGAGATCTCCACCAGACGGGCATCAGGGGAGAGCCCGCTGAACACTAGCCCGGCCACCCCAAGCAGGTCCCTGTACTCGTTGTTGAACTCGTAGCGGTGTCGGTGCCTCTCGAAGATGATGTTGCCGGTCCCGTAAGCCTCCGCGGCCCTGGTACCGGGAACCAGTTGGCAGGGGTACTGCCCGAGGCGCATCGTGCCGCCCTTGTCCGGGATGTCCCGCTGCTCGGGGAGCAGGTCGATCACTGGATGCTGGCAGAACACGTTAAACTCGGTGCTGTTGGACTCGCCGCCTCCCAGAGCAAAGCGAGCCAGCTCGATCACCATGATCTGCATCCCAAGACACAGTCCGAAGTAGGGGATATCGTGCTCGCGGGCGTAACGCGCCGCTCGAATCATCCCCTCCACACCCCTGTAGCCAAAGCCCCCCGGCACCACGATCCCGCTCAACTCCCTCAGGCGGCTGTCGTCCGGCTCGCGCTCCAACTCCTCGGAGTCGATCCACACTACCTTTACCCGCCGACCCTCGTTGAGGCCAGCGTGTATCAACGCCTCCTTGACACTCAGGTAGGAGTCGTGCAGCCCCACATACTTGCCGACCACTCCCACCACCACTTCGTCCTTCAGCTGCAGGTCCCTCTCCACCATGCCGCGCCATTCCACGAGATCCGCAGTCCTCGCGGGTAGCCCCAGCTTCTCCACGAGGAAACTGCCCAGGCCGGCCTCCTCAAGGATCAATGGGACCTGGTAGATACTGGGAACAGTCTCCAGCGGCACCACCGCCCGCTTCTCCACGTTGCAGAAGAGGGCGATTTTCTCCTTCAAGTCGTCGCTGACGGGATAATCTGACCGGCAAACGATGACGTCTGGTTGGATGCCGATGCTGCGCAGCTCCTTTACCGAATGCTGGGTGGGCTTGGTCTTCAACTCGTGGGTGGAGCCGATGTAGGGCAGCAGCGTGACGTGGATGTTGAGGGCGTTGTCCTCGCCGAGTTCCCTGCGCAGCTGCCTAATGGCCTCCAGGAAGGGTAGGCTCTCTATGTCGCCAACAGTGCCACCCACCTCGACGATCACCACCTGTGCGCCCGTCTGGCGGGCTACCAGGGCTACCCGTTCCTTGATCTCGTTGGTAATGTGGGGGATCACCTGGATGGTGCCACCGAGGAAGTCGCCCCGCCTCTCCCGGCTGATAACGTTGCTGTAGATCTGGCCGGAGGTGATGTTGCTGGCTCGGGTGAGGTTGACGTCGATAAAGCGCTCGTAGTGCCCGAGGTCCAGGTCGGTCTCGGCGCCGTCGTCGGTGACGAATACCTCTCCATGTTGGAAGGGGCTCATGGTGCCCGGGTCGACGTTGATGTAAGGATCTAGCTTCTGTACCGAGACGGTGAGACCACGGCTCTTCAAGATCCGTCCCAGAGAGGCTACGGTAATGCCTTTCCCGACGGAGGAGACAACCCCTCCGGTAACAAAAATATACTTGGTCATCGGCTACCCCCAGATTGCTGTGTCCGGACTACTTGCCACCCAACAGCATCACCAACGCTGGCGCAACCAGCAGGGCCGGCAGCATGTTGGCGACGCGGATCTTGATCAGGCCCAGGATGTTCAGGCCGATCCCAACGATGAGAAGCCCGCCAACGGATGTCATCTCCAGTACAACGGGATCGGACAGGAGCGGTTTCGCCCAGCCCGCACACAGGGTCAAGGCCCCCTGGTAGATCAGCACCACGAGGGCGGAGAAAACTACTCCCCAGCCTAGAGAAGATGCCAGCGCTATGGCCGTGAACCCATCCAGAACGGACTTGACGGCCAGGGTATCGTAAACCCCAGTGAGCCCATCCTGAAACGCCCCAAGGATAGTCATGGGCCCCACGCAGAAGATGAGTGCCGCGGTAACAAAACCCTTGCTGATGAGGGAACTACCATCTTCCGCTGATGCACGAACCGGGCCACGCCTCCCCACCCAATCCCCAAGCGCCGTCAGGCCATCGTCGATCCTGGTCGCCTCTCCGAGAAGGGATCCCAGAACAACGCTCCCGAGCACGATGATGGCGCTCTGCGTGCCGAGCGCCATCTGAAAGCCTATTAGAAGGGTCATCAGCCCTATAGCGTGCATCACAGTCTGCCTGAACCGTTCCGGCAACCGCTCGCCCACCAGGGCCCCCACGGTCCCGCCCATCAGGACCGTGCCCACGTTGATGAAAGTCCCAGTCAACCCGATTCCTCTCCAGGGCAGAGTACGACAAGAAACAGGATGTACAGGATAGGTCAGAACGGGTTGGCGCCACCAATCACAGCCGCTCGTAGCGATCCACACTCAGGACGAAAACTGTCGCCCCGCCCACCTGCACCTCGACGGGATACGGCATGTAGAACTCCCCGGGCTCCATCACAGGAGGCAGGGGGTTGATGTACTGAGTCCGGGTGTTGCAGTTGGATTCCACCAGGGAGAGCACCTCCTCCACCTGCGGATCCTCGGCCCCCACCAGAACTGTCGCGTTACCCTCTTTGAGGAAACCACCCGCGGTGTTGATCCGCGTCGCCCTGTGCCCCTTCTCCGTGAGCGCATCGATCAGGGTTCCGGCATCCTCCTTCTGTACGATGGCCACGACCAGCTTCATACTCTCCTCCCACTACTACGCCGGCCGCCGAAGCACCTGCTTACGGTCCAGCAGGATGGACACCTCGTGGGTAATTCTATCGTGAAGCGTCTCAAAGGGCAATGAAGCATCCAGCACCAACCAGCGGTTCGGCTCTGCTCGGGCCATCTGTATGTAGCCCTCCCGCACGCGTTGGTGGAAAGCCAGCTCCTCCTCCTCGAAACGGTTCCATTCCGCCGACTCCCCGGCCAGGAGGAGGTTGTGCTTCCTGGCCAAACCCGTCTCCGGCAGGAGGTCCAGCAGAAGGCAGAGGTCGGGCTGCAGGCCGCCGGTTGCGAACTCCACCACCGCCTCGAGCTGCCGCGGGTCCAGGCCGCGGCCGTAGCCCTGGTAGGCCAGAGTGGAGTAGCCGAAACGATCCGATACAACCACCTGCCCCTGGTCCAGCGCCACACGGATCACCTCCTCCACCAACTGCGCACGCGATGCACAGTAGAGGAGTACCTCGCTCCGGGCGGAGATCGCTATAGGGCTGGCAGGGAGCAGGATCTGGCGAAGTGCATCTCCCAACTCGGTCCCGCCTGGCTCCCTGGTCAAGAGCGCAGGGTAGCCCCCAGCAGCAAGACCAGCCACCAGCGCCCTCGCCTGGCTGCTCTTGCCACCCCCCTCAGGCCCCTCTAAAACGACGAACGCACCCGCCACCGCAACGCCTCAACATACAAACACTGTAGAGTCGCACCTGCCCGTCCCCGCGTACCGTAGGGAAGGGGCTCGTCCCCTTCCGCCCGGGGGACATGGACGCCCGGCGTAGCCCATCCCCCACCGCCTGGCCCACCACCGCCTGGCGGCAGGGGATAAACCCCTGCCCTACGCCTCTTGTGCCGGTTACTCTTCCGTCTTGGAGATCTTCACCCGCCGGTAGGGCTCCCTGCCCTTGCTCCGGCTGGACAGGTTGTGCCGCTCGGCCAACTGGTGCTGCAGCCGCCTTATATAGGAACTCTGGGGCGAAAGCTCCACCGGCTTCGAGCCGCCCAACACCTGCGCGACGGCGTCCTCTGCCTCCCGCAGGGCATATGAGGCGGGGTCCGAGGTCTCCAGCTCGAAGATGTTGATCAACGCCCCTTCGATCTGCGGCTCGGTGTTGCTCTTCACCACATATACCGGTACGCCCCCGGACTCCGCTTCCCGTAGCGCCTGCGGTTTGCGTCGATAGTAGTTCTTTACCGTCAGCACTACGTCGGCCTGGTCGGGTTCCTTGACGATGGCGGCCGGAAGCCGCTGCCCGCGCAGGATGGACTCCAGCCGGTCTCGGCTGATGCCGTAGGGATAGATCCGAACGGCCCTACCCTCGCCCCTTACCTCACCCCTTGCCTCGGTGCCGACCTCAATCCTCCCCGCTCCCCTTCTCCGGCCTGCAAAGGGCGCCGGTGCGGGGGACGGTTGCGGGCCTCGCTCCGAAGGGATAGGGCGCAAGCGAGCCTTCTCCACGTGGACTTGCCCATCGGGACCCTTGCTTCTCACCTCTGGAGGAATGGGGTTGCCCCGAAGTATGGAGTCCACCACCTCGGCGACGTTGGAGTGAACGGCCACCTTATCCCGATCCTGGATCTCCACGATGACGTCAAATGTGGGTGGGGCCTTGCGCTCCAGGATCGACTTCTGGGTCCCGCGCCGCCTGGCCTCTTCGTCCCCCAGGGTCACGCTCTGGATTCCACCTATGAGGTCGGAAAGCGTCGGGTTCATCATCAGGTTGTCCAGTGTGATGCCGTGGGCCGTCCCCACAAGCTGGACACCGCGCTCGGCAATGGTCCGCGCTGCCGCCGCCTCCAGCTCCGTGCCGATCTCGTCGATGACGACCACCTCGGGCATGTGGTTCTCCACCGCCTCGATCATCACGGCGTGCTGCAGGCTGGGGGTAACCACCTGCATCCGTCGGGCGCGCCCTATGGCCGGGTGGGGGATATCGCCGTCGCCGGCGATCTCGTTCGAGGTATCCACGATCACCACCCGCTTGCGGAACTCGTCGGCAAGCACCCTGGCCACCTCACGCAGCATCGTGGTCTTGCCCACGCCCGGGCGACCCAGCAGCAGAATGCTCTTGCCGGACTCCACGATGTCACGAATGACGGCAATGGTACCGAAAACCGCCCGGCCGACCCGGCAGGTCAACCCTATAACCCTTCCCGAACGATTGCGGATAGCCGAGATGCGGTGAAGGGTCCGCTCGATACCGGCCCTGTTGTCATCCCCGAAGATGCCAATACGCTCGATGATATAGTCCAGATCCTCCTCGGTCACGTCGTGGTGGCTGAGCAGCGCCTCCGACCCGGAAAACCTGGCTTCCGGAGGGCGGCCAAGATCCATGACGACCTCGATCAGATCGCTGCGGTTGGGCATCCCTTTCAGTGGGTCGTTGATGTGGGGAGGAAGGGAATCTAAAAGGGCATCGATGTCATCGGTAATGCCTTGATCCTCGCGCTGTGGCTGCACAGATTCCATATGCATTCAGTTCAACCTCGAAGGGCTAGCGTTGCCCCCCCGCTTCTCACCGCCCTCCACACGAGGAAGCGGGAGATCGAAATCCCGCCCGGGGAGGCACAAAGCGCGCCAGCGTTGGGACAAGCATTCAGCATTCAGCATTCAGCTTTCAGCAGTCAGCCATACGCGCTCAGCGCCTGGTGCCCAGAACCGCCACCCCTTTCGCCCCACCGGCCCGGTGCGGCCAGACACAAAGCTGACGGCTGATCGCTGATCGCTGATCGCTGATAGCTCTCCTTACGCCCCGGCAGGCACCAGCGCGCGGCTCGGTACTCGCACTGTCAACTCCCGCGCGTAGACCCTGTAGTCGGCCAGACCAGTGGCGCCGAGCCGCTGCAGCACCGAGGCTATCTCAGGCTGGTACTCTCGGACCGTGAAGTACACAGGCGCTCGGGGGCTTATCTGGGATAGGGCGTACAACACCCTTTGCTCCACATCGTCCTTGTGGGATGGGTGGTTTAGCAGCTCCACATGCTGACTCTTCGCGCTAAAAGACAGCTGCAGCCAGCCCGTGAGCCCGCTGCTGTCCTCCCACACGAAGTGCTGCCGGCTGCCCCCCAAGCTCGGTGCCCAGAGCCTGCTGCCCCTCTCCAGCGACAACCACTCATCCAGGGTCATGGCCTCCGCGCCGCGCACCCGGCAGGGGACGGCCATATTGTACAGCCGAAACAGTGCGTGAGTATCCTGGCGCAGTCTGGGGCGCGGCTTCACCAATTCCCTTTCAATAGGGACCGCGGGCAGCGGGCATGAGTAAAGGGTCTCGGATGTGTAGTTCACAAAGCCGGCCTGCTTGGCGATTCGGCCCACTTCATCCTCGTGGGGAGTAGAGATAAATAGTCTCCTCACACCCTTGCGGGCCGCTTCAACGGCCAAGCGCTCCAACAGATCCACGGCGGAGCGTCGATCACCCTGGGCAACGAACAGGTTGACTACATCCCACACAAGCCTTCCAGCCCTTGGCCGTGCAATCCCAAGGCTGGAGACTCCCCCATTGTTTAGACATAACCAGGATTGGGAATCACCGGGGCTCGTGACCAAGCGCGAGAGGAGACTCCAGACAACTCGGGTGCTGGAGGTTTCCCACACCTCCGGCCATAGCCGGGCCGTCACTTCTCTGTGGGAGCCATCGCGGAAAAACGATATGAGGGGGACTAGATCTGTGGGACGGATAGTCCGTATCGTCGGCATATCTCCGGGGCCGCCATACTTGGAGTTGGTCGCCCTCCAGAACGCCTTAGATCCCTATCTGATAGTGGGCGAACCCACGAGACAGCTACTACTGTGAGAGCACCGCGCCATATCTGCCAACTGATTCTACAACTCCCCACTACCCATCGCAACAAGAGCAATCAGCTTTCAACCATCAGCCGCAATATCCAGACCCTTAAGAAAGTAGTACTATCAGTCTATGGAAGAGCGAAGAGCGCCGTAGGATAATGTGGCTGAGAGATAATGGGTGCGATCGGCCCTGAGTAGCCTTGGCAGAGGGAGTCATCCCGCAGGCTGCAATCTGTAGTACAATGCCGACGATTCGGCTCACCGTATTATGAGCTAGGGGGTTTCACAGAGCAGTGGCACTCACAGGAGACCTCAACGATTTTGGCCTTCTCCAGCTTCTTACCCTGCTCCAAGTCACGGGAAAGACCGGCGCGCTGACCCTTCAGCGGCCAAAGGAAACCGCCACAGTCTACTTCGAGAACGGCCAACTCACCAAGGTCGTCCCTCCTGAGACTCGTTACGAGAGCCTGGCAGCGGCTCTCCACAGGACGGGAAAGATCAACCGTGAGCTGTACGATTTGATCGGCTCGCAAGGATTGCCTTCGGAAATAGCCATTGGGCTGCTCGTGGAGGACCAGGGGGGCCTCTCGCGGGAAGAGATAGTGGAGTTCGCCCGCGAGCGGTCTCTAGCAAGCCTCTTCGTCCTCCTGACCTGGTCGGAGGGGGCCTTCCGGTTCAACGTGGACGCGGCCCCGCCGGAGGCGTCCATTCTAGCCCCAACGGACCTTGCGCCGGTCCTGGACCGCGGGCGGGCCTACCTGGAGGAATGGCAGGTCCTTGTCTCGCAGATCCCGGATCTGGACAGGCCCCTGCGCCTGCTGGCTGAGCCGTCGCATCCGGTCCAGGAGGTCAACCTCAGCCTGGCCGAGTGGAGGATGATAGCTGTCATCTCCCAGAGCCGTTCGCTCCGAGAGGTTGCACAGAAGCTCGATCTGGACGACTTCGCGGTGCGCCAGGTGGCATACCGGCTGTTCGGTGCCGGCTTGATGCAAGTGGTGGACCCTCAGCCCACATCCCTCTTCGCGTCGACGGATCTGTTCCGTGAAGCAGCCGACATAGCACCCTATCCCCCCGCCGATCCGGTCGAACCGGTTCAGGAGCAGACTCTATCCCCGCAGCCTCTACCACCCGTAGTCCCGGAGCCACAGCAGAGCAAGGTTGGCGCTCTGGGGAGGCTCTTCGGGCGGAAATAACGACCAAAGGGGCGGAGCACTCCGCCCCTTCTTCTTCTACTTGTTCTATTTGATCCATTGCTGTTGCGCGGCCTTCGGTCGCATTCAGCCCTTCTTCTACCGATCTTGACCACATTGCGCCTGCCTGATATGCTCCATATATCGGGTGTATACTGTCTTTACACTCCTATTATGCCCTTACATTTGCGCTTCTCATAAGCATTAGCTCTATAACAGCACACAATACGTTGATGCGGCCAGGGGCCTGACAGACCGCGATCCCGCTGCGGGATCGCGTCATCGTTACTCTGGCAAAGAGGTCGCCACACAGCATGGACAGATCACTCACAGCTACTCGACGGGGCGAGAGGGCTCAGGCAGTCGAGACAGCCAAGCCGTCTCCCGAGATCCGTTTCTGGATAGTCCCTCACACCCACTGGGATAGGGAGTGGTTCATACCCTTCCAGGTCATCAGGCTGCGTCTGGTACGCACAGTGGACGAACTGATGGACACCCTGGAGGCAGACCCCTCCTTCACCAGCTTCACACTGGATGGGCAGGCCATCGTCCTGGAGGACTACCTGACCGCCAGGCCGGACTCCCGGGAACGGCTCACTCGCCTGATCCAGCAGGGCCGCATCCGCATAGGTCCCTCCTACATCCTCCCCGATGAGTACCTCGTCGGCCAGGAGTCGCTGGTTCGCAACCTCCTGCTCGGACGCAGAGTCTGCCGGCAGTTCGGCCAGGAAACTGCCATCGCCTACTACCCGGACACCTTCGGCCACGTGGCCCAGATGCCTCAGATCGTCCGCGGTTTCGGCATGGACTCCTTCGTCTTCTGGCGAGGACTGGGTGACGACTCCGACCGCCTCGGTGTGGCCTTCCGTTGGATCGGCCCCGACGGCAGCGAGCTGCTGGCATTGAGGCAGATCGACGGGTATGGCGCCGCCGACAACCTGGGCAGGTGGGCCAGGGGAGGCATCCGAACCGAGGATCCCAGCCGGTTCATGGAGATGGCCCTCCGGCGTCTCAAGGAGCTGAAGGGGATCGCCCAACCCTACCTGGAACGCTCGGGGGTAGTTGACCTGCTGGCGGGCAACGGCACCGATCACCAACGGGTGCAGAGCGACCTGCCCTCGCTTCTCTCCGGCTGCGGTTTCGCCTGGCCCCAGGCGGAGTTCCGCATCGCCGGCATGGACGAATACGTGGACGCCCTGCGCCCGCGACAGCCCTATCTCGAGAGCTACCAGGGCGAGATGTGCCTCGGCAAGGATGCCCCGGTCTTGCGAGGGGTCAACTCCACCCGCATCTACCTCAAGCAGCGCAACGAGGCCGTGGAAAAGGCCCTCATGGAGGCCGAGATCGCCTCCTCCCTCGCCCACCTCGCCGGGGCCGACTACCCGGCAGAGGATCTGCGCATGGCCTGGTTCCATCTGCTGAGGAACCACCCCCACGACTCCATCTGCGGCTGCTCCGTGGACGAAGTGCACCGTGACATGGCCTGGCGCTTCGACGCCGCCGAGCATCTGGCCCTGCGGCTCAAGCGTGAGGCCCTCTGGAAGCTCGCGGGCGGTGAGGCCATTTGGTCCTACCAGGAGCGCCCTAACTCCCAGCGCTCCGCCGTCAACCTGCTTCCATGGGACCGCTCGGGCGTCGTTGAGTTCACCCTGCCAGGCGAGCTGGCCGCCTCCCGATCGATCAGGGCCGTGGGGCCCGATGGAGACCTCCCGACCCAGATGGTTCGAGACGGCAGCGAGGCGCGGGCCGTTGTGGCGACCAGTGTACCTGGCTTTGGGGCCACTCCCATCAGCCTGACGCCAGGGGTGTCCAGGGCGGAAGGCGCCAGGCTCGCGGGCTACCAGGCGATCGAGAATGAGCACTACCGGGTGGAGGTAGCTCAGGACGGCACCCTGGAGATCCTACACAAGGGGTCGGGCCGAAAGCTCCAGGGAGCCCATTGGCTCGAGGACGAAGCCGATCGCGGGGATGAGTACAACTTCTGCCCGGTCGAGGGCGACGTGGTCTGGGACAGCCGCCGCCACAGGGTAAGGGTCCGGAAGGGGCAGAGGGGCCCTGCCGTCGCCTCCTTGGTGCTCCAGATGGAGGCCCGCCTGCCCCAGGGGCTCCGTCCCGACAGACAGGCCAGGAGGAAGGCCCACATGGGCTGCCCAATCGAAGTGGAGATCCGCCTGTTGGGGGGCGTGGACCGAGTGGAGTTCACTACCACCGTGGACAACCGGGTCGAGGACCACCGCCTAAGAGTACTCTTCCCGGGCGGGGAAGGGGACACCGTTCGTGCCGAGGGCCACTACGCCCTGCTGCGTCGACCGGTAGGAGCCGTACCTCATGGACCGGACTGGAAGGAGCCGATGGCCCCAACCCATCACACGCTGGGAGCAGTGGAGTTGGGAGGAACCCTCGTGATGGGCAAGGGTCTCCCCGAATACGAGGGCAGGACGCTGGACAAGGGAACGGAGATAGCCCTGACGCTGCTACGATCCGTGGGCTGGCTATCCAGGGATGACCTGTCCACTCGGCCGGGCGGGGCCGGCCCGAGTCTGAAGACCCCCGAGGCCCAGTGCAAAGGGGTTAACCGCTTCGAGTACGCCGTGACCCTCGCGGACGGGATGGGGGACAGTGACCTCATCAGGACATCTCACGACTACAGGCACGGCCTCTCGGCAGGGCCCGCCGGCTACCCCTCAGAAAGCCTGCTGCGGCTAGAGGGCGAGCGCTTCGCACTTGCCGCCCTCAAGGGCGCCGAGGACGGGGACGGTTGCATCCTCAGGGTGTACAACCCGTCCGGAGAGCAGGCAGATGTGAGGGTACAGGGCAACTTCGACACAACCCTCTGCAGGCTGGACGAGGAGCCGATGGCAGGGGCCTTCGATAACACCCTCGGCCCGGGCCAGATCCGGAGCCTGCGTCTCCGGCGACGACCGAAATAGCGATAGTCCACCACGGAGGCGCGGAGAGAGGACTGAACCAGGGGGCGCCCCACAGGATGTAGCATTGGGTGTATCTGACGGGAGCAAGCCTTGGCTGAACCCAGTGTCTCGGACGGACAAGAGGCTCTGCCGCACGAGGCGCAAAGAGGTCTTCTGCCTGGGGCGTTGCCTGGCAGTGTGCCCCGTAGGCAGACACAGCTGAGACTATTTGTACTCCATCTCCTTATAGACCGACTCGTCGGCCTTGTCCATGTACCCTCGAACCATGCTCGCGATCTTCTTGGGGTCGGTCCCGGTCCGGGGTATCCAGATCTTCAGCATCCGCTTCCGGCCGTTGATGTTGATGTAGGGGCCCTTCTCGCTCAGGCCACTGGTGACAAGGCAGTCGTAGCCGACTAGCCGTTGAACCTCCGATTCCAGGTCGCGCATATCCATATCAGTTCTCCCATTCGCGATCCATCGAGTTGTTCCTGTATTCTACCAGAGCGATCCTGACAGTGTGACGTGAAGGGTCAAATGGGTGACAGTTCAGACTTGAGGGGGCGAACGCCGCCTTCTGCACCGTCATTCCCATCGTCCCGCCCAACCCACAGAGCAACCTCTAAGGATTCGATGTGCTTAGCAAGCAGCTCCAGGCCGACCTATGGCTGGCCCTGGTCACCCTGATATGGGGAGCCACCTTTGTGGTGGTGAAGAACGAACTGGCCCACATCGGACCGCTGGCCTTCGTCACCCTGCGCTTCTCCATCGCCTTCCTGGCGATGGCCCTGCTGGCCAGGAGTCGTCTGGCCAGGATGGATCGCTCCCAACTGGGCGCGGGGATACTGATCGGCCTCTTCCTCTTCGGGGGCTACGCCTTCCAGACCGTGGGCCTCCGCTATACCACCGCATCCAAGGCGGCCTTCATCACCGGCCTCTGCGTCGTGCTCGCGCCGCTCTTCGCCCGGCTGCTGCTGGGGCAGACCCCACCCCTCCTTGCAATGGTGGGCGTCGTCCTGGCCACCGCCGGACTGGCGCTCCTCTCCCTGGTGAACGACCTCACATTGGCTTTCGGGGATCTGCTGGTGCTGGGCTGCGCTACCTGCTTCGCCCTGCACGTGGTGGCCATCAGCCGCTTCGCCCCGAAGATGGACACCACAGCCCTGGCCGCCGTGCAGATCGGCGTGGTCCCCGTCGCGGCCGGGGTATCCACCCTGCTGCTGGAGCCGCTGCCCACATCGCTGGAACCCGGAACCCTGGCGGTGGCCGCCCTCATGGGGGTCTTCGCCACCGCCTTCGCCTTCACCGTCCAGACCCGCGCCCAGGCGCTCACCACCCCCACCCACACCGCACTCGTCCTATCCCTGGAGCCGGTCTTCGGAGCGATCTTTGCCTGCTTGATAGGAGGCGAACTGCTGGGAGGCCGGGAGATCCTGGGGTGTGGCCTGATCCTGTCGGGGATGATCGTAGCTGAGATCCGGCGGTAGTGCCGACCGCTCACCCGGCCATGGGCCCCATGCGATTGGCCCGACCCTCCAGCTCCCAGGCCGTCTCACACCCTGCCCCGAAGACCTCTCCGGCCCCACCCTCCCGACTATTGCTTGCTTTTGCTATAATAAAGCTATCGTTCTTGTTTGTCATAGCAGTTGGGCGCGGAGGCCACGGTGAAAGAGATCAACCCATCTGAGATAACCCCTGAGCATCTCTACCTGTCCAGGCGGAAGTTTCTGGCAGGGGCCGGCATGCTGGCAGCGGGGGCGCTGGCCAGCGCCTGTGGTGTCGGGGGTGCGGAACCGCCCGCTGGAAGTGCCGCCGCGCAGCCCACCTCTGCCGAACAGCAGCCCCAGGACCAACTCACCCCCTACGAATCGGTGATCGGATACAACAACTTCTACGAGTTCTCCCTCGACAAGGAGGACGTGGGCGACCTGTCCAAGGGGTTTCAGACCAGCCCTTGGACGGTACAGGTGGGAGGGCTGGTAAACAGGCCGGGCACCTATGGCATCGAGGAGCTGCTGAAGCGATTCCCGCCGGAGGAGCGCATCTACCGCTTCCGCTGCGTGGAAGCCTGGTCCATGGTCATCCCCTTTCTAGGCTTCCCCCTGGCGAGGCTGCTGAAGGAGGTGGAGCCTACCCCCTCAGCCAAATACGTGCGCTTCGAGACCCTGTACGACCCCACCCGGATGCCCGGCCAGCGGAACCGCCAGTTCAGGTGGCCCTACGTGGAGGGTCTCCGGCTGGACGAGGCAATGCACGACCTGACGATGCTCTCCACAGGGGTATACGGCAAGCCGGCCTTACCCCAGAACGGGGCCCCCCTGCGGCTGGTTGTGCCCTGGAAATACGCCTTCAAAGACATCAAGTCCATCGTGAAGATCGACCTGGTGGAGGAGATGCCGGTCTCCATGTGGATGGCGCTGGCACCCAACGAGTACGGCTTCTATGCCAACGTGAACCCTGAGGTGAACCACCCCCGTTGGTCCCAGGGCTCGGAGCGGCGCATCGGGGAGTCGGGCCGGCGCAAGACCCTGATGTTCAACGGCTATGGGGAAGAGGTGGCCTCCCTCTATGCGGGCATGGACCTGCGAAAGCTCTACTGAGCCGGACTTCCCCCGCGGAGTACCGGCCGAGGATCGATGAGCCCAAGAATTAGGCGGGAGAGCTGGACGCAATGGACAATCAGGCTTGGGGCGCTACTACCCCTGGCGCTGCTGGCCTGGGGCTGGAGCCAGAACGCCCTGTCGGCCGACCCCATCCGGGAGGCCACCCTGCGGACGGGTAAGGTGGCGCTGCTGCTGCTGGTCCTCTCCCTGGCCTGCAGCCCGGCCTACCACCTCTCGGGTCTCAAGTCGCTGCTGGCGGCGCGCCGGAGCCTGGGACTGTACGCCTTCCTCTACGCCGGCATCCACCTGGCCATCTTCCTCTGGCTGGACTACGGGCTCGACCTCGAGCTGATTCGGGAGGCCCTCTTCGAGAAGCGGTACGCCCTGGCGGGGCTGGCCACCTTCCTTCTGCTGGTCCCCCTCGCCATCACCTCAACCAGGGGATGGAGAAGGCGGTTGGGCCGGCATTGGAGGTCACTGCACCGGCTCTCCTACCTGGCCGCGATGCTGGCCGTGCTACACTACCTCTGGTCGGTCAAGGCCGACCAGGAGCAGCCGCTGCGCTACGGAGCCCTCCTCCTCCTGCTGCTAGCCCTGCGGCTGCCACCGGCTCGAAAGGCCCTCAGCCGGTGGAGGGGAACGACTTTTGCCATCCACCTCTGGTAGGTTATCATTCACCCATGGAGGCAATAGTCATTCTTCTCGCCTGGAGCGTAAACCTGCTGGTGGGTGCCGGCCTCGCCCTGCTGGGTGTGGCCATGATGCGCCGGCCGCAGAGGCTGTGGGTGGGGATCCACCTTCCCCGCACTCCGGAGGATGTGGCCAGGGTCCAGCGGGCCAACCTGGCCATGGGGCCATGGATCCTGCTGCTGGGATTGGTGGAGATCTTTAGCGGGCCGCTCGCCATGCTGATAGGTATCGACGACCTGATGCTGGCCATCGGCGGTCTGGCCACCCTTTTCCTGGCCATTGGAACCGTGGTCCTGGCAGCGCTGCTGGCGCGATAACCCGATGGCGTCGTCGGGCAGTGAGCCCGGGGATTGGACTGCCAACTATCTCGTGGGTAACGCGATTTGTCTTGGGCTTACGGCAGATCGTTGGCTAGCCCCAGTTCCCACGACAAACCGTGTTAGGAGAGCATCATGAGGGCCAAACCGGAGGCTGGAACAGAACTCGACCAACTCATCGCCAGATACGCCATGAAGGGGGTGGAAGCGCCCTACTCAACCAACACCGACGACGCCGTCCGGGCCTGGCAGAAGACCGCGGTCCGGGAACGATACGCCGTCGCATGGGCCCTGATGCCCACCTGGGGGTACCTTGACCCCACCGAGCTGGTCACCCTCCGGGTCACTGGATGGCGGGTGGTCGACCAGTCCCCCGGAGCGGACGGCCAGCCGAGTTCGAGGATAGTCGCCGAGGCCGATACCATGGCGCTGGCGATCTGCCGCGCCGTCTGGAAGCTGGTCCGCCCCCCGAAGATGTGAGGCTTGGACCGCCGCGATTTCCCAGACCGCGGCGGTCTCGTCGTAACCACCTCACCGCAACAGAATAGCCCAGGCCGCGACCCCGAGAGACAGCAGCAGGGCCCAATCCCAGCCTCGCCAGGGTATGGGCGCCACCCGCTTCCCCTCCAGACTGAAGCCTCGGGCTTCGGCTGCCGCCACGATATCCCCCGCGTGATGCACCGAGTTCACCATCGTTGCCAGCAGCAGCAGCCGTGCACCCTGAAGGCTCCGCCTGCGGAAGCCGCCTCGCAGCCGCAGGGCAGTCATCACGTCGCTGTAGTTCCGCTGAACGAGGGGCAGGGCATTCACTGCCACCCCCACGGCAAATCCCAACCCTCGCAACCCGAACCCTTCGAAGAGATTGCTCATCGTCGAGATGGACAGCCTGGCCGTGAGGGTGTGGACCGCCAGCAGGATAGTCGCGGCCCTGGCCATCATCTGGCTGCCTGTAGTCAATCCCTCGGAGGAGAGCCAGAACCCCCAAACGGAGAGGTCGAGGTCGCCGACGAAGCCCCCCAGCACCACGACCACAAGAGCCAGCGGCACCCAGATCCGCTCCAGAGCCACCCGCGGCAGCGCCTCCGGCGACAGGAGGATAGCCAGGGCCACCGCCAGCGCCAGGGTCTCCAGGATGCGCCAGCCGGGGGCAAGGACGGCCACGGCGATGGTGGCCACAAATGCCACCAACCTGCCGGCCTGACCCACCCTCACGCAAACGACCAACGCCAACCCCCCAATTGCATGATCGCAGTCACCCCTAGCACCCCAACCCAAGAGTCATCCTGAGCACATCTACATCTGTCATCCTGAGCGTGGAGCGAAGGATCTCCTGTTCCAGGTAGCCGCTGCACCACCCCACGTTCAGCACTCGTAGTACACCAGTGCCCCCTGGCAATGTGCAGCGATCGAGCCTTACAGCGCCCAGGTCTCCGCCGCCTCCGGGAACGCCGCTATTCGTCGGCGGATGGCTAGGGCCAGCGACCATGCGCAAACCCCGGCAGCCGCGCCAACGACCAGCCGCAGGGCAAACAGCAGGGCCAGCAGGATCAACGCATGACTGGGCTCAATCCCCAACGCCCTCGCCCCCTGCTCCAGGGTCCTCACGTAAATGGCGAAGATCCCCTGCCCGGCCAGAATCCCCTGGGTGAAGAACTGGTGGAAGAAATCCCAAGACACCGCCAGGGCACCCGCAAGGGCAAAGGTCCAGCGCCTGGGACGAACACTCGCCCTCAGACCCAACTCCGCCAGTCCGCTCTCCACGACGATCGCGATCATCGGGTTGAGCACGATCCCGCCCAGACTGAACATCTTCAGGAAGGCCGTCACCACCCCCATGAACAACACGCTGCCTCGCTTCGGCACGAAGGTACGCCCCACCAGGGCAACCGCGATGCCGAGCGCCGCCATAAGCGTGCCTATGAAAGGCACCTTCAACACGTGGAGGTAGGAGCCGACACCTATCTCCAGAGCCCCCCACAGAGCCCCAAACAGCCCGATATATACCAGCTCGCGTACGCTGAACCGCATCTCTCACACCCCCTGAGCCGTACATTGCTCCTGATCGGCGGCGAAGCCGCCCTTGCCCTACGCCCTGCCGCGAAGGCAGCCATTGGCCGCGACCCGCCCGTCCCGCAGCAGCACCACCCTGTCCGCGTAGCGGTGGACCAGCTTGTAGTCGTGGGTTATCAGCAGGAGGGCGTCCCCTTCTCGCGTTGACTCCCGCAGCCGGCCCATCATGCCCGCCAGGTGCGCCCAGTCCTGCCCCATGGTGGGCTCGTCCAGGATCAACAGCCTCGGCCGGAGGGCCACCATGCTGGCCACCACCGTCCGCTGCTGCTGGCCAACGCTCAACCGGTGGACGGGTCGCGTCACCAGCGACAGGAGGTCGCAGCAGGAGAGCGCGTCCCGCACCGAGCCGTCGTCCGGCAAACCCAGGTTGGATGGCCCAAAGGAGACCTCCTCCTCCACCGTCTCGGCGAACAGCTGCGTCATCGGGTTCTGGAGCACGAGCCCCACCCCGCCCTCGGCCGGCCTGGGCTTGCGACCGTTCACCAGCACCTCGCCCCTCTTCGGTGCCAGCAGCCCTGCCATCAACCGGGCGACGGTGGTTTTCCCGGCCCCATTGTCCCCCACCAGGGCCACCACCTCGCCCGGGTGGACGGCCAGATCCACCCCCCTCAACACCGAGCGCTTGTCGTAGCCGGCCTCTACTCCCTTCAGCTCGGCCAACGGTGGGACTCCACCTTTCCGGGCGGGCTCTCCGATGAGGCTCTCCCAGGGCTGCTCAGGCTCATCGGTGGGTCGGCGGATACCCAGCCGCCTGACCAACTCCCGCTGAGCGAAGATGTCCCGGGGCGAGCCATCCGCCACAAGCCGGCCGCCCTCCAACAGCAGCATGCGGTCGGCTATCCTGCCTACCGAACCGGTCCGATGCTCGCCCAGCACGACCGCCATCCCCTCCTTCCGGCAGAGGTGGGTGAGGGTGTCCAACACCGTCCTGGCACCCGGCACGTCCAGGTGGGCGGTGGGCTCGTCGAGCACCAGCAACGACGGGCGAAGCGCCAGCACCGAGGCAATGGCCACGCACTGCTTCTCCCCTCCGGAGAGGGTGTCCAGCCTCCGGTCCTCCAGGTGGGCCACGCCGGCGGCCTCAAGCGCCCACCGCGCCCTCCCATCCATCGACCCGAGGGGCAGCCCGAGGTTGAGCGGCCCAAAGAGAACCTCGTCCCTGACGGTCAGATTGAAGAACTGGGCCTCGGGGTTCTGAAAGACCAACCCCACCCTCTGGGCAAGCGTCGCGACCGGGTGCCGGCGGGTATCCAGCCCCAGGACGCATACCCGTCCGGCCGTGCGGGCAGGGAAGCTGTGGGGGATCAACCCATTGAGGCAGCGGAACAGTGTGCTCTTTCCGGAGCCGGAGGGGCCCGTCAGCAGGAGGAATTCTCCAGCCTCGGCCTCCAGGGTTACCCCCTTCAGCGCCTCGACGTCGCCAAAGCCCACGGAGAGGTCGGCCACCTCCAGGGTCGGAGCCCTACCCACGGATGTACTCCTCGAACCAGGCCGGAAGCTCGCTGTCGGAGTCGGCGGGTAGGTAGTGCACCCCTTCTATGAGTCGCAGGTCGAAGGGGATCCCGAGCCTGGCGCCGAAGGAGTCCAGCAGGCTTGGGCGCACCACCACTACGGCCAACCGGTAGTCCCCTCGGCGCAGCATGTCGAAAGCGGCCACGAAGCCCCTCCCCTGCTCGATCTCCAGCGGCCCCAACTCGTCCACGATCAGCAGGTCGCATGGGGATGCGGAAGCTATGGTGCCGTTGGCCCAGGCGAGGACATCCTCGTCAAACAGGTATCCCAACGCTCCGACACACCACCCCTGCAGAGCCCCCCCCTGAGCCCCCTCCCCTGTCATCCTGAGATCCTCCGCTGTCATCCTGAGCGTGGAGCGAAGGATCTCCTGTTCCTCCAGTATCAGCGCATCCATTCTCGCGGGAGCGATCGGCAAGGGCTCCCCTGCTCCACGTACACCCCTCTCCCCCCACTCAGCGTGGCGACACCCATCACGATCGCTCTCTCGGAGCGCCAGGGACTGCGGATCAGGACTGTGGCGTGGAGCGGCCAGAAGGCGCGATTCCCCCGACCGAAGGTCTGTCGCGTCTATCCCGACCTTAACCCCGTCCCGAAACCGTGCCGGACACACCACCCCCGCCACCCGCCACCCCCGAGGGGCAGCTGCGGCGGCAAGGCGGCAGCAAGTCGTCGTCTTGCCCGCCCTGGTATTGCCGGTGAGTACGAGGACGTGCCGCCCATGCCTGAGTCCCGGCAGAGCACGCTCCTCCCCCATCTGATCTCCCCTGATAGTCACAGCCGATCTACCACAGACATGATTGATACACAATGGTCTCTGCGTGGCAGGGATGGGAGGTTACCGCGGCGAGGGTGGACAGCAGCCAGCCTCGACCTGAGGCACCGGCAAGGCCGGACCTGAGGAAGGCAGCAGCATCTCCTTTCCAAGCACGCGGAGGCAAGGTCGTTTCCTCCCCTACCCGAGACCGCGACCCTCTGGCCACAGCCCGCCGTTTCGGCGAACGGCCTCCGGCGCCCATAGGCTGGCGCCCTTAGGGCGGAAGGCTCGGAGATGAAGCTATTGTATTATGCAAGCATTGTCGGAGGTGAGTTGGACAAAGTCAAGGTATAGAGCGAGGATGAGCCGGACTAGCGCAGAACGATGCCCGCCAGGATCAGCAACACCGGCACGACCAGCGACCAGAGCATGGGGTGGCTGCGGATCGTCTCCGACTCCGTTTTGAGCTGTTTGAGGGCGACGTGCGAACTCATGTCCCTGAAGAACCATCCCTCCGCAGCCGAAGGCGCCCCAATCAGGGTCTTCACCTTCCGCCAACCGAAGAAGATGTTCCCGATGAATCCCCAGCCGGAGTTGTAGTCCAGGAAGGTTAGGCCCGTGGGGTCCTGGAACATCATGTCCTCGCCAACGACGTTGCCGGCGTCCCCCCGGCCGATCACCTTCCCCCTCAGAGCGACCGGCTTGCCTCGCACGGGGGAGGCGTAGAGGTTCCGCATCTCGTCCAGCACCGTCGTCTCCGCGGCCTTGCCCGTGGGGAAGCGATACAGCAGCCTGGCGAGCATGGCGATGCCCAGGCAGAGGGGGAGCAGCCCTATGGAGTCGGTGGTGATCGCGAGGCCGAGGCCCAGCAGCGTGCCGAGCACGGGGGCAAAGTAGAAGCCGACGCCGGCGGCGAAGCCCCCGTAGAGCCGGCCCGAGTCCACCTTCACCCGCGCGAGGGCCCCCTCGAAATCGAAGGGGAAGGGCTGGCCGAGCTCCGCGGCCACCTCGGCGAGGCGGCCCAGCCGCTTGCCGGTGAGGGGGTGCGTGGAGTTGATCTCGATCACGAAGGCCCAGGGGCTGAGCCTGTCGAAGGCCAGTATCTCCCCGATGATCTGTGGGTCCTGGGTGGCCACAGTGGAGGCGGCTCCAAGGTAGCGGGCGTTCTTCACATCCACGATGCCGAGGTGGCGAGTGCTCTTCAGCAGGTGCTTGGAGGCGTCGGTGTCGTCGGCCGCGACGATGCCGTAGGCGACCTTGATCAGCCCCTTCGCCAGGGCGCCGGCGCTGGCCACCCGGGCGGAGAACTCGTCGGCCAGGTACTCGCGAGTCCGGCTGAGATACAACAGCAGGTAGGTTCCGGCGAGGTAGAGAATGTAGGCGCTGAAGGCGATTGCCTTTGCCCTGTCGGCGTTCTTGCCCCGGGCGCGGCTGAGATAGGCGTAGATCTCGTACAGGATCTGCAGGAGGGTGCTGGCGATCATCATGACGACGAAGTCGCGGTTCACGATGTGCCCCATCTCGTGCGCCACGACCGCCGCGACCTCGTCGCCGTCGAGATAGTGGAACAGCCCTTCGGTCAGAACCACCCGGGAGTTGAAGCGGGCCGAGCCGTAGGTGAAGGCCGTGGGGTTCTTGTCGGGGATGATCCCGACCTTCGGGAACTTGAAGCGGTGCTCCTCGCAGACCTTGGCGATCAGCCTGTGGATGCCCGGGTGCTCCGAGCGCAGCTCATCCTCGGTCAGGAAGCGGACGCTGTAGACGGCCCGATTGATGAGGTCGGTGAACCAGGGGCCGACCCGCCACAGGATCAGGTTGACGATCACGGTGAAGGGGATCGCGATCGTGAGGTCGAAGGCGCCGACGAACAGCAGCGCCGCCGTGACGGTGAACAGAACGAAGGATGCCAGCACCGACAGCGTGATCAGCGACGCCGCATACAGCCTACCCACGGCTTCCATCCTCCAGGTAGAGATTCTCGTCGCCGCGGAAAACGCTGTGGTTCGCCTCCGGCGGCCGGGCAGGATTCTACACCACAGTCTGGGAGGAAGCCACGGGGCTGGGTTGCCGGGGCGGGGCTAGAGCCGCAGGAAGCGTTCGGCCTCCTCTATCTGCCTCAGGAAGGGCTCGGGATCGATACAGATGTCTCCGAAGAAGGGGTGCTCGAAGACGAAGATCACCAGGAGGGTGAGGTTGATCATTACGGCCATCATGGCTGTGAGCGCTATCTGAGCCCTGATGTTGCGCAGGCCGAAGAAGAGGGTGGAGCCAACCGAGCTGACCGCCCCGATCACCAGGACGAACCAGAGGGCGGCGGGAACCGGCGCCTTGTCGCGGAGCAGCCTGAGCCTCCGCTGCTCCCTCAGCTCGCTGAGTCTGGTGAGACCCTCGGAGAAGATCGCCTCCTCCCTGGGGTTGGCCGGCTCGTAGCTTTGATAGAGAAGCCAGAGCGAGTCGAAGGCGTCTCGGGACTTGACGCCAGGACCCCCCAGCGCCGTCTCATTCCAGTCGGCTACGACGGCCGCGGAGTAGTCGCGGATCTGCAGCTGCATCTTCCGGTCGAAGGATTCAGGGAAACCCTCGACGTTGCGAAGCAGGTCGCCGATCTTGTTGGACTCGCCTTCGACGATGTCGCGCACCTCACGGTACTCCTCCCAGACGACCAGGACGACAAAGGCGAGAAGGACGGCATAGAACACGCATAGGCCGCCGACGACGAGGTCTTTGTACTCGTTGTTCATCTCCAGGACGGACAGGTGTACCTGCCGGCGCACGAAGAGCACGCTGCCCGCGACCAGGATCAGGGTGGTGGAGATCACAAGCAGGACGAGGAGCGGCGTCGGCGCCGAAAGAAGCATCATCGCCAGATTCATGGGGCAGCCTCCAGCTACGGGTGTCCGAGGATGGTATCCCCGAGGGGGGAGCCCCGTCAATGATCCTGTTGGGGGATCCTGGCCGTTCCCGAAAGGGATCATGACCTCCAGAGCCCTGGTGATACGCTGGGTGATGCGCTGGCGTGACACCATACAATGCAGGTCAGGAACAACGAGGCTGTTGTGGCGGGAGGGTACGATGCTGAACAGGATAATTCGACCCCCACGCCAGCTCCCGCCGCGGTTCCCCCTTCGGTCACGGCCTCCTAGGGGAAGGCCCTATTCTACGTCGCGGGGTCGAAAATAGCGGTGGACCCGGGCCTGAACGTGACCACGCCAGGACCGATCAAAGAGCTCCACGCGACGCTGCTGGGGATCCAGGACTCGGGACAGGAGGAGTGTTACTGCTCAGCGATTATGACCG
>DIXP01000035.1 GCA_002436065.1 Chloroflexi bacterium UBA6077
AGGATCCCAGGCTGGGGGCAGCGAATGCCCCCAGCCCTCCGGAAGGAGGCATCATGGGCTACCCGGACTACATGGCGGCATCCATCGCCAAGGTCGAAGCCACCCGCGAGCGTCGACTGAACGAGAGCGTTCCTCTAATGAGCCTGGCCGAGCGAGAGGACGTGCTGAAGCGTTTTTATCCGGCCAACCAGCCAGGTGCGCTGGAGCAGGTGAGGGTTGGGCCGAACAGGGGGGAAGAATTCCTCAAGGAGTTCGTGAACATCCTCGAATCTCGCAGCCCCGTTGACCCCTCGCAAATCGACCTCTCCAAACCAGACTACGATGTGGACGTACTGATCGTAGGCGGCGGTGCAGCCGGCATGTCAGACGCCCTCATGTGCTACGAGGAGGGGGTGAAGCCGCTGCTAGTGACCAAGCTGCGCCTCGGGGACGCCAACTCCATGATGTCTCAGGGCGGCATCCAGGCGGCCATCTCCCCAGTTGACTCCCCGGAGACCCACTTCGTGGACTGCGTGGGCGGCGGGCAGTTCGCAAGCCATCGAGAGCTGGTGAGGGTCTTGGTCACCGAGGCCCCGCAGGCGATTGCCTGGCTGGAGAACATGGGGGTCATGTTTGACAAGGATCCCGATGGGAAGATCAAGGTCAAGCATGGTGGCGGCACCTCCAAGAAGCGGTTGATCTCCACTCGCGACATCACCGGCTCGGGCATCACTCGAGTCCTTCGCGACGAGGTGTGGAATCGCGACATCCCGGTGCTGGAGTTCACGGCGGCCCTGGAGGTCCTGCTGGACGAAGAGGGCAAGGCCGCGGGTGCCGTGCTCTTCAACATGGAGACTGAGGAGTACTACGTCGTACGCGCGAAGGTCGTGGTGTTGAACACGGGCGGCTCCGGGCGACTGCACTTCCAGGGCTTCCCCACCACCAACCACTATGGAGCCACGGGCGACGGGCTGGTTATGGCCTACCGGGCAGGCGCCAGGTTGGTATTCATGGATACCGTGCAGTATCACCCGACTGGCGGCGCCTTCCCCGAGCAAACCGTGGGTCTGCTTGTGGCCGAAACCGCCCGAGCGATGGCCGGACAGTTGGTGGACTCCGAGGGCGACCAGTTCGTGGCCAACCTGGAGCCTCGAGACGTCACCTCCTCGGCCATCATCCGCCATTGCCAGGAGAGAGGCAGGGGGATAACCACTCCCAGTGGCATTGATGGCGTCTGGCTGGACACACCGATGGTGGATGCGGTGCACGGCCCCGGGACGTTGTTCAGCGTGATGCCGGTGCAGTGCAAGCGCTACTGGCGCTTCGGATACGATCCCACCAAGGAGCCCATCCTGATCACGCCGGTCCACCACTACCAGAACGGCGGCATTCGCATCAGCGAGAACGCCGAGACTGACGTGCCCAACCTCTTCGCGGGTGGCGAGGTGGAGGGCGGCGTGCACGGCCGGAACAGGCTGATGGGCAATTCCTGGGCGGACATCATGGTGTTCGGCCGGCGGTGTGGCATCTCCGCGGCGCGGCGCGCGAAGGAGACGGCGACCCCCAAGAGCTTGAGCCTGAAGCATGTGGACGCCTACCACAATCAGATGAAAGAAAACGGCGTGAGCATGAGCCGTATCGCACCGATCCTGCTGCCGAATTACACGCGGCAGGTGACTATGGATCGGATACCGCCTCTGGCGGCGGCCCTGCTCGAGAACTACATGTCTTTCGAGGCCGATAGGCAGGGGGTGACGCGGTGAGCGAGAACGGCACTCTCCAACCCGAGCAGAAGATGGTCCCCGTCTTCATCATGAACAAGAAGTACGACGTGCCTGAGACCATGACCGTCATGCAGGCAATGGAGTACTCCGGTTACCGATACAAGCGTGGCTGCGGCTGCCGCGGAGGATACTGCGGGGCCTGTGCCACCTTCTTCCGCCTGGAGGGCGATGTCAAGCTAAGGACCGCCCTGGCCTGCCAGAAGGTGGTAGAGCCAGGAATGTACCTCGTCCAGCTGCCATTCTTCCCTGGCAACAAGCGGAAGTACGACATGGAGAAGCTGTCGGCGGACCCTGGACAGGTGCTGAAAATCTATCCTGAGTTGTACAAGTGCCTGGGCTGCAACACCTGCACGAAGAGCTGTTACATCGAGATGCCGACGCTGGACTACATCACCGCCCTTGTGCAGGGCGACTTCGAGAAGGCAGCGGAACTCTCCTTTGAGTGTGTGATGTGCGGGCTTTGCTCGTCCCGGTGCCCTGCCGAGATCACCCATCCCCAGGCTGCCATGCTCGGGATGAGGATCTATGGGAAGTTCGTCGTGCCCAGGGATGAGCACCTCAAGAAGCGGGTCGCGGACATCCTGGCCGATGTGTACGAGCCCGGCCTGAGGAAGCTGATGGCGATGGATGTGGACGACCTCAAGGAGCTGTACTCGAATCGGGAGATCGAGCCGTAAGGCTGGCGCGAGGTTAGGGAGAGGGCCGGGTGAGAGTTGTAACGGCTTCTCACCAACGCCCTCACCCCGACCCTCTCCCAGAGGGAGAGGGAGTAGCCGATAAGGGGGGCAACAGAATGCCTCTACCAGAGGGAAAGAAAGATCAATCCAGGGTGATTTCCTTGTCGAGGCAGGTGCTCGTCGGGGATTTCGTCAAAAAGGTCAAGGAGATCAGCGGCCAGGAGCTGTTGGACTGCAACCAGTGCGGTAAGTGCTCCGCCGGGTGCCCGATGGCATCGGCTATGGATCTTCTGCCCAACCAGGTCATTAGGATGGCGCAGCTCGGCCAGGAAGAGGTGCTGAAGTCCCGGACTATCTGGCTGTGCGCCTCATGTCTGACCTGCGAGTCCCGGTGTCCCCGGGGGGTTGACCTGTCTAGAGTGATGGATGCATTGCGGCTGATCGTGCTTCGCTCGGGCACGCCCGCGCTGGATCTGGCCGACCTGGAGCAGGAGCACCTTCTCCAGGCGCCGCAGCTGGCCTTCATAGCCAGTATGCGGAAATACATGCCATAGCACGAGTCCGCCTCTCCCTTGTGGGAGAGCGTGAACGTGCCAGAGGGCACGTTCACGGGGATGAGGGCATAGCCTTCACCCATGGGCCTTGGAGAGGCATCACCCCGGCCGACCCTCCTGAGTGAGAGGCGGCGGAGTGGGGTTGGAGCAAACCAAGGCCATCCAAGACGACCGGAGAGCTTGATTATGCAGATAGCCTACTTTCCAGGGTGTACCCTCCACGCGAAGGCTACGCATCTTGATCGATCCGCGCGCGCCGCTGCGGAGCTTCTGGACATAAAGTTCGTAGAGCTTTCCAAGTGGAACTGCTGCGGCGCCAGTTTCACCCCACCAGGTGGGAACCTGATGACGCTGGCTTCCCCTGTACGGGCCCTTGCGCAGGCCTCGAGGGAGGGCGGAAAGCTCATCACCCTATGCGCTATCTGCTACAACGTACTGAAGCGCACCAACTACCTCGTGACCAACGACCCCGAGAGCCAGAAGAAGCTGGCGATGTTCACGGACGAGGACTACTCCGGGCAGACAGAGGTGGTCCACCTGCTCGACCTGATGCGAGATCAGATTGGGTGGGAGAAGCTGAAGGACAGGCTCGTCACCTCCCTGAAAGGGCTGAAGGTGGCGCCCTACTACGGGTGCTATCTGCTGCGGCCGAAGAAGGAGATAGGGCTGGACGATCCGGACCAGCCGCAGATACTGGAGCAGTTTCTGACGTCGCTGGGATGCGAGGTGGTGGACTTTCCGTATAAGACCGAATGTTGTGGCTCCTTCGTTGCGGTGAGCGCGGAGGAAGCAGCGACTGAGGCGTCCCACAGGATCGTGGACGCTGCGGTGCGCCGCGGCGCGGACGCTATCGTTGGAACGTGCCCACTGTGCCAGTTTAATCTGGACAACCGCCAGAGCGAGATGGCCTCCAGGTACAAGGGCTTCAAGCGAGTGCCGGTCTTCTATTTCACGCAGTTGCTGGCGCTGGGGCTGGGCATTGAAGGGGCCGCCCTCGGGCTTGACCAGCATCAGGTGGACCCGCGCCCGCTGTTGACGGGGAAGGGACTGCTTTGATAAGAACAGGTGTTTTCGTCTGCCACTGTGGACTAAACATCGCCGGCACTGTGGACGTGGCGGAGGTTGCCGCCAAGGCCAGGGGGATCGATGGTGTCGTCTACAGCGCGGACTATAAGTACATGTGCTCGGATCCCGGACAGAATCTGATCAAGCAGGCCATTAGTGAGCACAACCTGAACCGCGTGGTCGTGTGCTCCTGCTCGCCGCGCATGCACGAGAACACCTTCCGCGGCGCGTGTGCCGCTGGTGGGCTGAACGGTTACCTGTACGAGCACGCGAACATCCGTGAGCAGTGCAGCTGGGTCCACAAGGATCGGGGCATAGCCACTGGTAAGGCCATCAGCATTACCAGTGGGGCTGTAGAGAAAGTGCGAGGTGACGAGCCGTTGGCACCGATAAAGATACCCATCACGAAGAGGGCGCTGGTTGTTGGTGCCGGTATCGCCGGCATGCAGGCGGCGCTGGATATTGCCGGCGCAGGCTACGAGACCATCTTGGTTGACCGGCAGAGTGCTATCGGCGGGCATATGCTCCAACTCTCGGAGACCTTCCCGACCCTGGACTGCGCCCAGTGCACCCTGACCCCGAAGACCGTAGAGGTTGGGCAGAACAAGAGCATCAAGCTGTACATGGGTGCCGAACTTGACAGCCTCGATGGCGTTGTGGGCAACTTCGTCGCCAAGGTGCGCCAGAAGCCTCGCTACATCGACAATGACAAGTGCACCGGCTGCGGGGATTGCACGGACGTTTGCCCCGTGACGATATCCGATTCGTTCAACAAGGGGCTCTGCGAGCGCAAGGCGATCTTCAAACTCTCCCCACAGGCTGTCCCCAATGCCTTCGCCATCGACAAGCGGGGCCGCGCGCCCTGCAAGGACGCATGCCCCATCAGCCAGTCCGCGCAGGGGTATGTAGCCTTGCTTCGTCAGAAGAGGTATGACGCCGCCTACCGGGTGATCAAGGATACGAACCCCTTCCCGGGCATATGCGGTCGAGTCTGCAACCACCGCTGCGAGGACAGCTGCACGCGGTCTCAGGTCGACCAGGCCGTCTCCATCGCCGGACTGAAGCGTTTCGTCGCCGATTGGTACCATTCGAGCGAGCACGAGGCGCCGGCTCCTTGCGAGCGCACGAAAGAGGAGAAGGTTGCGGTCATCGGGGCCGGACCTGCTGGCCTCACAGCTGCGCAGGATCTGGTGAAGAAGGGCTACGGCGTCACGGTCTTCGAGGCGCTGCCGGTTGCCGGTGGGATGATGCGGGTGGGCATACCCGCCTATCGCCTCCCCAGGCCACTCGTGGAGCGAGAGATCGCGGACATACAGGCGCTGGGTGTGGAGATCAAGACCGGCATGCGAGTCGGCAAGGACGTTTCCTTGGACCAACTCAGGGCCGAAGGGTACAAGGCATTCTTCCTCGCTGTGGGCGCACACAAGGGCCAGAAGCTGGCAGTCGAAGGTGAGGATCTCCAGGGCGTGGTGGAAGCTACCGAGTTCCTGCGAGAGATTAACCTCGGCCGGCAGGCTGAATTGAAGGGCCGGGTAGCGGTGATTGGTGGCGGGAACACGGCCATCGACTCGGCTCGGACTGCTATCAGGGTTGGCGCCTCAGATGTGAGCCTACTGTACAGGCGAACCAGAGATGAGATGCCGGCGATCGCTACAGAGGTGGATGCTGCCGAGCACGAGGGTATCAAGATAGGGCTGCTCACTGCGCCGGTACGGTTCATTGGAGAGGGCGGCAAGGTTAAGAAGGTGGTCTGCCAGAAGATGGAGTTGGGCGAGCCTGACGCCAGCGGCAGACGCAGGCCTGTGCCGGTCCCGGGCTCGGAATTCGAGGTCGAGGTCGACACGGTCGTTCTTGCCATTGGGCAGACCCCGGAAGTAGATGGGTTGGGCGATGGGCTAGAGGTGAACCGCAACGGGACCGTGGTAGCCGACTCCATGACGATGGCTACCAGCTTGGAAGGCGTGTTCGCTGGAGGCGACGCAGTGACCGGTCCGGCGTTCCTGGTGGAAGCGATCGAGGCCGGCCACAATGCGGCTGAGTCGATCGACCGCTACCTGATGGGCGAGGAGTTGGTACTTCCCGCGGCCAAAGTGCCGGTGGCGAAGCTGACGCAAGAGGAAATCCAGCAGACCTTCGATAGTGGCCGGACCTCGCTTGTGGCTCGGCATACTGTCCTGGAGCTACCGGTGGAGGAGCGGCTGGCCGGCGATCCTTTCAAGGAAGTCGAGCTCGGCTTCACTGAGGAGATGGCGCTGGCCGAGGCGGAACGATGCCTGAACTGCGGTATCTGCTCCGAATGCGGCGAGTGCTCCCGAGTGTGCCAGGCCAGCGCGGTGCTGCACGACGACACGGAGAAGCTGCACGAGTTCAACGTCGGTGCAGTCGTCGCGGCCACCGGGTTCGAGCTGTACAACAAGGCGATGATCCCGGAGTACGGTGCGGGCCACCTCAAGGACGTGATCGACGGCGTCGAGTTTGAAAGAATGCTTTCTGCTTCAGGACCGTTCAGCGGGCAGGTGAGGCGACCCTCCGACGGCAAGACGCCGAAGGAAGTGGTGTTCATAGCCTGCGTGGGATCCAGGGATCCGGAGAGGGGCAACTCCCATTGCTCCAAGGTGTGCTGCATGTACACCGCGAAGCACGCCGCTCTGTTGAAGAGAAGGCACCCCGATGCGCAGGCTTACGTTTTCTACATGGACGTCCGGTCTCCAGGCAAGGGATACGAGGAGTTCGTGCAGCGGGCGGTCGAGGAGTCCGGGGTCATGTATCTTCGAGGCAGGGTCTCCAAGCTGTTCGAAGAGGACGGCAAGGTGGTTGTCTGGGGAGCTGACACCCTCAGCGGCAAAAAGGTGGAGGTGCGAGCCGACCTTGTGGTGCTTGCGATGGCCATGATGCCATCTTCCTCCGCCAAGAAGTTGGCGACGACCATGAGGATCGGTACCGACCAGGCAGGCTTCTTCACCGAGGCGCATCTGAAGCTGCGACCTGTGGAGAGCCTCACCCAGGGTATTTACTACGCCGGCTGCTCCCAGGGACCCAAGGACATCTCGGACAGCGTGACGCAGGCGAGCGGGGCGGCCGCCAAGGTGCTGTCGCTCTTTGCCAGACCCGAGATGGTGCTGGACCCGTTGGTGGCCGCCGTGGAGGAAGACCTCTGCAAGGGATGTGGAATCTGCGTGGAGCAGTGCAACTACAACGCCAGGTACATCGATCCCGTTCGCCGCGTGGCAGTTGTGATGGAGGCGGCGTGCCAGAGTTGCGGTGCTTGTGCGGCGGCTTGCCCCAACAAGGCGGCCACAATGAAGAACAATATCCCTTCGCAGATGATGGCTCTTGTAGAAGGACTCTTGGCGTAGAGAGAGGAAGATGTAGGGCGGGGGCTGGTCCCCCGTCGCCCCCGTGTCGTGGAACCGGGCGGCAGGGTACGAGACCCTGCCCTACGCTTGAACCTCGGAACGAGGGAATATGGCCGTTTCGCAGCAACCGATAGGAACGATCGAACCTGATTTCCAGTTCTTGAATGAGATTCAGCAACGCAGCGGGCAGTCGGTGAGCAGCTGCTATCGCTGCCTCAAGTGCAGCGCCGGGTGCCCAATGGCCGAGGAGATGGACTTCCCGCCGGACAAGTTGATGCGGATGGTCCAGCTTGGCCTGAAGGACTCGGCCATCAAGAGCCGGGCCATCTGGCTCTGCACCGGCTGCGTGGCCTGCTCCGATCGCTGCCCGAATGGGATAGATGTGGCCAAGGTCATCGACTCGCTGAAGCAGATGGCCCTTCAAGAGAAGGTCACGATGGGCGAGCCGAGGATCGTAGCCTTCCACGAGAGCTTTCTGGATACAGTCAAGCAGTACGGCAGGCTGCACGAGGTCACGATGGTCGCGTTGCTGAAGCTGAAGACGCGCGACCTGATGAGTGACGTCGGGGTGGGCATCAAGATGTTCTTCAAGGGGAAGTTCCCCCCGATGCCTCAGCGGATCAAGGGACGCGCCGACGTGGCCGGTCTATTCAGGATAGCGGATAGCGACTCGAAGCCTGCCGCTCACGGAGGGGCAAAGTGACATACTCGTTGTATCCCGGGTGCAGCCTGCACTCCACCGGAGTCGAATACGGCGCCTCCACTCATGCGGTCATCGATGCGATGGGCATAGAGATGAGAGAGTTGGACGATTGGAACTGCTGCGGGGCTTCTTCGGGCCACGCGGTGGGCAACGAGTTGGGGGTAATGCTGGCCGGCCGTAACCTGCTGATCGCACAGCAGACAGGAATGGACCTCGTGGTACCCTGCGCGGCCTGCTACAGCCGCCTCCGGCATGCGCAGCATAGTCTGTCCGAGGATGGCGGTCTTCAGCAGAAACTGGGAACGAGCGTTGGCATCGCCTGGAAGGGCGGCGTGGAGGTGGAGTCGCTGCTCTCCGTGATGGTGGACAGGGTTCCTTCAGAGGAGATCTCGAAACGAGTTAGGAAGCGTCTTTCGGGCGTGAAGGTGGCTGCATACTACGGATGTCTGCTGGCCCGACCTCGCTCGGTTACTCATGCTTCCAACCCCGACCAACCTATGGAGATGGATAATCTGCTGTCATTGCTTGGCGCGGATCCCATGGAGTGGTCTTACAAGACCGATTGCTGCGGGGCGGGACTCACCATGTCGCGATCCGACCAAGTGAGCAGGCTGGTTGGCAAGTTGGTGGACAGGGCCGCGGAAGCCGGCGCCGAGTGTATAGCGACGGCCTGCCCGATGTGCCAGGCCAATTTGGATATGCGGCAGGGCGATCGGAAGATGCCGGTGTTCTACTTCACGGAGCTGATGGGGTGGGCCTTCGGGCTACCCGAGGCCGATAAGTGGTGGTCGAAGCACCTGATCGATCCGCGACCAGTCTTGCGGAAGGCAGATGGTGTTGGTGCGGCCGCGAGATAGGGTATCTGAAGCGCGGGCGAGCGCGTTCCGTTTCGCCTTGTGCTAGGGGCAGCAGCGGGCGGTGTCCGCTCGCGGCAAAATGGATCGAGGTGGTGCACGCCCTATGGGTAAGAAACGCCGTAGGCGGCCTATACCGCAGGAAAATCGGGAGAATATCCGTACCATGTTGGAAGAGAACGTAGTAGAGCAGCAGCCCTCCGGCAGCACTGGCGTGCTGGTGGTGGGTGGTGGGCTGGCTGGAATGCAGGCATCCCTGTTGCTGGCCGCCTCGGGCGCGGATGTGTACCTGGTGGATCGCGCTCCCGCCATAGGCGGCCACCAACCCTTGCTGGATAAGACATTCCCCACCGACTCCTGCGGGCTCTGCTTCATGTCGCCTCGGCGGCACGCGGCGTACTGCCCGTTTGTGGAGTGCGAGCGGAGCGAGCGGGTATCGGTGCTGGTTTCGACTGAGGTGATGGGTCTCAGCGGAGAGCCCGGCAACTTCTCGGTGCGGCTGTTGGAGAGGGCACGAGGGGTTGACGCGAGCAAGTGTACCGGATGTGGAAAGTGCTCCGAGGTGTGCCCGATTACCGTGAAGAGCGAGTTCGGTGGCGGGCTGGAATCGCGCAAGTCCATATACCGGCCCTTTGCCCAGGCGGTTCCGGACAGCTACCTCGTCGATTTCGAGAGCTGCACGCGGTGTGGTGAGTGCGCGAAGGTTTGCCCCACTAAGGCGGTGAGGCTGGATGAAGGGGACCGCGAACGGACCATACAGGTAGGGGCTGTGATTTTGGCCCCTGGTTTCAAGCCGATAGACGGTGCGCTGAAGACCGAGTACGGCCACGGGATCTATCCGAACGTCGTAACCAGCATTCAGCTGGAGCGAATGCTGGGGTACGGAGGCCCGACGCAGGGTCTAGCCCGCCGTCTCTCGGATGGGGACACCGCAAAGAAAGTAGCCTTCATCCAGTGCGTCGGGTCGCGGGACTCGTCGTGCGGGAAGGACTACTGCTCGTCCGTCTGTTGCATGTACGCGGCGAAGCAGGCGACGTTGCTGACGCAGCGTGTCGCCGGAGCGTCGGCCACTATCTTCCAGATGGACCTGCGCTCGTTCGGTAAGGGGTACGACAAGTACATCGGCCGCATGCAGGCCGAGGAGGCGGTAGAGTACCGCCGGAGTGCAGTGTCGACGGTGAAACAGGTGCCAGGGAGTAAGGACCTGCTGGTCAGCTACATTGACAGTGACGGCGTGCAGCAGCAGGAGCAGTACTCCATGGTAGTGCTGTCCGTCGGAATGGAACCCTCGGAAGGGGTTGGGGCGCTGGCCGAGCGGTTTGGGCTGCAGTTGAATGGCGGTGGCTTCCTGGTGGGCGGAGAGATGGCTCACGAAGAGACCGCAGTGGCAGGAGTGTTCGTAGCCGGTGGCGGCCGCGAGCCGATGGACGTGGCAGATGCTGTGGCCGAGGGCGCGGCTGCTGCGGTAAGCGCCGCGCGGCTGCTGGGGCTGAAGGTAGGTTTGGCGGCGAGCCCTCACCCCGACCCTCTCCCTCAAGGAGAGGGAGAAGATGGTACCCCTGTCCAGGAGCCGGCTGGAGTGGTAGAGGTTGCCGGTGAAGGAGCTTCGCCCAAGCAGCCCGCTACTGAGGCGCCGAAGGTGGGTGTGCTGCTGTGCGATTGCGGCGGTGAGATAGGGTCTTGCCTCAACCTGCAGGCGCTCGCCGAAGAAGCTGAGCGGTGGTCCGAGGTAGGATATGCGAAGGTAGTTGATGGGCTGTGCCAGGCTGCGAATGCGTCGCTGCTGGCGGAGGCCGCAGGGGGCAACGGCGTCGACAGGCTGGTCCTGGGCGTGTGCGCCCGCCGAAGGGTGGAGGAGCCGCTGCAGGTGATGGCCAAGGAGGCAGGGCTGAATCCACAACTGCTCGAGCTGGTCAACCTACGAGAGCAGGTCGCCTGGGTGCACGGAGGGGATCTCCCGGCCGCTGATAGGAAGGCTGAGGGGCTGATAGGAATGGCCGTGGCCAAGCTAGCCAAAGCTCAGCTAGTCGTCCAGAGCATGACGGAGATTCCTGCATCGGCGCTGGTGGTAGGCGGAGGAGTGGCCGGCTTGGTGGCTGCTACGGAGTTGGCCGATCACGGCGTTGAGGTGTGGCTTGCGGAGCGGGATGCGGCACTGGGTGGTGATCTGAGCCAGGTGAAGAGTAACGGCTCCGCTGAGGAGAGGCTGCTGATCGACCTGGTGAGGCAGGCCGAGACCAACGATCTGGTCCACGTGATGATGGGCGCCGAGGTGACCGGCGTGACTGGACATCTTGGAGCCTTCCAGAGCAGCGTAGTGGTAGGCGACGAGAGCCAGCAGTTGAGCCATGGTCTGGTGGTGCTGGCGACCGGAGCCGAGGAGGTGCAGCCCGGAGGGTACCTGTTGGGCGAGCACCCGGGGGTCATCACTCAGACCCAACTCGAGCAGCGATTGGCCGAGGGGAACGGCTGGGCCCGCGAGCACAAGAGCGTCGCGATGATGCTGTGCGCTGGTTCCCTGGAGGAGGGGCGTAATTACTGCAGCCGCACCTGCTGCTCACAGGCCGTGGCGAACGCGCTGCGAGTGAAACAGCAGAACCCCGAAGCCAGTGTCTATGTGCTGCATAGGGAGATGCGGACTTATGGCTTCTTCGAGCAGCAGTACGAGGCAGCGAGGCGAGCAGGGGTGATCTTCCTGCGATATGACGGCGATCTAAGGCCAAAGGTGTCTGCTGCTGGCGATGCGCTGGCGATTGCCGTTGGAGAGCCCCGGCTTGGTGAGTCGATCAGCCTGCGGGCGGACGCCCTGGTCCTTGCGGTGGGTGTTCAGCCGAGGCAGGTTGAGTCTCTGGTGAAGCCGTTGGGTGTTGGGGTGGACGAGCACGGTTTCCTGGTGGAGACCAACGTGAAGACGCGCTCGACGGAGGCCAAGAGGGCAGGGGTGTTCCTGTGCGGAAGCTGCCAGGGACCGAAGTCTCTGGCCGACACGATGGTTCATGCCAAGGCTGCCGCGATGCGAGCCGTGGCATTGCTGAGCGAGGGTCCTACCGAGACCCCTGCTACGCGACCGAGTGTCAACACTCGGATATGCAGCGGGTGTGGGCTGTGCGTGGAGGCGTGCGCGTATGGGGCCCGAGTGCTGGATCTTGAGAAGAACGTATCCAATCTGGTGGAAGTGCTGTGCCAGGGGTGCGGCGCATGTGCCGCAGTATGCCCTAATGGTACTACCCAGCAGGCTGGCTTCACTGGAAGCCAGATGCTGGCCCTGCTGGATGTAGCGGCGGACTAGCACAGCGACGAGTAATGAGTGATGAGACTCGTTCCATCACTTAACACTCATTTCTCGTCAGTAATCACTCGACTCTTGAGAGGTACACCATGGCAGAGTTTGAGCCTAAGGTCATCGCCTTTCTGTGCAACTGGTGCTCCTATACCGGCGCCGACCTGGCCGGCACGACGCGTTCCCAGTATCCCTCCAATGTCCGCATCGTGCGGATCATGTGCACTGGGGCACTGGATCCCATCTATGTGGTGAAGCCGCTTCTGGAGGGGGCGGATGGGGTGCTGATCAGCGGGTGCCACCCCGGGGACTGCCATTACGTTAGCGGCAACCTGAAGGCTCGACGCCGGATGGCCACCCTCAAGACCGTCCTTTCCGAGTTCGGACTGGAAGAGGAAAGGGTGTGGGTTAGATGGATCTCGGCCAGCGAGGGCAGGCGCTTCGCTGAGACGGTCCACGAGATGGTTGGTCGACTGAAGGAGTTGGGACCCAATCCGCTGGCCGTTCAGTGGGCCATATAGGGGACGTGCAATGAGTGTAGAAGCTTTGCTACCGAGATCTGGACGGAGCGTAGAGGAGGCCATCAACGGCCTTCTGGCCTCACTGATGGAGAACGGGGTGGTCGATGCGGTGCTGGTGCCGATGGAGCTGCCCTCCGGCCAGAACGTCACGCAGGCATTGATCCGGGACAGGTCCAAGCTCCAGTCGGCGGTTCCAGTATCCCCCGTGATGCCTGTGAACTCGGCGACGGTGGTATCCAACCTGACGGTGGACCAAGGCAAGGGGAAGCTCGGGGTGGTGCTCCGCTCCTGCGAGGCACGCGCTCTGGTGGAGCTGGTCAAGCTGAAGCAGGCGAGCCTTGAGAACGTGGTGGTCATTTCCGTCGATTGCCCCGGCAGTTACACCGTGGCTGACTATGCCTCAATGACCGGCTCCATGGGCGGGGGCGCCCCCAAAGCCCATCGTTTTATGGAGAAGGCGCTTCAGGGCGACACGCTAGCTTGGGATGGGCACGGCTTGCGGCCCGCGTGCCAGATGTGCGACCGGCCAGCGGCGGAGTTTGGGGATGTCCGCATTGGCTTCTTCGGACTCACCTCCAAGGATGCCCTCTCCGTCGAGTTGAGCGATGAGATTGCCGCCGTGGGGTTGGAGAAGCTGGGGCTGGCGGAAGGCAAGGCTGAGGGACGGGCAGCGGTGGTGGACCAGTTGGTCAAGCAGCGGGAGCAGGCAAGGGATGCGGCCTTCGCCGAGGTTAGGGCTGCGTCGGGTTCGCCCGCCGGACTGCTGAGCTACTTTTCGGCCTGCCTGACCTGCCACAACTGCTCGGTTAGCTGCCCAATCTGCTACTGCAAGCAGTGCGTCTTCACTACTGCGACGTTTGAGCACTCCTCCAGCCAGTACATGAGACGGGCCGAGAGGAAGGGCGCGCTGCGGATGCCCGGCGACACGGTGCTTTACCAGCTCACCCGAATGAACCATATGGTGACCTCCTGTGTAGGCTGCGGCCAGTGTGAGAGCGGCTGCCCGAGCCGGATCCCGCTGGCGGCGATCTTCCGGAGCGTGGGGCAGAAGGTGCAGGCGATATACGACTACGTACCAGGGCGAAGCCTGGAGGAACCGCCTCCAGTGACCACCTTCAGGGAGAAGGAACTGTCGTTCGTTTCGAGGTAGCCGACTACTGACCGCTAAGGGAAGGAGGCAAAGGAAAGTGCCAAACATCGAAGTGGGGGCCGACTTCTACGAGGTCCTCAAGGACACGGCCGGGGAACTGTACTTCAGGTCTCAGGTCGACATTCCCCCGGACGTCCGAGCCGCGCTGAACAAGGCGGCGGAGGTTGAGACCAACCCGGCGACCAAGAGCATGCTGCAGATCATGCAGAAGGCCGTCGCAGTGGGCGATGAGAAGTGCATGCTGGTCTGCCAGGACACCGGCATCCCGATCTATTACGTCACAATCGGTACCAAGTTGAACGTTGATGGCGCCAAGATCCGCGAGGCGATCACCGCCGGTGTGCAGAAGGCTACGAAGGAGAACAACCTGCGCTCCAGCGTCGTTTCACCGATCAAGCGCGAGAACAACCAGAACAGCACCGGCAAGGGCATCCCTGTGATCCACTGGGACTTCAAGGCAGACTCGGATTGCCTTGACATTCTGCACATCCCCAAGGGCTCGGGTTCTGAGAACATGTCCTTCCTGAAGATGCTGATCCCAGCTGAAGGACTGAAGGGCATCAAGAAGGTCGTGTTGGATTGCGTGGCTGAGGCCGGCGGCAACCCCTGCCCGCCGACCATCATCGGGGTTGGCATTGGCGGCAACGCCGAGGTGTGCGTTGGGCTGGCCAAGAAGGCTGCCTACCGTCCTGTCGGGTCGCGAAATGCGGATCCGGATATCGCTGCCCTGGAAGATGAGCTTCTGGCTGCTGTGAACTCACTGGAATCCGGACCTCAGGGGTTGGGTGGCGTGACGACTGCCTTCGACCTGCATATCGAGGATGCGTGGACCCACATCACGCAGAATCCTGTGGCCGTGACCATGCAGTGCTGGCGCGGCGAGCGGCGGCGGGCCATGATGTGGGCCGATGGCCGCGTCGAATTCGGGTACTAGGGGAGGAGAGTAGAGATGGCTCACTACAAGTTGCAGACACCCCTGAGCGAATCCGATGTCAGGCAGTTGAAGGCCGGCGACACGGTCACAGTGGACGGCCACATCTTCGGTATCAGGGATGCTACCCAGATAGCGATGTTTGACAAGGGGCGCAAGCCCGTGTTGGATCTGAATGGCGCCATCCTTCTGCATGTGGCTCCGAGCGTGAAGAAACTCGGGCCTGGCAAGTACGAGAAGGTATGCGTCGGGACCACGACCAGCACCCGGATGAACCGATTCACCCTTGGATTGCTCAGGGACTACGGGGTTCGGGCGATCACCGGCAAGAGCGGCCTCTACCAGGATAGTGTGGACGCGATGAAGGAGTACGGCGGAGTCTACTTCGCCATCGTCGGTGGCGCGGCTTCAGTCGAGACTCTGCAGGTCGAGGAGATCGAGAAGGTCGACTTCGAGGATCTACTGCCGGAGTGCCTGTGGCAGTTCCGAGTCAAGGACTTCGGGCCGCTCACCGTCGCGATCGACTCTCACGGGAACAACCTCTACGCGGACGTGAAGGCGAAGGTTCGCGACAATCTGAAGAGGGCGTACAAGAACGTAGGGGTAGAGTAGACCTGTTAAGGCAATAGAAAAGGGGCGGGATGCGTGCGCATCCCGCCCCTTTTCTATTGCCCTCGGGTAGCTACATTGTTGTCTGGATGAGTGTCTTGATCTCCTCGATGCTAGGTATGCGGGGGGTGGTGTTCTGGATACCGCTGGAGTCGGAGTCGGCGGCCAGGACATCGATCTTGTCGGCGGTGACGCCCACTTGAGTGAGCCTCGTGGGCACGCCGATGTCCTTGGCCAGCTTCGCGACCGCATCCACCGCCTTTCGTGCTGCCTGATCCTTTGGCAGACCTGTTACGTCCTCGCCCATGACCTCGGCTACCTTGGCGAGCTTCTCCGCCGCCACAGGGAGGCAGAACTCCATGACCGGCGCGAGCATAAGGGAGCAGGCCACACCGTGGGCGACGTGGAAGTGGCCGCCCAGGGCGTGGGCGATGGCGTGCACGGCGGTGAGGCGGCCGTTGGAGAAGGCGAGGCCCGCCGTCATGGAAGCATAGAGCATGTCGGCGGCTGCCGACTCATCCGAAGGGTTGGCGACGAAGGCTCGGAGCCGTTTGGCTATGACGCGAGTGGCCTCCAGGGAGAGGGCCTCGGTGAGCACCGAGGATCCTGAGGAGAGGTAGGACTCCACGGCATGGGACAGGGCATCCATGCCGGTGGAGGCGACCACGGCCGACGGCAGGGAGGTCAGCAGCAGTGGGTCGAGCACCGCGGTCTTGCAGACGTTGAGGGTGCTGCGGACGGAGACCTTGTAGTTGCGGGTGCTGTCGGTGACCACGCAGGTCTGGGTGACCTCGGCGCCCGTGCCTGCGGTGGTGGGTATGGCGATGCTGGGTGCGGGGGTGTTGGGCACCTTGTTGGCGCCCCCGTACAGGGTGATGGGGCCTGGGTTAGTGGCGAGGATGCAGGTGGCCTTGGCGGTGTCCATGGAGGAGCCGCCGCCGAGACCGATGGCCAACTCACAGCCATTCTGGACGAACAGGGCGTAGCACTTCTCGACGGTGGTGACGCTGGGGTTGGGCTCCACGCCGTCGTAGACGGTGACCGCCAGCCCCGCGGCCTCGAGAGGCTGGACCACCCTCTTGAGGACGCCTGCCCCGGCGACGCCCTTGTCGGTGGCGATGAGCAGCTTGGAGGCGCCGAGGGCCTTCACCTCGTCGGCGATGGATGCAACTGATCCTGGTCCGAAGACGATCTTGGTTGGTGCGTAGAACAGCCAGTTGGATAGGGTCATTCTCCGAATCCTCCATACCAGAGTGCCGCGGCCTTTCAGACCACAGCGTGCAGACTGTTGTGCGCTACCTGCGCACGAGGAACAGCGACAGATCTGGAATCGATGTCATCAACAGTAGAGCCGCGAGCAACCCGAGGAAGTACAGGCTGCCCCTCATGGCAATGCGGGTAAAGGACACCCCGGAGATGCCGGCAGCCACGAACAAGTTCAGACCAACCGGCGGAGTGACGAACCCCAAGGCCAAGGTGGCGACCATCACTACACCCCAGTGCACAGGGTCGAACCCCAGCTGGATGGCCACCGGTGTGAGTAGGGGAGCCAGCAGGATGACGTTGGGTGTGCATTCCATGATGGTTCCTGCTATTAGCAGCACCAGCAGCATCAGCGCCACGATGATCGTCGGGTTTTCCGAGATGGACAGCAGGGCCTTAACCCCGTTCTGGGGTAGTTGTAGGAACGACAGAATCTGCGAGAACACTATGGCCATCGCCACGATGGGGGCGATGAAGCCGTTGATGGTGGCACTGCGCTCGGTGATCTCCGGGATCCTGCTGACCTTGATGCCTCTTGTGATCAGCACGCCCACGATGAGGCAGTAGGCTACGGCTATGGCACCGGCTTCGGAGGGGGTGAACACCCCGCCGTAGATGCCACCCAGGATGACGGCCGATGCCCCGAAGGCAAGCTTTGCATCCCATGCGGAGCGGAGAACCGTGCGCGGGCTGAAGGGGAATTGCCCTCCCCACCGATGGCGAGAGCTCAGGTAGAAGGCGGCAAGGCACATGCAGGCGACCATGAGAAAGCCCGGGACTATCCCTCCCAGGAACAGGTCTCCCACTGGGGTTCCCGTGCTGACGCCGTAGATGATGAAAATGATGCTGGGAGGGATGATGATCCCAACGGTTCCCCCGTAGGCGGCCGTCGCGGCGGCGAAGTCGGTGGGGTAGCCGTCCTTCTTCATCTCTGGCAGCATGATCTTGCCCATAGTCGCGACAGTGGCGGAGTTGGAGCCGCTGATTGCCGCGAAGAAGCCGCAGGCCAGCAGGGTGGTGAGGGCCAGGCCACCCTTGAGCCAGCCGAGCACAGCCCTGGAGAAGTTGGTGAGCATCTTGGCGATTCCCGACTCGCCGATCAGGTCGCCGGTCAGAATGTACAGCGGCATGGCGATCAACGGGAAGCTGTTCAAACCCTGGAACGCCGCCATGCTCACATTCTCCAGGGTGAATACCCCCGTCACGGCGGTCAGCAAGACCGCGCCGAGGCCGAGGCAGACGACGATCTCCACCCCGAGCAAGAGGAGGACGACGGTCACGAGAAGGCTTAGAGCGATCCCTAGGTCCACTTCGACCCTCCTTCGAGCAGCAGTTGACGGATCATTCCGACACCTCCGCGCTCAGGGTGATGGGGTCGCCTCGTTTGAAGGCGGCAATAGTGGTGAGCATTCTCTGGATTATCCTGCCCAGGACGAGGGCCCAAGCCACCGGGATGGACGCCGTCGCGAGCACCATCGGTAGCTCGGCGCCCAGCATCTCCTGTCCATAGCGGAGGTTCATCTCCAGCATGGGGAAGGAGTAGATGATGACGGTGGTTGCCAAGATGATGAAGCAGACGTCACCCAGCATGAAGGTGGAGAAGAGCTGTGAGCGGTTCATCTTGACCCGGATCAGGTCCACGGAGAGGTGAGATCTCTTCTTGACACCGCGGGCCATGGCGATATAGCTCATCCAGACGAAGGCGTAGAGGGCTGTCTCCTCTCCCCATGTGGTGGCGCCGCCGAAGAAGTAACGGCGCGCGACCTCCACCACGATTATGAGGGCGAAGTACATGTACAGTGCGAACTGGAGCCAGTACTCCAGGTACTCGTCGAGCCAACCGAGCACCCTGCCAAGAGGTCGATTCATAGCGGTGTGGCCCTCCCAACAGCATGGATAGGATGTGGTGGGGAGGACGCGGTCGTGCCCTCCCCACGTTCCACTCTATTTCCACCACTTTTTCGGTTCGGGTGCAGTCTTCGATGCTACGATGCTTTGCGTCAGCTCGTACTCCTTCTTGCCGAACTTCTCTACCAGCGGCTGGAGCTGAGCCTTGTTCCGCTCGAAGGACATATACTGCTCCCACTCCTTGCGCTCGGCATCTGTTAAGAAGACAAGGTTCGCCCCGGACTTCTTCCAGATGGAGTCGGCGGCGGCGTTCTTGGTCGAGCCGACCTGCTTGTCGTGCAGGTCGTTCCATACCTTATGGATCCAGACCTGAGTGTCGTAGGCTCCTTCCATTACCTGATCCTGCACGTCAGCGGGCAGGGAGTGGAACCAGCGGGTGTTGAGCCAGGTGGCATCCCAGTTGTACATGAAGTCACTGTCGATCAACTGGCCGCACACTTCGTGGATGTTGGCGTCCGCGAGGGAAGCAGCACCCACGTGGAGGCCATCAATAGCACCCTCTTTCATCGCCGTATACACCTCTCCCCAGGCCAGGGGAGTGGGGTTGGCGGGGAGGATCTTGAAGGCTTCCTGCTCCAGCCTGGAGCCGGTGACTCGGATTTTCAGGCCGGACATCTGCTCCGGCTTTCTGATCTCTGTGGGCAGGTTCTTGCGGACGGCTATCTTCCGGAGTTGAGGGAAGACGGCGACGGGGAAGCAGCCCTGGTCGGAGCTTGCCTTGCGCACGACGTCATTGAATTCCTTACTGTAGATCAGCTTCCACACGCTCTCGATAGGGCCCTGGACGTAGGGGAAGTCGATGACGTTCCAGACCGGAATGTAGGCGGCCTCGTTCTGGGTGGTGAAGTTGCCAGCCTGGATTACGCCTTGCTGCGTCTTCTGGCCGAGTTCGAGCTGTCCGCCGAGGCTACCGCCCTCGTGCATGATGACTTGCACGCGACCGTTGGTTCTCTTCTCGACGTTCTCCTTGAACTCCCAGGAGCCCAGGTTCCACAAAGTGCACTTGGCGACGGGGCCATTGGGCCACCGGTTGGGCACGCCCTCAATTGCGAAGTTCAGCTTGAACTCTGCGGCAGCGGCCTTGGCGGCCTCTTTTGGGGCTTGCTCCGCCGCCTTGGCCTGCACAGCTGCCGTGGTAGGTGCCGGTGCCGGTTTTGTCGTCGCTGTCGCCTGCTGACTGCCTGATGAGCAGCCAACCAGTCCGCCGAAGGCCGCGGTGAAGCCAAAGGCAGCCGCGATCTTGTGGAATTGGCGCCTGGTCAGTCGCCGTTCTGAGTCACCTTCCCTATGCATTGTTGCCCTCCCTTTCAAACTGTCACTAGCCTAGGCTCTATGTTCAGGCCGGTAAGTGCTAGCCTCATCCAGGATAGGTCCACGCAGATCAGGGTGTACGCAGATGGCATATTCAAGGATCGCAACTATGTTGTCGGGCTGGTCAACCACCTCCAGTTTACTGTGCCTACGGGGCGTCGTCGCCGAAGACCCTCTTGGTGGAGTTCTGGATCATCCTTGTCCTGTACCTGTACCTGTCACTGCGGTGTGTGTACCGGCTCATCCAAACAGGGCGACCATCGGCAGCGTACATGACTCGCTCCACGATCAGAACAGGCGTGCCCTGTGGGATGTTCAGAAGGCCGGCAACCTCGGCGTCGGCCGCTGCAGCCTCAATGGTGACCTCGGTTTCCCGCAGGTGGATGCCGAGCTGGCTCTGCACAACTTGCGTGAAGCGGCCGGACACATACTCATCCTGGCTGACTACAGATCCGACATCAGGCGAGAAGTAGCTGTCGCATGAGGCCACCGTGTTGCTGTCGATCTGGTGCAGCCGCCTTATCCAGTAGACTGTCTTGACACAGTCAAGCTGGAGCTTCTCCGTTACGGTTGGGCTGGCAGTCTGTCGTTCAGATATCAGGACTTGGACGGTGGGACTCAGGCCTTTAGATTCCATTTCGTCGAAGAAGCCGCAGAGGGGGCCAAGCGACTCCTCGAAATGCGTGCGGCGGACGAAAGTACCCTTGGCAACCACCCGGTGCAGATAGCCCTCTTGTACAAGAGTCTGGATGGCGCGCTTTATGGTGGTAGAGCTGAGTCCGAAGCGTTCCGCCAGCTGCTTCTCAGTCGCAAACGGGTCTCCCTGCTTGAAACGTCCGGATTGGATTTCCTTTCGCAGCAGAGCCGCGATCTGTTGATGGTAGGGGACGACCACGAGCCGAACCTCCGAGCGCGACCATCGATACATTAATGCAACAATGCATCAAGAAGAACGTGGCCAAAGCCTACAGCGCGGTTGTTCTACTGTCAACAACGTTCGACACGTGAGATCTGTTGGAAGTATGACCCAGCCACGTGACATGCCGAAACGAGAGCTTGCCAAGATCCTTCTCCACGATGGTGGCCAGGATGCGGCAAGCCAGATCGCTACCACCCTGCCGCCGCCAAGAGCCGGGTGTCGGGAGTGAGAAGCCAAGGATGAGTCCGCGCGGAGAGAAGGGCTTGCGCCAGTCCTAGATGAAAGCGCGGGCAGTCCCGAGGGACTTGCCGTTGCGATTCGAGAGGCTTCGGTGGGGGGTGCGAGTACCCTCTTCCAGCCAGCCTTCCGGTTCTGAAGCGTAGAGGAATCGCAGTAGCGCCAGGGACACGTTCCCTACAAGCATGAGATCCGATCCGAAGTTGGTGGGCTCTATCCGGGTTTGGAGACCCAGGACTCGTGCAGTGTCGGAGAGGGCGGCTTTCTCCAGAGGCTCCATGACCAGGTTCCCTGTCTCGAAGAGGGGGCCCACGACCACGATCAACTCTGGGCTGAGGATACGCACAATATGACCGATACCCCTGCCCAACTGCTTGCCGGCCGCTGCCACGATATCGCAGGCTGCTGAGTCCCCCTGAACCGCCGCCTTGAAGACATCCTCTGCTTCGAGGATGCCTCCATTGTCATTGCGCAACCTGGCCAGGTGGGACTCAGGGTGAGTCTCGATGGTCTCCATGGCCTGACGCACGATGGCAGGATGTGAGGCCATGGTGTCGAGACAGCCACGCTGCCCGCAAGGGCAGTGCACACCTTCAGGCTCCAGCACCAGGTGTCCTATCTGGCCAGCCGCGTCGTTGCCGCCATGACGGACCTTGTGATCGATGACCACACTGGCTCCGATAGTGGTATGGACATGAACCAGGACGAAGCTGTCCACCTTCTGCCCGAGCCCGAAGGTGCTTTCCGCCATGGCCATTGCGTTGCGGTTGCCCTCAACGGCTGTGGGTAGGCAGAGGGTTGACTCCAGGTAGTCTGCCACCGGGACGTCGTGCCAACCGTGGTGGTACATCTTCTTGAGGACGCCGAGGCGAGGGTCCACCAGTCCTGCGCATCCCACGCCCACGCCCAGCACCCTCTGACGGTCGATCTGACCCTCTCTGATAACGGTGGAGACGGCTTCGGCTATGGATTGGAGCACTGTGGATGGGTCATCCCCTGGCCGAACGGAGAACTTCAACCGCTGGACCAGGTTACCCTTGAGATCCCCCAGGCCCACTAGCACCGACCGGACACCCAGGTGGACACCAACAGCGTAGGCGCCTTTGGGGTTCAGGTCGACCATCACGTGGCGACGACCCACCCCGCCGCTGTCAGGTGTACGGCGGTTGCCAGTCTCCACGACCAGATTGGCTTCCAACAACTCTCCGATGATGTTGGTCATGGTAGCTGGAGTGAGTCTGGTGATCTTGCATGCATCGGTGCGAGACAGCGGTCCATAGCGTAGGAGGACGTTGAGCACCGCCACGCGATTCTGGTGCCGAATGACCGGCATGTTGCCGCCCAGGAGGGACAGAGACACCTTGGCTAGCTCCATCGATGAGAAGAGAGTTAATTTATTGTATCAAAAGACCTTGATCGATGCTACCACAATCTGCCATATCGTTCAAGCGTGGTATTACCAGGTTACCAGGGCGCGCCAGTCACGTTTCCGGGTGACCGCCTGGCAGGAGGGCAGAAAACGCCGAATGAATATTAGCCAGTGAGCGGGCCCCCGGAGAGGCTCCTACAGCTGGCTCAAGGGCTTCTCGGAATCGTGACGCGCACTCGGAACAGCTCGCTCCCTTGACAACTATGATGCACCATGATACCCTGGCACCTGGGTTAATCAATTCAATTAACCTGCTCCTGCGAGCGGCTGCCGTTCGGTTCCTTCCTGTCCAGTTGCCTAGCCATGTCTCAAGGTTGTCCTCTCAGGAGTTGGTTGCCAATCCTATTCCGTATCGCTACCTGAGGAGGGAGAAGACGAGATGCCCGAGGACATCAAGAAGGCGATTGTGGTGTGTGTAGACTCTGCGGAGGTTCCGCAGCTCTTCGAAGGGGCCAGGGCGGGAGGGCTGGCTGGCTTGGCGAAGCTGATGAAAGAAGGGACCATCATCCCCGCTCTCACCTCCCCTACCGGCACTCCAGCTGTCCTGGCGACCCTGGCCACCGGCGCCAACCCTGCTACGCACTCTGTCTCCAAGGAGGGGGACGAATGCGTTGCCGAATATCTGTGGGAGGGATGGCAGAGGTCGAGCAAGCAGGCTGTGCTGTTTGGATACCCCGCATCGCGCCCCCCCGAGATGGAGGTTCCGCAAGCGACCACTCCCAAGGATGTAGCCAACTACCTCCTGATCAATCCCGACTGGGACCTCTGTATGGTGAGACTGGGCTCCGATGGGTTGAAGCTGGATGGGACCGAGGCGCTGGATAGAGCCATTGGGGAGATCACCGGCGTGGCCGACGAGGAGACCCTGTCCGTGGTGGTGGGGCTCGGCAAGGACGGATTCCTGCTGCTGAAGGGCTCGGGGGTGCGCCGGGGTGCTGAGTTGAAGCGGGCCGTCGGGCTGGAGGATGTGGCCCCGACGATAAGCTACCTGGCGGAGTCGTCTGTGCCGGCGGATTGCGACGGTGGCATTGTGTACCAGGCGCTGGAGGACCCCGATATGAAGGTCAAGGAGCTGAGAGCCTGCAGGCGCAATTACGAGCGGTTGCGCAGGAGCTCGGGTCCCAAGGTTATGTGCTAGAGGAGGTAGGTGATGCCGACCAAGGCGACGATCACCCTGCAGGAGAAGGTGCGGTTCAAGGGTTGGGCGGAATCGGGGCACAGTGTGGTGATCGATGGTCCCGAGGACGCGGGCGGCGAGAACGCCGGGTTCCGTCCGATGGAGCTGATGCTGCTGGGGCTGGGTGGATGCATGGGCTTCGACGTTAACATGATCCTGAAGCGGATGCGCCAGAAGGTCACGGGCTACCGTATGAATATGACGGCGGAGAGGGCGGACGAGCAACCGCGAGTGTACACCGAGGTGAGGATGGAGCACGTCTTCCAGGGCGAGGACCTCAACCCGGACTCCGTCCAGAGGGCCATCGATCTGGCCGAATCGAGCTACTGCTCGGGCTCCGCCATGTTCGCCAAGACTGCCAAGATCATCAATACCTTTAAGATCTTGTAGGAAACGGAGTATACAGAGGGAGGAGTCATGGAGCAGGAGATCAAGCGGCCGAAGAGAGCGATCATCCTGGGGCTGGACGGCGGGCACCCCGAGCTGGTGCAGAAGTTCGTGAAGGAGGGGAAGCTTCCGAACTTCGCGAAGATGTTTGAGGATGGCGTCTTCAAGGAGGCGCTGGAGCCCTTCCCGACGATAACCCCGCCCAACTGGACGACCATAACCACCGGTGCCTGGCCTGGTACCCACTGCATCACCGACTTTTTCCTGCCCCCCGAGCCGGGAGAGAATCTGGAGAAGCTAGGCTTCGCTTTCAACACGCAGGCATCCAAGGCGGAGTACCTCTGGCAGGCAGCGGAGCGGGCCGGCAAGAAGAGCATTCTGGTCAAGTGGGAGGTTTCCTGGCCGCCCAACCATTCAGGAACCCAGGTGGAGGGCTGCGGCCCTGGCCTGGTGAACCTCCACGAACTCGCCCCCGTCAGGCTGTATACCCTCGAGCCGATGCCAATGACCAACCAGTTGAGCCTGGAGCCCGCCCAGGGCTGGAAGGGGCTAGATCCGAGTTGGGAGGCCCTCGAGGGAAAGATCAGCATGTTCCTCCACGGTGGAGGGGAGAAGTCCTACGATCTACTGGTGGTGAAGAGCGGCCGCGCCGGGTACGACAAGGTGATGGTGTGCAAGGACAAGGACGCTGGCAAGGCCGTGGCGACGATGACGGCGGGCCAGTGGAGCGAGTGGGTCTTCGATGAGTTCGAGCTGACGCCCGATCCGGAGATGCTGAAGAAGCGAGAAGCCGAGCGGTCGAAGATGAAGAAGTACGCCATGAAGGAGTGGCACGACAACCAGGCCACGACCACCTCGGCGGCCAGGGACTCTGGGTTGGGCCAGTACGAGTTCCAGGCGGTGGAGAAGGGGGTGTTCCGGTTCAAGCTGATCAACTTGAGCGGGGATGCGAGCGAGCTTGAGCTGTTCAGCACCCAGGTATGGCCGGAGCAGGGCTGGACTCAGCCGTTAGCGTTGGGGCCTGAGCTGATCAAGGAGGTCGGCCCATTCTTCACAAACCCAGCTCGGGATGCGCTGCACTACGGCTGGATCGACGAGGCCACCTTCTTCGAGCTGCAGGACTACCAGCACCAGTGGCTGGCGAAAGCGTCCAAGTACCTGGCCAACCGCCAGGAGTGGGATATGCTGTTCGTGGAGACGCACTGCACGGACTACCTGAGCCACTTCTACCTGAACTACTACCAGCCCGAGTGCGGCGCTTCCCTCAGCGAGCAGCGCAACGCCCTAACCTGGCTGACGCGTCACTACCAGAGCATCGACAGGATGCTCGGCGAACTGCTCACCCTGGCCGACGATGACACCATGTTCGTCATCGTGTCCGACCACTCCGGGACCGGCTGCCCACAGCCCAAGCAGGACACACGCAAGGTGCTCGAAGAGGCCGGTCTCACGGTGTACACCACCGACCCCGCGACCGGGGCGAGGAAGATCGACTGGAGCCGGACGAAGGCGGTCTTCAGCTGCACGGTGTTCTGCTACGTGAATCTGAAGGGACGCAACCCCGACGGCATCGTGGAGCCCGAGGACTACGACAAGGTGGTGGACGAGGTGGTGGAGGCCCTACTAGACTACAAGGACCCTGCCACGGGATTGCATCCCTATGCTGCGGTGCTCCGAAAGGAGGATGCGGCGGTGCTTGGGATGTGGGGCCCGATGGTTGGGGACGTGGTGTTTGCGCTGCGGCCCGAGTTCGACCTGGAGCATGGGGCTCAGCTTCCGACGGCGAGGATAGGTGAGCTATCGATCCGGAGCCTGCTGTTCATGAAGGGGCCGAACATCCGGAAGGGGGTGCACCTGGAGAGGCTGACCCAGATAGTGGGGGTCACCCCGACGGTGGCCTACATGCTGGGAGTGCCGATTCCGAAGCAGTCGGAAGGGCCAATCCTGTGGGAGGCCATGGAGGACCCTGACTTCAAGGAGAGGGAGATTCAGGCTCTCAGGGATAAGCTGGCGGGCTGCTAAGGGCTCACCAGAAAGGTTCCGGTTCGTCGCGTCATTTCGCTGGGACCGGCGGAAGGGGACAAGCCCTTTCCCTACTGAGACGGGCGGGCCAGCGGCCCGCGCTCCCGGCACGGGACCACTCAATGTAGGAGCAATACCAAGGGGGCGGATGCAAATCCGCCCCCTTGGTATTGCCCAACGCCGTGTCACAGCCTATGATTGGTGGGCATCTCCAACCTGGGAGTACGGCCATCACCTCGCGCCCTCTCAGAACCCCAAAGACGCTCCTAGCCCTGGCAGCGGCCGTGCTGGCGGCTCTGGCCCTCAGACTGGTCTTGCTGGCGGGTCCGCAGACGGAGTTGGAGGCCGATGAGGCCATCGTCGGGCTCATGGCGCGCCACATCCTTCAGGGCGAACGTCCCCTGTTCTACTACATGCAGCCGTATATGGGGAGCCTGGAGGCATACCTCGTCGCTGCCGTGTTCGCCCTCATGGGGAGTAGCAGTTTCGCCCTGAAGTTGGTTCCGCTGGTGGCGTCGCTTCTTTTCACTGGGTTGGTGTTCGAGACGGGCCGAAGGATAGGAGGGCGGGGAGTGGCTCTGGCCTCTGCCCTGTACGTCGCCGTCCCACCGGCCTTCCTTGGCCTCTGGAGCCTCAAGACCAGGGGGGGCTACATCGAGGTGCTGGTGATTGGGCAGCTGCTGATCTTGCTGGGGATGGAGGCAGGCAAGCGGCGCGAACTGGATGTGAAGACGGGTATGGCCCTCGGCTTCCTCTCAGGGCTGGGGGTTTGGGTGAATCCGCTGCTGGGTGTCTACCTCCTCCCCATCTGGGGTTACCTTGTCCTGGTGATGCGCCGACGCCTCCTTGGGGTAGGGCTGTTTGTGGCGGTGGTGGCTGGGGTGGCGGGGGCGCTTCCGCTGATAGTGTTCAACCTGGGCAATGGCCTGGCCACGGCCGGAGCCATGGCCGGCGGCCCTTCTTCGCCTCAGGAGGTCGCTGTGCGCGCCGTGCGACTGTTCAGGTACAGCCTGCCCGTGTTGTTGGGTTTCAGTCCGGCCAGCAGCTCTCTCACGTTCTTCTGGCCGGCCTTCCATAGCAGTCCAGGGGCCTGGGCGGTGGTTCTCCCCACCATGGTGGTGCTGGCCTGCAGCCTGCTGGTTGCCCGCTGGAGGGGGTTGATGGATCTCTTCCAGGGCAGGGGGGAGGGTGCCGACGGCAGGAACCTTATCCTTCTTCTTGTCGTAGCGGTCCCCATGGCCTTCGTCGCCAGCAGGTTCGGCGATCTGTTTTCCGAACCTCGATACCTGTTGCCTCTCTACTCAGCGGTTCCCCTCGTGTTCGCCGGCTTCAGCCGCTTGGGCGGACCGGGGCGGAGGCTGCTTCCGCTGGCGGCGGCGGGAGCGCTTTGCCTTAACATCTACAGCCTCCTCTCCCTCGACACGCGGCTCAATCAGCCTGACACCGCTGTGGGGAGCACAGCGGCCAACCGGGCAGCGCTGATTGACTACCTCGTTGCCAACGACCGCACCCACATCTACACCGACTACTGGCTTGCCTATCCTCTGGCCTTCGAGTCGAGCGAGATGGTGATTCCCTCTGTGAGCTCTGGCGGTTACAACCGATACATCCCCTATGCCCACTACGTCTCGGTGGTGTCCAATCCCGCCTTCGTGTTCGTGGCAGGGTCGAAGGAGGAGGGTGAAGAGTTGTCGAAGTGGCGGGAACGAGGTGTGACCGCAAGGAGTGAGAGGGTGGGAGTGTACTCTGTCTATTGGCAGGCGGTGCCTCTCGAAGCCGCTAGACCCTGAGTGTGAGGATGGTAGGCGTCTAGTGCTTCATGCTTTGGGCAGTGTGGGTGCCTCCATCTTGATGATCCTCGGTGTATAATGCGGCAACTGTCCCGACTTTCCCCTCAGGAGGAGAAGAGTGCCTCAGCACCCTGGGAGTAGCTTGCCCGATTCCTCGGCGTCTGGAGTGCAGTCTCGTGGAAGCCTGGATGGCGATAGGGGTTTCCTCGGCTCTTCGGTCGCGGAGGAGGCAGCCAGGCTGATCGCCTTTAGCCTGGACCAGGAGTGGTATGCGCTGGACGCATCCCTGGTGCGGGGTATCGAGCCCGAAATGGAGATCACTCCGGTGCCACGGGCGCCAGATTGGTTGCTGGGCGTTTTTAACCTGCACGGTTCGATACTCCCCGCGGTTGACCTGCGACCGTTGCTGCGACTCAGTCAGAAGGGACCATTGGGCAGTGGGTTGCTCGTCGTGTTCCTCTACGAGGGGAATGCAACGGCGCTCCGTGTCGACCTGGTGGATGAGATATATGAGCTGCCGTGGTCAAGTCTGGAGACCCAGGCTTCAGCAGGAGAGGGCGAAGGCGCGGAGTTGATTCTGGGTCAGGTGCGGGTCCGAGACCGTCTCATTGGTGTGCTCAGCGTTCCTGCCCTACTGAGGGCTCTGATGGAAGGGTAGCTTGTGGAGGAGATCCGGCTGCTTGTGGTCAAGTGCGGGCCCTATCGGTTCGGCATACCGGCTGGACTGGTGCGGGCCGTGTTGTCCGCCAGCGAAATCGTCCCTCTTGGACTCCCGGAGTTGCCTGGGTTGACTTGGCGAGACGGTGTGCTGATGCCTGCCGTGGGTCTCGCCCCTTTCCTCGGGCTGTTGAGTCTCGAGGAAGAGGTATACGGGCACGGTGTGCTGATCCAGGATGGCACAGGTCCTCTTTGCTTCATGGTTGATGAGGCGCTGGATTTCGTGGAGGTTCCTCCCTCGGCAATCGTGCCTCTGCCTGCACTGGCAGTGAGGGCCATGGCCCTGTCTGGACTGGAGTCGGCGGCTCTAATGGATGGGCTGCTCATGATCATCGACCCGATCCTGATGCTGGGCAAGGACAGGGTGGCTGAGCTGAGGGCAGCCGCGAGTAGGGTTGGCGAGTCGAGCGGCTCCGCAAGAGGACTCTAATAGATGATGTCTCACGGCGTCGATAGGTCGGCATATTTGGGATCCTTCAGGGAGGAGATGGGGGAGCACCTGCAGGTGCTGATCCGCGAACTGCTCATCCTGGAGAGCCATCCCGAGGATCTGTCTCCCGTTGGCGAACTGTTCCGGCGCGTCCACACGGTCAAGGGCTCTGCCCGCATGATGGGATTCGCCGAGGTGGCCGAACTAGCTCACTCCATGGAGGACATCCTGGACGACTTGAGGTCCGGATGCCTTCGCCCGTCCTCTCCCTTGTTGGATGCCATGCTTACCGCGGCTGACTTGCTGAAGGAGTTGATCGGCTCTGCGCCCGAGGAGTTGACTGGCCGCCAGGATGTGCAGGCGGTCATCAGGTGGCTAGCTGATCTCCGTGGTCTCACACTGGATGGCGAGTCCCAGGCTGGATCGCCTATCCCTCCCGCAATGCCGCTTCCTGAGGCTCCACCAATGCCAGTTGTACGCCAGGGGCGCGAAGCGGCTGCCAAAGAGACTGTGAGAGTCGATGTCGATCGCATAGATATCATCCTGAACCTCGCCGGGGAACTGATGGTGCTGGATGCAGCGCGCAGGCAGTGGATGGACGAAGTCGGCGATCTGTTCGAAGCACTGGAACGCAACCTTGGCCACTCCCTAACCGTAGGATCTGACGGTGTGGTGGAGAGCGCTTTGGCGTTGGTCAACGTCGTGGGCAGGTCCAACAAGCGCTTTCGCAAGATGCTTCACCAGCAGACCGAGTTGGTGCGTGAACTCCACTATCAGATCTCTGGCCTCCGTATGCTCCCGGTGAGCGCTCTCTTTTCCCTGGTTCCGCGTGCTGCTCGAGATCTGGCTCGGGAAGAAGAGAAGGAGCTGGAAGTCCTGCTAGAGGGCGAAGATACCGAGATAGACCGGCAGGTGTTGGAGCGGGTGAGAGACCCTGTGATGCACCTGATCATGAACGCCGTGGTCCATGGCATCGAGTCACCGGCGGCGCGTGTATTGGCCGGGAAATCGGCGGTTGGGAAGGTGAGAGTAGCCGCTTACAGTCGAGGCGAGCAGGCCATAGTGGAAGTCGAGGACGATGGCGCTGGGATTGATTTCCGGGTGGTGCGGGAGATGGCGACGCGGAAGGGGATCCTGACCGCCGCGGAGGCTGATGCCCTGGATGACTCCGAGTGCGCCCGAATGCTGTTCCTTCCTGGCTTCTCCACCAGCCGTGCTGTGAGTGGCAGGTCGGGGAGAGGTGTCGGACTGGACGTGGTGAGGTCCGAGATGGATTCCCTGAAGGGGCTGGTGTGGCTGGAGAGCAAGCTTGGGTGTGGCACGAAGGTTACCCTGGAGCTGCCGATTACCCTGGCCTATACCCACGTCCTGTTGATGGAGACCGGGAAGGCCGTATACGGATTGCCATGCTCCTCTGTGCGTAGGATCACCGAGGTCTCCGCCGATCAGATTCGGACCCTGCAGGGTAGGGAGAGCGTGGAGTTGGAGGGTCAGTCCGCATCTGTAGCCCGTCTTGACCAACTGCTGGGGACTGCTCGCGCTGGTGTATTGAGAGCGAGCCGGTGGCCTGCGCTGCTGATGGGGCCGCAGGAGCGGCCTACGGTTCTCCTGGTGGACCGGGTGATTGGGGACGAGAATGTCATCGTGAAGCCAATGGGGCCGCTCCTACGGCGAGTACCCAGTGTTTCAGGGGGCATAATCCTAGGAGACGGGAAGGTGGTGCTGCTCTTGTCGGCGCCAGTTCTTCTGGAGACCGCGCGAGGGGTGCCCAGCTTCTCCGCGCCCGCCGGGCGTAAGTTAAGACGAGGGGCGAAGCGTGTGCTTGTGGTCGACGACGTGGCCACCACCCGGGAACTGGAGCGAGGCATACTGGAGACCGCCGGGTATCGTGTGGAAACCGCTGTGGACGGCCTGGATGCGCTGGAGAAGCTGAGTGCCGGACAGTTCGAGTTAGTTGTGGCCGACGTTGAGATGCCGAGGATGGATGGGTTCCAGTTGGCTGCAGCTATAAAGGGGAATCCATCTCTGGCCAGGATTCCTATTGTAATTGTAAGCTCACGAGAGGGTGAGGATGACCGAAGGCGGGGGATCCAAGCAGGTGCTCAAGCCTACGTCGGCAAGGGGTCTTTTGACCAGGTTACACTGCTGGATACCATCGATAGCTTGATTGGGTGATGGCGCCCCTGTTGAAGTGACAGACAGTTGGAGTGGACCCCAGGGCTTGCGGCCGGGCGTCCGTTATTAGAGAATTGCGTGGCGCAGCGTAAAGACGGGTTTGGAGTGGGTGCAGGCCATTGGCAGAAGGTTCTTTTCGAGCCAATGCCGGAAGTTCCTTGACGCGGGCCGAGTACCTGTTGTTCAAGGATCTAATTGAGGGGGCGAGCGGGCTCAATCTCGAGGACAGGGATTGGACTCCACTGAGGGCTGCCCTTTGTGAGCGCGTTTCGGCTGTGGGGTACGGCAGCTTTGGAGCTTACTATGAGCTGCTCAGGTCGGAAGAGGGCTCTCGGGAGCTGAACCGGCTAGTTGATCTGCTCACCATCCATGAGACCTCCTTCTTTAGGAACCGAGCGCATTTCGACGTGCTGGCGAGGATGGTCCTCCCGGAGTTGGCAAAGAGAAAGGCCTCATCGCGCACCCTCAGGTTCTGGAGTGCCGGCTGCTCAACCGGCCAGGAGGCGTACTCCGTCGCCATGGCATTGATGGAGGCGCTGCCGGGCTTCGAGGACTGGCAGTTGGAGGTGCTGGCGACAGACATTAGCTGTCGCGCTCTGGAGACGGCTCGAGCTGGGGTGTACCGGCCAAGGGCGGTGAAGAACGTTGATTCCGACATCCTCGAACGCTACTTCGAACCCCACGAAGGTAGCTATAGAGTCAAAGATCAGGTCAGGCAGTTGGTCCGGTTCGAGCATCTCAATCTCGTGAAGGAACCGTTCCCACTGGCAGCCCTGCGCCCGTTGGATGTGATCTTCTGTGAGAACGTCACTATTTACTTCAAGGTCGACTCCACCCGTCGGGTGATTCGGAATTTCTTCGACGTGTTGGGGGATGGTGGCTTTCTGTTTCTGGGCTACTCCGAGTCGCTGTGGCAGGTATCGAGCGATTTCGCTCTTCGCGACTATGGGAACGCCTTCCTCTACCAGAAGCTCCCGAGATCGGCTGGCCCGTCCACTGTCCGCCCGAGTTTATTGCCAGAGGAGACGGGGACGTTGCCGCGCTTGCCCAAGACTCCCTCGATGCGGCAGAGCGCAGTCTCTGGTTTCCAGCCTGCGGTCCCACCCAAGCAGGCCTCGACGCTGGGGGAGGCCACAGCCCTCTACGGAGCCAGGCGCTTCGAGGAGGCCCTTTTGGCTGTGGAGAGCATTCTTGCTGCCGACCCCGCCGAGGCGAACGCTCACCTGCTGGCGGCAAAGCTGCGGGCTGATCGAGAGGAGATAGGGCCCGCATTGAGGCATTGCCGCCGGACACTGGAGTTGGATCCGCTGGCGGAGGAGGCCTACTACCTGAATGGGATCTTGCAGCTGCGGGGCGGCGATAAGTCCAAGGCTCAGGAGTCCTTGTCCTGGGTGATCTACCTGAACCCGTCCGGACACAGGTCCGCGTTGGCGCACTTCCACCTCGCGGGGCTGCACGTAGACGGTGACGACAGGGCGTCATCTGTACGAGAGTATCGCAACGCCCTTCGGCTGCTGGAGCGGCTTCCGAAGGAGGAACTGGTAGAGGAGTTCTCGGCCGACTTCCTGGCGCGGGTTTGCCGTCGTCGGCTGGAGGATCTGGAGGCCGGGGGCTGAGGCTGGAGGACAGAATGGGAAAGGCCAGGGTGCTGGTCGCCGATGACAGCCAGACATCTCTCTCCCTGGTGAGGGACCTTCTGGAGAGTAATGGTTTTGTCGTGATCGCGGCGCGAGACGGCATCGAGGCGATGGAGGCCGTGTACAGAGAGGGCCCGGACGCCGTGGTGCTTGATGTGGTGATGCCGCGCATGAACGGCTACCAGGTGTGCCGCATGCTGAAGCTGGACGAGGAGACCAGTCACCTGCCGGTAGTAATGCTGACATCCAGGGACCAGCCTGCCGATCTATACTGGGGTCTTCAGACGGGGGCTGACGGCTACGTCACCAAGGAGCAGCCGTTGAAGACTGTGCTCGAAGCGGTGTCAACGATCTTGGAGCAGCGAAACGGGAGGGATAGCAGATCGACGAAGACGTTGGTCGGCAGACCCACGAGCGCCGTCGATCTACTGACCCGGTTGAACGACATCCTGGATCGGAAGCTGTACGAGGCGACGATCCTTGGCGAGATCAGCAAGCTTGCCTGGTCGGCCACCGACCTGGACCTCACTACCAGGAAGATCATGGAGCTGTTTGGCAAGCTGTTCGACTTCGATCAGGCTTGCATGGTAGTTCGGGGTGGCAAGTCCAGGGCCGCGGAGCTGCTTTCTATGGTCCGTGTGTCGATGCCGGAGAACGCCCTGAAGGGTCGTGAAGAGACCATCCTCTCGGTACTGGCCGCGAATTCCCCTGCTCCGGTGGCCATTCCTCTGATGCATCGCAGCGTGGTCCTTGCCCCAGAGGTGCGGCTGGGACCCGAGTTCAGCGACCCTTCTGAGCCTCGTCCGTGCCTCACCGTACCTCTCGGATCCCAGGACTACGAGTCCGGAATCTTCGCGCTCTGGTGCAAGGAGCGGGCGAAGGTATCTCCGGAGTCACTCCAGATCGTTGGAATGCTTGCCAACGCGGCGTATGTGGTTCTGGAGAACGCACGGTTGTACGAGCAGATGGAGAGATTGGCCTCCACAGACGAACTCACGGGTTTGGCGAACTACCGGCAGTTCCAGGAGGTCCTTGAACGGGAGTTCCAGCGAAGTCGGCGAACTGGCGAGTCAATGGCGGTACTGATCCTGGACCTGGACGACTTCAAGGGTATCAACGACGCCTTCGGGCACAAGTGCGGGGACCAGGTGCTTCAGGGAGTCGCCGCGGCGTTCATGGGAAGCGCGAGGCAGTACGACCTGGTGGCACGTTATGGTGGGGAGGAGTTCGCCGTCGTGCTGCCCGGCAGCAATACCAGAGGTGCGGTGGAGATGGGCGAGCGGCTCAGGCTGCTGGTCCGGACGGTCGCGGCGAGGATGAAGCTGGACCGCCTCAGCACGAGCGTGGGCGCGGCGGTGTATCCTCACTCGCGCATCACTGATGCTCAGGGGCTGGTGCGAGAGGCGGATGCGGCTCTGTACAGGGCTAAGCGAGAGGGAAAGAACAGAGTTCGACTAGCATCCTGAGGGGATTCGCCCCGCAGTTCCAACCGCGGGCAACAATTACTGAGTCCGCGAAGGCGGACTGCCAACCTACTCCAAGGCTGATTTCGCAGCGGTAGTCGGCGAACTCATTCGCGTGGTGCATGCGAGGCGTTCGGCTGGTACGGGTGTAGGGCTACGCGTGCCCGCCGCATTGCGGTTGCTAGAGAGGCTCAGCGACTGCTATAATCTCAACGTAACATTGTCCGGTAGAAGTGGTGGGCATGCCCCCACTTTTTTGTTGCAGCCTGGCAGAGAAGCAGGCGGCTCATTGGGGCATTGGCTTCTAGCAGGAGGGATGGGTTAATGAAGAGCGACTTCGTGACAGCGATAAGCCAGCTTTGCAGTGAGAAGGGTGTCACGCGCGAGGCTGTGATGAACGCTATCGAAGCGGCTTTGGTTTCTGCCTACAAGAAGAACTTCGCTCCCGCAGGCCAGAACGTCTCCGCGCAGATCGACCCCGCTTCCGGCAACGTCCACATCTTTGTCGAGAAGCAGGTGGTGGAGAATGACGCCGACGGGATAGACAGGATCTCTCTGGACGCGGCACGCGAGATCCGTCCCGACGCCCAGGTAGGTGAGACCATTATCGTGGAGGCGACTCCTCCCAATTTCGGGCGTATCGCCGCCCAGACCGCTAAGCAGGTGATCCTGCAGCGTCTCCGCGACGAGGAGCGTCGGATTGTCTTCGACGAGTACCACGAGCGGGAAGGGGAGTTGCTGTACGGCGTGGTGCAGAGGATAGAGAACCGCACCGTCTACATAGAGCTGGGCAAGGCTGAGGGGATAATGGCCCCGAGCGATCAGGTGTCGACCGAGCGGTATCACCCTGGCCAGAGACTCAGGGTGTACCTGGTAGAGGTGCACGACACCCACAAGGGGCCCCAGATCATCGTCTCCCGCAACCACAAGATGATGCTGCGGCGGCTGTTCGAGCAGGAGGTCCCGGAGATCTTCAACGGCACCGTGGAGCTGAAGGCCATAGCCCGCGAGGCCGGGGCTCGCTCGAAGGTGGCCGTGGTCGCGAGGCAGGAGGGGATCGATCCGGTGGGGTCTTGCGTGGGAATGCGTGGTGTCCGCATCCAGAACATCGTCAACGAACTGGGTGGTGAGAAGATCGATGTGGTCCAATGGAGCCCGGATTCCGCCACTTTTGTGGCCAACGCTCTAAGCCCTGCTCAGGTGATCAGCGTGGGCATCAGTGAAGAGGACAAGACCGCGACGGTGATAGTGCCTGAGCGGCAGCTGTCCTTGGCCATCGGCAAGGAAGGTCAGAATGCGCGACTGGCGGCGAAGCTGACGGGTTGGCGTATTGACATAAAGCCGGCAGGAGCCGAGCCGGTTGCCCAGCAGCCGGATGCGTCAGAGCGGGAAACCGCCTAGTCTGAGGGGGTGCCAGGTTGCGGCAGAGACACGTTCCGCAACGCACCTGTGTCGGGTGTGGGCAGGTGCAGGCGAAGCGGCAGTTGGTGCGAGTAGTCCGAACCCCCTCTGGGAGGGTGGTGGTGGACCCGACGGGGAAGCAGTCCGGTCGGGGGGCCTACCTGTGTGACTGTCGAGAGTGCTGGGAAAAGGCCATCAACCGATCAGCCCTAAACCGCGCCCTGAAGACAGAAGTCAGCGCCGAAGACAGGGAGCAGTTGCTTCAATACTGCCGACGTTTCGGTGCCCAGTCATCTACTCAGTCTGCTCCTGAAGCTGAAGGGGAGACGAGCAGTTGAACAAAAGGAGGAGCAGCCAATGAGTCCAAGGCCCTTTAATCGGCCTGGTAGCAGTAGGGGCCCACGACCTCAACACAGGCCCCGGCCTGGAGGCGGTGGTCCCAGGCCGCCCTTTTCTCGTCCTGCCCCGAGAACCGAAGCTGCCGTGGTAGCCAAGGAGGAGCCGAAGACCGTCGAGTTAACCGAGGGTCTCTCGGTGAAGGATCTCGCCGATCTGCTGAGGGTGAGCCCCGTTCAGATCATCAAGGAGTTGATGAAGAACGGGATCATCGCGAACATCAATCAGCAGGTCGATCGGGATGCGGCGTCGGTGGTCGCGACCGACCTCGGGTTCGAGATCACGGAGCCCGTCCCTCAGGAGCGAGTGACCGCTGAGGAGCTTGAGGAGGCCGAGGACCCAGCGCTGCTGCAGCCCAGGCCTCCCGTTGTGACCATCATGGGGCACGTTGACCATGGGAAGACGAGTCTCTTGGACGCCATCCGGCAGACAAACGTGACGGCGCAGGAAGCTGGTGGCATTACCCAGCACATAGGCGCTTACCAGGTAGAGCTGCGGGGCCAGAAGATTACCTTCCTCGACACTCCGGGCCACGAGGCGTTCACAGCGATGAGGGCGAGGGGAGCCCAGGCCACCGACATCGCTATCCTGGTGGTGGCGGCGGACGATGGTGTCATGCCGCAGACGGTTGAGGCCTACAGCCATGCCAAGGCTGCCGGTGTACCGATCATGGTGGCGATCAACAAGATCGACAAGCTGGATGCCAATCCTGACAGGGTCAAGCAGCAGTTGGCGGAGATTGGCCTAGTGCCCGAGGAGTACGGAGGGCCGGCCATCATGGTCCCGGTATCGGCGCGACGGAAGGAGGGCATCGATACCCTGCTGGAGATGATCCTTCTGGTGTCCGAGATGGCTGAGTTCAAGGCTAACCCCACTCGCCCCGCCACCGGCGTGGTGGTGGAGTCCAAGCTGGACAAGGCGAGGGGTCCCGTGGCGACGGTGCTGGTGAAGGCCGGTACCCTGAGGGTTGGCGACATGGTGGTGGTCGGGGGCAACTTTGGCAAGGTGAAGGCGCTGTTCGATGACAAGGGCCGGAGGATGAGGAAAGCCGGGCCTTCGATGCCTGCCGAGCTTCTTGGCCTGAACGGCGTACCCGCTGCAGGGGACGTATGGAAGGTCTTCGAGGACGAGAAGGCGGCCAGAGCCGTGGCCGGGAGGTATGCGGCAGCGCCCGTCGTCGACGCGGCGGCGCCCGTCACGCTGGACGACGTCTTCAAGCAGATCCAGGCGGGCCAGGTCAAGGAGTTGAACATCGTCGTGAAGACCGACGTCCAGGGCTCCGTGGAACCGATCGTGAACTCCTTGAATCGGTTGCAGGAGGAAGACGTGAGGGTCCGGGTGATCCACTCCGGGACCGGCAGCATTACCGAGTCGGACGTATTGCTGGCTTCAGCGTCCCACGCAGTGATCATCGGCTTCAGCAGCCGGCCTGAGCCCGGTGCCAAGCATCTGGCCGAGGAGAACAAGGTAGACATCCGCCACTACGACATCATCTACAAGATGGTAGAGGATGTGCAGAAGGCCCTCACCGGCCTGTTGGAACCGAAGTACGAAGAGACAGTGGACGGGCATGCCGAAGTGCGGCAGATCTTCAAGGTTGGCAAGAGCGTGGAGATCGCCGGCGCAATGGTCACCGATGGCAAGGTGCTGCGGAGTTCTACTGCCCGGGTGCTCCGGGCGGGCGGCAAGGTGTTCGAAGGCAAGATGGCAAGCCTGAAGCGCTTCAAGGAAGACGCCAGGGAGGTTGCTGCCGGATACGAATGCGGTATCGCCCTGGATGGCTTCAACGAGTACCAGATGGGAGACCTCCTGGAGTTCTACCATATGGAGAGGGTGAGCTAGCGTTGAACTCCCTCTCCCTCAGGGAGAGGGTCGGGGTGAGGGGGCCATTTGGTTGCCTCCCAGGCTCCCCCTCTCCCTGTGACGCGAGCGAGCACAGCGTCACGCCTCTCCCTCAGGGAGAGGGGAATCCTTTGCTCCCGGAGGGAGAGACAGGGGACGGCTGATGGCGAGTAGACGAATAGAACGGGTCAACGAGTTGATAAAGGAGGAGATCGCGAGTCTCCTCCAGCGCGAGATCCGGGATCCACGACTGAGTTCCCTGATAAGCATCACCCACGTGGAGACCAGCTCCGACCTTCGCAACGCCACGGTAGGGGTGAGCATCCTTGGCACCGAAGAAGAGGTCAAGCAGGCCATGATCGCGATCAGGCGAGCGGCGGGCTTCTTCCGCAAGCAGCTCGCGGGTCGGCTCAGCCTGCGAAATGCCCCGGAGTTGAACTTCAAGCTGGACACATCCATTGAAGAGGGGGCCCGTGTGCTCAAGCTCTTACGGGAAATCGAGGAAGGCCAGGGAGGCGAGACCGACGAGAGTGGAAGCTGAGTATACACCGGTGCTGTTGCCTCTCCTCAGGACGGTCAAGCGGATAGTGGTGACCTGCCACAAGGACCCGGATGGCGACGCGGTAGCCTCGCTGTTGGCACTCTCCGCATCCCTCAATCGGCTGGGCAGGTGGCAGGATGTGCGGGCGATCAGCCCGAATCCTGTGCCGGCCAGCTATCAGTTCCTCCCAGGTTGGGAGAGCATAGAGCCTTATTCGCCTGACCGGATGGAGACTCCCGAGGGGGCAAGGACCAGGAAGGCGTTGCTGGAAGCGGAGGCTATCATCTGCCTCGATGCAGGCGATCTTGGACGGCTGGGATTGCTGTACAGCCAGCACCCGAGCAAGTTCGGGTCGGCCATCGTGGTCAACATAGATCATCACCCCAGCAATAGCCAGTTCGGGAGACTGAACCTGGTGGATCCCTCCGCGGCGGCGGTGTGCGAGCTTCTGACCGAACTGATGGAGCGAGAAGACCTCCCCATTAACGACGAGATTGCCAATGCCCTGCTGTTGGGGATTGTGACGGACACACTCGGTTTTCGCACGCCGGCCACCTCGGCGCGCACTATGCGGGTTGCCGCGGCGCTGATGGAGAGGGGCGCATCTCTCGCCCATATCAACGAGCGGATCTTCAACACCAGATCCTCACGCACCCTCCGGCTCTGGGGAGGGGTGCTCAGTCGCACCAGGGTTGAGGGCGGTCTGGTCTGGGCAGACATCACCAGTCAGATGCTGGCTGAGTGCGATGCGAGCATGGAGGACGCCGACAATCTGGTGGACTTCATCGCCGGTGTTCCAGAGAGCAGTGCGGCCTTCCTGTTCAGCGAACAGGGGGGGCGAATCCGTGTGAGCATGAGGACCAACGATGGGCTGAACGCCTCGGAGTTGGCTCAGCTGTTCGGTGGTGGCGGCCACGCTCGCGCGGCGGGCTGTACGGTGCCTGGGACGATGGGCGACGTCCAGGGCCGTGTCTTGAGCGAGGCACGCCGTCGCCTGGAGTCGCTGGGTCGCGTGGTTGAAGGATAGCAGTCGTTTTCTAGTGGAAGGCTTCCTCAACGTCTCCAAGCCCTACAGCTGGACCTCGCACGACGTGGTCCAGCTGGTGCGAAGGCTGGCAGGGACGAAGCGCGTGGGGCATGCCGGCACCCTGGACCCGGCCGCGGTTGGCGTCCTCGTGGTGGCCATCGGCCGAGCTACACGCTTGCTGGACTACATGGCTGGACGGGACAAAGCTTACTGCGGCGACATCGTCCTCGGGGCTTCCACGGATACTGATGATGCCGAGGGGTCCGTCCTTGGGGTGTCGGATCCGAGTGGCATCGACCTGGACAGAGTCGTGGCATGCCTCGGCAACTTCCTTGGCGAGATCGAGCAGGTGCCTCCCCAGTACTCTGCTATCAAGCTGCAGGGCAGGAAAGCCTACGAGGTGGCGAGGAAGGGCGGGACGGCAGCCCTGGCTGCCAGGCGGATCACCATCAAGGGGCTCGCCGTGGTGGGGTGGGAACCTCCGGTCGTCAGCGTAGTCGTCCTCTGCTCCAAGGGAACCTACATCCGAAGCTTGGCTAGGGACCTGGGCGACAGCCTGGGGGTGGGTGGGCATCTCGGGGCCCTTGTGCGGCTGTCCAGCGGCCCCTTCAGTATCGACGATGCCGTAGGTGTGGAGGATCTGAGGTTGGCCGCCGAGTTTGGATATCTGGAGCGCTTAGTATGGGCGCCCGACATCGCAGTCGCCCATCTCCAGATCGTCGTGGTGGGGAGCGACCATGCCAGGGATATGATTGGCGGCAGGAGGTGGCCCGTGGAAGGTGGCAAGGCATTCCCTGGACTGGCCCGGGTCTACTCCATAGACGGGGCATTCCTAGGGCTGGCCGAACTTTCGGAAGACAGTTGGCAGCCCAGACTGGTCTTGGCGGAGGAATCGTGACCTCGCAACGCAACGGCGGTCGGCCCGAGACCGTGATCACAATTGGCGTGTTTGACGGTGTGCACCTCGGCCACCAGGCGTTGATCGGCCGGGTGGTGGAGAGGGCCAACCTGTTCGGGGTTGAAAGCGGTTGCGTCACCTTTGAGCCGCATCCGCAAGAGCTGCTGCAGCCGGGGTCGAGTGTGGTACGGCTGTCGACTCTGGAGGACAGGATCCAGATGATCAAGGCGCTGGGGGTCGGTGAAGTGTTGCTGTTGCAGTTCACTCTCTCCCTCGCCCAGATGTCTCCTGAGGGCTTCATAGATCTCCTGGTCAGCCACTTCCGGCTGAGAGAGCTGTGGATTGGCAGCGATTTCGCCCTTGGTCGGCATCGTGGGGGCACTCCCGATAGGCTGGCGGTGATTGGTCGCGAGAGGGGATTTGAGGTGCACGCATTCCCCCGAGTGGAGATCGACGGCGCGCCGGTGAGCAGCAGTCGGATTCGGGTTTTGTTGGCCGAGGGTGCGGTGGAGGAGGCGACCGGCCTGCTGGGTCGATACCACAGACTGGTCGGGAAGGTTGTCTCCGGCGATCGGCGGGCCAGGGTGCTGGGGTATCCTACAGCCAACCTGGAGGTTGCCGATGGTCTGTGCCTCCCTCGTGACGGTGTGTACGCCGTCCGCTGCGGCGGGTTTGACGGCCGGTGTTACAGGGGGGTGTGCAACGTGGGGATGCGCCCGACCTTCAATGGGGTTCGCAGACAGGTTGAGGTGCACCTGATCGGCTTTCAAGGCGACCTCTACGGCCAGCGGTTGGCCGTGGATGTCCTGGCTCATCTCAGGGATGAGGTGCGCTTCGCTTCGGTGGAGGCGCTCGTCAACCAGATCGGCGAGGACATCAAGCAGGCTGAGAAGCTGCATGTGCCCGTTGCCGACCGAGGCGGGCTGTGCTAGGATTATGACCACTTCAGAAGAGCCTTCCCGATGGAACACTGGCTTCGGCCACAGTAGAGAGGCCTAATGGCTTCGATCATAGCGATCTCTAATCAAAAGGGCGGTGTCGGCAAGACGACCACCACGGCGAACTTGGGCGCCGCTCTGTTCCATTTGGGCAAGAAGGTGCTGCTGGTCGACATGGACCCGCAGGCCAACCTCAGCTCGGCGCTTGGACTCACTGAACTCCCGACTACCACCGTGGCCGAGTCGTTGCTCGACCGCAAGGTGCCCCTTCCTATCGTGACGATAATGGAGAGGTTGGACGCTAGGCTGGCGCTTGTCCCCTCATCCCTTGCCCTTGCCAGCGCCGAGGCCGCCCTCATGAACAAGCTCGGGCGCGAGTTGCGGCTGCGCGACCAGTTGGCCATGGTGTCGGGGGCGTTCGACTTCGTATTGATCGATACGCCCCCCTCTCTGGGGCTGTTGACCATCAACGCCCTCGTGGCGGCCGACAGGGTCGTGATCCCCACGGAGGCCAGGCTGTTCTCTCTGCAGGGGCTGCAGATGATGCAGGAGAGCATCGAAGAGGTGCTCTACCTGAATCCTAAGCTGCAGGTGGTTGGGGTTGTGCTGAGCAAACTGGATAGGCGGCTTAAAGAGGAGAAGCTGGTATCCAGCTACCTACGCGAGCGGTGGGGAGCCAAGGTCTTTCAGACCGAGGTAGGGACTAACAGCAAGATCCTGGAAGCCGCCTCCTCTGGTACTTCTGTCTTCAACTACGCCGGCGCGGAGAAGGCTGCCGAGATCTACCTTGCTCTGGCAAAGGAGGTGCTGGACCGTGGCTAAGGTAAGGGGTGGCTTTGATCCGTCCCGACTGGTCGAACCCGTGAGGAGCACTCCCATTGTCGGCAAGATCGTCTCGGATGAGATCGAGTCGGCGGCCAAAGGGTTCACTGAGATCAAGATCGTGGGGGTGGGCGGTGGGGGCAACAATGCCCTGAACCGGATGATCGAGGCCGGGATCAGGGGCGTGGACTTCATTGCTGTCAACACCGACGCGCAGGCACTGGAGAATTCGCTGGCTCCCCACAAGATACCCATCGGTGGGAAGACGATGAAGCGGCTCGGCGCGGGCGGCGACCCGATGGTTGGGGAGCGGGCGGCGGAGATCAGCCGCGACCAGCTCGAGGAGGCCATCGTTGGGTCAGACATGGTGTTCATCACCGCCGGCATGGGGGGAGGGACCGGGACTGGGGCATCACCTGTCATCGCGGAGATCGCCAAGAAGAACCGTTGCCTCACCGTTGCCGTCGTCACCATGCCGTTCACCTTCGAGGGGCGCCACCGGCGAGGTATGGCGGAACAGGGGTTGCAGCTGCTGACGGAGAGGGTGGACGCCGTGATCGCCATCCCCAACGACCGGCTGCTGTCTATGACGAACAAGCGGGTCAGCCTGTTGGAGGCGTTCCGGATGGCGGACAACATCCTCCGCCAGGGCGTGCAGGGGATCTCGGACCTCATCACGGTGACAGGACTGATCAACCTGGACTTCGCGGACGTGAAGACGATCATGAGCGGCGCCGGGTCGGCATTGATGGCGATCGGTGAAGGAAAGGGTCAGTCCAGGGCTATTGAGGCCGCGCGGGCCGCCATCGCCAGCCCGCTGCTCGATATCTCCATAGATGGGGCAACGGGGGTGCTGGTGAACGTCACCGGCGGTCCGGACATGAGCCTGATGGAGGTGAGCGAGGCGGCATCCCTGATATCCGAGGCGGCGAGCCCGGACGCGAACATCATCGTGGGTGCGGTGATCCACCCCAAGCCGCTGGTGGAGTTTCAGGTCACGCTTATAGCGACCGGCTTTGGTAGTAGCCAGAAGCGCAAGGCCGACGTGAAGGTGAGCGACGTGTTCGCGAAGCTGGACAGGGGCGCGGGGCAACCGGCGGCTGCCTCTGAGCGACGCGAGATGACCCAGTCCCGTGACGCGGGCGACGTGCGGGAGGTCCGAGGGATCCGTGAGATGCCGGAGCCGAGGGATCCGTTCCGGGAACCGGAGCCACGGGAGCCGTACGCGCCTAGGGAGCCGGAGCCGCGAGACCCCTATGCACCGCGGGAGCGGCGCGAGCAGCGGGGTGGTCTGCGCGATCTGGACGTGCCGGCCTTCCTGAGGAGGAAGCGGCCGGAGTAGTCTGAAGGGTCCGACATTTCCACAAGGACCAGTATCTCCTCTCGAGGGTAGAAACGGCCGGTACATTCCAACTGCATATCGGTGCTCTTATGAAGCGGCCTCGACCGACACTGCAATTCGGTCGGGGCCGCTTCTGCCTTGTTGTAGTACAAAAATCCTATTGTGCGAGATGGGCGAGGGGCTGATAGTGCGTGCGAGCCTGCAGGCAATGGGCCTGGACGTTGACGAGGTACTATGCGGACAGACAGTGGGTTGGCGCTCCGGCATGGCAATGGGGGCAGGTATAGGTGCGTTGAGGGGAGGGGCGGGTCTGCCCGTAACGGGAGATCCTTCGTTATCGCTCCTACAAAAATGAATCGTGCTCACCCTCCAACAGGAGATCCTTCGCTCGACGCTCAGGATGACAGTTGTAGCGAGCATCTTTTCATCGTTTCAAGTGGCCCGCTAGGGCCATGGGTTGCTCAGGATGACAGGGGTAGGCGTGGTGACAGGGATAGGGGCACTCAGGATGATGGGGGTTCTAACCCCGGTGGCGGAGCACTGATGCTCCACCACAGTGATTGTGATGCGTCGCGTTGTGGAGCGCCGGGCGGCAGGGGACAAGCCCCTACCCTACGGGGCGAGGGACGGGTAGGCGGGGCGGGTCGGGAACGGGCGGCACAGGGTGGGCAGGGGATGCTGGAGATGGCGCTGGTGGCGCCTGTGGTGATAGTCCTTATCATGGTGGTGCTGGAGCTAGGTTTCGCGATCCATGCCAACATCAACATCGCGTGGGCGGCGAGGGAGGGGGCGCGGGCCGGCGCCGTATACCTGTACCAGCAGGACTGCAGCAAGCGGGACAACGATGATAACCGTGAGGGTGGCACCGGGCCGTGTATCAGCCACTACACGGACAACATTAGGGACACCGTTGGCCGATCGGCCGGCGTGCTGCGGGGCTTCGACAAGGTGAACCACGTCACAATCAGCTACACCCCGACAAGCTCCACAACGTGGGAGACCAGGAGCGGCGACCTGGTCAACGTGGAGATCTCCTATCCGTACCGTTTCCTCACCGACATGCTGACGAACCAGACCCTCACCCTGAGGGCTCGTGGGACCGCGAGGATCGAGCCATGAGGGCGCGGGCAACGGGTAGCCTCGGCCAATCGCTGGTGGAGTTTGCGCTCACCCTGCCGATCATGGTGGTGCTGCTGATGGGGGTCATAGACGTGGGGTTCATCCTCCACGCCCACGTCCAGACGGCAGGTGCATGCTGGGAGGGGGCCAGGCGGGGCACGCTGTACGGAGGGAACCTGAACAGCAGTTACGACCAGAACGACACGGAGAGGGCGCAGGTCGTCCGAGCGGCGGTGCAGGGCGCGATGGGGCGACTGGATGTCTCCGACGCGCAGAACTTCAGCGCGGCCAGCGACGTGCAGATCACATACTACCCTGACATTCCGGCCGCAGACTCGACACGGTCGGGCGAGGAGATGATGGTCAGGTGCAGCTACAGGCAGCCAGTGTGGTTCGGAGTGCTGACCGGAATAAGCAACCATCGGTTGTCGGTGAGCAGCTCGACCAGGGTGAGGATTCAGTGAGAGTAGGAAGCGGGGAAGAGTCTTCGGAGCGGGGGCAGATCCTGATCGTTATAGCGACGGCCCTCTTCTTCGTGATGCTGGCCGCGACAGCGGTGGCGGTGGACCTGGGGAACGGGTTGCTGCAGAAGCGGCGGCTGCAGAACGTGTCCGACGCCGCGGCACTGGCCGCGACCTATGAGCTGTCCCGAGGCTCTTCCCAGAACGTGGCCCAGGCCGCGGCGGAGGGGGTCGTCTCCAGCAACCTCGGCACGGCCTTCACCTTTCCTGTGAGCAATACGGGATCCGGCACCGCTCTGACGGAGGGGATCGAGTTCGGGACCAACAGCGTGCGGGTGGCGCTGAAGCGGTCGGTCCAGACGATGTTCGCGCCTGTGCTGGGCGTGAACAGCCTCACGGCGGGCGCCCGATCGAAGGCCCAGGTGGGGCGTTCCGGGGTGCTGCCGATTTCGGTGAAGCGGTTCTCCGCGGGGGATACCTCCTATCCGCTGGACTCCGCTGGACAGGCGGACCCGGTGTACGACTACCTCAAGCCGAGGAACGTCGATACCATCATCGGCAGCCCCAGGGCGTGGCCGTCCCCACTCACGTCATCCCCGTCGCCCGAGGCCGGCTACAGTCCGCCCGATGGCTACGACCCCGCACTGTCCGGTCGGGTCATGCCGATCCTTGGTCACGAGGCCCAGGCCAACATGGCCAACGGCAACGACTTCCACTTCTGGGTGATTCCGGACGTGAGGAACATCACCCAGTCCACCCCGGACTACTACAATGGAGTGAGCGGCGCCACGTCAGTCCTGCAGTTGAAGGACATCTCCTCCAGCTACCTGTGGCCGCTTCCCGGATACCCCGGCCCGCATCCGGTGGTGGGTGAGCAGATTGCGGTGCTGAATGGGGTCGATACCAAGAAGGCCGTGGACGCCCTCAAGAAGTCGTACCGACGCGGTGACGTGGTGACGGCGATGGTGTACGACGGCACGGTATACCGCCGCCCTAGCTTCTCCCTCCAGGTGGACAACGGCAAGAAGAGCACATCCAGCCTGGTCAGCAGCCCTGTGAACTTCACTTTGAGCGTAATGCCCAACAACAACTTCTCCTCAAGTGGCGTTCGGTTCTGGGCCACGGGGCTCTCAGGGTGGGCGGACTGGCAGTTTGGGCCAGGCTCCCTGAACCAGCCCTACGATCTGCCCGTGCCGGTGTCGGGTGCCACTGTGGGTTTTCAGATTTCTTCTACGATCGAGCGCACAGGTGCCAGGACTGGTCTGATCATGGCGTACGACCAGACCACAGGAACCGCGTCCAGCATTGCGGTCACCGTGGTGGTGGGGAGCGAGGCGGGCTTCTCGGTCTCCTGTGGTGACGCATACAAGGAGGCAGAGCAGGGATCGCCGGCAGAGTATACCCTGCAGTTGAAGGCTGAGAACGGCTATCCGCATACCGACGTTTACACCAATGTCCTGGAGTGGTACAGCTTCAACCCTCTGGACCCCGTCAACCCTACCAGCCTCGCGGGGCCGCCTGCGGGGATGTCTGTTTCAATTTCCGCCAACGATAATCCGGCTGCAGTAAACAACAATGCCCAGGTCAAGGTGGTCGTGCTGACAGACTCTGGCACGCCGACAGGGATATATATGGCGAGGCTGCAGATGTGGGATGGAACGCCCGCTCACACCCAGGAGGTCTACCTGGTGGTGGAGGTGGTCGCAGCGGGCACAGGGACCAGCCTGTCGAGCGGCACCAGTTTCGTCAACGTGTTGGGCTACGCCAACTTTGCCATCACCTATGCCGACAACCATACTACCCCCTCCAGCGAAGACAACAACACAGTTTACGGCTACGCGGTCAGCGGCCTGGCGGCCGATCCCTCAGCGTTGAGGATGGGGTTGAACCCGCGGCTAGTGGGGTGGAGCCAGTAGGGATGAAGAGCGGGGGTGTGGCGAATGCCACACCCCCGCTGGCTGAGTTCGGACCAGGCATCGGGCCGGCAGAGAGACGTTGACCCTACTCCTTTTCCTTCTCCTTCTTTGCCTCAGCGATCACCTGTGGGGCCACGTGAGCAGGCACCTCGTCGTAGCCAGCCAGCTTCATGGTGAACCGGCCTCGGGCTCCGGTAATGGAGCGCAGGTCGGTGGCGTAGCGCCTCATCTCGGAGTAGGGTGCTCTGGCTTGGATAGTGGTGAAGCCATCCTCCGGCACCATGCCAAGCACCTGTGCCCGCTTGGTGTTGAGGTCGCCGATGATGTCGCCGGTGTAGGCATCCGGTACAGTGATTGACAACTCCACCACCGGCTCCAGCAGCACCGGCCTGGCATCCGCTGCAGCCTTCTTGAAGCCCATCGATGCAGCGATCTTGAAGGACATCTCCGACGAGTCCACCGGATGGTAGGAGCCGTCGTACAGGGTCACCTTCACGTCCACCACTGGAGCGCCGGCTAGGGGGCCGTCGGGGAGCGACTCTCGCACACCCTTCTCGACCGCTGGAATGAAGTTCCTGGGGACCGAGCCGCCCACGACGCTGTCCTGGAAGACGAAGCCCTCGCCCCGAGGCATGGGCTCGATCGCTAGCCAGGTATCGCCGAACATGCCGTGGCCGCCGGTCTGCTTCTTGTATCGGCCCTGGGCCTTGGCGGAGGCTGTGACGGTTTCGCGATAGGCGACCTTGGGGATGTCAATGGAGACTTCCACGCCGAACTTCCGCTTCATCCGCTCGGCGGTGATGTCAATGTGGGACTCGCCCATGCCAGACATCAGGGTCTCGCCCGTCTCAGCGCTTTTCTCCACCCGGATGGTGGGATCCTCCTCCGTCATCCTCGCCATGGCCGGGCCCATCTTGTCCAAGTCGCCTTTGGTCTTGGGGGCGATGGCGGCCGTGAAGACCGGATCTGGGAACTCGATACCAGCCAACTCGACAGCGGCTTCCTTGGTGGTGAGGGTGTCACCTGTCGCGGTTTCCTGTAGCTTGGCCACGGCGCCGATGTCGCCCAGGCCGACCCTGGGAACCGGCTCCTGGCGCTTGCCCACCAGGGTGTACAGCTGCCCGATGCGCTCTTCGCGGCTCCGGTTGGGGTTCCAGACGTGGGAGTCGGACTGCACCGTGCCCGAGTACACCCGGAAGTAGTTCAAGCGGCCGACGTAGGGGTCGGAAACGGTCTTCCAGACCAGGGCCGCGAGCTTGTTCTGGCCGACGAGGTCCTTGACCGAGAGATTGCCCTCCGTGGTTCGCACCGTTGTCTCCAGAGGAGTGGGCATGAAAGCCACGATGGCATCCAGCACCGGTCCCACGGCGCGGTTGGCCAGGGCGGAGCCACACATCACAGGGAAGATGGCCCTGCTCACCACGCCAGCGCGCAGGGCTCGTCGCAGCTCTTCGGTGGTGATCTCCTCGCCTTCCAGATATTTGTTGATCAACTCATCATCTAGCTCGACGGCGGTCTCCAACAGAGAGTCTCGCTGACTCTGTGCCGTGTCGCGGAGGTCGTCGGGGATCTCCTCGGGAGTGCCCTTGTCGTCGATGATCGCCTTCATGGTTACGAGGTCGACCACGCCGCGGAAGTTCTGCTCGGCTCCGATTGGGACCTGCAGCGGGACCACACCCTTTCCGAACCTAGTCCGAAGCTGCTGCAAGGAGGTCTCGAAGTTGGCGTTCTCCCTCTCCATCTTGTTGAGAAAGAACATCCTGGCGACGCCGTTCTTGTCGGCCTCTTGCCAAGCTGTCTCCGTTCCCACTTCGGGGCCGGAGACGGCATCGATCAGGATCAGTGCCCCATCGACGATACGCATGGCCTGAACGACTTCGCCAACAAAGTCGGCGTAGCCAGGGGTGTCGAGGAGGTTGATCTTGTGGTCCTGCCACTCGCAAGGGGCGAGGGCGGTGCTCACAGAGATGCGCCTCTTGACCTCGTCGGGGTCGTAGTCGGTGGTGGTCGTTCCCTCTTCCACCCGACCCAGTCGGTTGATGGCACCGCTCTGGAACAGCATTGCCTCGGCCAGGGAGGTCTTGCCAGCGCCACCATGGGAGAAGAGTCCTACGTTGCGGATCGCATCCGCCGGGTAATCCTTCATCCAATGCTCCTTCCACCATGTCCTGGAAGGGGCGCGCGTCTCGCCCATTCCGCGTGTCTAAGGCTGAATTATATCAGAGGGAGCAGCCAAACGCTCCCCGGATTGGTCGGACCTCCCTCCCTATGGTAGAATCTATTCAAAGTATGTGTGGGTTTGTGGGAAGTCCCCCTTGAACACCCCAGTGGGCACGTTCAAGCCCGCCATGCGCTGCGCCTCGGGCCCGCTTTCCTGGGGAGCAGCAAGGTTGGGAAGGAGGTGAGGTCGCAGTGTCTGGACATTCAAAATGGTCGCAGATCAAGAGACAGAAGGGCGTCAATGACGTCAGGCGAGGTGCTCTGTTCACCAAGCTGGGACGTGAGATGACGGTTGCGGCGCGCGATGGGGGCGGTGACCCCAATAGCAACTTCCGGTTGCGCTTGGCCATCCAGAAGGCTCGCGAGAGCAATATGCCGGCGGACACCATCGACCGGGCCATCAAGAGGGGCACAGGTGGCGGCGACGGGGCTGTGCTGGAAGAGATCACCTATGAGGGGTACGGGTCAGGTGGGACCGCGATCCTCGTGGACGCGATGACCGATAATCGCAACAGGGCAGCGGCCGAGATCCGGGCCGCATTCACGAAGTATGGTGGGAGCCTGGGCGAGTCGGGGTGCGTGTCCTGGCTGTTCGATTCAAAGGGCGTGATTGCCGTGGATGTCGGAAAGCAGGACCCGGACGAGTTGGCCCTGATTGCCATCGACGCCGGCGCCGAGGACGTCAATGTGGAGGACGGCTCGGTCGAGATCTATACCGAGCCGGCGGAGTTGGAGAAGGTTCGCCGGACGTTGGAGGCAAGCAAGGTTGCTATTGTCAGCGCCGAGGTTGACATGGTCCCCAAGACCACGGTGCAGCTTGATTCTAAGGGCACGATCAGCGTGATGAAGCTGATCGAGAGGCTCGAGGATCTGGAGGACGTGCAGAGGGTGTACTCCAACATCGAGGTCTCCGAAGAAGCGCTGGCCCAGTACTCGTAGGTTGACAGTGGAGGGTAGAAGGATCGTTCTGGGCATCGACCCAGGGACCGCCATCCTGGGATACGGCGTCGTTGCCGTGGAGGGGGACGAGTTGGAGGTCGTGGATTTCGGAGTCTTGACGACGCCGGCCTCCGATCCACTCACCTCGCGGCTGCTAACGCTTTTCAGTGGTCTGATCCGCGTGATCGAGCAGCGACGGCCGGATGAGGTTGCCGTTGAGCAGCTCTTCTTTGCCAGGAACGTTGGTTCCGCGCTTGCCGTGGGGCACGCCCGCGGGATCGCCCTGCTGGCCGCCGCGAAGAGCTACCTGTCAGTGAGCGAGTATACCCCCATGCAGGTGAAGCAGGCTGTTGCGGGCTACGGCAAGGCTACCAAGAAGCAGGTGCAGGGCATGGTTCAGGTGATGCTTGACCTCCCCGCCATTCCTCAGCCCGACGATGCGGCCGATGCTCTGGCCATAGCCATCTGCCACGCGCGGTGGAACGACCAAATGGGGGGGAGGTTCTCGCTGTGATCGCAGGGCTTCGTGGACTGGTGGAGGAGGCGGGAGCCGACTCGCTGCTGGTGAATGTGGGCGGGGTTATCTACCAGGTTTTCTCCAGCTCATCCACCCTTTCCAACGCCCCGCCGGCGGGCCTGCCGGTGAACCTCCATACCCATTTGCAGGTCAGAGACGACGGGCTGACCCTTTTTGGTTTCGCCAGCCGCGAGGAGCTGCGCGTGTTCCAACTGCTGCTCACCGTATCGGGTGTGGGACCTCGTAGCGCCTTGGCGCTCCTCTCCGCTATCCCTGCCGACGACCTGGTGATTGCCATCGCCTCCGAGGACACGGCGAGGCTCAGCTCTGTCACGGGCATCGGCAAGCGGTTGGCCGCTCGCATCGCCTTGGAGTTGAAGAGCAAGGTGGGCCAGGTAGTGGCAGGCGCCCTGCCTGCTTCCACCGGCACCGCGACTCAACTGCTGGCTGCACTCACCAGCCTGGGCTACTCCAACGCCGAAGCTGCCTCAGTGTTGCGCTCCCTCCCCAATCTCTCTGGTATGCCGCTGGAAGAGGCCCTCCGGGAAGCCCTGCGGGCTATCGCGTCCGAGAGGTAGCAGGTACCGAGTCGCAACAGGACGTACAGGACTGCCGACTGAAATCCGATCCCAGTGGTTCGGCTTCTCCGCGTAGTTGCGTCTTCCCCTCTCCGCGTCTGGATCAAGGGGCATGCATCTTGCCTCGCGTCACCCTCATTTCCCGCGAGGGGGAATGCGTGCATGCAACACGGAGGTTGATCGTGAGAACGATGGTTGTCGGTATAGGTGCAATCACAGGGGTGTTTGTGGCATTGGCGACCTACATGTGGCGGAGCACCGGGGGGATTGGCAGCTTCCGGGGTGGAATGAGGTCGATGCGAGGCGATGTGGGCTCGAAGGTCGACCAGGTTACCTCCAACCTCGTCGACGTGCAACGCGACGTGAGCGGCAAGATGGACCGCGTAAGGTCCGAGGTCGAGTCGATGCAGCGGGATGTCCTGAGCAGGGTCGAGCGCAGCATGTCCGAGGTCGAGTCGATGCGACGGGAGATGTTGGGCAAGGTGGAGCAGACGCGGTCTGAGGTTGGCTCGATCCAGCACGAGGTTGGCGCGATGGAAACCGAGGTTGGGACCATGCACCGCGACGTGCTCGTTCGCCTCGATGAGATCCGAGACAAGATCTCGAAGATTGGCGAGGCCAAGATGGAGGCACCCCGGATGGCCGAGCCAAAGCCTGTGGCTAGGACTACCCGGAAGACTACGACCGGCCAGTCTAGCACCGGCGAGACGCGCGCACGCCGGAGCAGGAAGACGGAGGGCTCGACCGAGGCGAAGAGGGCCACTGGTTCCTGAGAAACCTCAATGCCTTGATTGCAGTCTATAGGGCGTGTAGAATCCTCCTGTACTAAACAGGAGGATTCTACGCTATGGCAGATAAGGGGAAGCGCAAGTCCGGTTTCGATAGATATGAGGCGGAAGAGGCTCCAGAAATCGAGGAACTGCCGGAGGTTATCGAGGCCGAGACTACCGAGCCGGCGGAACTGGCGGAGGAGGCCCGGTACTTCGTCGATCCTCAGTGGTACGAGGAGAGAGGCCTAGCGTTCAACATCGTGGCGCAGGCGCGACTCTGCACCTCCTGTTCCACGAAGCTGGGCACCTTCGTGGAGGAGCGGTACCCTGTCATCGACCCGAAGACCAAGAGGGTGTCCTTCGAGTACCGGAGGGTGGCTTATGCTGCCAATCCGCTCCCTATCATTCGGGATTGCTGCTCCAGGGCGCGGGACTACATAACGCCCGACACCCCGCTGCTGGAGGCGATATTCCGGGTTTTCCTGGCCAACGGTAACCAGCCTATGACCATCGCGACGATCCGGGAGCATCTGCTGACCTATCTTCCTGAGATGGCGGCCCTCCGGTCCGACTATCCGGCGGCGCTTCTAGAGAAGCTGATCCGGGCCGACGTGGCTTACGGTTTGAAGGAACACCGTCTGCCCGTGACGGTCTAGCTGATTGGGTCGCTGACATAGAGAAGGGGGTGCNNGCACCCCCTTCTCTATGTCAGCGACTGGTGGATCTACAGGTTGAGGCTCTGGAGATAGGCTTGGAAGTCGGCGCGGAGGTCCTCGCGCTTGAGGGCGAAGTCCACCGTGGCCTGCAGGAACTCCAATTTGTTGCCCGCGTCGTAGCGCTTGCCTTCAAACTCCAGGGCGAAGACTCGTTGCCTCCTCATCAGGGACTTGATGGCATCGGATAGCCAAATCTCACCTCCCTTGCCCGGGGGAGTCCGTTCCAACTCCTCGAATACTTCGGGGGTCAGGACGTATCCCTTCACCGCCGCCAGGTCCGACGGGGCGCTCTCGATGGAGGGCTTCTCCACCAGATCGCTCACATCGTGGATCCGGTCTCCCACTGGCGTTCCGGCGATGATGCCGTACTTCGGGATCTTTTCTTGGGGGACCCTCATGACGGCGATGACCGACGCTCCGTACTGGTCGTACACGTCCATCAACTGGCGGGTGCAAGGGATCTCGGCATCTACCAGATCGTCGCCCCACAGGACGGCGAAGGGCTCGTCGCCGACGACCTCCTTTGCCATGAGGACGGCGTGGCCGTTGCCAAGGGGTTGCTTCTGGCGGACGTAGACGAAGTTGGCCATCTCCGACAGCCGCTCCACCTCGTGGAGCTCCTCCAGCTTGTTCTGTTCCCGAAGCCGGTAGGCCAGTTCAAAGGGGTAGTCGAAGTGATCCTCGATGGCCCGCTTGCTCTGGCCCGTAATGATGATGATCTCCTCGATGCCTGAGGCGACGGCATCCTCGACGATGTACTGGATCACGGGCTTGTCGACAATGGGAAGCATCTCTTTCGGCTGCGCCTTGGTTGCCGGCAGAAAACGGGTCCCCAGACCCGCTGCAGGGATCACCGCTTTGCGAACCCTCTTCAAGTCTCGGTCTCCTTTGCACGAGATGTGGGCCGGCGGAGACGCCGGTCCCGAGTAAATTCCTACAACGGAGTGGGGTTTGGACGGCAGTTGGCCTCGACCCCGTCTTCTAGGCTGAGCTTTCGCTCCTCGACGGTCATGCGATAGAAGGACACCATGGCCACCAGGACGCCGGCCATGGGAACCGCAAAGATAGCTCCCCATGCCCCTGCCAGCTTCGATCCCACCAGCAATGCCAGCAGCACCAGGAGGGGGTGCATCCCCACGCTCTTGCTCATTAGCTTGGGCGAGAGAACGTTGAGGACCATCTGCTGCATCAATAGTAGCAGCAGGAAAACCCACCAGGTCTTGTCCGGCTGAACAAAGGCGGCTATCAGGGTAGGGGGTGCCATGGCCAACATGGGTCCGACGAAGGGGATCATCATGATTGTGGATGCGAAGACGGCTGACACTGCCGTATAGGGGAGGTCGGCGAAGCGCATGACTGCGGCCGTCGCGAGTCCGTAGATCAGGGCCTGGATCAGCTGTCCTCGAATGTAGCCGCCGAATGCCCGATGGGTGCTGTAAAAGAAGTAGTTTAGGTCATTCCGGCGGTTGGCCGGAATTGCACTGAGGAAAGCCCCCGCCAGCCTGCTCCCATCGAGCATGATGTAGAACGAAAACATAAGGACCAGGATCAGACTGAAGAGAAGCGAGGCTAGGCCGGTAGCCAGGGCGACGGCATTATTGACGATGACCGGCCCTATGGACTCGGCTCGGCGGGCCAACTCATTGTAGTCGAGAAGGGCGGTGGTGTCGAGGTTCACGCTCCGCTCCAGGAGCCAGCTCTGCACTTCCGCCACCCAGCTGCCGGCGTTCAGTACGTACAGGGGGAGGTTGATGCCGATCTGGGAGATCTGGACCGCCACGATGGGGACGACGAGCAGGGTGGCAAGGCTGAGCACGATCAGCAGGCCCAGGTACACAATGGCTGCTGCCAAGCCTCGGCTGATGCGGGTGCGATCCTCTAGGAAGAAGGTCACCGGCTCTAGGGCGAAGGCGAGGATCCAAGCCAGCAGGAGGAGCAGCACGATGTCGGCGAATTGCACTGCCAAGGCCCACGCCAGCCCAGCCAAGTGGCTGGCTGCGATGACCACCAGCAGGATTATCAGGGTTCGAAGCCAGGGATCACGATTCATGGGCGCCTACATCTTGGAAGCCAGAGTTACGGCTTCGATGGTATCAACCTTGAACATCATAACGCGCTTCTTCTGCCGACAGTGCCCCACCATGTACCAACTGCCGAGGTAGGGCATCAACAGTTGCGGCTCAACGACGGGATCCTGGAGCGGGCCGACGCCCCTGGAGTCCAGGTGCAGCCGCACCGGTCGCCTCTCGAAGAGGGCCTCTGTCAGCGCTAGGAATACTCTGTCCTCTAAGGCCGGTTCGGAATTCCCCAGCGACTCCAGGCACTTCCGCATCAGGGGCTGAAGGTGGAGCGGGAAGACGTTGGGTAGCTTGGATACCAGGGACCTGAGAGGTTCAACCGAGCACCCTCGATCCAGGGATGCGCCTCGCAAGGCGGCGATGAGGGCTCTAGCCTCGGAGAACGTGAAGTCGAGCACCACCCGATCATCGCCTGCGGAGAACCGGTAGCCCTTGCGCCGAACCAGTGGGAAGCGCAGTTCCTCTCGGACGACGCGGAGGTCTTCCTGTACCTGCCGCTCGCTGAGGGAGTACTTGGCAGCCAGCGTGCGGCGACTGGTGCCGGGATTCTCGGCAATGTACTCGATCATCGCCCAGATTCGGCTCAGCCGATCTATGGCCAGTTGGTCCCGTTCCACTGTTCGGCTACCTTTCCTGGGGATGGCTTCCGACAACCCTGGCGGGTAGCGAGGGCGAGAGACAAAACAAAGCCGCTGGTCGACCGTTCACGGGACGCGCCGGTCGACCAGCGGCTGGCTCAAAGCTGAGACGAAGGACCTCTCATGCGGAACACACCGCTCGCTCCAAGGCCCCCTCTTCCTTCCTGCCTCCGCTATGGCGAGCGGTCGACAGACCGAATGGTATACCAGACAAAGGTACCCCGGATAGGACTCGAACCTACGACCTTTGGGTCCGCAACCCAACGCTCTAATCCACTGAGCTACCGGGGCAGGAAAGCGGAGGAGATGGGATTCGAACCCATGACAGAGGTTTAAGCCCCTGTAACCGCTTAGCAGGCGGCCGCACTAGACCAACTATGCGACTCCTCCACAGTACTTGGACCACACCTGGATGCTATGGCGACGGTAAGTAGGCGGAGGGGGAGGGATTCGAACCCCCGGGGCTCTCGCCCGACCGTTTTCAAGACGGCCACCATAAACCGCTCGGACACCCCTCCAGGTGCGCCCAATATGCAGTTGTAAACGGCTTGGCCGGCGGCCTGACCTCGCATCGCACCTTTGGATTCTACCCGACAGTGTCGGTAGGTGTCAATGTGCGCCTGGCCGCACGCCGGTTACGAAAAGAGGAACGGGGGCGAGATCATCGCCCCCGAGGCTGGCGGAGAGGGTGGGATTCGAACCCACGAGGCTGTTATACCTACCCGCTTTCCAGGCGAGCGCCCTAGGCCAACTAGGCGACCTCTCCGTACGAGCTATCAGCATTCAGCTTTCGCCTGTTAGTGTGCCGTCTCGGCCAGGGCCGATGGTGGCTGATTGCTGACGGCTACTACAGCGGAGGGAGAGGGATTCGAACCCCCGAGGCCTTTCGACCTACCCGATTTCGAGTCGGGCGCACTCAACCGGACTATGCGATCCCTCCACACGACCGCAACCAAGAGGCCGCGACCAGTTCTGAAATTATACCATGGATCCCCGGGGGCCGACAATGTGGCAAGTCTTTGCTATACTTGCGCGACGAAACTTAGTTTTTGGCTCTGGAGGGTTCGTTGATTATCATCACCAAACCGGCTGCCGAGGAGCTGCTCTCGATGGCCACTGAGGGAAAGAGCGTGGTGCTGGTGCTAGAGGCGAGTTTGGACAACGAGGGCGGCTACGACTGCTCCGTGAACCTGGCTCCTGAGATCCCGGTTGGTGCCGAAGTCGAGGAGATCGAGGGGGTCAAGGTGGCTTTCTGCGACGAAGCCCGGGCGGTGTTCGCGGGGGCCGTAGTTGGGTTGACCCCTGAAGGCGAATTGGCGATCGAGTTGGCCGAGGGGGACTGCGATTGCTGTGGCCATGGCGACGATGGCTGCTGCGATAGTGGAAGCTGTGGCAGTGGAGGCGGATGCCACTGATGGCAGGCCCAGGCTCCAGTGATCCGAACCGGCCGGTGGTCTACGACAGTGCGGTGGGCAGGGTCTGCCCGACCTGCGGGCGGCCATCCAAGGATTGCGCCTGCCGCCCGAAGCGTCCTGCTTTCAGAGAGGCGTCGAAGAATGTCCCGAGGAACGACGGGATCGTTAGGGTCTCTCGCGACCGGCGCAACCGCCGAGGGAAGACCGTGACTGTTGTGACCGGTGTGCCCGGCAGCGAGGCGGCACTGGACGAGCTGGCAGGGACCCTGAAGCGGCTGTGCGGCTGCGGAGGCACTGCTAAGGACGGGGTCATCGAGATCCAGGGCGACCACCGCGACCTGGTGGTCAGTAAGCTCATGGAGTTGGGCTACCGGGTGAAGATAGCGGGAGGATGAGAGTAGGGGCGACCGGCCGGTCGCCCCTACTCGGCTTACATCTGCTCGGGAGCGGCAACGCCCATTAGGGAGAGGGTATTTCCCAGCACGACTTTGCAGGCGCTGACCAGCTTCAATCGAGCCTTGGTTAGAGCCTCGTCCTCCGAGACCACCCTGCACTGCTTGTAGAAAGAGTGGAACACCGCGGCGATGTCCTGGGAGTAGTGGGGAAGGTGGTGCGGCTCCAGGTTGGTCGCTACCGTCTCCACCAACTCCGGCAGCATCAGCATCTTGCGGATTAGCTCCTGCTCCGGCTCCGAGGTCAACAGCGACACGTCTCCGTCCGAGAAATCCACCTCGGTTGCATAGCGGAGGATGCTGGCTATGCGGGCGTGGGCGTACTGGACGTAGTAGACTGGGTTCTCACTGGACTGCTGCTTAGCGAGGTCCAGGTCGAAGTCCATCATGGCGTCGGCTGAGCGGGACAGTAGGAAGAAGCGCACGGCATCGGGACCGACCTCGTCCAGCACCTCTCCCAGGGTGATGATCTCCCCCGTCCTCTTGGACATCCTGACTGCCTTGCCGCTCCTCTTGAGGCTGACCAACTGGTAGATGACCAGAGTCAGCCGGTCCGGGTCTATGCCAAGGGCAGTGGCCATAGCCTTCATCCGCGGTACGTGGCCCTGATGGTCGGCTCCCCAGACGTCAATGACGCGATCGAAGCCGCGCAGGATGAACTTGTCATAATGGTACGCGGCGTCGGAGGCAAAGTAGGTGGGTGCGCCGTTGCTGCGGACCAGGACGTTGTCCCTGTCCTCCCCCAGAGCCGAGGAGGTGAACCACACGGCCCCCTCGCGGTTGGCCACGTAGCCTCGCTGGCGCATCATGTCGATGGTCTTGTCCACGAGGCTGTCGTCGTACAGGGTCTGCTCGGAGAACCAACGATCGTAGCGTACGTTCATCCGGCCCAGGTCCGCCCGGATTTTCCCGACCATCCGCTCGGTTCCCAATCGACCCAGCTTCTGAATGGCTTCCTCTCGGGGCATTTCCAGGAACTCGCGACCGCGCTCCTGGGCGATCTCCTGTGCCAGGTCCACCATGTACTGCCCGACGTAGCCGTCGACCGGCACCTCTTCCTGAATGCCGAACTGCTGAAGGTAGCGTGCGTACAGTGTGGCGAAGAACGCCTCCATGCGCGCGCCTGCGTCGTTGACGTAGTACTCGCGCTCAACTTGGTAGCCGGCGTAGCTGAGGATGGTCGCCAGGCTGTCCCCAAGGGCGGCTCCTCGACCGGCGCCCACGTGTAGGGGGCCGGTGGGATTGGCACTCACGTACTCCAGCTGGATCTTAGCGCCGTGCCCCAGCTCCACTGAGCCGTAGTGGCTGCCGTCGGCCAGGATCTCCTCAACCTGGGATGCCACCCACGCTGAGGATAGGCGGAAGTTCAGGAAGCCTGGCTTGGCCACATCGACCGATGCGAGGAAATCGCTGCCGGCCATCTGGTTCGCCAGAGCCAGGGCTATGGCCATGGGGTCCGTGCGGGCAGTCCTCGCCATCCGCAGGGCGATATTGGTGGCGTAATCCCCGTGCTCGGGGTGTTGGGGCTTCTCGATGGTTACCTCAGGTACCGCGACCGGCGGCAGCACGCCCTGCTGCTGCGCCTTATGAACGGCGCCCAGTACGAGGTCGCGTAGCTTGCCGCGCATGGTCATCACGTCTGTGGCTCCAACAAAGTGATGTCGTCTGACCGGAGGGGCCAGACGCTAGGGGGATTATAGCCCACGGTGGTCGGGGGGGCAATCTGCGGTGGGGCTGCCCCCTTCCCCACCGGCCCCTTCCCCCACGAGGGGGGCAGGGGAGAGGCGGGGGGACGCGGGGGGATGGGGATGGAGGTAGGGAGAGGGAGCCCATCCCCCTCCCCGCGTCCCTGCGTGTCCCCGTGTCCTGCCCTAGGGCAGGTAGCCTGACTGGCGGGACTCCTTCAGCTTAGTGAAGGCTGGCCTGTCCGTGCCGTTGTTGTTGGCGATGGACCACCAGTACTCCTCCCTGTCGGTGCCCCAGCTTGGGTCGGGCAGGTTCCACAGAGTCATGACTCCGATCCATGGAGACCAGTTGGAGGCCGCCCATTTGTAGGCACCCACGATGTAGTCCGCCTTCTGCTGCTCGGTGACCTTGTGCCAGGCGTATGCAGGGTGGACCTCATCGGAAGTCCAGCCGAACTCGAGCAGCCAGACCTGCTTGTTGGAGTCGCCGTTCTTGACCATGACCGCCCTGAGGTCCTCGACCCGGCGGAAGCAGAAGAAGCGATGGCCCCCGTAAGAGGGATTGGCGGCGACCGCCTCGGGGCTCATCTCTGGGGGGGCCTTGAAGCCCGCACCGTGGGCCCCCAGGACATCGAAGTAAGCCTTGGCGCCCGCATCGTACATCTGCTGGAGGAAGAGGTCGTCGGGAGTGGCCTCGTTGTTCCAGGTGCCAGTGGGGGTTAGCCCCGCGGTGATCACGGTGACTGAGGGATCGGCCCTCTTAGCGCCCTCGTAGCCCGCCTTCAGGAGCTGGACATACTGGGCGGCATCGGGCTTCTTATCGCCCCATTCACGGGAGAGGTTTGGCTCGTTCCAGATCTCGACGGCATCGATGTGGCCGTAGGGAGAGCCGGACTTGTAGCGATCCACCAGTGCGTAGACGAAGTTGCTGAAGTCCTGTGGGTCATCAGGGGGACCGTTTTGGGCGCTGTCAGAGCGAGCCCAGTTGGGCTGGAAGTCGAGCCTCGCGATGATCTTGACACCGGCGTCTGTGGAGGCTTTGACGAGACGGTCGGACTCGGTCCAGTGGAACTGATTCTTTACGGGCTCGATCCAACGCCACTGGAAGAGGGTTTTCTGCCAGTTGAAGCGGGCATCGAGCACCTTCTGGAGGTCCCGCTGGGTGGTGGTGGGGTTACCCCAGAGGAAGATGTTCATGCCGTACTCGGGACTCTTGGCCTTGTAGGCGTTGGAGCCGGCGGCTGGGATCGGCCGGTCCATGGGCTGCCTGGTTGGCGTGGGGGTTGGGGTCGCCGTGTCGGGAGCGGGGCTCGTGCTGCTTGGGACCAGCACCACCGGCTGTGGTGGGGCGGTTTCAGGCGAGATGGCGCTGTCTGGCCAGAGACCCGCCTCCTTGGCCAGGTCGCCGCCGTTGGCCACTGAGACGTCGCCCTTCTTGGCCCAGGGCACATCCTCCTTCCAGTACTGGAAGGTAGCCCTTTGTGCCCTGATGACGAAGGAGTTGCCCATGTCGGCAGTGGCGACGGGGAGGCCGTAGTGATCGACAGGGTAGGGATCTGAGAAGTAGACCTTCTTGATCGGCTCGTTCTGGTCGAGGAACGCCTGGTGGCGCTTGACGATGGCGTCCCAGGAGAGACCGTTATCTGGTGAGGTATCGAAGGGCTTGGGGGTCTGGCGGTAGACGAGGAGCCAGTCGTCTTTGTCTTTGTCGTGGAGGGCGTCGAAGGTGTTGAGGAAGACGACCTGCTTGGTGTCGGGTCGCCACTGGAAGACCATCTTCTGCATGGCCTGGGTGACGAAGCCGTCGTAGGAGAAGCGCTTGGTGACTGGGTAGCCGAGGACGGTGGGGCCACCCATCTGCTGGTAAGCATCCCAGAAGGGGACTCCGGCCTCATTGGTGACGGAGTAGCCCGAGGTGGTTGTGCCGAGGGGTTGGCCGTTGGTCTGGGTGTAGAAGTGGCCGTTCGCTATGTCGTAGTCGAGAGATGCGGTGGCTCCCGCTGGGAGGGGAACCAGGGCCAGGGAAAGCAGGAAGAGCAGGGTGAGAAGCAGGTGTGGCTTTCGCAAGGTTTCCTCCAGTCTGGAATAGGTGGGGAATTGTGGACTCCTGCCGGCTCCATGCTGCAGGCGGAGTTGATGGCGCGAGGGACGCGCCGCACTCCGGCTTGACTGGGAAGAGCCTAGAGGAGGACGCTTGCATTATAGGGGGTGTACAGCGCTTCTACAAGCGATTTGCGGCTGTCGCCTCTTTACAAAACGTGGTGGGTTTCCTATAATGCAACTACCCGCAACAGACTGAGGGACCGGGCCGGTCTCTCAGTCTTTACTAATTCCGAGGGTTTCGGGCTCGCCTTCTTGCCGGACACCCGTTGACCCAAGCAGGAGATAGTGCTGTGGAGAAGACTGTTTACCTCACGCGCGAGGGTTTGTCGAAGCTAGAGGAAGAGCTGCGCCATCTGCGTACGGTTCGAAGGCATGAGGTCGCCGAGCGGATTCGTAAGGCCAAGGAGTTCACCAACACGGTGGACAACGCCGAGTATGACGATGCCAAGAACGAGCAATCCTTTGTAGAGGGAAGGATTCAGTCCATAGAGCGCATGCTGGCGAACGCTGTCGTGATCGACGAGCAGACTGCTCGCACGGACTACGTCCGTTTAGGCTCCCGAGTCACGGTCGTGGACTCCGATGGGGTCGAGGAAGTGTATACCATCGTGGGTTCCGCCGAGGCCGACCCGAAGACCGGCAGGATCTCTAATGAGTCCCCGATTGGGCGAGCGTTGTTGGGACATCGTGCGGGTGAGTCGGTGGCGATCTTGGCCCCCGGTGGCAGCTTCGACTTGACAGTGAAGGGCGTCGCATAGCCTAACGGCCGGAATGCAGTCCGGCTTTTCCCCGGGGTTTGTGGGAGAATACTACTTGCACGGTCTGAGGAAGGATGGCTTGCCCATCCTTTCTTCGCGAGGAGTGCGGATCGGAAGGTGCCCAGGTTGGACTTACAGGCAGATCCTATCTTTGAGCAGCGAGTTGCCAAGCTGCAGCGGCTGCGCGAGCAGGGGATAGAGCCATATCCCTACAGGTTCGAGCGGAGCCACTTGGCCTCGGAGGTTCAATCGAATTTCGACGTCTTGGAGGGCCAGGAGGTAAGGGTCGCCGGCCGGTTGCTGACCATGCGCGTCATGGGGAAGGCGAGCTTTGCCCATCTGCTTGACCAATCCGGACGGATCCAGATATACGTGAAGCGAGACCTAGTGGGAGAGGATCAGTACGAGCTGTTCAAGTCGCTCGATGGTGGCGATTTCCTTGGTGTGGTTGGCAAGCCCTTCCGGACCAGGACTGGGGAGGTCACCATTGAGGCGGGGCAGCTGACGCTGCTGGCGAAGGCGCTGCGGGGACTGCCGGAGAAGTGGCACGGACTGACGGACGTAGAGAAGCGCTATCGCCAGCGATACCTGGACCTCATCTCCAATGAAGATGCGCGGAGAGTGTTCCAGGCGCGCAGCCGTATCATCGACGCCATTCGGCGCTACCTGGTGGACCGCGGGTTCCTGGAGGTAGAGACGCCGGTGCTGCAGCCGATCCATGGCGGGGCCGCGGCTCGGCCTTTTGTCACCCACCACAACGCGCTGGACCGGGACCTGTACCTCCGGATCGCGTTGGAGCTGTATCTGAAACGGTGCGTGATCGGTGGCTTCGAGAAGGTGTTCGAGATCGGCCGCATCTTCCGGAACGAGGGGGTGTCCTTCAAGCACAACCCCGAGTTCACGATGTTGGAGCTGTACCAGGCATATGCCGACTACAACGACATCATGACACTGGTGGAGGACATGGTGTCGACCGTGGCCGAGCAGGTGCTTGGGACCATGGAGTTCGAGTTTGCCGGCCACACGATCAATGTTCGACCACCGTGGCCGCGAGTGAAGATGAGAGACGCCATTCGCATCGAGAGCGGCATCGACTACGCCGACTATCCGACGGCTCAGGGTCTTTACGAGGCGATGAGGGCCAAGGGGGTCCACGCCGATCCTGGGGCAACGCGTGCTAAGCTGATCGATGAGCTGCTCAGTGCCTTTGTGGAACCGAAACTGATCCAACCCAGCTTCCTGATCGACTATCCTGTGGAGATGTCTCCCCTGGCGAAGCGTCGGCGGGAGGATCCATCCGAGGTGGAGCGGTTCGAGGGTTACATCGGCAGCATGGAGATCGCCAATGCCTTCAGCGAGTTGAACGACCCCTTGGACCAGAGAGGGCGCTTCGTGCAACAGATGGCTGAGAGGGCCGCTGGAGATGACGAGGCTCAGCCTATGGACGAGGACTTCCTGACGGCGCTGGAGCACGGCATGCCCCCAACCGGCGGGCTTGGTGTGGGGATCGACAGGCTGGTGATGCTGTTCACGGACAACAGGTCGATTAGAGAAGTGATACTGTTTCCGCAGATGAGGACCAAGGATTAGCGCATCCCATGCGACACCCACTGCACGTCGCCTTCGTCTGGCACATGCACCAACCCTACTACCTGGACGAGGGTAGCGGCGAGTACCTGCTTCCCTGGGTGCGTCTCCACGCGACCAAGGACTATCTGCACATGGTGGAGGTGCTGGAGGACTACCCGAGGGTGCACGCCACCTTCAACATGGTGCCCTCCCTGGTGGAGCAGTTACAGGGTTACGTGCGCGGTGACATCCTCGACCGCGCGTGGAAGGTGAGCCTGCAGGAACGGCTCTCCCCCGAGGACAAGCGGTTCGTCGATTCGCTGTTCTTCAGTGCGAACCGCGACAACTCCATCCGATCCTACCCCAGATACTGGCAGCTGCTCCGGGTTCGAGAGGAGGCAAGGGGCGACCTGGATCTGCTAGGGGACAGCTACTGGCGCGACCTGATGGCCTGGTTCAACCTCGCCTGGATAGATCCCACCTGGTTGCGGCGGGACCCGGCGCTGCGCGCCCTGGTGGCCAAAGGCTCCCACTTCTCCCAGCAGGATGTGGCTACAATCCTTGAGAAGCAGCAGGAGTTGATGGCGGTCACGCTCACGACCTACCGGCGACTTCAGAATCGAGGGCAGGTGGAGTTGAGCGCGTCTCCTTACTACCACCCGATCCTGCCTCTGTTGATCGACTCTAACTGCGCCACCGAGCCCAGCCCCTGGCTTCAGTTGCCCACCGTTCGGACCCACTGGAAGCAGGATGCACTGGCGCATCTCAGGGAGGCCGTGTCCTACCACGAGGGCGTCTTCGGTAGACCCCCCGCTGGACTGTGGCCGTCGGAGGGATCGGTTAGCCAGGAGACGCTGGACCTGCTTGCCGAGGTGCCGGAGATCCGGTGGGTAGCCACCGACGAGGCGATCCTGGCAAAGTCGTTGGGGCTTAGCTTCGAGCGCAACGGCTGGGGTTACCTTGTTGACCCCAGGCCGCTCTACCAACCCTACTATGCTCGGCGCGGCGATTCCCAGGTAGCCATGGTCTTCCGGGACCACTACCTGTCCGATCGTGTCGGCTTCCAGTACCAGGGGATGTCCGGACAGGCTGCGGCCGAGGACTTGATGTTCCGATTTGTGGCGATCCACGAGATGATCAAGGACGACCCTCAGCCCTACCTCCTGTCCGTGATCCTGGATGGCGAGAACTGTTGGGAGCACTACGAGCGCAACGGGGAGACCTTCCTGCGGGCCCTCTACGAGATGCTGAGCAGCAGTGATCGGGTGCGCACGGTGACGGTGTCGGAGTACCTGAACGAGTTCCCGCCCCGGCAGCAGATCCCGAGGGTGGCCACCGGGTCGTGGATAAATGGCAATCTAGAGACGTGGATAGGCGAGGACACCCAGAACAGGGCCTGGGAGTACCTGGCCAGGACCAGGGAGAGCTATGCCGAGGCGGCTGAGGGGGGCAAGGTGCCGTTGGAGAGGCTGGAGGAGGCATGGCGCGCCATGATGGCTGCCGAGGGCAGCGACTGGTTCTGGTGGTACTACAGCCACAACGTCTCCGACCAGGACGAGCTGTTTGACCGGCTGTTCCGGCACAACCTGGCCGGGGTGTATCGTGCCCTCGGGGAGTCCGTGCCGGACTGGGTAGGTGTGCCGATCATCAGCCAGCTGCCCAAGCTGACCAGTCGGGTACCCACGGGGTACATTCGCCCTCCTCTGGATGGGGATCTGTCCCCGGCTCCCTGGTCGTCAGCCGGCTATCTCGATCCCAAGGGCTCCACTGGGACCATGCAGCAGGGCAGCGCCCTATTGAGAAGGCTATACTTCGGGCACGACGAGCGCGACCTCTTCCTTCGTCTGGAGAGCCACGCGAGCCTGAAGGGCCATGTGGTGGACCTGTACCTGAGCAGGCTGGAAGGGACCGACGATCAGTGTTCCGAAACCGGAGCGCGACGCGGTGTGATCGTGCAGGCGAAGAGCGGGATTGCCTGTAGAGAGATCACGTTGCGGCCCGAGACCCTCTCAGCCGAGATGAGCCGGTGGGAGGAACAGGTTGGTTGGGTGAGGGCCGACGGTGGCGTGAGGTTGGCGGTAGGTGAGACGGCGCTGGATCTGGCCGTGCAGCTAGACGCGCTGGAAATGGGGCTTGGGTCGGTGGCTGGCCTTTCCCTGGTGCTGTTCAAGGATGGCCTTGTAGTGCAACGGCTTCCAGAAGAGGGTGAAGCGGTAATCGAGTTTTCAGTGATGGGTGACGAGTGCGATCGGCCCTAGTCATCACTTGTTACCCATCACTCATCACTCGCAGTGTTGAGGTGGAATCATGCTTAGTCTTCAATTCATAAGGGATCATGCCGACGTAGTGAGGGAATCGCTGAGGAAGCGTGGAGAGGCGGCTCCAGTGGAGGAGATCCTTGAGCTGGATGTCCGCCGCCGGCAGCTACTTCAGAAGTTGGAGGCGATGCGAGCCGAGCAGAACCGGGCATCCGGAGAGATCGCCAAGGCCAAGGACAAGTCGACGGTGGCGGACAGGATCACCGAGATGAGGCAGCTGTCTCAGCGAATCAAGGACATGGGGCCGACGATCAAGGATATCGAGGAGCGGCTGGGGCAACTGCTTCTTTTGGTGCCCAACGTGCCCGATGAGTCCGTACCGGTAGGCATGGACGAGTCGGCCAACGTGGAGGTGCGGAGTTGGGGCGAACCGCGGCAGTTCGACTTCCAGCCTCTGCCCCACTGGGATCTGGGCGAGGGTCTGGGCATCATGGATTTCGAGCGTGCCGCAAAGATATCGGGGGCCCGATTCGCGGTGCTGAAGGGGCTGGGCGCCCGGCTGGAGAGGGCGCTGACATCCTTCATGCTCGACCTGCACACGGGGGAGCATGGCTATACGGAGATAATGCCTCCCTATTTGGTCCGTCGCGAATGCATGGTGGGCACGGGTCAGCTGCCCAAGTTTGAGGAGGACGCCTACCGGACGGATCCGGACGACCTCTTCCTGGTGCCCACGGCTGAAGTGCCGGTAACCAATCTCTACAGGGACGAGATTCTGGATGCCAGCCAGCTTCCCATCTACCACGTGGCCTATACGGCCTGTTTCCGGAGGGAGGCAGGGTCCGCCGGCAGAGACACGCGAGGGCTGATCCGCGTCCACCAGTTCGACAAGGTAGAGCTAGTGAAGTTCGTGGAGCCCAGTAGCTCCTACGACGAGCTGGAGAAGCTGTTGGCGAACGCCGAGACTGTGTTGAAGCGTTTGGAGTTACCCTACAGGGTGAGCCTGATGTGCACCGGCGACCTGGGCTTCACCGCAGCCAAGAAGTACGATCCCGAGGTGTGGATGCCTGGGCAGGGGAGGTACGTGGAAATCTCATCCTGCAGCAACTTTGCCGACTTCCAGGCCAGGAGGGCCAACATCCGGTACAGACCCGAGGCCGGCGCCAAAACGGAGTTCGTTCACACCCTGAACGGCTCGGGTCTGGCTGTCGGCCGAACCGTGGCGGCGGTGCTGGAGAACTACCAAATGAGCGACGGCTCAATCGTGATCCCCGACGCGCTTCGGCCATACATGGGTGGGTTGGGGAGGATTGCGGTCGAAGGATAGGCCAGAGCCACGTTGTAGTTGGCCTTGACACTATGGGTAACCATAGCGTAAAATTGTATACGGTCGTGCTAGACGGGGAGCTAGCGGTGCCCTGTACCCGCAACCCGCTATAGCGGGGTTGAATTCCCACTCGAGGCTTAGTACCTTTCGATCAGGGCCCGGCCCAGTGGTGTTGATGGCTTGGTCCTACGCGGCGGAGACTCGGGAATCCCGTCAGGTCCGGGAGGAAGCAGCGGTAACTGGCAATCTCCGGGTGCCGTAGGGCAACCTGGCCGGAGCAGGCTAGTTGGGCACCTTCGGGGGGGCTGGGTCGACAGTGGGTGCACGACCGTTCTCATGAATGAGAGGGAATCGGGCGGTGATGCAGGTCATCACCGCCCGATTTCGTTTAGTACAGCGCCGACGGGAGGATTCGAGAAGAATGAAAGAGCGCGAGGGCCGAGGGCGGGTTCCTGTCAGGACTGTGGGGGAGTTGCCCCCCGCCGAGGAGCTGTGGCGGCTCACACCCAAGGCGCTACTGCGCGCACTGGGTCTGTCTGCTCGGAAGGGGCTCTCCCAGAGCTTCCTCACAGATAGCTATGTGGTGAAGGATATCCTCGCGGCCGCTGAACTAGCCCCCGAGGATGAGGTGCTGGAGGTGGGGCCCGGCCTCGGCGTGATGACGCGGGAACTGGTGAAGGTTGTCAGACGGGTCGTCGCGGTGGAGTTGGACCAGAAGCTGGCCGAATTGCTTCCTACCCTGGTGCCTGCCCCCGAACGGCTTGAGGTGGTGAACGCGGACATCCTGGAGTTTGACCTCGCATCGGCGTTCCCTGGACCCTACAAGGTGGTTGCCAATCTGCCCTACCACATCTCATCTCCCCTGCTGCGCAAGCTGCTGACGTCGGAGAAGAAGCCGACTCTGCTGGTGATCATGGTGCAAAAGGAGGTGGCGGAGCGAATGGTGGCGAAGCTCGGCAGCACCAGCCTCCTGTCGATCATGGTGCAGCTCTACTCACGGGCCTCTCTGGTGAGGGAGGTGCCGGCCGCTGCCTTTTTCCCCGCGCCCCAGGTGGACTCCGCCGTCGTCAAGCTGGAGGTGTACGAGCAGTTGCCGTATGGTGTCGATGACCCCGAGGCAGTGCTCAAGGTGGTGGCGGCTGGTTTCAGTCGCCGTCGTAAGCAAATCCACAATGCCCTGTCGGACTCCCTGTGGTTCCCGCCCGGAGGCGTCTACGAGGTGCTGGAGCGGGCTGGCATAGACCCTGCCCGGCGGGCGCAAACCCTCTCGCTGGAGGAGTGGGCAACCCTGTACCGGACCTACCAGGAGGCGCGGCGCGGCTGGCAGGAGAAGTCCGAGTGAGCAGGCTGCGAGTGAGGGCCCACGCAAAGATCAACCTCTCTCTGGAGGTGCTGGGCGAGCGCCCCGATGGATTCCACGAGGTCCGCAGCGTGCTGCAGTCTGTCAGCCTGGCCGACGAGTTGACGCTGGAAACCGCCGCAGAGCTTTCGCTGACGTGCGACGTTGCCCATCTGGAGGGTGACGACAACCTGGTCCTGCGGGCGGCCAGGGCGCTTCGAGGGGTGACAGGTAGGCCCCTTGGAGCCCGCATCCGTCTCGAGAAGGGCATTCCGGAGGCCTCCGGACTTGGGGGTGCCAGCTCGGATGCTGCTTCAGCATTAGTGGGGCTGTCCCAGCTTTGGGGCCTCGACCTGGGACTCGAGGAGCTTCGGAGGCTGGGGGCGGAACTGGGTTCCGACGTGCCCTTCTTTCTAACCGGCGGGACGGCCCTGGTACAGGGGCGCGGCGAAGAGGTTTCTCCCTTATCCGACGCGCCGCCGGTCTGGCTGGTTCTTCTGGCCCCCTCCCACGGCGTCGCTAACAAGACTGCTACTCTGTATCGACTGCTCGGCCCCGAAAGCTGGTCCTCCGGCGAGAGGACGGAGAGGTTGGTTCGGGCCATTTGCGATGGCGAGCGGGTGGGCGAGAGTCTCCTCGGGAACAGCTTTGAGGCAGTGGCCGACGAAGCCTTCACCGGCATGGCCTCCTTTCGGGACGCTCTGCTGCGCGCTGGCGCCGGGACCGTTCATCTATCGGGCGCTGGCCCCACGCTCTATTCCATCTTCCGCGACGAACGAACTGCCAGGGAAGTGGCGGCCCGATTGGTGAAGGAAGGCCAACAGCCGCTGCCGGCCCATACAGTGGCGGCTGCGGAGAGCAGGCCTCGGCCGATGGCTTGGAGTGAGTAGCCGGTAGCCCCGCAGCCTGGTCCCCACGAACAGATGATTCTCCTCACTTTACACGGCTCCTGCGTCGGGCTATGCTGTCTAAGCTTCATTATCGAAGAAGGTGCTTCCGTTGGTGATGCACCCGGTTTCTCCAGTGGGGTTGCGGTGAGCGCTTGCCACCGACATCGAATACCAAGATGGGAGGAATCATCATGCCTTTCGACCGGATGATCAAGGCGGCAATGCTGGATGCCAGCGTCTACGAGGAGCTGGAGCGCGACACCAGTGCTACAACACAGGCTTTCATGGTGGTGCTGCTAGTCAGCTTCATCTCCGGCCTCGGAGCCGCCATAGCCAGGCTCGGGAATCCCAGCCAGGCTGTCTTTGGCCTGATCGGGGCCGTAGTGGCGGGGGTAGTGGGTTGGATAGTCTGGTCATACGTCACCTACTTCGTCGGGACCAAGGCATTCAATGGCACGGCTACCCCAGGCGAGTTGCTGAGGACTATCGGGTTCGCGTTCACCCCAAACGCGCTTGGTTTCTTCTCGTTCATTCCGTGCCTGGGGTGGCTGGTTGCTCTGGCTGGTTCCATTTGGAGTCTGGTTGCCGCCGTGGTCGCAGTTCGACAGGCTTTGGACTTCGACACGGGCAAGGCTGTCCTGACCGTCATCATCGGCTGGGTGGCGTTGTTGTTGGTGACGGTAGTACTTTCGTTAATCGGTCTTGGTTTCTTCATAGTGGCACCGTAGTGGCGTACCTTCCCCCCGTGCGGTCTTAGACCGCAGGCTACGCGAATGAAGCCTGCTTACGTGCCAGCCCCATTGCCAGAGCGCCGGCGTAACCGCCGGCGCTCTGGCAATGGGGCTGGCACCTCTCCTGCGTTGTCATGGTCCCTGCCGCTTAGCGTGGCGGCAGGTTAAGAGCCGATGACAAAGCTACCGACCGTCGTCGACCCTCACAGCCTATCCGTGGTCAGGGCGGTTGGACCCTCTGGGAGTACGAAGATGAGGAGAGGTTTGCGCGAGTCCTTTCTCGCCGTTTCCACGGTTGTCTTCATTGGACTGTTGGTGGCGCTGGCCCTGTCAGTGGGCCCGGCCCACGCCCTTACCCCAGATGAGCGGTTGGCAAGCACCACAGCAACAGAAGTGAACGATCCCGGGGTGGTGAGTGTTCTCGCTTCCGTCCCAACGACGAACAGCGCCGCTCCGGGTGGAGCGGCGAGCGAAAGGCCGACCCGTCAGGGTGGGTCGGTGCTGAGCGACCATCTGCTGGTCACCTGGTACGGAAACCCGAGGACAGGCTTGATGGGAGTGCTGGGTCAGTACGATGGAGCGGACCTGGCTGCCAGGCTCCAGCGCCAGGCCGACGCCTACCAGCCCTACACCGACAAGACCGTCCTCCCCGCCTATGAATTGATAGCGATAGTGGCTATGGACAACCCAGGCGATGACGGGAAGTGGCGAAGGCAGGAGACGCCTGAGGTCATCGACGCCATGCTTGCCGAGGCGCGGGCCAATGGATTCAAGTTGATCCTGGACGTACAGGTTGGGCACAGCAAGGCGTCGGAGGAACTGGAGTACTTGCGGCCATGGCTGGAGCAGCCTGACGTCTACCTGGCTCTGGACCCCGAATTTGATATGTGGGAGGGGCAGGTTCCGGGCGTCGAGATTGGTCACACCGTCTCCGGAGACGTGAACTACGCCCTCGGTTTCCTGGATAGGATCATCAACGAGAACGGACTCCCGCCTAAAGTGCTGATCGTTCATCAGTTCACGGAGAATATGCTTCCCGACAAGGGGAACATCGGTGGTAGCTCCGTCGTGGATGTCGTGCTGGACATGGACGGTTTTGGCGCCCAGTGGTTGAAGAACGACACCTGGAACATGGTGATGGCGCAGCCGTTGGAATTCTCAGGGATCAAGCTGTTCTACGATCAGGATCCGGGCATGTTCACTCCGGAAGAGGTGATGGCGTTGCAGCCTACTCCCTCGGTGGTTATCTACCAGTAAGGAGCTATCAGCTGTCGGCCATCAGCTCTTGCAGGCGGCCGGCGTCGCCGGCCGCCTCTTGCTGCAAGTGACCTAGCAAGTTGCTCATCATCGACTGCAGGCTGACTGCTGACCGCCCTCCTGGCTGTTCTGTAACTGCTGCTGCCCGCCCCTTTCATCCCCCATTCAGCCCCCGTGCAGATACTACGATCGGTGATAGCTGCTGGCTCGGCCAATCTCAATGATTTGGTGGGCGCTGGGCAGCAGGCGTGATCAAGCCGTGGGGGTACTGCATTGGAGATCACGATGGGCTCTCGGACCTCTGGACACAGCCTGGTAGCCAATATAGTGGCGGGCATGCGACCCAAGCAGTGGGTGAAAAACCTCGTCCTATTTGCCGGGCTCGTGTTTGCCGGGCGGATGTTCGATGTGGAGCTGGTAGCCAGGGTGATGGTGGCCACGTTCCTCTTCTGTATGGTGTCTGGGGCCGTCTACTTGATAAACGACATCAAGGACGCTGAGAAGGACCGGCTTCATCCCAAGAAGCGCCTGCGGCCGATCGCGTCGGGAAGCCTGAAGATGGGTCACGCGAAGGGGGCCACGGCTCTGATCGTGGCGACTGCACTCCCCGCTAGCTGGCTGCTGAGCCCCGCCTTTGGCGCCCTCACCACGGTCTATCTGCTGCTGATGCTAGCCTATAGCTTCGGTTTGAAGGATCTGGTCATCCTCGACGTGCTGATTATAGCCGCTGGCTTCGTCTTGCGTGCCGTCGCAGGCAGCGTCTTAGTCGGGGTACCTATCTCGCCCTGGCTTTACGTCTGCACCAGCTTGCTGGCCCTGTTCCTTGGCTTCGGCAAGCGCAGGCAGGAACTGGTGTTGCTGGACAAGGGGGCTTCCAGCCATCGCAAGATTCTGGAGGAGTACAGCGCGTCCTTGCTGGACCAGTTGATGGCCACGGTATCCACCTCGACGATAATCGCTTACTCGCTGTATACCTTCTTCTCCGAGACATCCCATCGCGCCCCCTACATGATGCTGACGATACCCTTTGTGGTGTATGCAATCTTCCGGTATCTCTACCTCGTGGACCGAAGGGGAGAAGGGGGTAGTCCAGAAGAGGTGTTGTTGAAGGATCGCCCGCTGCTGGGAACCATCCTCGTGTGGGGGGTCGCCGTGGTCGTGGTGCTGTATGGAATGGTGTGAGGTTGTCTAGTGATACCTGTTCGGTACACGGACGCCGAAGGGGTACGACGGATCCGGACCCGAGATATGGGAGATGGCTTGATGTGCTCCTTGTGGAAGCTGCGATGCGCCCTGGAGCATCGCCACCTTCGGCGGTTGGTCCGCTTTGGCCTCGTGGGACTGAGCGGGGTGTTCGTGAACATGGGGTTTTTATGGTTGCTGACGGAGGTGATGGGTTTTTACTACATCCTGTCGAGTCTGGTGGCGGTCGAACTGTCGATCATCAGCAATTTCCTGCTGAACAATGCCTGGACCTTTCGCGACCGTAGCCTGGGGGTGGTCAGGCTCACAGCGCTCGCTCGGTACAACCTGGTCTGCGCTGGAGCCATCGTTGGAAGCACGACTATCCTGTACCTGCTGACGACGCATATGGGCGCCCACTATCTGGTAGCCAATCTAATTGCCATAACCGTGACGTCTCTCTGGAACTTCGCTGCCAACGCCGCCTGGACCTGGCGGAAGGGGCAAAGCTAGGTGCAGCGCACGCACTGACACATCTGTAATAGCTGGCTCTTGCTGGTTTTCACCAGCCTATCATGCACAAGCTCTACGTTCTTTAGGCGCGGCTGAGTGGCCGCGCGGAATGGGGAGGTCAGGAAGTCTATCGATGAGCAGAGTCTGCGTAATCGGCACCGGCTACGTTGGCCTGGTAACCGGGACTTGCTTCGCGGAGTTGGGCCACCGTGTCATCTGCGTGGATATCGATAGTGTGAAGATCGAGCGGCTCAAGCGCGGGGTGGTTCCCATCTTCGAGCCAGGGCTGGAGGAGTTGGTCATCGGCAACTCCGCCTCCGGGCGGCTGGGCTTCACCACCAGTTACGAGGAGGGGGTGTCAGGCGCGGAGTTCGTGTTCATCACTGTGGGTACCCCTCCGGACCAGGACGGGTCGGCTGACCTTCGGCAGGTGAAGCTGGTGGCGACTCAGATAGCGAAGAGCCTGCAGGGCTATGCCGTCATCGTGAACAAGAGCACGGTGCCGGTGGGCACGGCAGAATGGATAGCCAGGTATGTCAAGGAGAGCATGGAGTCCTCCATACCCTTCGCCGTGGCCTCCAACCCAGAGTTCCTGCGGGAGGGGACCGCTGTCTCCGATTTCCTCTCGCCCTCCAGAGTGGTTGTGGGGAGCACCAGTAGGCAGGCGGCCGAAGCAGTAGCCGCGCTGTATGCGCCGCTGCGATGCCCAACTGTGATAACCGACCCTCGAACCTCGGAGATGATCAAGTACGCCTCCAACGCCTTCCTTGCCACGAAGATCTCGTTCATAAACGAGATGGCCCACATCTGCGAGACGGTAGGGGCCGACGTGTGCGAGGTGTCCATGGGCATGGGATTAGATGCCCGAATCGGACGCTCGTTCTTGGATGCGGGACTTGGCTACGGGGGATCCTGTTTTCCCAAGGATGTGCGTGCCCTGGCCCAACTGGCTGAGGGCAATGGCTTCCACCCGCAATTGCTGCACAGCGTAATGGCGATCAACCGCGACCAGAGCGTCCTGGTGATCAAGAAGCTGGAGGCGGTGCTTCACTCGTTGGAAGGCCGTACGGTCGGCGTCTTGGGGCTGGCCTTCAAGCCAAACACCGATGACACGCGGGAAGCCCCTGCCCTGGCTATGATCGCGAGGCTGTGCTCTCATGGGGCGCTAGTACGGGCCTATGATCCGGTTGCCATGGATAATGCCCGAAGGGTCATCCCGGAGCAGGTGAAGCTATGCGCCGACCCTTACGAGGTGGCGGTTGACAGCGACGCGCTGATCATTGCGACGGAGTGGGACGGGTTCAAGCGGTTGGACTTCGGCCGCATCCACTCGTCCATGAGCTTCCCACTGTTGGTGGACGGACGAAACATGCTGGACCCCGTGAGGATGGAGGCCATTGGTTTCAGCTATTCAGGGATCGGCAGAGGTACCCATCCGGCCCCCATGGAGCGAAAGAACGGCAACGGAACGATCAAAGAGTCGGCGCTATCGAAGGCCTGAGGTCGTCTTGCCGAGTGTGTTGGCGACCTGGCCCTGGGCGCGAAGGAAGAGAACACATGAGCAACGGTCGAACCAAGGCGCGAGTGCTGGTGGTTGACGACAACTTGCAGAGCCTGAAGATGCTGCGTTTTCTACTGGAGGATGAGGGGTACGAGGTACTGATCGGCTCCAGCGCCGACGCCGCCTGCGAGCTGCTGGAGAACCCGCCCAGCCCGATTCACTTGATGCTTCTGGACGTCATGATGCCCCAAGTGGACGGTTTCGACCTTTGTGCCCGGATTCGAAGGCAGGGGGAGGGGGTGCCGATCATCTTTCTCTCAGCGAGGAGCGAACCTGCCGATCGTGCTGAGGGGCTGCGCATGGGGGCTGACGACTACGTGGTGAAGCCCTTTGACCCTGGAGAGTTGCTTGCGCGCATCGCAGCGGTGCTGCGGCGCAGCCGCACCGTGACATCGGTGTCCGACGCAGCTCCGCTTCTTCGACTGGGCGAAGTGGAGTTGGATCCCGGGCGGCTGAAAGTGAAGGTTGCCGCGGATCGCCAGGCGGACTTGACTCCCACCGAGACGAAGCTACTTCATTGCCTGATGAGAAACTCCGGCAGGGTGCTGACGCGGGATGTGTTGATCAACCAGGTATGGGACTACGACTACGACGGCAACAACAACACCGTAGACGTATATATCCGTCGGCTCCGCCAGAAGGTAGAACCTGATCCGAACGACCCCAAGTACATTCGCACTGTCAGGGGAGTGGGGTACGTTTTCCAGGCAGAGTAGATGACTAACCTGATGGGCATCGAGAGACAGCATCTGGCCTTTCTCTGTTGGACAGAGAAGGCTGTCGGGAATCCCATCAAGTGGGGCATCTTTGTGGCAGGATCCGCCCTTCTGTCGTACTGGGAGTGGGGAGGACTCCCTCTCTCGGCGGGGACTGGGCTTATGGCCTATGCTGTCCAGAACCTGTTCTTCACAGTGATGTTTGCGCGCGATGAGTTCTCGCTGGAGAGGGCGAGGCTGCTCATTCTCCTCTCCTACACCTTCGATTTCCTCTTCGTCGCCTGGCTGGGTTCCTCCCTTGTGGGGACGGGCAGCCAGGTTGCATTCCTAGTCTATGTGAGCCTCTTTTTCAAGGCGGGGCTGTACTACCCTGCCTTCCGGTCGAGCCTGCTGATACTCCCAGTGGCAGTGGTGTTCTACCTGGCCGCGACGGCGTCGACGGAGGGCACACGGTTCCTGCTCGACTACTCATTCAGGCCCAAGCTGTTTCTGTTGATGGGATTGCCGGCTGTGGTGGTGTATACAGCCAGGCTGCTGGACTACAGAGAGCGTGACCTCTGGGACCTGAACAAACGACTCCAGCAGAATTCCGGCCAACTGAGGCGCCAGACGAGAGAGTTGGAGGCCATCATCAATGGCATGAGAGATGGCCTGGTGGTGACCGATTCGACGCTAAACGTGGTTGCCGTCAACCATGTGGCCAGGGACATTCTTCGCTGGGAGTCAGAACTGCCACCGCCAAACCCCTTGATTTCCAGTGAGAACGGGGAGGCTTTGAAGGAAGTGGTAGTGGACGCTATGGGCAGCACCGATGGCTCCAGCAGGCGAGATGTCAAGATGGTTGCCTCCAATCTGGGGGACAGCGAGCCCCGAACCTATCAAGCCGTTGCCTCCTGCATTCCGGGGGAGAATGGTTTTGCGGGGCAGGTTGTGGTCATCTTGCGTGACGTCACGGAGCAGGTGCAGCTGGAGGAGGCGAAGTCCAATTTCCTGTCTGTCATTTCCCACGAGCTTCGGACCCCGCTCAGCTCAATCAAGGGCTTTCTGACCATAATACTCGCGGGCAAGACTGGCTCCTTGAACGATACCCAGAGGGACTTTCTGACCACGGCCAAGGGCCAAGCGGAGAGTCTGCACGGCATGATCAACGACCTGGTGGAGTACTCGAGGATTCAGGTGCAGCGCACCGAGCTCGAACTCTTGCCCGTGTCTCTCTTCGATATCTCCAAAGCGGTCTGCACCCGTCTGATGCCTCTTGCTGTGGACAAGGGTGTCATGCTCCACAACCTTGTGCCTCAGGGGCTCCAGCCGATCGAGGGGGACCAGTTCCGCTTGGACCAGGTTGTATCCAATCTAGTCTGCAACGCCCTCAAATTCACCTCTGCAGGTGGCACCATCACCTTGTCGGCCAAAGATGGAGGCGAAGAGGTGAGGTTCACCGTGATGGACACAGGAGTCGGGATCGCCCCCTCGGAGCAGGAAAAGATCTTCGAGCCGTTCTATCAGGTGAGTCGCGGGATGGCGCGCACCCATGGTGGAATGGGACTGGGATTGGCCATCTGCAAGAGCATCATCGACCGCCACAACGGACGCATATGGGTGGAGAGCGCGGAGGGTAGGGGCGCATGCTTCCACGTCGCTCTGCAGAAGCAGCCCAGTCTCCAAGGACAGGAAGCCCGAGAGTTAGTGGCCTGATCCTGACGCAACTTTAACTACACTCCTCTAACAGCTGTCATCGGCCTTTCACCTCTCAACCCTATACTCCGGTGTAGTCACTGTTCGTTCAGATTGCTGATCGAAGGGGATGTGCCACCCAAGTTGATGGTCCCGAAGGGGACTTCGGGGCTGCCGGCCAGCACAGAGCGGACTTCGGAGGGGGGCATGACAGTCAGGCTCTCGGTAGTGATAGTGAACTGGAACACCAGGTCGCTGTTGAGGGGGTGTCTTCAGTCTCTCGAGAGAGCGCTGGGAAGATGTGGATCCCAGATATTGGTGGTGGACAACGCCTCCTCCGACGGCAGCGTCTCCATGGTGCAGCGCGATTATCCTTGGGTGGAGGTGGTGGCGAACGATCGGAATCTGGGGTTTGCCGCTGCTAACAACCTGGCCCTTACCCGTGTGAATGGCAGCTACGTCCTCTTCTTGAACCCCGACACTGAGGTGACGGGCGACGCGCTGGGGGTGATGACCTCACTACTGGACGGCCACCCGCGGGTCGGTCTGGTTGGGACTACCCTGCTGAACCCGGATGGTACTCTCCAGGTCTCGTGCCATCGCTTCTACAGCTTTTGGCACAGCCTCTTACATAACCGCTTGGTCGACAAAATCGCGGGCTCCAGAGAGATGTTGGATGTCCACATGGCTGATCGGCCCGTTGCTGTCGATTGGATGACAGGGGCCTGTCTGCTGGCAAGGAAGAGCGTTCTGGATGAGGTAGGGGGCTTCGATTCAGCCTTCTTCGTCTATGGGGAGGAGATCGACCTTCAGTTCAGGGTGCGCCAGGGCGGTTGGCAGGTGATGTACGTCCCATCGCGCGGGGTGGTGCACTACGGCGGACAGAGTGCCAAACACACTCCCCTCGCGGCTTCCCTACACGATTACAGGGGGCGATGGCTGTTTCTCCAGAAGCACTACTCGCGGCTCTCCCTCTACGGGTATCTGTTGAAGACAGCCATTGGTCTTGCCTTCTGGACGCTCTACTGGGGCGTGGCTTCGGCGGCCCGGCTTCACCCCAGGGCTGGATACCAGATGCGGGCTAATGGGCGGCTCTTGGCGTGGCACCTCACGGATCGAGGCACTCCCCCAATTCCGCTCATGCCACCGAAGCACGATGGCACATGGGCGGAGTGTGGCAACAGTGGTGGTGGACTGGGTATGCGACCCGTTCCTGTCGAGGAGGGCAAGCCATGAATCTGCTGCATCTCGTCTTCTGGCTGTCGGTCCTGGTGGTGATTTATAGCTACGTTGGGTATGGAGTGGTGATCTATGCCCTTGCCAGGATTCGCCCCAGGCCCCACATCAGGGGTCCGGTGCGGCCGAAGGTTAGCTTGATCATCGCTGCATACAACGAAGAGCAGGTGATCCGGGAGAAGATCGTCAACAGCCTGTGCCAGACGTATCCGTCGGAACTGTTGGAGATCATAGTCGTGAGCGATGGCTCCACCGACGACACCCCCGACATCGTTCGAGAGTACCGCTATCAAGGGGTTGTATCGCTTCATCAACCGCGCCGAATGGGAAAGACGGCAGCGGTGCAGCGGGCGGTAGAGCAGGCCGAGGGAGAGGTCCTTGTCTTCTCCGATGCCAACAGCATGTATGCCGCCGATGCCGTTGAGAGGCTTGTTGCGAACTTTGCCGATCCGGAGGTGGGCTGCGTGGCAGGCGAGAAGCGAGTACGCAGCCAGGAGGGCACCGGAGTGGCCAAGGAGGCAGGCCTCTACTGGAGATACGAGTCGTTCCTCAAACGCATGGATAGCACTGTGCACAGTGTCGTGGGCGCCGCGGGTGAGATCTTCGCCGTGCGGCGGTCAGCCTTCAAGCCGGTGGAGACGGACTCCTTCATCGAGGACTTTGTCATGTCGATGAGGATCGCGGAGGCGGGTAATCGGGTGGTCTACGAGCCGAAGGCCGTGTCGGTGGAAGAGGCTCCCGCCTCGGCAGACGACGAGTTTGAGCGCCGAGCCCGGATTTCCGCCGGAGGTTTTCAGTCCATCGTCAGGTTGAGAAGCCTGCTGGTTTCCCGCGACCGCCTCCTGGTATTCCAGTATCTGTCCCACAGGGTGCTGAGGTGGGCCGTGGTGCCTTTCCTGCTGCCGGTGCTGATGGTGACCAACGTGGCGCTGGTGGGTGACAGCTTCTACATGGCACTTCTGGGAGTGCAGGTCGGCCTGCTCGGTATGGCCATGGCCGGCTGGATTATGCAGAGGCGGGGGGTGAGGAGCCTGCGGGTTGTTCAGGTACCATTCTACTTCTTCATGCTTAACCTGGCTGCACTGGTGGGGTTTCATCGATACGTCTCGCGTCGGCAGAAGGTGACCTGGAAACGGACGAGCCGGCAGCCGGCCTACGGTGAGGCTTCACTCCCAACGGCAGTACAGGGAGCTGTGATGCAGCGCGGCGCAGGCCAGAAGCAGTGACCCAGAGTATGACCGTGATGAGGTGTCAAGGTGGCGGTACAGACCAGGTCTGAAAGCACGGTTGCCACGGTTCCCCCGTACCGGTGGTTTGAAGGCGGAGGGAGCGATCGGCTGCTCGATCGGCTGGCTTATCGAAGAGTGCACGCCTGGAAGGCGCTGCTCGCCAAGCGTGGGCTTCAGGTTGAGATCATCCGCGAGGCGGCGGGTACGGTCGTGCGGCTAGAGGGTAGGCTTGATGGGCAGTCGGCGCCTGTGTTGAAAGAGGGCTTCCAGGAAGTTATGTCTATGGGGTCCAGTTTCATTGAGGTGGACCTCGGTGGGGTAAGCCGCATTGATGGGGTGGGGCTGGCGGCGCTCGTCTGGGCGTGGCGACTGGCCCAGGAGGTGGGAGGGCATCTGAGGTTAGCCCGACTGCAGCCGCAGATTCGAGAGATCGCGGCTCGCATAGGTCTCAACAGTCTACTGGAGATCACCGAGAAGGAGCCGCTGGTAACCCCGTAGCGTGGCGACCGGTGCTTCCTGGAGGACCCTTTGAGAGCAGTGATACTGGCAGGCGCTGGCGATGAATGGTTGGGCTGTCTGACGGAGGGAAGTCCGGTAGCGGCCTTGCCGGTGGCTGGAAGGCCGCTCGTTGCACTGATGGTGGACTACCTGGAGCGGCAGGGGATTACCTCTGTTGTGGTGGTTAGCTGCCGCTGGCCGCATCTGGTGGAGCGCTCCCTGGCCGCACGGTCTGGCCAGATACCGGTTACGACCGTGATGGAGTCCCCGCAAGCTGGGAGCGCGAACGCTGTGGCGAAGGTTGCGGCTCATTGGGGTGGCACCTTCCTGGTAGCCATGGGCGATGTCCTGTCGGACCTCGACCTGCAATCCGCGATCGAGGACCACAAACAGAGCGGCGCCCTCGCGACGGTGGTGGTCTGCGACGCGGAAGCCCCTTGTCGATATGGAGAGGTGGGAGTAGGGCGAGATGGGGCTGTGGCCATGTTTGGCAGTGAGGCTCTCGTCTGGAGGGGCAAGTATCGGACGGCAAACAGCGGCATCTTTATCATCGAACCGCAGTTGCTGAGACACGTTCGTCAGGACCGCAGCATCGATCTCAATAGAGAGCTGCTTCCACAGTTGGTGGAGCAGGACCAGCCGATACGGGCCTCCTACCAGCCGGGCTATTGGCGAGGCATTGGCTCCGTAGAGCAGTACCGCCAGGTGAACCTGGACATCCTTCAGGGTCGGGTGCAGGGGGTTCGGCCGGAGGGGGAGGAGGAAGCACCAGGGGTTTGGGTTGGTGCAGACAGCTTCATCGATCCTGGGGCAGAGTTGATGCCTCCTGTTCGAATCGGTCAGGGATGCCGGATCGAGAAGGATGCTGTTCTTGGGCCCGGCGCGGTTCTCGGCGATGAAGTGCATGTCCGGCGCGGTGCTGTCGTCACCGGTTCAGTTGTGCTGGAGCGCGCCAGACTCGGCCTGGCCGCCAAGCTCGAAAACGTGGTGGCCAAGGGCAACGAACTGGCGGGACGGGGTTCCATGGAATCCACCCATGTCGAAGATCCAAATGTGCTGGAGCGGTTGAGGCCGATGAGCGTTGAGGCCCTGGTCAAGGCGGCGTTTGATCGCATCATAGGACTGTGTGCGCTGTTCTTCCTTGCTCCGCTGATGTTGCTTATCGCCTTGCTGATCAAGCTGGACTCGGCCGGGCCGGTTTTCTACTCTCAGCTTCGGGTGGGAGAGGGGAGGCGTACTCTCGCAGGGCGATACCAGGGCCGTGTGATTGAGGTGTTGAAGTTTCGCACCATGTATCAGGATGCGGATCGGAGGCTCAAGGAGGTGCTGGGCGAGAACGAATACGGCTCCGCACCGTTTGTGAAGATCAAGGCCGATCCCAGGATCACCAGAATCGGTCAACTGCTGAGGGCCACCAGTCTCGACGAGCTGCCGCAGTTCATCAATGTGGTGCGCGGTGATATGGCGCTGGTCGGGAACCGGCCGCTGCCCCTCTATGAGGCAGAGATGCTGAGCGATGAGTGGCAGCAGATACGGTTTCACGCGCCAGCGGGGATCACCGGGCTGTGGCAGATCAGCGGGCGATCGGATCTGTCCGCCGAGGAGAGGATGATCCTGGACAACTACTACGCAATCACCCACTCCTTCTGGACTGACCTGAAGATCCTGTTGGTCACCATTCCAGCCTTGCTCGCGAGGCGAGGGGCCAGGTAGGCCAGCCAATCTGTTGGTGGGGTAGATACGCTATGGAATTCTGGAGTCTGTATCGGATTATTCGGAAGAGGCTTTGGATGGTGCTGTTCCTGATGGTGGTCACCGTCAGCAGTACCTTGGCCACGGTGATGACGAGTCCCGAGACCTACAGAGCCAGCTCCACCATACGAGTGGCGGTCACGTCGGTGAGCGTGTCCGACGTAGGGAGACTGGACTGGTATTCAGCGGGCATCCTGTTCTCCACGATTCAGGAGACCATACTCTCCCGTAGCATCCTCCAGGAGGTCATCGAACAGAACTTCTTGGGCATGGACACGGAAGACTTCCGCAGGGCAATCGGCGTGTCCAGGATTGGGAACTCCAATCTGTTGAGGATCGACGTGAAGTCAACCGATCCTGAGATGTCCAAGAAGCTGGCCAACGAGATCGCAACCACCTTCATTCGTTACAACCAGAACCTGCTGGACACCCAGACGGCCTCCTCCATCGCCTTCTACGAAGAGCAGCTGAAGCTGGCCGAGCAAAACTACAACAAGGCAAGAGACGACTTCCGCAACTCTCTGAACCAGCCGAACGCCAGGGCCGCCGAGAACCAGTTCATCTCGGCCCAGGCGGCCTACCATGGCGCTCTGGACAAGCTGGATGCGGCTCGACTCCTAAACCGCTTCCCCGACTTGAGGCCCTCGTCGGTAAGCCTCGCGGAGCCCGCAGTCACTCCAACCGACCCCGAAGGCCGCCAGGTGGCCCGCTACACCCTCATTGCAATGTTGGTGAGCCTCGTGCTGGGGGTCTTCATAGCGATGGGGATCGAGTACCTGGATCTTAGCATCAAGTCGCCGTACGACGTGGCAGCACAGTTGGGGCTGCCGGTGTTGGGAGTGATCCCCCACTTCCGCCGGGGGGTCTCGAGTGTTGCCCACCTGCTTGCCAACCTAGACTTGCCGCTGATTAGCTCTTTCATGCGGTGGCGAAACCGTAGCCTGGAGTCGGCCATCGTGCCTCTGGACCGGATGCCGACCCGCTCGGTCGAGTCTTTTGGTAGGGCGCGGCTCAACCTCGTTACCTCGCATCGCCAGCGGCAAGAGTCTGGAATCCGGGGAGCAACAGCCCTACTGGTAACCAGCAGCCGGCCTCGGGACGGAAAAACGACTATAACGACTAATCTAGCACGATCGCTGGCCAGGACCGGTTACTGTGTTCTCGTGGTGGATGGAGACCTGCGGCACCCATCTCTGCATGCTCATCTTAACTTGGAACCCAAGGGAGCCGGATTAGCGGAGGTGTTGAGTGGCCAAGCTCCCCTGGAGCAGGCCCTTCGAAAGACGGGCCAACCCAATCTGTCAGCTCTGCTCGCGGGGGCGCCCGTCGATAACCCGTCGGAGCTGTTGGACTCAGAACGGTTATCCGACCTTGTGGCCAGGGTTAGCCCGCACTACGACTTCGTGTTGTTCGACTCGCCGGCTCTAGGGTTGTACGCCGATGCTGCCGCCTTGGCTTCTCGGGTGAGGCGGGCCCTGCTGGTTGTCGATGCCGGCAAGTTGAGTATGGAGAACGAGATGCGGAGTGTGGGACTCCTGTCAGCCTCAGGAGCCGTGGTTGAGGGCGCGGTCGTCAACAAGATCAATCCGGAGTACGTGGACCCAATGAAGCTAAATGAGATGCCCAGATACCTGGTGCAGGACTTCAAGCCGGGGGGCAACGGTTCTGGGAATGGTGTATCCACCAATGGGCACGGGCATCGCTCGGTTGATTTGCCGACCGTGAAGCGGTCTAACTAGGATGGCCGTCGCTCGGCGGGTTGCAGGCGCTTTCAATCTGGTCAACATAGTCGCGGTGCCCCTCCTATTCGTCGGTGGCATCTGGCTGTCCAGGTTGCTGTCTGCTCCACGGTTCGGAGTAGCGCTGGTCGCGATCACCCTGTTAATGACCCTGCCTCTAGCGATGGTGCTGATCTCCAGACCAAAGTTCGGGGTAGCCCTTCTATTCGTTCTGTCCATGGTGATCATTGAGATCAAGCGGTTTTCGTGGCAGACGGAGGTCGGACTGGTCATAGAGTTCCTGGAGGGGATGCTGGCCATCGGGCTACTAACCTCGATGATTGCGCGGAGGGATCTCCATCGGCTGGGATCTCCCCTGACCTTGCCGGTGCTGATCTACGTGTTGTACCAGGTCCTCCAGGCACTCCACCCCAACCTGCCCTCGGTGTTCAACATCCTCTACGCGCTGCGGGACCCAATCAATTTCGCCGTGCCCTTCTTTGCCGCTGTATACCTGATCAGGGACAAGACACAGTTGAGGTTCTTCCTGGGGATGTGGATGCTGCTAGCAGTGGCCATCGCCCTATATGGCCTGAAGCAGAACTTCCTGGGACTGAGCAACTGGGAGGCCGCGTGGCTCTCCATCAGCCGAACTCACATTATCTATGACAAGGTGCGCATCTTCTCGATGCTCGGGAGCGCCGACGCCCTTGGGATGCATATGGCAGTGTCGATAGTGCTGGCTCTCGGCCTCGCCTTTTCCACAAGAAGCCGGCTGGTGAGGTATGGGTGCATAGCGACGGTTCCGCTGTTCGTCGTAGTCGACCTCTATACCCTGACGAGGGGCGCCTACTCGGCTGTCCTGGTAGGTGTACTGGTGCTGGCAGTGATCACCAGGAGTCGCCTACTGCTCGTGGGCCTGCTTCTGGCTGCTGTCCTCGCCGTGGGCTGGTACCAGGTCAATCAGGGGAGCATGTTGGCCAACAGGGTGATGACGATGTTCTCTCCCGAGGAGGACGAGTCCTTCGCCGTGCGCCAGAGCTACATCGATGAGTATCTGCCGGTCATCGCTGAGAACCCCTTCGGCTTTGGACCGGCGACCTCGGGTCGACAGGGCTGGGTGTTGCTGGAGTGGGCAGGGGTGGACCCCTCGCTGGTGGAAAGCCTCGCGGGTGTCCCCGCTGACAACTACTACTTCCGCATAGCCCTGGAGAACGGCTGGGTTGGGCTGCTGCTATTCATGGTCCTGCTGGCCGTCGTGATCTCTCACGGCTTGAGGGTGTTCTACTCAGCAAAGGATCCCCTGGTCCGGTGGACTGCCGCGTCGCTGGTCGCGGCCTACGTTGCGATGGCTGTGGCCAGCGTGTCCAACAACTACTTCTCCCACGTGCAGTTGAAGCTATTCTTCTGGTTCTCGATAGGTGTGCTGGCAAATCTTCCTAAGATCGAGCAGGCGGCAGGGGAATCCGATCAGGTGAAGGAGAGTGCTCCACGCCTGCTGCCGAGAATGGGTGGCTGGTGATGGACGGACTGTTGGCAATTCCGTTGTTTGTCCTGCAACTGTATGCCTTTGCCTATCTGGCCTATCTCTGGATCCCAGCCTTAGCTGCGGCGGTCAAATGGAGACGGCCGGCCGAACCCACTACCCTTCTTAAGGAGGAGAGCAGCTTTGCCATCCTGGTCTCCGCTCATAACGAGGAGGCAGTGATCGGCGCCCTACTGTGGAGCCTGGCTCTTCAGCAGTACCCGGCGGATAAGCGCCGTGTGTTCGTGGTAGCCAACAACTGCACCGATTCGACCGCCACCATCGTAAGAAGTACGAGATTCGCCGCCTGCCTGGAGAGAACGGGTGGAGACCTGGCGACGAAAGGAGCGGCTCTGAGCTGGCTGTGGCAGAGGATATCAGCCGATGCTGCGGATTGCGACCGCGTTCTGATCCTGGACGCCGACAATCTGGTTCCTCCGGACTTTCTTCAGGAGATGAACCGCCTCTTCGACCGGGGCTACCGGGTAGTGCAGTCAGCTCGCTGCGCGAAGAACGCCGGGGATAGCTGGGCCAGCGAACTGGACGCCATATCCGAGGTACTGTGGAACAACCTGGACCAGGCGGGACGGATGGGACTGGGCATGTCGGCGATCATCGCGGGTTCAGGAACTGCGTTCGACCGCGCCACATTTGAGGGGCTGGTGGGTTCTGGAATAAGGGGACTCTGTGAAGACGTGGAGTGGCAGGCCCGCCTGATGCTGGGGGGCATAAGGGTCGGTTATGCAGCTAGAGCTAAGGTGTATGACGAGAAGACCAGGAAGGCTGGCCAGTTGGGTCGCCAGAGGAAGCGTTGGGTGGCGGGAATGGCCCTCACGGCCCGCCACTATGGCTTCCGATTGCTCGGTTCTGGGTTGCGATCCCGGGATGTCCATCGGCTCTTCGCCGGTTTCGCGGCGACCAAACCACCTCGATCGATACTGCTTCTCTTGATGGCAGGACTGGGGTTAACCGGCATCCTGTTTCCTGACTTGCCTGGGCTACTACCGTGGACGGTGTGGTTTGCTGCCCTCGCCAGCTTTGTGGCCTACGTGCTGCTGGGAATGGTGCTGGCTGGGGCTCGTTTGCGTTCCTATGTCGCCCTTGCCTATGCCCCGCTGTTCATCTGCATGATGGCCGGAGCCACGCTATTTGGGGCGCTGCGGGCCTCCCGACAGGAGTGGGTTCCCACGGCGCACGAGCGAGGCGTCACCATCGATCAGGTGCATGGTAGATAGGAGGGACACTTGATGCAGCAAGCTAGAGAAAGGGTACGGTGTTTCGATGGTGGCCCCGTCAGCCTGGTGGTCCCAACCTACAACCGTGCCGAACAGTTGGACCGGGTACTGGCTTCCTACCTCGATCAAAGGGCTGCGAGAGAGGTTGTTGTCGTCGACAACGGCAGTGTCGACGGCACCCAGGATCTATTGAGGGAGCGGGCCCGGCAGTCATCTATCCTTCGCATCGTTCGGCTTCCCGTTAACCAGGGGCAAGCAGGAGCCCGGAACGCTGGCGCCGAAGCTGCCACGGGCGACTACCTGTTCTATGGAGAGGATGACTATGAACTCACGCCGGGGCAGGTTACCACTCTGCTGGAGCATCTAGAGTCCTCTGGCGCCGACATGATCGCTGGCCGGCGCATAAATGTGTTGCCGGGGGAGAGCCACCAGGCGGCGCTGCTGAGGGTTCAGCGCTACACGGATCCGGTGATCGAGCGATGGGCGATGGTGGGAAACCACCACATTGACACCGGTGTCGACGTGCCGGTGCCGTTGCTGGATGCTTGTGCGCTGATCCGCAGAGATGTTTTCCGCCGCGTTTCCTTCGATCGAGGCTTCAGGGGCAACGGCTGGCGCGAGGAGACCGATTTCCAGATTGGGGCGTTGAAGGCAGGCTTTCGATTGGCGCACTGCCCCCACACCCTGGGCTTCCACACCCCCGGTGGAGTTGGCAAGGCTCGTGGCGGGTCCAGGAGCCGTAGCCGCTGGAACTATGAACTCTGGGTTGTGCGCAATAACGCGAGGTTTCTCCGAAAGCACTGGGAATTCCTGCGCACCACCGACAGCGGGCTGAGCGTTGCGCCTTCCCTGGCGCTGACGGTGTTGCTGCAGGCCGTGCTGAGGCTGGGACGCGGCGCGAAGAAGTGCACTCGGCTGTCACATGGCCATGGCGCGGGTGTCCCTGCCTCTCGGCTCCCCGAGGGCGCTCATGAATAGAGAGTGCGTCCGATTGCCAGGCGCCGACCGCTCGCTGCAGTTGGGCGACGCCTACCCATCCTCGACAAGTAGGATGATCGTCGGCCAGGAGATCGTCTGTGTCTCGGTTATGGACTGGGACTGGCCCTTCTGGACCAGTCGGCAGCATCTGATGTCCCAGTTCGCACGTCAGAACCGGGTCCTGTTCGTGGACCCGCCTCTTACTTTCGCTAGTGACTACCTGGGGGCAGGACATGACGATCGGCTGAGGAGGAAACTGACCGCTTGGGCGAAGAACGGTGGACTGAGCAGGCGCGGGGAGAGGTTGCTACTTTGGAGTCCTCCGCCAGCCCTCCCTTTCAACCGGGTCCGCAGCCGAGTGTTGTTCGAGAAGCTGTTGGCCTTCAATCAGGAGGTCTTTCGCATGTGCCTGCGACGGACCCTGGCAAGGCTTGAGTTCCAGAGCCCTGTGCTATGGGTGTCCTTCAACGTCTACTTCGGCGACGCCGTCGTCGGCCGCCTCGGCGAGAGGCTGTCGGTCTACCACTGCACCGACGAGATAACGGGCTTTCCCGGCTACTCGCCCTATATTGGGGAGATCGAAGGGAGGCTGGCGGGCAACTGTGACCTGGTTCTGACCTCCTCGGAGGTGCTCAGGGAGTCCAAGGCAACTTTCAACGCCCACAGCTATTTCGTGCCCAATGCGGCAGACGTTGACCTCTTTCGCCAGGCTTTGTCTCAGGATGGGACAGAGCCCGAGGATCTGATAGGCCTGCCTAGCCCTCGAGCCGGCTTCATCGGCCAGGTCGAGTACAGGTTCGACTGTGAGCTGTTGCGGCACGTGGCGGAGGCATTGCCTGGATGGAGCTTCATCCTGATAGGACCAGTGCAGGAAGGAAACCATGAGGTAGACAGGCTCAGGGGACTGCCCAATGTACACTTCCTGGGGTTGAAGAGGCGCGAGAGTCTCCCCGCTTACCTGGCCCATATGGATGTGGCACTCATTCCTTACAAGATCAATCGGCTGACCCAGGGAATATACCCCTTGAAGTTGCACGAGTACCTGGCTGCGGGCAAGCCCGTGGTCGCTACGCCCATCCCATCCCTGCGGGCCAGTCCTGGCTTTCTGTATTTGGCAGAGGATGGTCCCAGTTTCGTGCAGGCCATCTTGCAGGCGAAGGAAAGCGACAATCTGGCCGCGCGGTGCTCGCGAAGCGACTCCGCGGCAGACCATAGCTGGGCTGCCAGGGCCGGAGAGATCTCTCAGCTCGTGGCAAGGGCATTGCGCAAGAAAGAAAATGATCTTGCCTCCATCAGACCGGCTAAGGCCGACATCCCCGTGGCTGGATCGCTTCCGAAGATCCAGGGGGGCAGCAGTACTCTCTGGAGTGGAGTCCAAGTGAGGGTTGAATCAGCCATGTCCGAGGTGAGCCATGACTGTCGCCTGCCTCTCGGCGTGTTCATGCGACAGGGAAGGGATCTGTACACTCGCCATGGCGACCCCTTGAAGCGACTCGCCTATCGAGTCCTAGGCGATCTCAACATCCACCGGAGAATGCGAGCTGGCCATGTTGTGGCATCGCTGCTCGGCTCCTCTGTCAGTGCAGGGCGGATCCTGGATGCCGGATGCGGTGAGGGTGCTTGCGCGGTGACCCTGGCACGGGAGCTGAAGGGATGCCGTGTGATTGGAGTGGACCTACTGGAGAGTAGTATCGCCTCTTGCCAGGTGATGGCCGATAGCCTTCAACTCCGAAACCTGGCCTTCGAACAGGCGGACGTGCGCGATTTGCCCTACGAAGAGAGCTTCGATGCGGCGGTGTGCGTGGACGTGTTGGAGCATGTGTGGGAGGACGAGCGTGTACTGGAGAGCCTCAACAGGGCTTTGAAGCCCGGGGGGCTCCTGGTGATTCACGTGCCGCTGCGCCATCAAATGCAGAAGCGGGTCATCCCCACTTTCAAGAGACACAGTGTTACCGGCCACGTCCGGGACGAGTACTCGCGAGAGGAGATTCTCAACAAGGTGAGAGCGGCCGGATTTGTGGTCACCGGCCTAAGGAGAACCTTTGGGGGGGGTGGAGAGCTGGCCTTTGAACTGAACGCGCTGTTTACCGGGGTTCCGGTGCTGGGAGTCGTGGCCGCTGCCCTCACCTATCCGGTGGCACTCACCCTTGCTTACCGGGAGTTGAGGGGACGATCGAGGTGTGAAGGCAACTCTTTCCTGGTGACAGCCAGGAAGCCGTCAGCACGGGTAGCATCCAGCAATGGGCTGCGTGGCCCAATGGAGGCAGGATGAATCTCTCGACCAAGATCGTCCGCAACACCGCGGCCAACTATGGTGGGAATCTGCTGGGTCTCGTCGTTGGCTTCCTGCTCACCCCATTTCTGATCCGATCGTTGGGAGATTCCAATTATGGTGCCTGGGTGCTTGTCGGCTCCATCAGCAGCTACTTCTGGATGTTCGACTTCGGGTTGGGAGCGTCGGTCATCAAGTTCGTCTCGGAACTGAAGGCGAAGGGCGAGCAGGAGCGGCTGAACCGCATGGTGGCCAATTCCTTCGCATTGCTGGCCGCCGTCGGGGTAGTCGCTGCCGTGGGTTGCCTGGTTCTGGTCCAGTTGGTGGAAGCTCTCTTCCCACTGCCTCCGCAGCTGCTTCCAGACGTCAAGGCGATGATCTATATAACCGGGGTATCGCTCCTGGTGTCTTTTCCCTTTGGAGTCTTTGGGGGAGTGCTGCGGGGTTACCAGCGTTACGACCTGGTCAATGCCGTCGGCGCTGCATCTGTCGTCATCAATGCCCTCATGTCCCTCGCTGTGGTCTACTTTGGACTGGGGTTGGTGGGCTTGTCCGTGGTCGGATTGCTGACCAACGTGATCGTGGCGGCCGGCAGACTGACCATGGCGAGACGAGTCGATCCAGACCTGCGGTTGGGCATCGGAATGGTGAGCACCCAAGTCGTTAAGGAGATCGGCAGCTTCAGCCTGTGGGTGTTCGTCATAAACGTGGCTGTTCAGGTGGTGTACCGGACGGCCCCCATCATCATTACGGTAGTGTTGGATGTGGCGATGGTGACCCCCTACTCCATAGCAAACGGATTGGCGCAGTACGTCAAGCGTGGCGTTGATCCGATCCTGGCGGTTCTGTTGCCGGCCTACACTGAGTTGAGCGCGGCGGACGATACGACCCGAGTACAGAGTCTGTTGGTGGATGGTTCACGAATCGTGGGGGCGATGTCGCTGCCTATGGTGATGCTGCTGTTCCTGCTGGGGAAGCCTTTCATTACCCTATGGGTTGGGCCGCAGTACGAGATCGCCTACCCCCTGCTCTGTCTTCTTTCGGTGCCGCTTTTCTTCAGCTTCCTCATATCCACAGGCGACAAGTTGCTGTGGGCCAAGGGCAAGATCAAGGTCAACTCCTTCGTTGCCATGGCCGATAGCTCCCTCAACCTGCTGTTGAGCGTCTTGCTGACTAGTAGCTTCGGCGTGGTGGGAGTCGGATTGGCCACGCTCATCTCGGTGCTAACAACCAACGGTCTCGTACTGTTGCCCTACATCTGCAGAGAGGCCGGAGTGCCGGTCTCACGCTATCTGAGCGAGGTGGTGAAACCGATCCTGGTGCCGGCGTTTCCCAGCGCCGGGTTGGCAGCAATAGCGATCCAGTTCATCGGAGCCGGCAGCTATTTGCACATGATGGTGGTTGGCGCGGTTTGCGTCGCAAGCTACTGGGGGGTCTTCCTGTTGCTGAGTCGTCATGAGGAGAAGATGCGATGGATGTTCGTAGTTCGATCGGCACTGATACAGACCAAGGCTCACAGGGTGGACAGTACGGCATGATCACCGTGGGAGTGGCCGCCTACAATGCGGCGACGGTGATACCTAAGCTGCTCGACTCGTTGTTGGCGCAGGACTTCCCGTGGGATCGGATGGAGATCGTCGTGGCCGATAACGGGTCCATCGATAACACTACGGACGTTGTTCGAAGATACATGTCGCGAGGACCCGTTAGGTTGGTACAAGCTGCCCATCGCCGGGGGCCTTCGGTGGCACGCAATGCTGTGGTTGCGGCTGCCCGGGGAGAGATCATCGCCTTCATCGATAGCGACTGTATTGCCCATACTGAGTGGCTGGCGGAGATTGAAGCAGGGTTCGCGGATCCGACGGTTGGGTGTGTGGCCGGGTCCATACTAGCTGCGGAGCCAAAAACGGCTGTGGAGAGGTACTACGCAAGGCGCGGGATCCTGAGCCAGGAACACGTGTTGAGCCATTCATTCCTCCCCTATGCGCAGACTGCCAACGCCGCCTTTCGCAAGGAGGTCTTCGATCGCATCGGCCTGTTCGACGAGGAGTTGATAACCGCGGAGGATTCCGATGTGCTGTGGCGAATGCAGCTGGAAACAGGGTTCCGGCTGTGTTATCGGCCGGAGGCTGTGGCGTGGCATCGCCATCGCAGCACTACCGCTGGGCTGTGGCGGCAGACCATTGGGTGGGGGATCGGGGACGCTATCCTGTACAAGAAGTACCGCCGGCATCTTCGGAGGGATCCCTGGAGAAGACTCCTTTGGCAATACCGCCGGATTCTCGGGCTTGCCAGCCTCTCTCTTCGTCGCTGGGTTGCGGTGAAGCTCCAGTGGAGCAGCGTGGAGTTGTTGGAGGATGCCTATCTAAGCCTCCTCTTCAATGGAGGGCTACGGTTGGGCCGGCTGAAGGGCTCCCTTGCCAGCCGGGTCTTCTACCCCTGACTGCTCCTGTTTCGACGTGGTGGTCCGCCAAGGTGGTCTGCAAAGGTAGTGCAGGGCGTGCTGCTCTGCCCGTCTCATGAACAGCCTCTCATCCCCCCTACGTCTGCCTTCAGGCTGCATTCAACTCCTTGAAGCAGAATCTCAAGGGACGTTCAGGCTGGACTTGGGCGATGTTAGGAGGATCCGCTTGGTCCTGATTACCGCGGCGATCTGCACGGCGGGCGAGAGGAGTACGCTGGAGGGCAGCCTTCGTACCCTGGTAGCACAGGAGGGTGCGCTATCGGAGTTCGAGGTGCTGGTGGTGGACAACAGCCGTGAGGACAAGGGTTTCGTGTCCGGTGTATCGTCTGCCGTTGCCCGGGATACTGGGGTGCCGGTGCGCTGCGTGCGGGAGCTCCAGGTGGGGCTGGGCTTCGCGCGGAACGCGGCCATCGCTGCCGCCGGGGGTGAGGTTGTTGCCTTCCTGGACGACGATGTCGTGGTAGATCCGCACTGGGCTACCGAACTGGCTACGGCCTACAGGGAGACGGACGCCGCGGCCGTCGGCGGCAAGATAGAGGCTATTTGGGGGGCTCCTCGTCCCCCCTGGCTGGGCGACGAGCTGTTGGGCTATCTGAGCATCCTGGATTACGGGCCCGAGCGGACCTGGTGCACCAACCCGGGTTATCCCTTTGGGGCCAACATCTCCTTCAGAAAAGAGACGCTGCTGGAGTTGGGTGGTTTCGCGACCTCCCTGGGAGGGGGTGGAGCGCCCACCTATCTGATGGATGAGATCGATGTGTGCCGTCGATTGGAGAGGGCAGGGGGACACATCCTCTATGCCCCGACGGTGAAGGTGGGGCACATCGTGCCGCCCTCTCGCCTGACCAGGGCCTTCTTCATGAATCGGGCGGTATTCCTGGGGAGGACCACGGCTCGCATGGGGTGTGGCGGGAGCGTCCTCTCGAGGCAGAGGCTGCTAAAGGGGTTGCCTGCGGCAACTTGGAGGGTGGCCGCCCATGGGGGCAGATGCCTCTGGTTCACCGTTACACGCAGGGAGCGGCAATTAGCCTCAGAGGGACGCCACCTTGCCTGGAATTTGGGATGGATGTGGGAGACCATCCTGCTGGCGGGCAGGGGGCATTGATGGGCATCGGCTAAGGCCGTCGCCGCTGAACTTGGGATACGGGGGACTAACGGCATGAAGCTGTCGGTGGTCATATCCACCATGGATCGGGCATCTTTCCTGGACCGCAACATCGCGTCCATGAGCGAAGGCCGGGTCAAGCCCGACGAAATCGTGATCGTGGACAGCAGCAGCAGCGCGGATACCAGGAAGATGGCGGAGCGGTGGGCCGGCAGATGGCCGGCCGTTCACTACCTGGCCGGTGGCAAGATCGGCACCTCTCGGGCGCGAAATCTGGCCGTGGAGGCGGCCAGCGGTGACCTTATCTTGATCACCGACGACGACTGCCTGACCCACGCAGGCTGTGTGGAGCGAGTCATCGAGCTGTTTCAATCTGACCCGGAACTGGATTGTCTGTGCGGAAGCGTCCTTCCGTATGGGGACGTCAAGGGGAAGGTGGCTGTCGCCACCAAGACGACACAGGAGAGGCAGGAGTGGCGTGGCAAGAGCCGTCCCTGGGGGATTGGCCACAGTATTGATATGGCATTCAAACGTGAATCTTACATGAATGTTGGCGGTTTTGACGAGGAAATGGGGCCCGGAACTGCCCTCTACGCGGCGGAGGATCTGGATCTCATCTACAGGGTCCTGGTGGCGGGTGGGAAGGTGGTGTACGACCCGTGCGTCATCATTTACCACGACCAGTGGCGCAGCCCATCTCAGGCCAGGAGACGCCGGGTTGACTACGCGCGCGGAACCGCGGCCTTTCTGCTCAAGCACATGCTCGTCCTTCGCGACCCCTTCGCCCTGCCGATGACAGCCATCCGGCTGTGGGAGGACGTGCCGTTGCTGGCGCTGATCGGACTGAAGAAGAGAAACCTGGAGTGCGGACTGGTCAGCCTCTACCAGTTGTGGGGCCTCATCCTGGGTTTCTGGGTGGCCGGGAGGTTCTACGGGCGGAGGCTCCTGACGGGGAGGGTGCCCCCCGTCGAGGTGGGGGCATTGAGGTAGCCATGCTGAAGATATCTCTGCTGGCTGCCAACTGCACCATCCATTCGCTGGCCCGACCAAGGATCCTCGCACAACTGCTCAGTGAGCGGTACGAGGTGGAGGTCGTCGCGCCGGTGTTTCCGGGTGACGAGGACGTCTACGCTACCTCCAAATGGCCAGGCCGATACCTGCCGGTTCCAATGAAGAGGTTCCCTCGTTTTCCAGGTGCGGTGAGGGAGTTGGCGGATGCCTTGACTGGGGACGTGGTGTACGCCTGCAAGCCTAAGCTTCCCAGCCTTGGGACTGCCTTTTACGCCCGAGGTCGGCGAGGTACTCCCGTGGTGGCAGATGTGGACGATCGTGAGATCTACCACTGTTACCCCTACAGCTTTCACATGTCCAAGAACCTGTTGCTGTCAGCCAAGGAGCTGGCCGATCCGAACAGCTACCCCTTCACCCTCGTCATGGAAAGCATGCTACGGAGGGCAAACCACGTTACGTCGGTCTCCAGCTACTTCCAGCGGCTATTCGGGGGGACGGTCATCCCGCAGGCAGTGGATACGGGGCTATTCAACCCGGACTGCTTCGACCGGGCGGCGCTGCGGGCGGAGTGGGGGTTGGATCAGTACCGGTTGGTGCTGTTCCTGGGGCGGCCGCAACCACACAAGGGGTTGGAGGAGATCGTCAGCGCCGTGAGGGGGTCCAGGCATCCTGAGGTGCGCTTGGTGGTGGTGGGTGGCTGGACTCCCTACGTGGAGAGCCTCCGGGCGATGGAGAGGGTGACATTCCTTGGCGCACAGCCCTTCGAGAAGGGGCCTGCCTTTCTGGCGATGGCCGACGTCGTGATGGTCCCGCAGAGGGACAACCCCATCTCGAGAGGTCAGATGCCAACCAAGGTCCCTGAAGCGATGGCCATGGGGGTACCCGTCATAGCCACCGACCTGGCGGACATGGCCGCGCAGATAGGGGATGGGGGCATCGTGGTTCCCCCGGGGGATGTGGATGCCCTTACTCGCGCCCTGGATAGGCTGCTGGATGACGAGGAAGGGTCCATCCGGATGGGCAAGGCCGCTCGTCGAAGGTGCCTCGATCAGTACAGCATGGAAGCCGTCAGACCGACGATAGAGAGGGTGTTCGAGCGATATGTCCACGCGTGAGTTACTTGGTGTCCCGCCGGTCGCCGATCGGCAACGGGTGCAAGAGTCTTTGCTGAAGGGCCTTCTGGAATCACCATTCCTCGTGCTGCCGATCCTAGCAGTGGCACTCACAGCCCGGCTGTATGCCCTGGACGCGCAGAGCGTGTGGTTGGATGAGGCATTCAGTATCTACGTTGCACGGCAGCCATTCGATCGGATGATGGAGATCATCGTAAACCACGACACCCCGCCGCCGCTCTACTACACCATGCTGCATCTCTGGCTCGGTCTGGGCTTCAGCACATTCAACGCCCGCCTGCTGTCGACCCTACTTGGGACCAGCGCGGTGCTGGCGGTGTACTTCCTGGGCACGGAGTTGAGAGGGCGGAGGCTGGGAGCGGTGGCGGGCCTGCTAATGGCGTTGTCTCCCTTCCAGGTGTACCACGGGCAGGAGACCAGGATGTACTCGCTCCTGGCACTGAACTGCGCCCTGTCGGCTCTCTTTCTGCTCAAGGCGTTGAAGACGGGGAAATGGCGGTTCTGGGTTGCCTACGTACTCGCTACCTCCCTGGCAACCTACACCCAGGTTGCCTCGGTGTTCTTCATCGCGGGCGAATGGATGGCGGTTGTGCTGTACGTCGGTTTTGGTGGTACGAGCCCTCACCCCGACCCTCTCCCAGAGGGAGAGGGGGGAAGAGGGCTCCCTCTCTCTAGGGGAGAGGGTCGGGGTGAGTGGCCAACTGCTGCCGGCGCGCGGCCAAGGTGGATAGCCGTGTTGCAGTCCTACCGACCCTGGCTGTTGAGTCAAGCTGCGGTCCTGCTGCTGTGGCTTCCCTGGTTGCCCGGTTTTCTGCGGCAGAGCCAGACCTACCAGCGATTTTGGATAGAGCGTCCCACCTGGGACAGTATCGTGACCCTGGGACTAGAGTTCTCCAGCTACTACCTGCCTCACTGGAAGGTGCCCTTCGGGAGGGAGGTCCTGGTAGCAGTGGCCCTCTTGCTGGCGCTGGGGATTGCCGTGAAGGTGGGACGGCGAGAGTATCTCTTCCTCGTGTGCCTGTTTGTGGTGCCGGTGGTTGCGATGTATTTGGTGAGCCAGGTGAAGCCACTCTTCCTGACGAGGGCTTTGATCCCCAGCCTGGCGCCCTTCCTGTTGCTCGTAGCAGCGGGCATCGTCCGGCTGCGTCCGCGGGCGTTGGGAGTGGGCCTCGTGGCCCTGCTGGTGCTGCTGAATCTCACTTCGCTGTACCGGCTGTACTCGGTGCCGATGAAGGAGGAGTGGGAAGAGGCCACCACCTACGTCGTGTCCCGAGCGGAGCCCAAAGAGTTGGTGCTCTTCGTGGCCGCTGATGCTCAGATTCCCTTCGATTACTACCTGGAGGGCGAAGATCTCGATCTGGAACGGCGAGGGCTTCCCGTGGACGTGTTCAGTGTGGGGCCGCTGGAGCCGGCGGTGAAGGCAGAGGATTTGGGCCGGATAGACCAGTTGATGGCCGGGCGTGACTCTTTCTGGTTGATCGAGAGTCATGCCGACTTTCCTGACCCTGAAGGCGGCGTGAGGGGGTATTCCGATCAGCAGTATCGGCAGACGGATCTAAAGGAGTTCCGGGGCATCAGCATATCTCGCTACGAGATGCGCAGGTCAGTCGAACGGTCGAGATAGAGTCAGTTGAGAGGAGCATGGGAATTGGTTGCGATTCCGAGAACCAGATGGCGTGGCAGCGAGGAGGTTGGGAGTAACCGCAGAGATGCGGCCGCCTTTGGAGCCCTCTTGATATTCTCAGCAGCCCTCGTAGCCTTCTTCCTCACACAGGAGATAAGGCTGGGCGGCGTGCTGGGCATGCCCCTGGATGACGCTTGGATCCATTTCAGGATAGCCGAGAATTTTGCGACGGGGCATGGGTTCTCCTTCAACCCTGATGTGCCTACTTCTGCCTCTACCAGCCCTGCCTGGACTGCCTTGCTGGCGCTGGCTTACTTGGTGACCGGGCAGTTCACGGTACCCGCCCTGGTGCTGGGCGTGACCTGCTATCTGCTTTCCTCCATCGCGGTCTACTACCTGGCGTTGCTGGTGAAGCCCGACCGACGAGTTGCCCTGGTGGCTGCTCTGCTGTGCGCGGCCACGGGCAGGTGGATCTGGGCTGCCCTGTCGGGGATGGAGACGACGATGTTCACCTGCCTGACCCTGTGGGGTCTCCTGCTCCATTGCCTGGGCCATCGCGGGCGCGAGCGGCTGTCGCTGCTAGGCGCCTCCCTTGTGGCCGTCTCGACACTGCTTAGACCCGAGGGATATCTCTTCCTCGGTTTATTGATCCTGGATGGAGCTATGCCCACGCTGCTACCTCGGCCATTCTCGCTGAAGGGCATGCCACGGCGATTGGCGACGGTGGCTGTGTCCGGCCCTGCCCTGCTGCTGGCAGTTGCCATTGTGGCCAGGGTGGCATACACCCTTGCTACGGGTGGGGGACTCGCCGGCAATACCTTTATGGCCCAGAGCCTCCCGCAGGGTGATGGACCGTACACCGGGCCGAGACTAGTGCCTGACGTGTGGTACCTGCGCTCGGCGGTGGACAGCCTGCGAACCGATGCCTTCCTGCTTGGCATGCTGATTATCTTAGGCATGCTGTCGTGGCTCCGGCTGGGTATTTCCGAGCGACGGGTCCGCGCTCTGACATTCCTGGGCCTGATATGGTTTGTTGGCCTCCCGTTGGTGAACTCCGTGATGGCGCCCAACCTGCGCCACCACGAGCGATACCTGATGCCTCTGATACCCTTCGCCGCCCTCTTCGGCGCTTTTGGCGTCGACTTCGCCGCCACCCAGGTGGCCGCGGCGCTCCCTCGCATCCGTTATCGGAACATCGAGAGGTGGCTCACGGCCGGCAACCTATTCCTCCTGGTCGGCCTGCTGTGCTTGGGGGATGCTCTGTTCGAGGCGCGACGGTGGTCCACCCAGTACGCGGGCGACGTCCGCAGTATCCAGGCTATCAACGTTCACCTGGGGGAATGGTTGAGAGACAACACCTCTCGGGACGCCTACGTCGCGATGAATGATATTGGAGCGATCGCCTTCATCTCGAACCGGCGGGTTCTCGACACGGTCGGCATCGCAGAGCCCGGAATCCTGCCATACATCAGCCAGCGGGGCCGTGAGGGGGTACTGGAGTATCTCAAACAGAGGAGGCCGGATTACCTGGTGGTATGGCCGGAGTGGTACCCCGAGATGGCTTCAATGACGGACGTCTTCGAGCCGATCTACTCCGCTCGGGTGGACAGGCCGCTTACGGCAACTCGGGCTTCGATGCTGGGTGGAAGCGAGATGGTGGTCTACCGCGCCCACTGGTAGTGATTCCGTGGTCACCATGACAGAAGTGAAAGAGCCCGCGGTTCCGCAAATTCACCTGAGGTTAAGACCGCTTTCCTAGACTGGTCGCATGTCAGACAACTGTCAGAAGGCCGATAACTGGGGCTTGCAGCGGAGAGAGCCGACGGTGGGATCGCTATTGCTGATGTCTCGGGCGGTAGGGCAGAGGACGCGCTCTTTGGCCGCCGTCCAAGCCCATGCCGCGACCTTATCGATTGTTGCTATTACGCTGGCGGCCTTTCTTCTCCGTCTACGTGGTTTGACCGACAAGAGTGTTTGGTATGACGAGGCATTCGTCGTCACCCTGGCGCGCATGTCCATTCCGGACATGGTGCGTGGCCTGATCGAACTCGATCCCCACCCCCCCCTCTACTATGCTTTCATGCATTTCTGGCTGCTGCTGGGCACCGATCCGTTCACTATGCGGCTGCCCTCGGTGGTCTTCTCTAGCTTGTCGGTGCCTCTCCTGTACGGGATCGGGTCACGGTTTGCGGGACCAAGGATCGGTCTTGGGGCGGCGGCATTGCTGGCGGTTTCCTCCTTCCACGTAGAGTGGGCGCAGGAAGTCCGGATGTATGCCTTGCTAGGTCTACTGTGTCTTGGGTCGCTCTTCTTCCTGCTCAGGGCCCTCGATCATGGTGGCCTTGGCAATTGGGCGGCCCACTCGGCTCTGACGGCCGCCTGCATGTATACGCAGCTCAATGCGGTGTTCTTCCTGGCAGCACAGGCGTTTGCCGTGGTAACGCTGATTGGCACGAGGCAGCGTGGCAGAGAGAAAGCCCGGCCCTGGTTTTTGAGTCAACTGGCCGCGGCGCTGTTGTTCTTCCCCTGGCTGCCGGCCTTCCTGGCGCAGAACGACGTCTACAGAGTCCCCAATCTGGCTTGGACCACAGCGAGAGGCGTGGAAGGGGTCCTGTTTCAGCAAGCCTACGGGCAACTCCCCTACTGGCACCTCACTATGCGCATTGCCGTCGAACTGCGAGACCTCCTGGTCGTCGGCGCCGTGGCAATCTCCCTGCTGGGGGCATGGTCGCTCAGGCTGGGAGGCGTTGGCGCGCTGCTGCTTTGGCTGTCGCTAGGAACGGTGGGGCTGCTGGCGGCCGCCGGCTGCTGGAAAGGGATCTTCCTGGCCAAGACAATCATCGCAGCCTCGTTTGCGTGGTATCTACTGATGGTAGCCGGTCTGGCCGCTCTGAGGTGGAGAGTAGTCGTGGTGGCGGGGTTGGCAGCCCTGTTGTTGCTGAACGTTCTGGGGCTTGTGAAGTACTACTCATCCGGTTCCCAAGAGGACTGGCAGGCCGCGGCGGGTTACCTCAGCCGCCAGATGAAGCCAGAGGAGGTTGCATTCGTCGACTGCAGCGCCGGTTTGCTGCCGCTGGACTACCACCTTGAGGGGCTCCTGGATGGGGCCGAGTTTCATGGAGTGCCCTTTCGACCATGGGCCGTCGAGCCTCCTCCGTTGACGGAAGAGGACTACAGACGGGTCGACGAGATCGCCCGCGGCAAGTCCGGAATCTGGCTTGTGGTGTACCGGAATGGATTTCCCGACGCTGATGGCCAGTTGCTGGGTTATCTCTCGGAGCGGTACTCCCTGGCCGACGCACGGAGTCTGGCCAAGATACGACTGTTCCAGTTCTTACCTCGAGCTGCTCGCGTGAACCAGCCTAGGGAGGCGGCAGCGACTCCGAGCCGCCCTATCGCGGCGGGTGTAAGCGGAAACCCCTCGTCGGATGTGGCGAGTCCAATATACCTTGGGGCGTGGGTGGGCGAACGGGTCAATATCCCGGGAGATGTGGAACGATTCGAGAATGCCATTGGGAAGCAACTCGCGATAGTGCATCGCTACAGCGACAACCCGCCCTTCTACGGCAGCCGGTTCGATTCCGAATGGGCAAGCTGGGTGAACGAGAGGGGATCTATACCGATGTTATCGTGGCAGCCCAACTTCGGGCGCGGGACGCGGAGTCTGGCGTCGGTAGCGGTGGGGGACCAGGACGACTACATCTCGCGGTGGGCCGACCAGATCAGGGATTGGGGGCGTCCCCTCTTCTTTCGGATGATGTGGGAGCAGAACAGCCCCTGGTTCTCGTGGAAAGCCTATCAGGAGCCGCAGATATCCGAGTACGTGGCTGCCTGGCGACATATCGTGGCTGTCTTTCGACAGCGAGGTGCGGGCAACGTCACCTTCGTGTGGAGCCCTCACGTGGGGGGAAACGGGGCTGGGGAGGTGATGCCGACCTACCCTGGTGACGACTACGTCGACTGGGTGGCGCTGGACGGCTACCCATTTCGGAATGGGAGAGGCGACTTTGAGGCCACCTTCGGCCCGGACTACGACCTGCTGACTGCCCGAGTTCAGAAGCCGATCATGATCGCGGAGACCAGCGTGGAGAGCTGGAGCGACGAACTGAAGGCTCAGTGGATACGTGACATCCTGCTCCACCAGATTCCCGCCAGGTTTCCCAGACTGAAGGCCCTGGTCTGGTTTGATGAGAAGGACACCAACGGGGCCGACTTCAGCATTCTGCAGGACCAGGGTCCGCTCTCACAGGCGGCTTTTCGGGAGGGGGTCGCCTCCTCACGGTATCTTTCCAGATGACAGGGGGTGTGAGATGAAGGTTGCGATTTTGTGTGGCGGCAAGGGGACCAGGCTGCAGGAGAAGACGGAGAGCGTCCCCAAACCGCTCATCGAGATCGGCGGCAGGCCTATCCTGTGGCACATCATGAAAATCTACTCGCACTGGGGCTTCAACGATTTCGTGCTGTTGCTTGGCTACAAGGGGGAGAAGATCAAGGAGTACTTCGTCGATGGCGACCGGTGGCGGCGCCACAACTTCAGGCTGGAGATGGCGCCCGGCGAGCAGCCCAGGTTGGAGTACCTACACCAGGACGATGAGGCCTGGCGCGTAACCTTCGTGGATACCGGATTGGAGACCAATACCGGCGGTCGTATCAAGAAGGCTGAGCCCTACATAGACGGCGATACCTTCATGGTGACCTACGGGGATGGGGTGGCCGACATCGACCTGCGGGAGTTGGTCTCGACGCACCGCCGCCACGGCAGGTTCGCTACGGTGACGGCCGTCACCCCCCTGTCTCAGTTCGGGATCATGAGGGTTGGCGAGGACTCGACTGTGAGGGAGTTCACCGAGAAGCCTCGGATGAGGGATTGGGTGAACGGTGGGTTTTTCGTGTTCCAGCGTGAGGTCTTCCGGTTCCTGGGAGACAATGCCATCCTGGAACGCGAGCCTCTGCAGAGGCTCGCCGAGGAGGGCCAGATTGTCGCCCACAAGCATGGAGGCTTCTGGGCCTGCATGGATACTTACAAGGACGCCGTGACCCTGGACAACCTGTGGAACAGCAAGCAAGCCAGGTGGAAGCTGTGGGAGGACTGATGCTAGCCTTCGCTCGCAGCCCTCGACTCACCCTGGTGCTGCTGGCGGCCTGGACCCTGCTGCTGATTGGGCTCTCCGCAGGGTGCAGCGCCGGTCCGTCCCAAAGGGAGGTGGCGCTGAGGGCAACCGTGGAGGCGTTGCACGCAGAGGCGGACCAGTTGCGTGCCGCGACGCCGGGCCCGCGAGCCAACGCCCCCGTTCCCACGCCCACCGTCTCCGGCTCCTTGGCCGCGATCAGCCAGCCTTCTGCCGCAGAGTGGTGGGTGTGCAACCACAGGGCTACGACCCTGTGGACCTCGGGTTCGGGCGGGAAGGCAGTGGCGACCCTGCCCCAGTGGTCGTACATGCTGGTGATGGAACCCCAATCCGGCGGGAGGCTACGTGTGTTCTTGCCCGCGGGACAGCGTGCCAGCCATGTGGGCGATGGATGGGTTGATGCAATCGACCTTGGCCCCATCGGAGTTCCTCCTGCCGGCGCCGTGGACCTGGCGTCACTTCCCAAGCAGCGATGGGTCCCACTTAAGGACGAGCCCACCCCAACAACTCGGATCGCGTCATCTCCCTTTTCTGGCTCGAAGCTGCTGGAGTGGAGGGAGGTCAACCTCGCCGTCGAGGAGGGTGACCTGGAACTGCGGGCCAACTTGTTGTTGTTGGGGCAAGAGAGCTACGGCGGACCTTACGGATCCCGCATAGCCGCTACCAATGGCACGAAGATAGTGCTGGCCGATGTGACCCTGACCTATGCCTTCCGGCCGGGCGCATCTGCGACCGAGATCCATGTGGACTTCTTCGTCATCGGAGACGCAGCAGGGCAGGAGTACAGGGGCCTACCAGTGCCCATATCGAATGCTCTTCCGGATCGCTTCTTCCTCTCCCCAGGCCAGGCTTTCCGCGGGATCGTGGCCTTCATCGTCCCGGCAGAGATGTCGAGTGGGAGGCTGTACTTCACCAACTTCCTGGGTACGCGGAAACCGCAAGAGCGGCTGACGGTGTATCTGAAGGAGTTGCCATAGGGATCGATGCTTGGCGACTTCAGGGAGTCGCCAAGCATCATGACCAGGTTTTAACGTCCGCGCCTCCGAGCTGTTCAGAGAGAATTCAGCGGGCCTGCGTACACTCAGTCAATACAGGAGAGCCAGGGGCTTGGGCTGATCGTGCCACATGGTGTAGACCACGGAGCCTTCCCAACTGCATCCGGAGGTAGCTGGAGATGATTAGACTCATGGTGAATTCGCGTGGGCTTGCGTCGTTGGTGATGGTCCTGGTGTTGCTGGCGACGGGAGCGCTGGCGGGTAGCGTGGCCGCGGCCCCGGCGCCGCCCCTGTTGAATAGTCCGGCGAATGACGCCACTGTTGCCACGCTGTCGCCCACGCTGAGCTGGCAGGCTACCGCCGAGGCAAGTACCTATGTGGCCGAGGTGGCGAATAATTTCTCCTTCAATGGCCGTCAGTCCAGCCCGTGGAGCAGCAGTTTGAGTTTCACTCCTACTGTCAGTGGCGACTCCATCTGGTTCTGGAGAGTCAAGGCATCGGGTTCCGGTGGGAGCAGCGACTACTCTGAGGTCAGGCATTTCTGGACGAGACCAACCCTGTCATCTCCCGACAATGGTGCCACCGTCAGCGTAACCCCTTCACTGGCTTGGGTGCAGTACAACACGGGGAGCAGCACTACTCGACAGTACCACGTGCAGATTGCATCTGATGCGGCATTCAGTAGCGTCATCCACGAAGTGACGCTCGACGGGTCTGCGTGGGGAAGCAACAGCTACTCAGTCCCCGCCGCCGCTCTCTCATCGGGACAGAGCTATCACTGGCGCGTCAGGGCGAGTGTCTTGGACGCAGGTGGTCTCATTCGTTGGTACAGCGGCTGGTCGGACGGTCGGAACTTCTTCGCCGGACCTCCGGGCGTCCCCATCTTGACCGACCCTGGCGATGGTGCCGTACTCGACGGTTGGAGGCCAGTGCTCACCTGGAACCCGGTTCCAGGGGCCACCAGCTACAAGGTGCACTACATCCGGACAGGCAGTCCTGAGAAGTGGTCTGGCGACCTGACAGCTACCAGCTACGTCCTGGATACCTTCTGGGGTGGCGACGCTACTGCTGAGAGCAGCAGTTACGAGTGGTGGGTCGAGGCGAAGAACACCATCGGCGGCACCAACTCCGCTCATCGGTCCTTTGCGACCCCCGCGCGCCAGCAACCTTCCGCGCCAATCCTGTCGGCCCCGGCCGATACCTCTACTGTCTCTGGGTTGCGGCCGGTGTTCGACTGGAGCGACACGACTTACACCAAGAACTATCGAATCCAGGTTGGGACCGGCCAGGGTGCATATGGGATCACGGGGCAGCTGGCGGGCCCGTACGTAACCGATTCCAGCTACAGCTATCCGGAGGCTGATCTCACCTCCGTGTGGCCTCTGGAGTACAACACCACCTACTACTGGCAGGTGACTGCCCTCTCGATTGGATCAACACTAAAGGGCACGAGCCCGATTTGGAGCTTCAGGACTCCACCCCCGGCGGGTCCTACCCTCGCTTCGCCCGCGAGCGGTACTACCCTGGCTGAGGGAGTGATGAGACCGACTCTCTCCTGGGGAGCCGTGAGCGGGGCTCAGTTCTACGATGTGCAGGTCGCGACAAATCAAGACTTCGCCGCGCCCCTGGTAGTGAACGAGAGGCTGGAGGCGACGGCGGGGGAGTCCTTCACCCTGGCGACCGACGTGGGCTACGACGAGCTCTACCACTGGCGCGTCAGGTTTGTGGACAGCAGGGGTGAGAGCAGCTGGTCCGATGGCTGGACCTTCCGTGGTCCGCCACCGCCGATCCCCTTCGCGCCGTCCCCGCAGTTGCCTGGCTCGCCGGTCGGTGGGTCCATCGTGGGCTTCCGCCCGGACTTCGACTGGACCAATTCCGGTGGTGCCACCGGCTACGGCTTCCAGCTGGCGACCAACTCCGGTTTCGCACCGACAGTGGTCGACGTAATCGGGCTAACCACTTCCGGCTTCTCGCTCTCCTCGGACTTGCTTCCCAACACCACCTACTACTGGCGCACGAACGCGGCCAATGGCACGGGCACCAGCGAGTGGTCGACTGTCTTCCAGTTCACCACACCTCCTCCACCGCCGGCAGCGCCAACACTGCTGGCGCCTTCGGCAGGGACGACTGTACTCAACCTCAGGCCGCACTTCGACTGGAGCGACTCGACGTCGGCGACCAGCTACACCTTCGAGTTGTACAGTGACCCAGGGCTGTCGAGCCCGGCGATAGCTGCCAACCCTTCTGCCTCTGAGTACGACCCATCGGCCGACTTGGCAGCGGACGCCACCTACTACTGGAGGGTTCGGGGCTCCAACGCAGCGAGCGGGCCGGGCCCCTGGACCCCGGCCATCTCGTTCAGGACACCCACGGTACCGCCTCCAGGAACACCAATCCTGCTGTCTCCTGCTGATGGAGCGCTGCTGGATACCCTTGCTCCAACCCTTGACTGGCAAGACGATGCGAACTCGACCGGCTACAGATACCAGATAGCTAAGAACAATGCTTTCTCCTCGCCAGTGGCGGACGGGTCCGTGTCGAGTTCCGAGTACGCGAGGCCCACCTGGGCCAGCCTGGAGAAGAACACCCTCTACTACTGGAGGGTACGTGGCACGAACGCCGTGAGCGCCGGTTCCTGGTCTGTTGTGCGGAGCTTCAGGACTCCCTCTGTCCCCGGCACCCCCTCTCCGGTCTCACCGGAGAACGGGGCTGCCGTGAGTGGGGTCAACCCCACCCTGGTGGTGGGAAGCGTGGCTGGGGCCACCGGGTACAAGGTCCAGCTATCCACTGCCTCGTGGTTCCCCTCTCCGATAATCGTGGAGTCCGCGACCACGGAACTCGCGGTGGGCAGCCCCCTGTCCTACGGGGCTACCTACTACTGGCGGGCGGCAGCCAAAAACGCGGCGGGAGAGAGTGGCTGGTCCGTGTCCCGCACCTTCCAGACGCCGCCGCCACCGCCGCCACCAACAGCCCCGACACTGGTGGCGCCGGTCAGTGGGACGGTGGTTGGGACGGCAAGGCCGTCGCTGGACTGGAACGACGTGGAGGGCGCGACCAAGTACCGACTGGAATGGTCGAAGTCCTCTACCTTCGGGTGGACGGAGGCGGTTCGCGACAACCTTACAGTGTCGGCCTTCACTCTGGACGTAGATCTGCTGTTCGACACGCAGTACTACTGGCGCGTGAGAGCCACTGGCGAGGGCGGGGACAGTCCATGGTCGCCGATCTTTGGTTTTCGCACTCCGGCCGGCCCTCCGGGGCTGCCCGTCCTGGCGTCCCCGGCTGATGGCTCCAACGCCCCGAGCCCACAGCAGAAGCTGGACTGGTGGGATGCAACGGCTGCCGAAAGCTACCAGGTGCAGGTATCGAACAGCTCGGGCTTCGAGACGACCCTCGTGGATACTACGGCCACGACTTCCGAGTATGCACCATCCTCGCCGTTCATCGTTGGAGCGACCTACTACTGGCGAGTCAAGGCGGTGAACACGGTGGGTGAGACCGACTGGACGGCTCCGTGGAGCTTCGCAGTGCCGGAGCCGCCGGGAGCGGTTACGCTGGTTGCCCCAGTCGATGGAAGCACGGTGACCACTTTGAGGCCCATTATGGACTGGGAAGATCTGGCGGCGGCCGCGAGCTATGAGGTCTGGTACTCGCCCGACGGCAGTTTCGGTTGGGGCGTGACAAAGGCCGAGCCAACCGCCTCCGAGCACACGGTGGCCTCTACGCTGCCGCTGGACAAGGACTACTACTGGAAGGTGCGCGCGATCAACGGTGGGGGCATCGGGCCGTGGTCCGATATCCGCCGGTTCCATACTCCGACTACGCCCCCGCCGGCCACGGAGCCGCCCTCTTCACCCGTACTGACGGCGCCAGCCGGCGGAGCGGCTCTCAATAACGTGACGCCCCTCTTCAGTTGGGAGGCGGCAGGGGGCGCGAACGGCTACCACCTCCAGATATCCCAGAGTGCAAGCTTCGGCACCCTGGTATCGAATGACTACACTTCGGCGACCAGCCACACGCCAAGCGCGACGCTGAACTACTCCAGCCAGTACTACTGGCGGGTGCAGGCAACCAACAACATTGGATCGACCAACTCTGAGGCGAGGGGTTTCACCACGCCGGCACCGCCTCCCCCTCCGGCTCCGGATCTGCTGTTCCCAGCGGAAGGGTCGACGGTGGATATCCTGTCGCCCACCTTCGATTGGGCGGATCTGTCATACGCGAACGGCTATCGCATCCAGGTCTCGACGGCTGCCGATTTCTCGTCCTACGTCATCAATGCGACCGTCACCGCGGGGTCGGAGTACCCGCTACCCTCCTGGAAGGAGCTTGCGTACAGCACCAGCTACTATTGGAGAGTGCAGTCATACAACAACGCGGGATCCGGCGATTGGTCGCCCACCGTGACCTTCATGACCTTCGCTCCACCACCCCCTCCACCCGCGCCCGAGCCTCTGGCGCCGGGTGCATCGGGGGCCCCTGTGCCCATTATCGACAGCCTGAAGCCAACCTTCGAATGGGCTGCCTCGGAGGGTGCCAGCAGCTATCGGATCCAGGTGTCGCGGAACGAGGGCTTCACCAGCCTCTCCACGAACACCACGACCTCCTCCAACAGCTATCCGATGTCCTCGTCCAGCCTGGTCAAGGGGACACAGTACTGGTGGAGGGTGCAGGCGAGCAATTCCCAGGGCACCAGCAACTGGTCCAACGTGTTCAGCTTCTTCACGCCTTCGGTGCCGACAACACCGACCCTTGTCTCTCCTGAAGAAGGATCGACGGTCGCAGAGACGAAGCCGATGCTGCAGTGGTCGGAAGTCTCAGGTGCCACCACGTACCACGTGACCGTAGCTAGCAATCAGTGGTTCAGCTCCAAGCTGGTGGATGCCGACGTGGCTGTAGCCAGCGGCTTTACGCCCGAGGTCAATTTGACAAGGGGTGGAACCTATTACTGGCGGGTGAACGCGGGCAACGCCGCGGGAACCAGCGGGTGGTCCTCTACGGGGAAGTTCACCGTTTCCAGTTCCTCCGATACCGATCCTACGCCCACGCCAACTCTCACCCCAACGCCGACATCGACCCCTGAGGCAGCGCTGACGGCGCCTGTCTTGACCTGGCCTGGTGCGTTGGGCTCGACCCCTCCGATCATCGATACCCTGAAGCCTACGTACGAGTGGAACAGCTCAAGCGGCGCCACGAGCTATCGGGTTCAGGTATCCAAGAACGAGGCGTTCACGTCGCTAGCGATCAACTCAACGACCACGGACACCAGCTTCAACCTGGCGTGGATGACCCTGGCGACAGGCGCCCAGCACTGGTGGAGGGTGCAGGCCATCGGACCCAGCGGCACGAGCATTTGGTCCGAGACCTTCAGCTTCAGGACGCCTTCGACTCCGGCAGTGCCAAGCCCCGCAAGTCCGGCCAACGCGTCGTCGGTGACCGACAGCAGGCCTGCCCTGCAGTGGAGTGATGTGGCGGGCGCATCCAAGTACCAGGTCATGGTTGGCACCAATTCCTGGTTTGGGACGAAGGTGGTGGACACCGAAGTGACTGGAGGCACAAGCTTCACATTTGCCAACGATCTGTCGTCCGGGGCGACCTACTATTGGAAGGTGAACGCGGGGAACGGAGCGGGCACGAGCAATTGGTCCGCCACCTGGTCGTTCACCGTCGGCGGATCCTCCGGGCCGACGCCTACGCCGACATCTACTATCACGCCCACGGTCACGCCTACCCCAACGACAGTGCCGGTCAGTCAGCTTTCGGCGCCAGTGCTATCTGCGCCTGGTGTGGCTGGAGGCTCTGCACCAATCATCGGAACCCTCAATCCAACCTATAGTTGGGGGGCGGTGGCCGGGGCCACCAGCTACAGGATCCAGGTATCCAGAAATTCCGGCTTCACCTCGCTTGCGATCAACACGACAACCACGGACACCAGTTACACGGCACCGTCGTGGTCGAGCCTGCCGGTCGGGAGTCAGCTATGGTGGAAGGTGATGGCGCTGAATGGCTCTGCCTCGAGTGCTTGGTCGGCGGTGCACAGCTTCGCCACTCCGTCGAAGCCGGCTACTCCAATCTTATTGTCGCCCATTGGGGGGACAGGCGCCGGCGGACTCAGACCGATACTGGATTGGGACGATGTGGGTGGGGCAACCAGCTACCACATTACGGTTGGGACCAACTCCTGGTTTGGCACCAAGGTCGCGGACGTTGATGTGACCGCGGGTTCGTCCTTCACGCCTGACAGCGACCTGACACCGAGTACCAGGTACTACTGGAAGGTGAACGCATCCAATGCAGCGGGGGCGAGCGGTTGGTCGGCGACCGAGAGCTTCGTGACCCCAGCATCACCGTAGTGCGCCTGTCGACGGGGGTGATGAGGCAGGGTCGGAACCCTGCTTCCCCAGGAACAGAGAAGTCTGATGTCGGCGAAGCGGAATCCGAGCACTCAACGAGTTGGAGGAGACGGAGTTGGAGCAGCAGTATTGGCGCAATCGCAGCGTCCTGGTGACTGGGGCAAACGGGTTTGTGGGATCCTGGGTTGCGCGGGCACTGGTAGAGAGGGGCGCACGGGTCGTGGCGCTGGTCCGAGATATGCCTGCCCACGGGGGCTTGGCGCTGCAGGGCTTGGTCGGCAAGGTGGATACCGTGGACGGCAGCCTGGTGGAATACGGCACTGTGGAGCGGGCCATCAACGAGTACGACGTGGAGGTGTGCTTCCACCTGGCAGCACAAGCGATCGTGCGGGTCGCAAACCGTTCGCCACTCTCCACCTTCGAGTCCAACATCCGGGGTAGCTGGAACCTGCTGGAGGCGTGCCGGAGTTGTAAGAGCGTGACAGGGGTGGTGGTGGCCTCCAGCGACAAGGCATACGGCAGCCACGAGCGGTTGCCTTACGACGAGGGCTACGAGTTGCGGGCAACCTATCCATACGATGTGTCGAAGGCCTGCACCGACATGCTGGCTCGCAGCTATTTCCGCACTTATGGCCTGCCGGTGGCCGTCACGAGGTGTGCGAACATCTACGGTGGAGGCGACCTCAACTTCTCGAGGATCATCCCCGATAGCTTCCGAGCGCTGGTTCAGGGGCGCGCTCCCGTTATCCGGAGCGACGGAACGCCCTTGAGGGATTACATGTACGCCGCGGATGCCGCGGATGCCTACCTTACTCTGGCAGAGCAGTTGCTAAAGGAGGGGGTTGCCGGGGAGGCGTTCAACTTCGGTACCGAGACGCCGATCAGCGTGTTGGAGTTGGTGAAGGCGATGGTTGCCATCTCGGGTCGGTCAGGGATCGAGCCTGAGGTTGTTGGGCGTGGGAAGCCGGCGGGAGAGATCGACGCGCAGTACCTGAGCAGCCGAAAGGCGCGGGAGCGTCTGGGTTGGACTCCTCGCTTCGATCTGGCAACAGGTTTGAAGGAGTCCTATTCCTGGTACGCGAGCTACTTCAGGAGGACTGAAGCCGACGAGGGTGCGGTGCGTACGGCCTAGACAGAGGAGGCCAACAGCGTGAGATGCTTAGTGGTGGTGCCCACCTACAACGAAAGAGAGAACATTGCCGACCTGGTGGCTCGGGTTCTGGAGCAGGGAGAGATCTTCGACCTCCTGATCGTGGATGACAACTCGCCCGATGGGACAGGGGTTGTGGCTGATACCCTGGCCAGGCACTCCAGTCGGGTGCGCGTGCTGCACAGGGCAGGGCGAATGGGATTGGGTACAGCGTACGTCGCGGGATTCCAGTATGGGCTGGCCACGGGGTACGACTACCTGTTCGAGATGGACGCGGACTTCTCCCATGATCCTACATACCTGCTCCTCTTCCTCCAGAAGATGCGGGAGGGGTACGACGTGGTGATAGGGTCGCGCAACATCAAGGGTGGTGGTGTCCGGAACTGGCCTCTGATCCGCCGATTGCTCAGCCGGGGCGGAAGCCTCTACGCCAAGACCATCCTGGGGCTTGTGGTGACCGATGCCACAGGCGGCTTCAAGTGCTTCAATCGAGGAGTGCTTGGGCAGATCGACCTCCAGAGCGTCGAATCCAACGGCTACTCCTTCCAGATAGAGTTGAACTACCGATGCCAGCAGATGGGATTCAGGATCGGCGAGATACCGATCATCTTCACCGATCGGGTGAAAGGTGGATCAAAGATGTCCCGGCGAATCGTCATCGAGGCGGTGACGATGGTCTGGAAGCTAAAGATGGAGCAGTTGCTGGGGAGGCAGAGTCCCAATGGACAACGCAAGAGGGCAGATGCCGAGCCGGCGAGACTGGATCGGAGTTGACACTTGCAGCGAGCGACGCCGCTCATCGCGCTGGCGGCCAGCATTCTGCTGGCCGTCGGCCTGTTGTTGGGGAGGGTGGTAGGCAACAGCCCTGAGGTTCTCTCATCCGTCGCACGTATCGATGTGGATACCAGGCTTCGTGTGGCTGCAGTGGGCGACATCCTGGGGGCGGTGGTAAACGAGCACTACTGGGGGTCCACGGACCCCGTCCATCCCGACTGGTACGATGACTACCTGGGCCGCACTGTTCCGGCCGTGCGGGAGTTGGCGCCGGTGAGCGGCCGCAAGTTCGCGGTACGCTTTGGGCACACGCCTACGGATGGGGGTTGGGGCAGAGACGGGTACCACTGGATAGATGCACTGGATCCGAAGGGTTGGAACACGAGCATCGATGAGTTCATGGAGTATGCGTTCCTGGTAAATGGGGAACCGTACGTAGCTGTCAACTTCGGATCCGGTACCGCGGCAGAAGCGGCTTCGCTGGTGACCTACACCAACGGCACCGACCCCTCCAACCGATACGTTCGGATGCGTCAGGAGCGGGGTCGAATGGAACCCTATGGGGTCAGGCACTGGATCGTGGGTTTTGAACAGTACGCGTCCTGGGAGACCGGGCACCTCGCTACCAGGGAGCATGACTTTGCCAATCCGGAGGCCCTGAACGGAGGTGACCCGGCGTGGTACGGCAAGCCGTCCGCCAATCCACGCGATTTCGCCAGCAGGGTTGCCGAGTATGCCAAGGCAATGCGCTCTGCCAGCCCGACGCCTCTCCGCGTGTATGCCCCGATCAACAACTGGGATCTGGCCTACTGGGGAGGGCCGGAGGAGAGCGTGGGGGCGATCCTGGGGACGCTTGGGGGTGCGCTGGATGGCGTGAGCCTGCACTTCTATCCCACAAACCCGGGTTACGGAGAGACCGACGAAGATCTCCTGGGCCGGCCCGACACCTTTGCCTCCAGGATCGACCAGCTTCGCGGCTTGATAACCCGCCACACGCCTGCAGGGAAGTCGCTGGACATCGTGGACGTGGAGTACAACAACCGATCCAGCACCAACGGCCAGACCCACCAACTGGTAAATGGGCTGTTTGCGGCGGATACTCTTAGGGTCATGGCAACCAAGGGTGTTGGCTCGGCCTTCTACTTCGCTGTGTCCACGGCCGTTGGAAATGGTTCGGGCTTCACCTACTTCGAGGGCGGCGATGTCCGAATGCCAACTCCTACCTACCAGGCTACCAGACTCCTCTCTCAACATTTGGGCAGCGAGGTGGTCAGGAGCGAGGTCTCCAGGAGCAAAGTGGTCACGGCTCCTGGCGGCACCTCCGGGGCGTTCAGCTATCCGACCCTTACGAGCCTGGCAACCCTCTCACCAGACGGGCAAGATCTCTACCTGGTGGTGATCAACAAGCATCTTGTCTATGACCAGCGGGCAGAGATCACGGTATCAGGCTTCTCCTCGGAGGGAAGGTTGCAGGGCACCGTGCTGAGTGGGGCAACCCCTCACGAGACGGCCGCGGGTGTTGCCCTATCATCCTTCACCCTGCTTGCCGAGCCCACCATCTTGCACACCTTTCCCGCCCACTCCATCACGGCGATGCGACTACACCGATCCCGCTAAGTGCGTCGTTCCTGAAGTAGGGCAGGGGATAGGCGACCTCGCACGTCCATGTCCCGCGGGCGGGAGGGGACAAGCCCCTCCCCTACGACACGTTGGGGTATTGCGGAACGACGCGCTAAGCCATGCAACGCCAGATGAGAATCCTGTAATCCAGCCTTACCCGGCTTGAAAAGCGTAATGTGGATTGCTATGATGCATGTGGAATGCTCAAGAAGCTAGATGGCGGCGGATTGACGTTCTGATAGCTAGTAATGCTGGGCGATATTGGCCCAATCTTGCTATGAAGCGAAGCGGCGAGAAAGGCGGTGCAGTATAGGTGTACGTTCTAGTCGTTGATGACGATCCCCTGACATGCAAGATGGTGAAGTTCATACTGTCCGAGGATGGCTACGAGGCGGCCACTGCCGGCAGTGCTATGGCGGCTTTTGCCCTACTGGAGAAGCGCCATCCAGACCTTTTCATCCTCGATGTGATGATGCCTCACATGGACGGCTTCGAGGTCTGTCGCAGGCTGCGCAACGCCAAATCCGATGCGGTAATCCTCTTCTTGACCGCCAGGGGGGAATTGAACGACAAGCTCTCTGGGCTTCAAATGGGAGCGGATGACTACCTTGTGAAGCCGTTCGAGCCGGCCGAACTGTCGGCCAGGGTCAAGGCACTCATGCGTCGCTACCAGCGATTCCAGGAGGCCCCGCACACCACTAATCTGAAGGCTGGAGGCGTGGAGCTACACATCAGTGACCTGAAGCTGGTTGTGAGCAACAAGACCGGCGGCTACCCGGTGAGTGTCACGCCGACCGAGATGAAGCTGCTGAGGTGTCTGATGGTGAATGCCGGCAGGGTGGTTTCTCGAGACGTGTTGCTGGACAGCATCTGGGGATATGGGGTTAGCGCCGGCGACAGCCAGATCATCGATGTGTACATCCGAAGGATTCGTAAGAAAATCGAGGAGGACCCGAGCAGCCCTCGACTCATCGAATCGATTCGTGGAAGCGGGTACAAGTTTAATTCCATCTCTGCCTAAGTAGTGCATCCGGGGAATTCGAGGCGCGTCTCCTAGCCGAGGGGCCGAGACTGCGCTGAATTAGTCGTGCAATCGCCACAAGCCGTCCGGCTGGGGCGCGGGGGATTGCCGAATGTACCACTCAGAGGCTCAGAAGGTGATCATGCTGAATGCTGTTGATGAGTGCACCAGCGTCGTTTCGGGAAATGCCTACTGGAGCCCTCGTAGCCAAATGGCGAACCAAAGCAAGCAATTGGGTACTCGGTTAGCCCCGCTGGCTTTGGCCGAGGCCCTGGAGCCGGTGGTGCTCCGAGCCATGGAGTTGGTCCCGGCATCTGGGTGTGCCGTTGAGCTGTACGATCGTGAAGCAGCTGAGTCCACCGTGGTATGCGGGTGCGGTGATCTCGGGGGACTCGTGGGGGCCACCACCATCTCGGGGCAGCCGCTGACTGCATTGGAGCTGGCATCCAGTCTCAGCCTTCCCATGGTGTCGCATGGGAAGGCGATTGGGACCCTGGGCGTCCGGGACTCTTACAGGATGCGTCCCTTTGGCAAGAGAGAGATGGATATCCTGGGGCTGCTGGCCGACCAGGCCGGGCTGGTGGTGGAGAAGTCGGAGCTTCTTGGCCACTCCACCAGGGCGGCGTCCAAGCTGGATGACTTGGTGCAGTTTCTCTCCGTCGTTTCTCACGACCTCAGGACTCCGCTGTCCTCCATCATTGGCTTCACAGATATCCTGATGGGGGGCAGGGCTGGGGATCTAAGTCAATTGCAGACGGAGTTCCTCGGATTGGTGAAGCTTGGAGCTGTGCAGCTGAACAACTTGGTGGCCGACCTGTTGGATATCAGTCGCCTGACAAGAGGGGAGCTGAAGCTGTACCTGGAGGATGTCAGGCTAGATGAGGTCGTTGGGCGGTTGGTTCGGCAGTTCGCGCCCCTGCTCAGTGAGACCGACGTGAAGCTGGCTAATCGGGTCAACAGGTCTATCGGCTCCATTAAGGCCGACGCGAGGCGGTTGGAGCAGGTTCTTAACAATCTCCTTAATAACGCCATCAAGTTCACACAGCCCTCGGGCACCATTACCATCTCGGGCTACCGCCGGAACGGGTCAGTTGTGCTCTGTGTTGCCGACACGGGCATTGGCATTCCGGAGGCCGAGAGGGAGCAGGTGTTCGAGCGCTTCTATCAGTGCTCACCAGGGCTGAATCGTCGCTTCAGTGGAAGCGGTCTTGGCCTGGCGGTGGCTAAGCAGTTAGTTGAAGCCCATGGAGGCAGCATCTGGGTCGACAGCGTCGTTGGCAAGGGTAGCCACTTCAGGTTTTCCCTACCGGTTGGTGGACCCACCGGAGGTCATTCCACGAAGAACCGGTAGGTACAGGAGCACAAAGGTGCGGAGACTACAGAGGATCACTTTGAGTCTCCGCTAGCTGCGGCAGCGACAGGCGTGACGCGCTCGGGTCTATCTGGAATACTGGATAGACCGGAGCGCGTCGTTGATTCATGACCCATTCATTTCTCGCTCCTACACTGGCGAACAGATAGGCGCATTGGTGGTGCACCAAAGTGGCATTGCCTGGCGCTGTCATGCCCAAGGTGGGGATAGGGGGCCACGTGCAACAGGAGATCCTTCGCTAATCGCTCAGGATGACACCGTGAAGGGTGCTCAGGATGACAGCGATGGGGGTAGGATGACAATGGTAGGCCAGGCTTGTGGCTGGTAGTGGAGTGGGAGGCTGGAGTTGTGAAGAGATCGCTGATCCTCGCCGGATTGATTGCCGCCCTGATCCTGACATCGCAGCAGTCCTCTACTTCAGCTCAGTCGCCCACGGCCAGTTCCATCAGGGACTTCGTGGGGGCAAACGTCGTGGTGAACAACAACCCCTCCGACGTGGCCCAGGTGGTCGGGTGGGCAAGGGACTACCACATCTGGTACTGGTACGAGGAGATGGACGACCAGTTCACATGGAGCACCGGCTGGCAGGGAGTGGACGCCTTCTACAGCGCACTTGCGGGCCTGGGCATCAAGGTGATGCCCAACGTCCTGCGGGCCCCAGACTGGGCCATCTTGAATCCCCCACCCGGGGGCTCCTCTGGGCCTCAACGGGTGCCCAGCCCATCTGAGCATGCTGAGTACCTAAGTGCGATGGTGAGCCACTTCGGGGATTCCATCGCGGCGGTGGAGAACTACAACGAGCCGGACAACGTCGGCAATCGGGATTGGATAACCGCCCAGCAGTTCGGAGAGATGACCGCACTGGACTACCAAGCCGTCAAGGCCGCCAACGCCTCGCTGCCGGTGGTGTTGGGCGGGTTGTCCAACGCCAACCCTACCTACCTCAATGAAGCGGACCGGGCGGCCGGAGGCAGGTACGACGCCCTGAACTTCCACTGGTATGCCACGGGGGATGGCGAGACCGGTGGCGTGAACCCTGAATCCAGCCGAATGTCGAGCCAGATCGAGGAGTTGGAGGCCTGGCGGGATGCTCGGGCTCCGGGCAAGCCGATCTGGGTAACGGAGTTTGGCTGGGACACTTACGCTCCCACTACAGGGGCAAAGTCGACGACCTATGCGCCCGAACTCAATGCCGCGAACTACCTGCTCAGGTCCATCTTCTTGATGATGGGGTCCGGCATCGACAAGGCGTTCCTTTTCCAGTACCGGGACGACTCCGATCATCCGGATTACATGCACTACCTGTACAGCACTTCCGGGATCGTTGCCAAGCAGCCTATTGGTGATGGCCGGAAGAAGCCTGCCTGGTACTATCTGGCGACTCTGAAGAACGTTCTGGGTGACTACGTGATGGACGGGATCGTCTCCAACGGTCCCAGCCTTTACCACTACGAATACAGGCTACCCGGTACCAGCAAGAAGGCGGCGGTGATTTGGTCCAGGGATGGCGAGCGGGACAAGGGGTACCAGGTGAGCTACAGGGGGCCTGCGGGGACACTGGTGGAACTTGCCGATGGGTCTGCTAGCGGCGTGATGTCCTCCACAGATGGGAACCTGACCGTCTCGGAGCGGCCGGTCTTCGTCCTCTATGAGGGCAACCCGCCCACTGTACTCCCAACGGATACTCCTCGACCCAGGCCATCTGTTGTCCCAACCGCCGGTAACGAGATGTTGGTGAATGGCAGCTACGAGCAGGACTACGAGGGATGGAATGTGCCAGCATGGTTCTCCAAGGTGGTGTTGCTGAGTTGGCTGGAGACCCACTCCGGTCTGCAATCCATCAAGTTCGGTAGTTGGAGCCAGGATCCATACTACTATCAAGATGCTGCCGCATCGGCTGGGGAGACAGTGGTCTTTTCTGGTTGGGTATACGTTCCCCCGCAGATTGGGGATATGGCGCTCAAGGTGAAGCTGATACCGTACAACGTGTATGGAGGGACGGTGCTGGACGAGAAGTGGATCGATCTCGCGACCATTACCGCTCCGACTGAAGGTTGGATTCACATCCAGAAATCGGTCGAGATGCCAGCAGACACGGCCAAGGTGAGACTAGAGGTCGGTTGCACGCAGCTGTACGTTGGCGCCTACGTGGATGACTTGTCGATGCTAAGGCAGACGCCTACCCCTACCAGTACCCCCACGTCCAAGCCCGTTACCCCGGTTCCCACGAAGGTGGCACAGGATCGCCTGGTGAATGGGGACTTCGAGCAATCAATGGAGGGATGGACCGTTGCCCCTGGCTTCTCAGGGGTAGTCTTCCCGACGGGTGAGGAGGTGCATAGTGGCCTGTCGGCTGTTGCCTTCGCCGGAAACACCAAAGGACCATATCTCCAGCAGTCGTTGAACGCGGCACCGGGCGACCGGGTGAGCTTCAAGGGATGGATCAGGGTGGCAAGGAACGGTTCCGGCAAGGCCCTCAAGGTGGCGTTGGATGCCTTCAAGATATGGAACCGGCAGATAGAGAGCTACGAAGTGGCCTCCGTATCCGATGTCACCGACGGGTGGATTCCGGTCTCGGGCGCCGTGACCATGCCCATGGAAACGGTGAGGGTGGTGCTGCGAGTGTACACTGAAGAGGGTATCCTGGACGGCGCGATCTATCTGGACGACCTGTCGCTGTGCTTCAACGAGCCTGAGTCGCCTCTGCCTACACCAACTGATACCTACACGCCAAGCGTGACAGCTACGCCAACCGTGGCTGTCATGCCAACCGAGACGGTTACGCCAACCGAGACATTGAGCCCTACCGCGATAGGCACGCCAACCTCTACGGAGACCCCAACCCCGATGGCTACCGAAACAGCAACCCCCACAACAGCAACTCCCACCTGGACCTCGACGCCCACGCTGACCAGCACGCCGACCAGCACACTCACCGCTACCCCGACGGCGTCCCCGACGAGCAGCGCTACCCCTATCTCCACGGCTCCCAGCAACGAACTGATGCTGAACGGGGGTTTCGAGAGGGGCATCGCGTCCTGGCAGCTGCCCTCCTGGATGGCCAATCTCGTGAAGGTGGTACCAGAGTCGCCTCATGGGGGTGCGATGGCGGCGCGGTTCCAGGGTAGGGGCTCTGGCAGCTACCTGTATCAAGAGGTCCTGGTGTCGCCTGGCCAGCGTATCGAAGCCACTGGATGGGTGAGGGTGCCGCAGCGCAACGGTGCGATGTCCGTTGTGGTGGAATTTGTGACTCGCGATCTGTCCAACAGGGAGAAGGTCATTCCGATAACAACCTATTCCGCCGCGACCGAGAGCTGGACGATCTTCGATGGGGCGATCATCGTGCCGGACAGGACCAACAGGTTGCGGCTGCAGGTTAGATGTCCATATCTGGACGGCACTGCCTACATAGATGATTTCTCCATGCGAACCGAAGGGGAGACACTGTATCCTACCCCCACACCGGCGCCGGCCTCCTCGCCAACGGCGAGTCTCCCCACCGTAACCCCTGTGCCCACAACGAGTCTCGCCACCGTGACTCCAGTGCCCACGTTCGTGCAACCTGCTGCTACACCCACAACGGCCGCTCCGTTCGAGAGGCTCGTCAACCCAGGCTTCGAGAACGGGCTGAGCGGATGGTACCTGCCATCCTGGTTCTCCAAGATGGCGGGGGCATCAGGCGGAGATGTCCACTCCGGGGCGCAGTCGCTGCGGTTGCAGGGGAGGGTGAGCGGGCTCTACCTCTATCAGGAGGTTGCGACGGTTCCGGGGGAGACTCTGAGTCTTTCTGGGTGGATCGATATGGCCCAACGAAGCGGCAACACTTCAGTCGTGGTGGAGGTCGTGACGAGGGACAACGCGAATCGGGAGAAGATCTTCCCGATAGCCTCCTTTGCTCAGGTAACCGGCGGGTGGGTGGCGTTTGAGGGGACGGTTGTGATACCCGCTCGGGTGACGAATGCGAGGGTCCAGATCAGGGGACCATATCTGGATGGGACCGCATATCTGGATGATATGTCGCTGCGATCGGTGTCTGTGCCGTAGTAGCAGGCTTGACCGAATCCCAAATGGGTTGGGCGCGGGCGGTACGAACCGCCATTTCTCGTCGGGTCTGTAGCACTCGACGAACGAGAACCACGACCTCGTCGGGGTACAGCGGCTTCACCAGGTACCCAGCTACGTTGAGCCGACGCTCCGTAAGCACCTCCGCGATGTCGGGGCGAGCCGTCACGAACACCACGGGGCCTGAGTATCCCAACTCCTGGAGATGGGCGTATACATCGAATCCGTTGGAATCGGGCAGTTGGACGTTCAGTAGGAGAAGGTCAGGCTGCTCATCAATGCACTGGGACGTGGCTGCCATACCATTGGCTGCTCCAACCACTTCGTATCCCTCGGACTGCAAGATGAACTCGATCATGCGGAGAGTCGGGGCGTCGTCGTCTACGACCAGGATGCGGGTTAGACCCTGCATCGGATTTGGCACGGCATAGTCCATGGCTAGCGAGTACTCCAGAAGGAAATGGCGGCGAGACAACCTTATAGTTGATGAGCACAATCAGTGCCAGCGATGATGGTCAAATCGTGGTCTCTGTTGCCGGGTAGTAGTTGAACGGACATGACATGATGTTAGCGGCCAGGACGTAACAGTCTGTTCACCTTGACACCTAGTTGGTGCTCGGGTATCCTTTGAAGCAAGGAAAGTGGCCTGAACCGAGGGATTGTGGCCATTAGAGGGCACTCTAGTGATGCTGCTCCAGGCTTGAATCCTGGCTCGGTAGGCTTCGCACGTTTTCCCGTATGGACGAACTACCCGAACAAACTGACCAATCGAACGATCTGGTTGCCCTGGTCCTCGCGGCTGGGATGGGAACCAGGATGCGTTCGTCTCTCCCCAAAGTCCTCCACTCTGTCGCCGGCGACCCCATGCTGTTCCATGTGCTGGATGCAACCAGGAGGGGCGGTGCGTCCAAGATCGTCCTCGTGGTGGGTCACAAGGGCGATCTGGTGAGATCTGCCATCGGTGATACCGTCCTGTATGCGACTCAGGAACCCCAGTTAGGCACCGGCCACGCCGTTCAGGTGGGGATGGGCGCGCTGGACAGTGTGCCGAACAGGGTCCTCGTGCTGTGCGGGGACACCCCACTGCTCACCCACAACACGGTCGCCAGGATGGTGGCTGCCTTGGGTGATGCCTCCATTGTCGTCCTTTCTGCCAACGTCTCTGACCCCAAGGGCTATGGCCGGGTTGTCAGGGATGCCGAGGGGCGGGTGCAGGCGATTGTCGAGGAACTCGATGCCAGCGAGAGGGAGCGTTCCATCAAGGAGATCAACAGCGGGCTCTACTGCTTCGATGGCCCGTGGCTGGCAGCAAATCTCGCTAAGCTTGAGAAGAGTGCAAAAGGCGAGTACTACTTGACCGATCTGGTGGCGCTTGCAGTGTCCCAGCACAGGGAAGTACGCGCTGTCTTGGCCGACGAGGCTTCGGAAGTGATGGGCGTCAACGATCGCCTTCAGCTGTCGGAGGCCGACAGGGCTGTCAGGGAGAGGTTGTGCAGGGAGTTGATGGCCAAAGGCGTTACCATAGTCGACCCTCAGACGACCTATCTTGGTAGGCTGGTGTCGGTGGGGATGGACTCGGTGATCTTTCCGGGGACGCACCTCAGGGGAAAGACGACCATAGGCGAGAGGTGCGAGATCGGCCCCAACACCCTGATCGTCGACTCTGCAGTTGGAAATGACTGCACGGTGCTGGCCTCTATGTTGGAGGAGAGCGAGGTGTGCGATCGCGTATCCATCGGTCCGTTCTCACATCTGAGACCGGGGGCTCGGATCGAGTCCGGAGCCCGGTTGGGGAACTACGCCGAAGTGAAGGGGAGCACGATCGGTGAGGGCGTGCAGATGCATCACTTCAGCTACGTTGGCGATGCGGAGATAGGCGCCGGCACCAATGTTGGTGCGGGCACCATCACCTGCAACTACGACGGTCGTCGAAAGCATCGCACTAAGGTGGGGAAGAACGTGTTCCTTGGGAGCGACACGCTGCTGCGAGCCCCCGTTGAGGTGGGCGATGGTGCTTCTACGGGCGCCGGGTCCGTTGTGACAAGGGACGTACCGCCAGGGAAGTTGGTCTTCGGAATGCCTGCGAAGCTGAAAGAGGAGCGAGGTGGTGACGATGGGCTAGCCTCGCCAGAGACCAAGGGAGGTTGAGGTGGAGGCAAGACTACAGATCTTCTCAGGAAACTCCAACGCCGGCTTGAGCGCTGAGATCGTCGAGTGCCTTGGGGTGCCCCTGGGCAGGTCGACGGTGGACACCTATCAAGATGGGGAGACCCGAATACGGCTGGAGGAGAACGTTCGGGGATCCGACGTCTTCATAGTGCAGAGCCTGTGTAACCCCGTGAATCACCACATCATGGAGATGCTGTTGATGGTTGACGCGGTGCGCCGATCGTCGGCGTCCCGGGTCACCGCGGTGATCCCCTACATGGGCTACGCCAAGCAGGAGAAGAAGACCCAGAGCCGCGAACCAATATCGGCAAAGCTGCTTGCCAACATCATTACACAGGCGGGGGCAGACCGCGTCCTGGCAGTCGACCTCCATTCGGCGGCGATCGAGGGGTTCTTTGACATCCCTGTGGATCACCTGCGGGGCGCTGCCATTCTGGCCAGCTACTTTCAGAAGGTATACATTCCCGGCGCTGTGGTCGTTTCCCCAGATACGGGCGGAGTGGCGAGGGCAAACGAGTTCCGTGAAAGGCTGGGAGCCTCGTTGGCGATCATCTATCGACAGCAGCAGGATTCCTCCAGCGAGGGGGAGTTGGAGATGGTGGGAGATGTCGAGGGGAAGCCGGCCATCATAGTGGATGACATGATCTCCACCGGCTCGACGCTACTGTCGGCGGCGGAGGCGCTGCTGGAACGCGGGGCCTCAGAGGTGTACGCCTGCGCAACCCATGGCGTGTTCGTCAATCAGGCACTGGATACCATCGAGAAGTCCCCGATCAAGTCGGTCGTGGTTACCAACACTGTTCCCCACCGAAGGGAAGATATTCCAGAGAAGGTCAAGGTATTGAGTGTTGGCTCGCTGATCGCGGAGTCCATTCTCAGGATCCACAAGGATATCTCGATGAGCAGCCTCTTCATATAGCCCTCCATTGTTTGTCGTGGAGACCCTTGGGGGATGAGAACGTCCCTGTCCCGGTGGTACCGGAAGATTTCGTGGAGGTGGATTTGTTACTCAATCTGGTCGCGTTGCTGCTGCTGCTGGCGATCGTGGCCGGCAGTTCGGCGGCAGAAGCGGCCTCGGCAAGACTGAACAGGGGGCGCCTGCGGCACCTGGCTGCCGAAGACGTGCCCATGGCGAGGTCGCTCCTGGAGCTTCTCGAACATGGCGCTCCGCTGGAGACATCTCTGGCAGTGGCAAATGCGACCGCTGTCGTGCTTGCAGCCGTTACATTGGTGCTGATGGCTGCCCAGGTCGTCGGCATTGCAGGCTGGGTCGGATACGCCCTGGTCGTTGTCGGTGTGATCCTACTGCTCTGGGTTCAGGCGGCTTTCCGGACACTGGGGGCGAGACGTCCGGAGGGCATTCTGATCCTGCTCAGGGCTCCCCTCCTGGTAGTCCGTTCGATCTTCACTCCCCTGACCCTGGCCATCGCTTGGTTGACGCGGGTGGCCTTTCCGGAGGATCCCGACGCCTTTGGCTGGAAGGACTCCGGTCTGGATGAGGAGCTGCGGATGATGGCGGATGCGGCGGATAAGGATGGGGGCCTCGAAGAGAAAGAGAAGGAGATGATCGCCAGCATCTTCACCCTGGGAGAGCGAACGGCTCGCGAGATAATGGTTCCCCGCGTGGACGTTGCCGCGGTGGATGCCGAGGAGCCGTTGGCCGTGGTGCTTGAGACCATCAAGTCGCGAGGCCACTCTCGTGTGCCCATATACGAGGGCACGATCGACAATGTCGTCGGGATCGTGTACGCGAAGGATCTGCTGCGACACATGCAGTCGGGGTCGCTGGATCAACCGAGCAGGGTGCTGGCGCGACCGCCCCACTTCATCCCAGAGTCGAAGAAGATCGATGAGCTGCTGAGGGATATGCAGCGAAGGAAGGTTCACATCGCCATCGTGGTGGACGAGTATGGCGGTACCGCCGGTCTGGTCACCATCGAGGACCTGCTGGAGGAGATCGTTGGCGAGATCCAGGACGAGTACGACATGGAGGAGCGGCCCATCGAGAAACATGGTGATCACGAGGCGATCTTTGATGCACGTGTCTCCATCCATGACGTGAACGAGACGCTCGACATCCTGCTGACCAATGGGGAGTACGACACCATCGGCGGGCTGGTCTACAACCGGTTGGGAAAGATCCCCGTGGTGGGGGACCGGATTACCTTGGAGGGGGTATCCATCGCGGTGCTCTCGACGGCGGGGAAGCGGATCAAGAAGGTGCAGGTGCTGGTGGAGCCCAGTGGTATCGCGGAGCGATCCAGTGGGGGCTAAGGACAGGCCATCATTTCCCTACGAGGGGTTAATGGAGGCTGCAAGACAGGCGGCGAGGAGGGCGTACTCGCCATACTCAAGATACTCGGTCGGTTGCGCGCTTATGTGTGCCGACACGCCGGAGCCGTTTGTAGGATGCAACGTTGAGAACGCTTCTTATGGTCTCAGCCTGTGCGCCGAGCGGGTGGCGGTAGCTTCGGCGGTAGCGGCCGGCCGACGTGACTTCGTGGCCATGGCCATCTTTGCCGAAGGTCGGGAGCTTCCAACCCCATGCGGCGCCTGCCGCCAGTTCCTGTCGGAGTTCAACGAAGAGCTTCTGGTGGCTGTCTCAAACGGCGAGGAAACTCGTGTCTTCACCCTCGGCGAGCTGCTTCCCTACAGCTTTGGCAGGCGCCACCTGCTGTCCCCCGACAGTTGCTGCTAGAGCAGTCTTCGTCCTCGAGTGATTCCTCTGCAATAGGGCAAATGATGCTATCATTGCGGGGTTGACCAACTACCCAGAGGCTATCATGAAGGTTGACATAATTACTCTGTTCCCCGGCATGTTCGAGGGGCCTTTGCGGGAGAGTATCCTCGGTAGGGCGGTGGCTAGGGGGCTGCTGGAGATTGGGGTGCACAACCTCCGAGACTTCGCGACGGGCCGCCACCAGGTGGTGGATGACTATCCATTTGGTGGGGGAGCGGGGATGGTGATGAAGCCCGAGCCGCTCTTCGCCGCGGTAGAGGCGTTGCGCCGATCGGAGTCTTGGGTTATCCTGCTCAGCCCGCAGGGGCGACCGTTCCGCCAACGGATTGCCGAGGATCTGGCTCGGCGCGAGCACATGCTCTTGATCTGTGGCCACTATGAGGGGGTGGATGAGCGGGTGAGGGAGCAGTTGGTGGACGACGAGCTGTCCATTGGCGACTATGTGCTGACCGGTGGCGAGTTGCCCGCCATGGTGGTGTGCGACGCCGTCGCGCGGTTGGTCCCCGAGGTGCTGGGGGCCGAGGAATCCTCCCAGGAGGAGAGTTTTTCGGCCGGCTTGCTGGAGTACCCTCACTACACTCGGCCCGCGCAGTTTCGAGGAGTGGGGGTGCCGCCGGTCCTGCTATCTGGAAACCACGCCAGGGTTGAGGAGTGGCGTCGCGAACAGAGCCTGCTGCGAACCTTGCGGCGGAGGCCAGAGCTGCTGAAGCCGGAGAACTGGGAGGAGCTGAGGCGATTGGGGTTGTTGCGGCGCTCTGATGGTGGAGACACGGAGACGCGCAGACGCGGAGACGCAGGGAGCTAGGACACGGAGAAGGCGTGACGGCAGAGGAAGCCTCTCCGCGTCTGCGCGTCCGGCGGGTGCGGCTCAAGTTTTCGGGAAGCGCCGGCTTCGACGCCTGGCCGTAAACGGACCAGGCTGAGACGCTCAAGGACGCTTATGAACCTTAACAAATAAAGCTGACACGGTATGGCTAGCAGGCGTGTGCACACTGCGGGAGGGCGAGCCTCCTGGCGAGCCACCTGTTGGAGTCTGTCGCCTGCTCCCCCTACTGGACGGCTCAGCAGGAGCTTCGCCCTCCCGGGCAGGAGCTTCGCCCTCCTCGGGCTACTGTCAGGTTTATTTGTTAGCGACCATTACCGGGCTTGAGCGTCTCAGCCCGCTGCTTGAGCAGGGCGATCGCCCAGGCCAAGCCCGGAAATGTGGGCCGCACCCCGCGTCCAGCGGGTCGTTGACTTTTCAAGTCTGCGTCGTTTATCATCTGGTCACGATGGGGCCCTCTCGCCTTCTGAATCGCGAGGAGGTCTCTTTTGTGAGTATGGAGGCATCGTGGCTCGTCCTGTTCCCGAGATGGAGAAGATCGTCTCGCTATGCAAGAGACGAGGTTTCGTTTTCCCCGGCAGTGAGATCTACGGCGGTTTTGGCAACACCTGGGACTATGGTCCCCTTGGCAGTCTCCTGAAGAACAACGTCAAGTCGGCCTGGATCAAGACCGTGGTCCAGGAGCGCGACGACATGGTGCTTATCGACGCGGCAATCCTGATGCATCCGCAGGTGTGGCGCGCGTCTGGGCACCTGGAGAGCTTCACCGATCCCCTGGTCGACTGCAAGGTCTGTCGGCAGCGATTCCGGGCGGACCAAATCGAGGGAACCGTCTGTCCCTCGTGCGGGGGCGAGCTGACCGAAGCCCGGCAGTTCAACCTGATGTTCAAGACCTTCGTCGGTCCGGTCGAGGAGGAGGCCGCGGTGGCCTACCTCAGACCTGAGACGGCGCAAGGCATCTTCGTCAACTTCAAGAACGTGCAGACCACATCCAGGAAGAAGCTCCCCTTCGGCATCGCCCAGGTGGGAAAGGCGTTCCGCAACGAGATCACACCCGGCAATTTCACCTTCCGGACTCGAGAGTTCGAGCAGATGGAGATCGAGTACTTCGTCAAGCCCGGTACCGACGAGGAACTCCATTCCAACTGGGTGAGGGATCGGCTGGCGTGGTACGAGCGGTATGGAATGAGTATGGGGAGGCTGAAGCTCCGGGAGCATGCCAGGGATGAACTGGCTCACTACGCCAAGGCGGTGGTGGACGTCGAGTATGAGTTCCCATTTGGCTGGTCCGAGCTGGAGGGTATTGCCAACAGGACAGACTTCGACCTGCGGCAGCACCAGGCGGTGAGCGGCGAGGACCTTACCTACTTCGACGATGTGAGCAACGAGCGATACCTGCCCTACGTGATCGAGCCCTCGGCGGGCGCCGACAGGGCGACCCTGGCCTTCTTGATCGATGCCTACGACGAGGAGCAGGACAAGAACGAGGTGCGGGTGGTAATGCGCTTCCACCGGGATCTCGCCCCAATCAAGATCGCATTCCTTCCCCTGTCCAAGAAGCCTGATCTAGTGAATCTGACGAAGAGGGCGCAGGGGTTGGTCAGATCTCGATGGATGACCATGTACGACGACACCCAGAGCATCGGGCGGCGCTACAGACGGCAGGACGAGATCGGCACGCCCTACTGCGTGACTATCGATTTCCAGAGTCTTGAGGACAACGCTGTCACCATTCGGGACAGGGACAGCATGGCTCAGGTGCGCGTCCCGGTCGACGATCTATCCCATTGGTTCACCGAAGCGTTCGGTCAGTAGATAGCGAGTAGGTGGCCCTGCGATTGTGCCGACGCATTGACGCACTGCGTCAATGCGTGCCGTGTGATGGGGCTGCGTTAGTAAGGAGGAGAAGAACCTGATGGCGGGAACCCAGACAAAGGGAAAGAAATGGGTCTATCTCTTCGAGGAGGGCGAAGCCGATTGGCGAGTGCTCCTCGGGGGAAAGGGTGCTGGACTGGCTTCAATGACCAAGGCCGGTCTTCCGGTGCCCCCAGGGTTTACCATTACCACCGAGGCGTGTGCGGAGTTTCTCAAGCAGAACAATCAGTTCCCTGAGGGTATGTGGGAGCAGGCTCTGGAAGCCCTCAAGGAAGTAGAGAAGAAGACCGGCAAGAAGTTCGGCGATCCAAAGAATCCCCTGTTGGTTTCCGTCCGCTCGGGTGCCAAGTTCTCCATGCCCGGCATGATGGACACTGTCCTCAACCTTGGCTTGAACGACGAGACCGTGAAGGGGCTTGCCGCGTTGACCAACGACGAGCGATTCGGCTTCGATGCCTACCGTCGCTTCGTGGCCATGTTTGGTCGTATCGTCATGGGCGTCGAGGGGAACAAGTTCGAGCACGTCCTGGACGACTACAAGAAGAAGAGCGGTGCCAAGACCGATGCCGATCTGAGTGCGGAGAGCCTCAAGAAGCTGGTAGAGGAGTTCAAGGTCATCTTCAAGAGAGAGACCGGCAAGGACTTCCCCACCGATCCCTACGAGCAGATGCGGCTTGCGATCGGCGCGGTGTTCAGCTCCTGGATGGGCAAGCGGGCGATCGACTATCGCAGGTTCAACAAGATCCCCGACGATCTGTACACCGCTGCCAACATCCAGACGATGGTGTTCGGCAACATGGGTGGAAACTCAGGCACCGGCGTTGCCTTCACCCGAAATCCCTCCACCGGTGAGGACGTTCTGTACGGTGAGTACCTGATCAACGCTCAGGGTGAGGATGTGGTGGCCGGCGTTCGCACGCCCGAGCCGATCGCCAAGCTAAAGGAGCAGATGCCTGAGGTCGCGGAGCAGTTCGGCCAGATTGCCGAAAGGCTGGAGCGCTACTACCGGGATATCCAGGACATGGAGTTCACCGTAGAGCGTGGCAAGCTGTACATGCTCCAGACCCGCAGCGGCAAGCGGACTGCCCAGGCGGCCGTGAAGATCGCCGTCGACATGGTCAACGAGGGGATCATCACATCCGACGAGGCGATCATGCGGGTGGAGCCCAACCATGTGGTGCAGTTGCTGCTCCCCAACTTCGACCAGAAGGCCAAGGACGCAGCGGTTTCCAGTGGAAGGATGCTGTCCAAGGGGCTGAACGCGTCCCCCGGTGCGGCCGTGGGCAAGGCGGTGTTCGATCCGGATACCGCTGAGAAGTGGGCCAACAGGGGCGAGAAGACCGTCCTGGTCCGATCTGAGACATCCCCCGACGATGTGCACGGCATGATCGCCGCGCAGGGTGTGCTCACCTCAAGGGGTGGCGCCACCAGCCACGCCGCAGTGGTGGCTCGCGGCATGGGCAAGCCGTGCGTCTCTGGAGCCGAGGGGGTCGTGGTGGACGAGGAGAGGCGCCAGTTCACCGCAGGCGGCAAGGTGGTGAAGGAGGGAGAGGTCATCTCCATCGACGGCGCCACCGGCGAGGTGTTCCTGGGCGAGATCCCGGTGCTGGCAGCCAGCTTTGGCGAGATGAGGGAGCTGGACCAGGTGCTGAAGTGGGCCGATGAGAAGCGGCGACTGGGCGTGTGGGCCAACGCGGACTACCCCAGGGATGCACAGAAGGCTATCGAGTACGGTGCCGAGGGTATTGGGCTCTGCCGCACCGAGCACATGTTCATGGAGACCGAGCGGCTGCCGATCGTGCAGCGGATGATCCTGGCAGCTCCCGAAGCGACCCGCTCCATGGCGGAGATCGAGAAGGCCAAGGCTGAAGTGAACGCGGCCTCCGGAGAGAAGAAAGAGGCGGCCCAGGCTCGACTCGACACCCTGGAGAAGGAAGGCGAGGGTGCAATCAGCACCTACAAGTCCGCGCTGGCCGAGCTGGAGAAGTTCCAGAAGGGCGACTTCAGAGGCATCTTCCGAGCGATGGCTGGGAAGCCCGTCATCATCCGGACCATCGACCCGCCGCTCCACGAGTTCCTTCCCGACCACGAGACCCTTCTGGTAGAGATCACCGAGATGCGGTTGAAGGGCGAGAGACCTCAGGAAATGGCGCAGAAGGAGCAGCTGCTCAAGGCAGTCGAGTCCATGCGCGAGGCCAACCCGATGCTCGGTCTCCGTGGCTGCCGCCTTGGCATCCTGTATCCCGAGATCGTTGAAATGCAGGTGAAGGCTATCATCACGGCGGCCTGCGAGTTGACGAAGGAGGGTGTCGAGGTCAAGCCGGAGATCATGATCCCGCTGGTCGGCCACACCAACGAGCTGCATCTGGTGCGCGGGCAGGTGGTGCCGCTCGCTGATGGGATCATCAAGGGCTCCGGCGTGAAGCTGCACTACAAGGTCGGCACGATGATCGAGATCCCGAGGGCTGCTCTGACAGCCGACGAGATCGCGAAGGACGCCGAGTTCTTCAGCTTCGGGACCAACGATCTGACGCAGACCACTTTCGGCTACTCCCGCGACGATGCTGAGGGCAAGTTCCTGCTTCAGTACGTCGAGCGGAAGATCCTGCCCGTCAACCCGTTCCAGACTCTGGATCGGAATGGCGTTGGCAAGCTGATCAAGATGGCCGTGGAGCTGGGCCGCGCTACCCGGCCTGAGCTTGAGGTCGGCATTTGTGGCGAGCACGGTGGGGACCCAAGCTCCATCGAATTCTGCCATGGTGTTGGTCTCAACTACGTGAGCTGTTCTCCCTTCCGCGTTCCCGTGGCCAGGCTGGCTGCCGGTCAGGCTGCGGTGACTGCTGCTGAGAAGGACAAATAGGTGACGTAAGGGCGGGCCTGGGGCTCGTCCAGATCGGGGGGTACTTCGGTTACAGGGGCGCCTCCCGATGTTCCCGATCCTGCAGGTAGGGGCGGGTCTCAGACCCGCCCCTACGGTAGTTCCTGCGAGCGATTCCGCGGTGCCTGAGTGGATGCTTCTCTAAGGACGACAGTCTATGGCAAACGTCCGTGAGCGCTTAGAGCTGGATGAGGAGAGGTTGTCTCCGCTGGCGGCGCGCGCGCGCACCAGTAGAGGGCGCGAGTACGTCGAGGAGGAGTGCCCGTGGCGCCTGCCCTTTCAGAGGGATCGCGACCGGATCCTCCACTGCAAGGCTTTCAGGAGGCTGAAACACAAGACCCAGGTATTCGTTGCCCCGGCTGGAGATCACTATCGGACCAGGCTGACCCACACTCTCGAGGTAGCTCAGATTGCTCGGACCATAGCCAGGGCGCTGCGGCTGAACGAGGATCTGGCAGAGGCGGTAGCGCTGGGCCACGACCTCGGCCATACGGCCTTTGGCCACGCCGGGGAGGAGGTGCTGAATAGCCTGATTCCGGGCGGGTTTCACCACAACGAGCAGAGCCTGCGGGTGGTCCAGACCCTGGAGAAGGATGGACATGGCCTGAACCTCACCTGGGAGGTTCGCGATGGCATCCTGTTCCACAGTAAGGTGCGCGAGGGCATAGCCGCGGACGGTGTAGGTGTGGCGAGCAGCTTGGAGGGGCAGATCGTGAAGGTTGCCGACAGCATCGCCTACATCAACCACGACCTGGAGGACGCCGTGCGGGCCGGGGTGATCCGCGACGTGGATGTCCCTCGCGACCTGGTGGCTGTCCTGGGGAGCAGCGGCCGTGAACGCATCAACTCCATGGTGGTGGACATCATAGTCAGCTGCTGGAGCGTGACGGAGGGAATGCTGCCGGATCACCGCTGTGATGGGGATCTGGTCATTCGGCCGAGCGTGGATATGCTTGCCCACATGGATGCCCTGAGAGAGTTTCTTTTCCAGAGAGTGTACCTGTCCCGCTTCGCTCGTGACGAAGCTGCCAAGGGTGGCCACGTGATGCGAGAGCTGTTCCATCACTTTGTGGCACTGTCGGACGAGCTTCCCGAGGAGTTGTTGTGCAGGAAGGGGACCGAGCCGGTGGAGCGGTTGGTGGGTGACTACGTGGCCAGTATGACCGATCGCTATGCGGTGAAGCTGTACAGGGAGCTGTTTGTGCCAGAGGGCTGATGAATCCCTTCTCCCTAACTCGGCAGAGCCGAAAC
>DIXP01000004.1 GCA_002436065.1 Chloroflexi bacterium UBA6077
AGGATTCCGAATAGACTGCGAATAGCGAGCCGGACAGCGTATGGTAGGAGTAACGACGTGAAGGTGCATGCAGCCAGCGAAGCGTCACAACCGGTTTGGTGGGACTACCCATTGCCTTCCGACCTCGTGTCCCACGTCATTGAGGGCCAGTCGGTGCCGCTGGCTGGTTTGGGTGATATCGGAATCCTCAAGCGGAGGAAGCTGGCGCTGCTTTGTTCGGTGCGGTGTCCGGGGAGCGTCATCGTGAAGAGCTACGATCTGGTGCAGCGGCTGAGGGAGGGTGGGTTCGCGCTGGTGGGGGGCTTCCACACGCCGATGGAGAAGGAGTGGCTGAGGGTGCTGCTGCGGGGGCCGGCGCCGGTGATCGTCTGCCCCGCAAGGGGGATCGAGGGGATGCGAGTTCCGGCGGAGTACCGGGGACCGATCCGGGAGGGGCGGCTGCTGGTGCTCTCCTGTTTCCCCGGTGGGCCGGATCGGCCGACGAGGGCGATGGCCGAGGAGCGCAACCGGTTCGTGGCGGCGCTGGCGGATGCGGTGCTGGTCGCGCACGCGGCGCCGGGTGGGAAGACGGAGGGGGTGTGCCGGGAGGTGGTGGCGCGGGGCGGGCGGCTGTACCTGTTGGAGGATTGGGCGAACGCGCACCTGCTGGATTTGGGTGGGGTGCCGGCCAGCCCGTACAACGACGACTCGTTCCACGGGCTGGCCGGCCTCGGGTAGGGCGTGGTTATGGGAGGGGGTGGATGCCCGCTACATCCACTCTCGCGGACTCCAGGGACTGACGAAGCTGCGCCATCATGTCGAGATTGAAGCGCAAGGCAATGCCGCAGTCGCTGGAGAGTTCCCTGGGTGTTGGGATCAGCTTGACGGCGAAGCCCGCTTTGGAAAGCAGCTTCTCTGCCTTCAGCGCGGAGGAGGTGGTGTGGAAGAGCACTACCCCGAAGCTACTCACGATATCACGACTCCTCGACGATAGCTCTTATTGAGGCAAGCGTGTGGGCTATGTCGCTTGGCTCGGTGAAGACGCCGGGCGCAAGCCGAACGGTGCCTTCGGGGAAGGTTCCCAGGGTGCGGTGGGTGGCGGGGGCGCAGTGGAGGCCAACCCTGCACAGGACGTCGAACTGCTCGTCGAGCCTCAGCCCTACCTCGGACACTCGCAGCCCGGGGGCGACGAAGGACACGACCGCGGTCCGGTCCATGGGGTTGGTGGGGCCGTACACGCGGACGGTAGGTAGGTCGGCCAGTCCGCGGAGGAGGGCGCGAGTCAGTCCTACTTCATGGGCGCGAATCGCCTCCACGCCCCTGTCCACGACGAAGGCCACACTCGCCCCCAGCCCTGCGATGCCCACGCTGTTGGGGGTGCCGGCCTCGAACTTGTCAGGCAGGTCGTCGGGCTGGAGCTCGAACTCCGAGCGGCTGCCCGTGCCGCCTCGCATGAGGGGCTGCAGAATGGCCGGGTTCAGCCGCTCTCCCAGGATCAGCCCCCCTGTGCCGGGTGGTCCCATGAGCCCCTTGTGTCCGGTGAAGGCCAGGAGGTCGATGCCCATACGCTGGATGTCGATTGGAAATACGCCGGCCGTTTGGGCTGCATCGACCAATAGCGACGCGCCTGCGGCGTGAGCCATCTCCGCAATGGCTGTTATCGGTAGGAGTGTGCCGGTCACGTTGTTGGCGTGGGTCGCGACAACCAGCTTCGTACCGGGTCGAATGGACCGGCCGGCCTGATCCAGGCTGAGGGAACCATCCGGCTCGCACTGCATCACCGAGACTTCCACCCCTCGGGCCTCCAGGGAGCGAAGAGGTCGCATGACCGCGTTGTGCTCGACCGCGGTCGTCACGATCCTGTCTCCTGCCACCAGCAACCCCTGGAGGGCGAGGTTGATGGCATGGGTCGCGTTGAGGGTGAAGATCACTCTCAGTGGGTCGGACAGGTTGAACAGCTCGGCAATCCGTTCACGGGCGTCATAGACTATCCTTCCGGCCTCGATGGACAGGCGGTGCCCGGAGCGGCCGGGGTTACCCCCGGCCTCCTCCAGGAAGTCCGCCATGGCCTGCGCCACCCCGGGCGGCTTGGGCCACGAAGTCGCGGCGTTGTCCAGGTAGATCATTTTTCGAGGACCAGACGGTAGCCGCCTTCCGTCCCAGCTTCTACGGACACAGTCCAGCCCGATCTTTGGGCCACCCTGGCTACGTTGTCTCGGGAGGTGGCTGAATCCACGAGTACCTCGACGGTGCCTCCGTCCAGGCTGCTGATGGCTTCTTTCGAGAGGAGGGCAGGTTGCGGGCAGGAGAGCCCCCGGGCGTCCACGGTTATCATCTCTATCTCCTCCATTGTCTCTTACTCGACCAAATTGACTGTGACAGCTGCTGTCATGCTCAACATGGCGAGAGGCGTCTACCTGTAACAGGAGATCCTTCGCTAATCGCTCAGGATGACAGGTGTGAAATCCAGTTTGGCCGAGCACTCTGCTACTTAGTCAGGCTAATTGTGATAGGTTGTGGGGCCACTCGTCGGTCCTCGCGGGCGAGCCGCCCGCGATCCCGGCATAGGCAGCCGGCCTATCAAGACCAGGTTGACTAAGTACTACATTCCCTTGGCAGTTTCGCGCATCGTCAGGCCGAGGGCGATGCACACGATCAGGCCCAGGACGACCATAGCAGGGCCGAAGGCTGCCGGCCCCGTGGTTGAGCTGGCCGCGGTGAAGTTGTGGGAGAAGGCGGCCCCGACGATCATTCCGAGGACGAAGGTGCCGGCGTCGGCATCGCCTTCCCCCGAGAGGATAACCTGGCGGCCCGGGCAGCCACCTGCCAGGGTGAAGGCCAGCCCGGCCAGTACCATTCCCCCGAAGTTCCACAGCTGGTCGGTGTGGGCTATCGGCTGTCCCTCGAAGCCGGGCTTGAACTGACCCAACAGCAGGTTGGTGACGAAGGCGGCGGCGATCAGAGCTACGACCCCATTGAAAAGGTGCGCATCCCTGAGGAGGAAGAGATCCCGAAGGGCGCCGACAGTGCAGAATCTGCTACGCTGGGCGAGGAAACCCACCAACAGCCCGACGCCAAGGGAAACCAGGATGGGTGCGTGCTGGCTGCCGGGGCCGGAGGTCGAGAAGAACAGCGGGCCGGTCGGGTTGCCGTTGGCGTCACGACCGAACTGGGGAGCGAGGAAGAGGAGCAACAGGGCTCCTATCGCCAGGGCCAGCATTATCCATCCCGTGGGATGGGGGGTTGGGTGGCTGCGACCGAGGCTGAAGTCCCTCCGCAGAAAGATGATCCCCAGTCCCACTCCGGCGGCAAGGCCCAGGATCCCGGAGACGGCGTTCCAGTCCCCGCCGCTGAGCCGGAGGTATGCCCTCCAGGGACAGCCCAGGAAGACCAGGGCGCCGACGACGGCGAACATCCCCAATAGGAAGCGCGCCAGGGGAGCGGAACCGTTGCGGGGCCTGAATTCCCCGAAGGCCATGGCAGCGATGAGGGCCCCAAGGAGCAATCCGGGGATTTCCGGACGAATGTACTGCACGACGGCAGCCCGGTGGAGACCGAGGGCGCCTGCTATGTCTCGGGAGAAGCAGGCGACACAGATCCCCATGTTGCCGGGGTTGCCCAGCGTGACGAGGATGGGGGCCAGGATACCCACCGTGATACCGGTGATGATCGGACCCCAGCGGGACGCGAAGAAGCGGCTTACTGAAGGCATTGCTGACTCCTGTCGTTTTGGGATGCTCGGACCGCACACCTTTGAGCGGCACGGCACCTCTGACGATCAGGGGTCTGCCGTCGTTGGGGTGACGTGGCTCGTGCGATTCGAGCTATTGGGCTGCTTTCTCGATGTGTGCACGACGTGCACTGGCCGCCGGGATCAGGGCCTGAGCACAAGCATAGCGTCACCCCCTTTCTCTAGAACGATGTGGATCAGGATCATAGAACCGATTAGACCACAAAGCGCCGGGGTTCGGCAATCGGATGGGGAGGGGGGATCTGTTAGAGTGTCTTGGCGATATGGCGCAGTGGGGGGATGGTGACGGGGAATGTGGGGGTGCGTGGAACAGGAGATCCTTCGCTGCGGCTCAGGATGACAGGGGTGGGGATCGGACGGATTGGGCGGACCTGACCGATCAGACGGACGGGAGGGGGTGGCGTGGTGAGGATGCAGCGGCGGTTGGTGTATTCGGTGTTGGGGGATCAGCGGCAGGGCTGCGAGCAGTGCGGGTGGTGTTGCTGCTGGTGGTCTATAGAGGTGCGGCCGGCGGAGTTGGAGCGGCTGCGGGGGTACGATTGGGCGGGGGAGAGCGCGCGGCTGCGGGGGGTTGAACTGTTCCTGGAGCAGGGGGGGCAGGGGAGGAAGCAGTCCTCTACCTACATCGCCCAGATTGGGGGGCGGTGCGCATTTCTGGAGGGGGACAACCGTTGCTTGATCCACAGGGTGCTTGGGGAGGAGGCGAAGCCGGCGGTCTGCCGGGGGTTCCCGCTGGTGCTTGGGCAGACGGTGGAGGGCGTGATGGTGGGGGTCAACTGCGGCTGTCCTGCGGTGATGCGGAACCGGGGGGAGCGGTTCTCGCAGCTCGAGGGGCAGGTGCTGAGGCTGCTGAATGAGGCCGACGCGGACCCAGAGGGTGCGAGCGGGTTGCTGGGGGAGCCGATCGTGGCGCGGCCGGTGCTGAAGGGCTCGACGCGGTTGAGTTGGGGGGCCTACCTGGAGTTGGAGGGATCGGTGGGGGAGATCCTCTCCATGCCGGGCCAGACGCTGACGGCACAGGCGATGGCCGCGCGGGCTCTGGTACGGGCGGCGGCTGCGAGGTGGGAGGGGCAGGTGGCGGTCGTCGAGCGGGATGAGATGCGGGGATGGCTGGAGGGCGAGGGCCGGGGTGGGTACGCGGCGGCTTTCGCGGGGGGCGGTGGCAAGGGGAGGTGGCTGAGCCGGGCGCGGAAGAGGGGGATGGCGAGGAGGATCGTGCGGGCGGAGGCGGCGGGAAGCGGGGACGGGGAGACGCGGGGAAACAGGATGGACAGGATGGATGGGGGGGATAGGGAGGATAGGTGGGATCAGACGGATCGGATGGGGTGGGCAGATGGGGTGGAGGGGATCGTCAGGGGGGAGGGGCGGCTGTGGTTGTCGGTTCTGGGTGGGATGGTGGATCTGGCGGCGGTTGAGGCGATGTTTGGGGTGGAGTCTCCGGGAGAGGGTGTGCTGACTCGGTTCCTGCTGAACTATGTGAGGGGGAAGTCGCTGCTGGAGGCGCCGAGCGTGGTGAGGGGGGCAGAGGAGATGCTGAGCCAGCTCTACATGGCACGCTGGTATGCGGCGGCGTCGGCGGTGCTGGGCGGGCGGCGATGTGTGGGGGAGGGGGATGTGGTGCGGGGGGTCCAGGCGGTGGAGAGGGGCCGGGCGATTCGGGGTGGGGGAAGATCCTGGTAGAGTCCCGCTAAGGTGGTTTTGCCAGCTGCTGTCATGCTCAACGCGGGGAGAGGGGCGTACGTGTAACAGGAGATCCTTCGCTAATCGCTCAGGATGACACCGTGAGGGGTGCTCGGGATGACAGGGGAGGGGCTCATGATATGCTGCGGGCTCAGGGTGACAGTGGGGAGGGCTGGTGGGAGGTGACGCGTCTACTCGTAGTGGAGGGCATCGATGGGGTTGAGTCGGGCGGCGCGGCTGGCGGGGTAGGCGCCGAAGAAGACGCCGATGGCGGTGGAGACGCCGAAGGCGAGCAGGACGGCATCTGGGGCGACCATGGTCTGCATCTTCTGGCCTCCGAGGTCCAGGCTGCCGATCAGTTGGGAGATGCCTGAGCCGAGCAGGATGCCGATGGCGCCGCCGACGACGCTCACCACCACCGACTCCACGAGGAACTGCACCAGGATGTCACGGCGCTTGGCGCCCACGGCCTTGCGGATGCCGATCTCACGGGTTCGCTCGGTCACGGAGACGAGCATGATGTTCATGATGCCGATGCCACCCACCACGAGGGAGATGCCGGCGATGGAGCCGAGTAGCATGGTCATCACTCCCATGATCTGGCTGGCGGCGGCCAGCATATCCTCCTGGCTCCGGATAGTGAAGTCGTCCTCCGCCGTGCGGTGGCGCTGGCGGAGCAGATCGCCGATCTTCTGGACGGCGGCCTTCATCGTCTCGGGCTTGTCGTCCACGAGTTGGACGTTGACGCTGGAGACGTTGGGGACGCCTCGAGCGTTGCGCTGAACGTTGAGTCGCCGCTGGAGGGTGGTGATGGGGATGAGTACCTGGTCGTCTTGGTTGCCCATGGCCTGGGAGCCCTTGGATTCCAGCACGCCGATCACCCTGAAGCGGATGGTTCGGTTGCCCATGCCGAAGCTCACCTGCTGGTCCACCGGGTCTTGATCTGGGAAGAGGCTGGCGGCGACGTTGCTGCCGATCACCGCCACGGTGGAGTTGCTCTCGATGTGCTGATACGAGATGAACTCTCCCACGGCGGGGCGGAAGTTTCTCACGGTCTCGTACTCGGGGGTGACCCCGACGACGCGGGTGTTCACGTTGTTGCCGCCCGAGCGGGCTTGGACCATGGTCTGCGACTCCGGGGCGACGGCGACGATCTCCGGGATGTCGTAGCTTTCGCGGATGGCGACGGCGTCGTCGTAGGTGAGGGTGGGGGCGGTGCCGGCTGCCTGCCGCACGCCGGCCTCCCGCACGGCACCGGGGGTGATGAACAGGAGGTTGGAGCCCATCCCCTGGATCTGGTTGGTTATCTGAGCCTGAGCGCCGCGGCCTATGGAGACCAGGGCGATGACGGCGGCCACCCCTATGACGATGCCGAGCATGGTGAGGGCGGCGCGGAGTTTGTTGGCGACAAGGCTGCCAAGGGCGACCCGGAAGCTCTCAGTGAGGTTCATTGGGGCCTCCGGGATCTACCGGGGCCCTCACCCCGACCCTCTCCCGTGGGGAGAGGGAGCCCCTGGGGCTCCGCGTCGCTCTGGCGAACGTCGGAGCTGACCTGACCGTCACGGATGGTGATTCGGCGGCGGGTGTAGGCGGCGATGTCGGGCTCGTGGGTGACGAAGACGACGGTGATGCCCAGTTCCTGGTTGAGCCGGAGGAAGATGGAGATGATCTCCTCGCTGGCCTTGGTGTCTAGGTTGCCGGTGGGTTCGTCGGCCAGGATCATGGTTGGGTTGTTCACCAGGGAGCGAGCGATGGCGACCCTTTGCTGCTGTCCGCCGGAGAGCTCGGTGGGGCGGTGGTGCATCCGGTCGGCCAGGCCGACGGCTTCAAGCGCCTCCATGGCCCTCTTTCGGCGGTTCTCGCCATGGCAATAGAGGAGGGGCAGCTCCACCTGCTCCAGGGCTGAGCGGCGGGCCAGCAGGTTGAAGCTCTGGAAGACGAAGCCGATTTTCCGGTTCCTGATCTCGGCAAGCTGGTCGTCGGAGAGGGTGCTGACCTCGATGCCATCGAGGTGGTACTCCCCGCTGGTGGGTTGGTCCAGGCAGCCGAGGATGTTCATGAGGGTGGACTTGCCGGAGCCGGAGGGTCCCATGATGGCGACTAGCTCGCCATCGAGGATCTCGAGGTCCACACCACGGAGGGCATGGACCTCCATCTCTCCCATGCGGTAGATTTTAGTTAGCTGTTTGACCTGTATCATGATTCTCAGCTTCTGTTTCTCGCCCTCGGGCGAGAAACAGAAAAGAAGTCTATTCTGGGGACACCCCAGACCCCGCCAGGCGCTGCGCCCTGGACCCGCCTTCTGGGGACACTGCGGGTTTTGCCCGCTGCCGGCGGACCCGCCTTCTTGGTGGACAGCCCCGCTATCTGACTATTACTGCGCCGCTCTTGGTGGGGGCACCGCCGGCGGGGGCACCCATGTTGGTGGTGCTCCTGATGGCGGTGGATGGTATCACGACCTGCTCTCCGGCAGTGAGGCCGGTGGTTATCTCGGTGAACTGGTCGTTGGACGATCCTGTCTGGACCGTTCGGGTTTCCGCTTTCCCCTCGGGCGTCATCACATCCACGACCTTGTTGCGCCCGGAGGTGCGGACGGCGCGGTTGGGCACCAGCAGCACGGAGTCCTTGCGCTCCACCTCGATGGCAGCGACGGCGGTCATGCCTGCCGGCAATGGGGGGCCATCCAGTTCGGGGGAGATGGAGATCAGATAGCTCACCACCCCCTGCTGGGTGGTGCCCGTAGGTGGAACGGCGAGCACCTTGCCGCGCATTTGTCGGTTGGGAGCAGCGTCGAAGCTAATGGTTACCGGTTGGCCCGGTGCCAGCTTGGACACATCGCTCTCGTCCACGGTGACGTCGATCCTGATGGCCTTCGGATCTACTATCGTCATCACCGTCGATTCGCTGACCTGTTCCCCCACATTAGCGGCGATCGATGCCACCACTCCGTCGAAGGGAGCCACCAGGATGGCGTTCTGGAGGTCGTCCTTGGCCTGTTGGAGGTTCGCTTCCGACTGTCTAACCTGCTCTTCCGTCTGGATCAGATCCAGTTCCTTTGGAGGATTGACCTTCTGGGCAAGGCTGTACTCAGCGTTGGCCAGGGTGCTCTTGGCACTCTGGATTTCCGATGCTTTGGGACCGGCCTGAAGCTCGGCTAGCTTGCCCTCCGCCGTAGCGAGGGAGGCTTTGGCCTGTTCGATGGATGCCTGGGCGGACTGGACATCGACTTCAGAGGAGCCGGCCTTGAACTGGTCCAGTTTGGACTGGGCGGAGGCGAGGTTGGACTTGGCCAGGACAACAGCGGCTTCGGCGGATGCCAGGTCGGAGGCAAGGGGGTTCTTCAGTTGGTCGAGCTTGATCTGGGTGACTTTGAAGCTGTTCTGGGCGGCGTCGAGCTTAGCCTGGGCCTCCTGGAGGTCCTGGGACGATGGGTTGAGCAGCTTTTCCAGGTCCTTGAGCTTGGTTTCATAGCTGGCCTTGGCGGACTCGTAGCTTTGGGTGGCAGCCGAGACGCTGCTGAAGCCCGAAGCCGCGAGTGTACTGTTGCCGCTCGAGTCTACCCCTTTGGCCGTTTCGTATCTGTCCTCAGCCGTGATCAGGGACTGTTTGGCGGAGTTGACGGCGGACTGTGCAGCCGCGAGAGCCGACTCGGTGGGGTTTTTCAACTCGTCGAGGGTGGTCTGAGCGCTGTTGACGGATGCCCTGGCGTTCTCCACCGATGCCTGAGCCGTGCCCAGGTCGGCCGCGGTAGGGTTCTTCAGTTGGTCGAGCTTGACCTCGGCGCTGAGCAGGGCGGCCCTGGCCTGCTCGTAATCACTGAGAAGGGATTGCTCGCTGAGCGAGACTCCAGCTCGCGCCTGCTCCAGCTTGACCTGGGCGACGGCAAGGTTGGCCTTTGCCTGGTCCGTTGCGGCTTGGGCGGATTGGAGGTCGGTTTTGGTTGGGCCGGCGACGAGCTCCTGATACTTGGCCCGGGCGGACTCGTAGGATGCCCTGGCCGCTTCCTTCTCTTCGGGAGTAGCCCCATCTTTGAGCTGCTGCAGTTTGATCTGGGAGACCCGCAGATTCGTCTCGGCCGTCTGAACTTTCAGTTTCAGGGTGGAGTCATCCTGCTTCGCCAGCTGTTGCCCAGCATTGACGGAGTCGCCGACGGCGACACCCAGCTCAACCAGTTTGCCGGTGATGGGGAAGCTCAGTTTGGCCTGGCGAGTTGCCACGATGCTGCCCGTGGCGGTCAAGGTGGACACCAGTGGGCCCTGTCGGGCAGTCGTGGTCTGGGCGGCGGGCGCGGCCGAGGAGGCCAGGAGTCTCTGCTGGTAGCTGCTGTATCCGAAGTAGCCCGCCACGAGGGCGGCAGCCAGCAACAGGAGGGTCTGCTTACGGGTCGGTCTCTTGATTCTGGAGCCGATCTGGAGGTTGGGTCTGACCAGGGTGAACGGTGTCTTCATAGTCCATCCACAGGAGGGATCAATAGACGCGCCGGTAGCTGCGTCACGGGTGAGAGTATGGCGTGATCGTACTAAGAGAGTGTTGGCTGCTAGTTAAAATAGTGTTAAACAGGTCGAGCATGGCAATTGCATGAAGTAGGCGAAGGGAGATGGCCAATGAACGCGAGCACGATATCACAAGGGGGGGTGGCGGGTCGAGCGGAGCCGCCGGAGGGGGAGGAGGAGTGGCAGAGGAGGGCCAGGGCGTTCAGCCGTGATCGTCTGCGGCTGTACGGGGTGCGGACGGCGGCCTCGCTGCTGTTCCTGTTCCTGTTCTGGTATTCGGGGGCGGCCTCATGGCTTGCGGGTGCGGTGGCCACTCCGCAGCTGTGGCTGACGGTGATGCTGTTCCTGCTGGTTTACCAGGCGACTGTGGCACTGCTCTTCCTGCCCTTCTCCTACTATGGTGGATTCGTGCTGCAGCACCGCTACGGACTGTCTACCCAGAGGGCGCGGGGATGGCTGTCTGACTGGGTGAAGGGGAGTCTTCTCGGCGCGGTGTTCTTCGTGCTGGGGATGGAAGGCTACTACTTGCTGCTGGCGGCGTTTCCCAACGATTGGTGGTGGATGTTGGCGATCGGGCTGAGTCTGGTGGCGCTGCTGCTGAGCTACGTCGCGCCGGTGGTGCTGCTGCCGATCTTCTACAGGTGCTCGCCGCTGGAAGACGAGGAGTTGGTTGGGAGGATCGAGAGGCTGGCGCGAAGATGCGGCGCGCGCGTCTCCAGGGTGTGCGCCATCAACCTGAGCAAGCGGACCACGGCCGCCAACGCGGCGTTGGCCGGGATGGGGCGGACCCGGCAGGTGCTGTTGGGCGACACGATGCTGCGGCAGTTCAGCCACGACGAGGTGGAGACGGTGGTGGCCCACGAGTTGGGACACCACGTCCATGGCGATATCTGGAAGGGCCTCGCGGTCGAGGTGGGTGGGATATGGGTGGGGCTTGCCTTTCTGCAGCTCGTGGTCCGGCCGCTGTTCTTGCGGATGGGAGTTGGGGACATCTCGTTTCTGGGGAACCTGCCGCTGCTGTTGTTGCTGGGGGAGGTGGGTGGGCTGCTGCTGATGCCGGCATTCAATGCCCTCTCACGGCGCTACGAGGCGGAGGCTGACCGCTTCGCGGCCAGGATGAGCGGGGCGCCGGAGGCTTATGCCTCCGCACTGTATCGACTGGCCAAGCAGAACCTGGCGGAGCTGTGGCCGCCTCGCTGGGAGGAGCTGCTGCTGCACACGCATCCGGCCATAGGGAGGCGGATGGAGGCGGTGAGGGGGGTAGGGAGGGTGGATTGACTGCGGCAAGCGGCTCGGATAGTATCCTGGTGGAAGGTGGTTGAAGTGTCTAGTGAGCCGAACCGTCTAGCGCAGTTTCTCTACGGTCTCGTCCCATTCGCGATAACCGTGGCCGTGCTGTTGGTACTGGTGGTGATCGGTGGCAGGGCCGTCCAAGGCTACGAGATGAGGCAGGAGGCCAAGGCTCTGGAGCAGCGTGTAGAGCAGATGAGGAAGCAGTATCGTCAGTCTACCAATGAGTTGGATTACTATCGCAGCGATGAGTACATAGAGAAGGTGGCACGAGAAGAGTTGGGATTGACGAAGCCCGGCGAGGTATCTGTGGCCCTCGTGCTGCCTGAGGAGCGGCGTCCTTCCTCCCTGATGCCCACCCCCACACCCACGCCCATGGTCGCGCCTGCCGGTACTCCGATCCCTGTCTGGCAGAAGTGGCTCGCGGTGTTTGTAGACAAGCATTGAGCGAGAGCCCGGCCGTGAAGGTTGATCCAGAGGCCATTATTGCGCGGGTGCGGCGCTTTGTGGAAGGCAGAGGGCTGCTCCCCGCCGGTATCGTGGTGGTGGCGGTATCGGGTGGGCAGGACTCCGTGTGCATGCTGGACGTATTGAACCGGCTGCAGGTGGGGATGGGGATCCGGCTCCACGTGGCCCATCTGGACCACCGGTTCAGGGGTGCTCAGTCGGCGTCAGAGGCGGAGTACGTGAGGGAATTGGCCTTGGGGATGGGGCTGCCCGTGACGGTGGCCTCCATCGACGTTCCCGCCTATCGCATGGAGCACAGGCTGTCCAAACAGGTCGCGGCTAGATACGCGCGGCTGCGGTTCCTCTCGGCGGTGGCGGCGCAGGTGGGGGCGGATCGGGTGGCCGTGGGGCACACCGCCGACGATGCTGTGGAGACCTTCTTGCTGAACCTGCTGAGAGGCTCGGGGCTCGCCGGGTTGGGTGGCATTCCCCCAAGCAGGCGGCTGGAGCGCGGGCAACTGGGCCCCGAGTTGGAGTCTCGTTACTGGTCTTCGCTACCCCTGCCTCTACCCTCCGGACCCCTTCCCATGGCGGTGAGGCCCATCCTGGCGCTGTCTCGCGGCGACACGGAGGGCTATTGCCAGGCCCGCGGGCTCCGTTTCCGGAGCGATCCCTCCAATCTGGATACCGCATACCGGCGGAACTGGGTTCGGGTGGAGCTGCTGCCGACCCTGGAGCGATACTCCCCGAACGTGAGGGAACGGCTGCGCAACGCCGCAGAGCTGCTGGCCGACGACCACGCCATCGTTTCGGAGGCCGTGGAGCGGTGCTGGGTGGGGATGGCCAGGATCGAGCAGGGGAGGGTGGAGTTCGATCTGGCGGCCTGGCGGCAGCAGGGGGTGGCGATCCAGAGACAGCTGTTGCGGCGGGCCTTCGAGGTCCTGGCTGGAAGCCTGGAGGGTTTCGGCCGGGTCCATGTGGATGCGGCCGAGGCGGCAGTTCGGGAGGGGCTGACGGGCACCAGCATCGACCTGCCCGTGGGGATTCGGCTGGAGAAGGGGTATACTTCCTTCCATCTATACCGGTCGTCGGGTGTTGCTGGGGCAGCGGCCAGCCTCGTATCGCCGGTACCGCTGGCGGTGCCCGGGACCGTGACCCTGGCGGACGGGGTGCTGGAGGCGAGCCTCCTGGAGGCGGGCGGCGGGTCCTGGGGCGAGTGGTGCTCCGGCAGCCGATGGGAGGCGTGCTTGGACGCTGAGAAGGTGGGGACCAGCCTCGTGGTCCGGCGAAGGGCCGTGGGTGATCGCTTCGTGCCGCTGGGGATGGAGAGGGCGAAGAAGCTTCACGACTTCCTGGTGGATGAGAAGGTGCCCCGGCGGGAGCGGGATAGGGTGCCGTTGGTGGCGACTCCGACGGAGATCGTCTGGGTCGTTGGGCACCGCCTGGACGATCGCTTCAAGGTGACGCCGGAGACCAGGCGCATAGTGAGGATAGTGTTCCACCAAAGTGGAGGCGATAGGTAGTGCAGGGCGCTCTGCCCTGCCGTCCGGTTGCCCTGCCTTGCGCCGTTGGCCATGGATCCGGATGTGGGTAGGGCAGGTGGTTATGTGGGCGTACGCCAACGGGTGGCAGGGCACAGGTCCCTGCACTACTTCATTTCGGTGGCGATGAGGACATCGGGCCGAGGGCATAGGACCCAGGACTCAGGAGACTGGTTGACGGGAGGGGCAATGGAGGGGGGCATCGAGAGGGTGATGATCTCCGAGGCGGAGATCGAGAATCGTGTACGGGAGTTGGGGGAACAGCTGAGGCAGGAGTACGCCGGTAAGAATCTCCTGCTGCTCGGGGTCCTGAAAGGGGCGGTGGTGTTCCTGGTGGACCTGGCGAGGGCCATCGACCTTCCGCTGCAGATCGATTTCATGGCGGTATCGAGTTACGGGGCCAGTACCGAGAGCAGCGGTGTTGTGCGGATACTGAAGGACCTGGATACCGCGGTGGATGGCCGGGACATTCTGGTGGTGGAGGACATCATCGACACCGGTCTGACCCTCCGGTACATCATGGAGAACCTCTCGATGAGGAATCCGGCGAGCATCAAGGTGTGCGCCCTCCTGGTGAAGGAGAAAGGCCGGCCCGAGGGGATCAAGGCCGACTACGTGGGCTTCCAGATCCCCGATGAGTTCGTAGTGGGCTACGGACTGGACTACGCGGACATCTACCGGAATCTGCCGTACATTGGTATTCTGAAACAGTAGTGCTGAGGGCTGAGTACTCGACGCTCGCATAATGATGGTATAATCTGTCTAAACGCGAGATTTTGTCCGCGCAATCGCCGGGGCAATGGCCGGTGGTTTTCCAGTTTGTGATCTTGGCCATTGGCTGGGGCGGAGGAGCTTAGTGGATACCAAATGGCTGCGTAACAGTTTCGTATACTTGATCATTCTCGTGGCTGTGATCTCCCTGTTCGTCACCGTGTTCCCGACATCGGAGCGAGAGCCGGCCGAAGTGCAGCTCAGCGAGGTGACGACAGCGGTTGAGCAGGGGAAGGTGCGGCTGATCTCCGTTACCGAAGACAAGCTGCAGGTGGAGTTCACCGACCGTCCCAAGGCGACGTCGCGCAAGGAGCGGAACGCGAGTATCTATCAGATACTCTCGGATGCCGGGGTCTCCAGGGAGCAGGTCCAGGCGGTGAAGATCGAGATCAAGGATCCGCCGCAGATGGGCAACGTGCTCGGGTTGCTGGCGAATTTCCTGCCGCTCATCTTCTTCGGTGGGATTCTGCTGTTCATGATGCGCCAGGCGCAGGGGAGCAACAACCAGGCGCTCTCCTTCGGCAAGAGCCGGGCGCGGATGATCGTGGGCAATAAGCCCACCATCACCTTCAGCGATGTGGCCGGTGTGGAAGAGGCCAAGACGGAGCTGGCCGAGGTTGTGGAGTTCCTGAAGTACCCGGAGAAGTTCGCGGCGTTGGGGGCGAAGATCCCCAAGGGTGTGCTGCTGGTCGGGCCTCCAGGCACGGGCAAGACGCTGCTCTCGAGGGCCGTGGCCGGAGAGGCCGGTGTCCCGTTCTTCAGCATCAGCGGTTCCGAGTTCGTGGAGATGTTCGTCGGTGTGGGCGCATCCCGTGTGCGTGACCTGTTCGAGCAGGCGAAGCGCAATGCCCCTTGCATCGTCTTCGTGGATGAGATCGATGCGGTGGGGCGGCAGCGAGGCGCTGGGTTGGGCGGGAGCCACGACGAGCGGGAGCAGACCCTGAACCAGATCCTGGTGGAGATGGACGGGTTCGATACCACCACCAACGTGATCGTGATAGCAGCGACCAACCGGCCGGACGTGCTGGATCCGGCGCTGCTGCGGCCGGGCCGGTTCGATAGGCAGGTGGTACTGGACAGGCCGGACATCGCGGGGCGGCGAGCGATCCTGGCTGTGCATGCTAAGGGCAAGCCGTTGGACGAGGAGGTAGACCTGGAGGTGCTGGCGAAACAGACCCCGGGCTTCTCGGGCGCGGACCTGGCCAACTTGGTGAACGAGGCTGCGATCCTGGCGGCCAGGCGGAACAAGAAGCTGATCGGCCACCAGGAGTTCGAGGAGGCTGTGGACCGGGTAATCGCGGGTCCGGAGCGGAAGAGCCGGATCATCAGCGAGAAGGAGAAGGAGATCACCGCTTACCATGAGGCAGGACATGCCGTGGTGGCGAAGATGCTGAAGAACTCCGATCCGGTGCACAAGATCTCGATCATCGCTCGAGGCTTGATGGGCGGCTACACTCGACTGCTGCCGAGGGAGGATCGCTACCTCTGGAGCCGGTCGCAGTTCGAGGATACCTTGGCTTGGGCGCTCGGCGGACACGCGGCGGAGACGCTGGTGTACGGCGAGATGACGACCGGCGCTGGGAACGACATCGAGCGGGCCACGCAGATAGCGCGGCGGATGGTGACCGAGTACGGCATGAGCGACAAGCTGGGTCCGGTGGCGCTGGGCCACAAGGAGGAGTTGATCTTCCTGGGTCGAGAGATAGGCGAGCAGAAGAACTACAGCGAGAAGGTCGCCGAGATGATCGACGACGAGGTGCATGGCCTGATCGATCGGGCTCACAAGACGGCCGTGGGTATCCTGGAGCAATACCGGGATAAACTGGACCTGATCGCCATGACGTTGGTCAAGGAAGAGACCATCGAGGGCGACGAGTTCGAGAGGTTGCTGGTGGGACTGCAGGATGGGCAGAACGGCCAGGAAGCCGTGACTGCGGAGTTGGCGGAGACGGCGGGCGCGTAGGCTGGTTCTTCAATAGGATGGTAGCGAAGGGGCTCCGTGAAAGCGGGGCCCCTTTTTGGTTGGGGGGGACGGACCCCACCCCCCGGCCCCCTCTCCCCGTGGGGGAGGGGGAGAAGGACGGACCCCTCACCCCGACCCTCTCCCCTAGGGAGAGGGGGAGAGGGTCGGTGAGATGGTGGAGAGTCGATTGCGTTCGTGGTAGGGAGGCTTGCCATGGCAACCGGGCTGTACTACAGCGATGCCTGTCTGGGGCACGATACTGGGGACCATCCTGAGAACCGGCAGCGGCTGGAGGCCATAATGGGGAGGCTGGAGGGGCTGTCCGACCTGGGGGAGATGGTTAGGCGAACGCCGGGTCCTGCCGACTTATCGCTGGTGGAGGCGGTGCACCTTCCGGCCTACGTCGACCGGGTTGCGCGGATGGCGGGGAGTGGCGGGGGGAATCTGGATGCGGACACGATTGTCTCGCCGGGTTCCATGAACGCTGCGCTGCACGCCGTCGGTGGGGCGGTGGAGGCATCGGTAGCCGCGATCGGGGGGGAGGTGGACAACGCCTTCGTCGCGGTGCGACCGTGCGGGCACCATGCCTCTGCTGGGGTGGGGATGGGGTTCTGTCTGTTCAACAACGTCGCGATCGCGGCTCACCACCTTCTCGCCGAGGGGTTGGCCAGCAGGGTTGCTGTGGTGGACTTCGACGTTCACCACGGCAACGGGACTCAGGAGATCTTCTACGACGACCCCTCGGTGTTGATGATCTCCCTTCACCAGTCGCCGCTGTACCCTGGCTCGGGCCACTACAACGAGATGGGGCGGGGGGCGGGGGAGGGCTACACGGTGAACATCCCGCTGCCGCCGGGCACGGGGGATGAGGGGTACGACCTGGCGATGGAGCGGGTGGTGGAGCCTGCCGTCGCCCGCTACGGCCCGGACATGATGCTGGTCTCCGCAGGCTACGACCCCCACTGGCAGGATCCGCTGGCGAGCATGGGGGTGACGGTGCACGGGTTTCGGCGGGTGATGGAGCGGATCAAGGGGTTGGCCGACGGGCTGTGTGGCGGCAAGGTGGTGGCGGTGCTGGAGGGCGGCTACGACTTGAAGGCGTTGAGCAGTGCGGTGGAAGCATCCATACGGGTGCTGGCGGGCTCGGGGAAGGTGGTGGAGGATCCGTACGGCTCTCCGGGTGCGGGGGTGGGGTTGGAGAGGGCGGAGGCGGTGGTGGCGGCGGTGAGGGGGCTGCATAGGTTGTAGGGGGGAGGGGAAGGGGTGGTCTCATACCTTGCGGTTTATGGATGGGATGTTCACGCATAATGGCGGGCGGGGGTGGAATAGGGTATAATCAGCGAGTCCCCCATCGTTGATTTCTCGACATATTTTCCACCTCCAGCCATCACCCGAGGCTGTGTGATGAACAGGGAGGGCCGAGGCCGTGTATCGCGATCTCAGTGTTTTCACCGGGAATTCCCACCGTGCCCTGGCAAAGTCGGTGTGCGAGTTCATAGACGTTCCGCTTGGGAAGGCCGAGGTCTTCGAGTTCGCCAACGAGAACATCTTCGTCAAGATCAATCAGGTCGTGCGCGAGCACGACGTTTTTGTGATCCAGCCCTTCTGCAGCCCGGTCAACAAGAGCATCATGGAGCTGCTGATCATGCTGGACGCCCTGAAGAGGGCCTCGGCGGGGCGGATCACCGCCGTGATCCCCTACTTCGCCTATGGACGAACGGACAAGAAGGATCAGCCGAGGGTGCCCATAACCGCGAGGCTGCTGGCCGATATGATTACCGTGGCAGGCGCCAAGCGTGTGCTCACTTTGGACCTCCACGCGGGGCAGGTGCAGGGGTTCTTCAGCATACCGGTGGATGAGTTGACCGCCTCCTACATGCTCGGGCATCACTTCCAGCAGCGGAGACTGAAGGACATAGTGGTGGTGTCCGCGGATATAGGTTTCGCTAAGAAGGCGCGCAACTTCGCGGAGAGGCTGAGGGCTCCCCTGGCGATTATCGAGAAGCGGCGCTTTGGCAACTCCGGGACGAGTGAGTCGGTAACGGTGATCGGCGAGGTTCGGGGCAAGACGGCGCTGATTGTGGACGACGAGATCGACAGCGGTGGCTCCATGGTAGGCGCGGCGAAGGTACTGAAGGAGCAGGGGGTGACGGAGGTGTACGCGACGGCGGTACATGGGGTGCTGTCCGGGACCGCTGCCCAGCGCATCCAGGAGTCGGAGATCAAGGAGCTTGTCGTCACGGACACCATCCGGCTCGACCCGCCGAAGCTGATCCCCAAGATCCACCAGATCTCGGTGGCCCCTCTGCTAGGAGAGGCGATCCGAAGGATCCATACAGGGACCTCCGTGGGGAGTATCTACGGGGAGTAGGGCGCGGCCAATGGCGGGGGCGCGAAGTGTGCACTCTGAGCGCCTAGTGGGAGCGAGTGGGGCTGTTTCGCCGTCGCTCCTCCGAGGAAAATGGGTTGCGCCATCTGTGAGGAACAGGAGATCCTTTCGCAAGGCTCAGGGCAGGCTCTTCGCTATCGCGCAGCATGGTGTACGTGGCACAGGAGATCCTTCGCTGCGCTCAGGATAACAGTGGGGACGCTCAGGATGACAGGGGGAAGGGGCTCGGCAAGACAGTTGGGCGGCTCGCACTGCCAGTGCTCTGCGGCGGTACTGGTAGACGTATAGGGTAGGGTTCGTGTTGTCGTCTCGGCCCTGAAGGGACGAGCTAACCAGTTCGAGGTTGGCCCGTTCCTTCAGGGCCGAGGCTTTTTTAGCCTCGCTGTTTCGGAATCACTCGATGTACGGTAGAATCTAGGGTAGACAGTCCCCCGATAGGGAGGCTTACCAGAACGTTTGAGGCCGGGGCTGCCTCGGCCCTGTAGAGGGTGCCTGATCTTATGTTCAAATTTCTAGGGAAGATGCTGGGCGATTCCAACGAGCGTGAGCTGGGGAAGCTCCGCCCTGTGGTAAAGCAGATCAACGATCTGGAATCCCAGTTTGAGGGACTCAGCGTAGAGAGGCTCCAGGCGAAGACGGCCGAGTTCAAGAACCGGTACGCCGCGGGAGAGACTCTGGATCAGTTGCTGCCGGAGGCGTTCGCCCTGGTCAGGGAGGGCGCGAAGAGGGCCTTGGGGCAGCGGCACTATGACGTGCAGCTGATGGGCGGCATGGTGCTCCACCAAGGGAAGATCGCCGAGATGAAGACCGGCGAGGGGAAGACGTTGGTGGCGACGCTGCCGGCTTACCTGAACGCGATCAGCGGCCGGGGCGTGCACGTGATCACGGTGAACGACTACCTGGCCCGCCGCGACCGGAGCTGGATGGGGCAGATCTACGAGCTGCTGGGGCTTACCGTTGGGGTGATCCAGCACGGCCTGGACGGCCAGGAGCGGCGCGATGCCTACAACAGCGATATCACCTACGGTACCAACAACGAGTTCGGGTTCGACTACCTGCGAGACAACATGGTGTGGGACCTGAGCGAGAAGGTGCAGCGGGAGCTGAACTACGCAATCGTCGACGAGGTAGACAACATCCTGATCGACGAGGCGCGGACTCCGCTCATCATCTCCGGCCAGGCCGAGGAGTCGGCCGACAAGTACACCCTCTTTGCTCGCCTGGTGCCCAGGTTGCGCAGGGATGAGGACTACAACATCGACGAGAAGCTTCGGGTGATCACCCTGACCGAGGAGGGTGTCGCCAAGATGGAGCGGTGGCTGGGGCTGCAGAACCTGTACGATCCGGCCCACTACGACCTGACTCGGTACATGGAGCAGGCGCTCAAGGCCAACTTCATCTTCAAGCTGGACCGGGACTATGTAGTGAAGGACGGCCAGGTGATCATCGTGGACGAGTTCACCGGGCGGTTGATGATTGGACGGCGGTACAGCGAGGGTCTTCACCAGGCGATCGAGGCGAAGGAGAATGTGAAGATCGAGCGGGAGACCCGCACGTTGGCGACCATCACCTTCCAGAACTACTTCCGGCTGTACCACAAGCTATCTGGCATGACCGGCACCGCCTCCACGGAGGCGGAGGAGTTCCACAAGATCTACAAGCTGGAAGTGGTGGTGGTACCCACCCACCGGCCGATGGTCCGGAGGGACCAGCCGGACCTGATCTACAAGACGGAGAAGGCGAAGTACCGGGCGGTGGTGGAGGAGATCGAGGAGCTGCACAAGCAGAAGCGTCCGGTGCTGGTGGGCACGGTGTCCATCGACAAGTCCGAGATGCTGAGCGACCTGCTCATACGGCGGGGGATTCCGCACCAGGTGCTGAACGCGAAGCAGCACGAGAAGGAGGCGGGGATCATCGCGCAGGCCGGCAAGCCGGAGGCGGTGACGATTGCCACCAACATGGCGGGTCGTGGTGTGGACATAATCCTGGGAGGGAATCCCGGTACGTTTGAGGACGCCAATGTGGTGAAGGAGGCTGGCGGGCTGCACGTGCTGGGCACCGAGCGGCACGAGGCGCGGCGGATCGACAACCAGCTGCGGGGCCGTTCCGGGCGGCAGGGCGACCCGGGGTCGTCGCGATTCTACGTCTCGCTGGAGGACGACCTGATGCGGCGCTTCGGTGGGAGCAACATCGCGGGGATCATGGATCGCCTGGGGCTGGAGGAGGATGTGCCGCTGGAGCACGGCCTGGTGAGCAAGGCGATCGAGAACGCCCAGACGAAGGTGGAGGCCCACAACTTCGACATCCGGAAGCACGTGGTCGACTACGACGACGTGATGAACAAGCAGCGCGAGGTGATCTACGCCGAGCGGACAAAGGTGCTGGAGAGCGACAACCTGCGGCCGATCATCATGGAGATGGTGGAGAAGCAGATCACCCAGCTTGTAGATGTTCACCTGACCGGCGACCATGCCGACGACTGGGACCTGACCGGCCTGCTGAACTCCATGAAGATAATGCTGCCTGCGCCTCCCGACCTGACGGAGGAGAGGCTTTCGCAGCTGAGCAAGGAGGAGGTCAAGGAAGGGCTGCTGGACCTGGCGGAGCAGGTCTACGACGAGAAGGAGAGGCAGCTGGGTGAGGAGTTGATGCGGCGGGCGGAGCGTTGGGTGATGCTCAACGTGATCGACAGCCTGTGGGTGCAGCACCTCACTTCCATCGACGATCTGAGAGAGGGTATCGGCCTGAGGGCTTACGGCCAGCGCGACCCGTTGGTGGAGTATAAGGGCGAGGCCTACAACATGTTCCAGAGCCTGATGGAGACGATCCAGCAGGACATCGTGCAGCGGGTTTTCCACGTGCGGGTGGTGGTGGAGGATCCGAAGCCGACGCAGAACGTGATCACCAACCGGGATGGTGAGGAAGCGCCTCAGCCGGTGAAGGTGGCGAAGAAGGTTGGGCGCAACGACCCGTGCCCGTGCGGCAGTGGGAAGAAGTACAAGAAGTGCCACGGGAAGTAGTGCGGATCGGTGGCTGAAGGATATAGGCGGAGGCAGTGCTTGGGCATCGCCTCCGTGGGTTTTTAGGGCTGCGGGAGGAAGGGGGTGTGCATCAAGTTCAGTTCAGCTGATGTACAATGGGTGTCAGTCTTTCGGGCTCGAAGGCTGCTGGTCCGACACCGTGATCATGATAGGTATCGCCATGGTGAACGCGGCGAGATGTGTCCACCTGTAAGAGGAGATCCTTCGCTATCGCTGATCTGAAAATGGCCATTTTCATTCGTGGTGGTGTCCCGACAGGGGCATGGGGAACTCCTACGAAAATGAATCGTGCTCATCCTCCAACAGGAGATCCTTCGCTCGACGCTCAGGATGACAGCGGGATGGGGTGCCAGGATGATAGGTGTTACAACCGCTGTGTCGGAGTAGTACTCCGTTCGCTTCACTCGACATGTCTGCAGCAGGTTGTACGTCTAGTGGATATTTGACGATACCAACCCACGCCAAATGAGTGTAGGAAGCGGAGGAGGATGGGCAGGGACATGGAGAGGCACGACTGGCGCACCCGGGTCCTTCGACAGGTCGAAGACAGCCGCGATGAATTGGTCCAACTCACCCAGCAGCTGGTCAGGATCCCCAGCGTGGTCGGGGAAGAGGGCGAAGCTCAGAAGTACATGGAAAGGCTCTACCGAGATCTCGGGCTGGAAGTGGATGTCTTCGAGGCCGATCGCCAGGAGGTGGAGCAGCACCCCAGCTACATCGGTGTGAAGTGGCCGTACAGCGGCAGACCGAATGTCGTGGGGGTTCTGGACGGCGCTCCCGGCGCTCCGTCCATCATCCTCAACGGCCACATCGACGTGGTCTCGGCTGAACCAGTAGGCTCTTGGAGCCAGGCGCCATGGGAAGGGAACGTGGTAGACGGCAAGATTTGGGGTAGGGGCTCTGCCGACATGAAGGGTGGGTTGGCGGCGAACTACATGGCGCTCAAGAGCATCCTGGCGTGTGGCATCAGACCTGCCGGCAAGGTGATTCTTCAGAGCGTGATCGAGGAGGAAGCCGGCGGAGGGGGAGGAACGCTCGCCTGCTTCATGAGGGACTACAGGGCGAGCGGAATCGTGTGCACCGAGCCCCAGGCATTCCGTGTGGTGGTAGCGCATTCCGGCGTCAACTACTTTAGAGTGAAGGTAACGGGGAAACCGATCCACGCCGGCAGGGCTCATTTGGGGATCAACGCGATTGGCAAGATGTTGAAGGTCTACGAAGCTCTGGTGGCCCTGGACGAGGCGCGAGCGGCGCGGATTCGCTATCCGCTGTTCGAAAGACGGGATGGGCGTTCCTGCAACCTCTCTATCGGCACCTTCCAGGCGGGCGACTGGCCCTCCACGGTGGCGGGGTCGGGCATCATGGAAGGTAGACTGGGCTTCGTCCCCGGCGAGAAGATGGCCGACGTCAAGCGCGAGGTGGAAGAGACTATACAGTCGGTGGCGCGGGCGGACGACTGGCTGCGGGAGCACCCACCCACAGTGGAGTGGTTCGGCTGGCACGCCGAGCCCTGGGAGCAGGACCCCGAGGTACCTTTCATCCGCTCCTTCGCGGGCACGGTGGAGGATGTGCTGGGAATGGAGCCCGATATCGCCGGGTTGACGGCCGGCCTGGATGCCCGCTTCGGAGCCTACTTCGACACCCCAGGTCTCGCCTTTGGTCCGAGGGGCGACAACCTTCACGGCGTGGACGAGTATGTAGAGATCGACAGCCTCGTCCAGGCTGCCCAGGTGCTCGCCTGCTCCGTCCTCGACTGGTGTGGAATGAAGGAAAGGTAGTCTGCTGGAGGCGGGGGAGGGCTCCCCCGCCTCCAGCAGAAGATCTAACCGGCCATCGCCTGGATGGAAAGCGACAGGACGTCCAGTCCTTAGATGGTATTCGACCATGGGTCAGAGGCGTGCAGGCTCTGTCTACTCCACGCTGGAAGGCTCAGATTCACGCGCGGACCTCTCCTTGCCCTCGACGATCCTGGCGAGGGTCTCCCCCGTGGTCTCCATGTCTTGCCTGAGCAGGGTCTCCACAAGATCTAATCTGCCTTCAACAAGCGCTTCCAGGATCTCGTAGTGGTCTGTTACGGACTTCTCGGCCATTCCAGGGATTCCGTAGTACTCCTCGTGGTAGCTTGGAACCCTCGCCTGAAGCCCCAGGATGATCTCCTGAAGATGGCGGTTCTCCGCAAAGGCGCACAGGGTGGTATGGAACTCCTTGTTGATCAGGCGAAGAGAAGCGAGATCACGGTTCCTCAGAGCCACCTCCGAGCGTGCCAGGATGTCCCTCAGTTTCTCCACCTTGTCGGGTGTCATGTTTGCGGCGGCGAGCCGGCCGGCAAGGCTGTCTAGAGCCACCCGTACCGTGTACAGCTCTTTCACGTCCCTCGAAGAGTAGAGGGTGACCGCGAACTCCCTGTGTGGAATGCGAGTGACGAGGCCCTCCGCCTCGAGCCGCATCAACGCATTGCGAACCGGCATGCTGCTGACGCCAAGACTCTTCCCAATTTCAGCGGAGATAAGTCGCTGTCCAGCCGCCATCTCTCCGGAAATGATGGCCTGTCTCACCTGCTCATAGACTCCCTGCTCTTTCGATAGGTTGCGTAGCGAGGTGAATGTGGATGAGGTGCTCTCTGCCATTAAAAAAACCTCTTGAAGGCTGAAGGAGGTGATGATATAGTGCGTTTCGATATCGGTGATATTTTATCTCCGATGTTGCCGTCCGGTCAACCTTGTCCGCGCAGTTCTTCCAATCACTTATACATCATCTTAGTCAGAACCGATAGTTGTCGCGGCTCTCCAGTCTGCGCGCTGCAGGTGGACACCCAGGTCCGCCTCTAAAGATACGGAGGAAAAAGGATGATCGTCATCAACCCGCGCAACGTGAGCCTCTCCAAGGATCTGATCGAGCGGTACAAGCCGATACAGCCGGCCAGCGTGGGGCACATGCTGGAGTTCGGCTTCTGCGACCCCGCCATTCGCCCCCTCTGGAAGACCTTCAAGCTTGTGGGTCCTGCTTTCACCGTTCGGACTTCCGCACTGGACAGCGCAGTGGTGCACAAGGCGATCGACATGGCCGAGCCTGGCGACGTGATCGTCATCGATCGCAATGGGGACGGGAAGCACGCTTGCTGGGGGGAGATGACCGCCCTCGCATCCAAGATCCGTGGGTTGGCCGGAGCAGTTGTGGACGGCTGCGCGACCGACCTGACTGAGATCGAGGAGATGCAGTTCCCCGTTTACAGCCGCGGCATCTCTGCAATCACCACCAAGAGCCTGGCGCTGGAGGGGGAGATCAACACCCAGGTGCAGATCGGCGGCATCCCCGTGAACCCGGGGGATCTGATCGTGGCGGACGTCAACGGCGTCCTTGTGGTCCCCCAGGAGCTTGCCCCAAAGATCATCGAGGCGTGCGATGCCAGGGAGAAGCGTGAGGTGTGGGTCCGGGAGCAGCTGAAGAAGGGAGAGAAACTCTCGGAGATCAGCAAGTCCGCCGAACGGCTCGAAGCCCAGATGGCGAAAGAAGCGCACTGAGGAGAGAGCGATGAACCGGCGAGATATCGCGGGGAAGGTGACGCCCGACGAGTTGCGAGAGATCACCCAGGCGCTGGTGCGAACGCCCAGCTTGAACCCGCCGGGTGACGTCCGGGAGTGCGCCGACGTGCTCGCAGGGATCCTCCAGAAGGAGGGTATACCTGTCGAGAAGGTGGTCGTTACCGACAATCTGATCAACGTCGTCGCCACGCTGGAGGGCCAAGGTCCGGGCAAGACGATGTGGTTCAACGGCCACATGGACGTCGTGCCCGTGGGACCCGACTGGACCAAGGATCCCTGGGGAGGGGAGTTCTCCGACGGAAAGATCTACGGGCGAGGGGCCTCCGACATGAAGGGCGGACTCGCCTCGATGATGGGCTCCATGATCGCCCTGAAGAGGGCCGGCTGCCCATTCAATGGGAAGATCCTCTTCACAGCCGTGGCCGACGAGGAGACGGGCAGCGATGCGGGAACCGTCTGGTTGATCGAGAACAGGAAGCTAACCGCCGACTACGCCATCGTCTCCGAGCCGACGAACGGGTTCGTGGAGATAGGTCACAGGGGCACGCTGTGGCTGGAAGCGACCTTCAAGGGCAGGTCGTGCCACGCCTCCAGGCCGCACGTGGGGGTGAACGCCGTCCACTATGCGGGCAAGGCGATCGTTGCCCTCATGAATATGGAACTGACTGCCAGACAGGAGATCTTCGAGGTCCCAACCGGGTGCGTTTCCGTCACCGTTGTCGGCGGCGGCACGAAGCTGAACGTGATCCCCAATCGCTGCACTATCGGGATAGATCGCCGAATGCTGCCGATCGAGACGGTGGAAGATGCTACGGAGCAGATCCGGCGCACCATTGCCGGAGTGGTGGACGAAGGGGCGAGCTTCGAGCTGCGCCAGGTGAAGGCCTGGCCCCCTGTGATGGAAGAGGAGAACCACATCCTGGTGAGGACGCTCAAGAGCGCCTTCGAGGAGGTGAAGGGAGTGAAGCCCCAGGTGAGGGGCAAGGCGGGGGCCACAGACGCCTCCTTCATCAAGGGGATGGCGGGCGTGCCGATCGTCCTGTACGGCCCTGGCCCGAGCAAGGTGGCCCATACCGCGGATGAGTACGTGGAGTTGGACGAACTGGTCAGTGCCTCTCACATGTACACCATGACAACGCTGGATCTTCTTTCCTGAGACGAGGGCGGGTAGGAGGATTCGCATCCCCCCACCCAGGTTCCACGCTGCATTAGGAGGGACCGATGGACCAGACGGTTCTCGAGAAGCAGATGGCGGAGTTGGACCGGAGCGAGGTGAAGCGCGAGTTCACCGGGCTGCTTCACTACGTGGTCTACGCCATTGCCGTGCTCTTCATGGGATTTCACCTCTACACGGCCTACTTCGGTATCCTGGGAGGGATGCAACAGCGGATAGTGCACCTCGGCTTTGTCCTGGTGCTCACCTTCCTGATCAGTCCCGCCACACGAAAGAGTCGTCGCGACAGGGTGGCCTGGTACGACCTGATCCTCGTGGGGCTCGCGCTGGCGTCCATCTGGTACGTCTTCAAGGAGGACGAGGAACTCAGCTTCCGGGTGGGCATCACATTCCAGCAGGACATCGTCTTTGGGATCATAATGGTAGCCCTGATCCTCGAGGCGAACCGGCGGTTGTCAGGGCTGGCGCTTCCCCTCATAACGCTGGGCTTCATCGCCTATGCCTTTCTCGGTCCCTACCTGCCGGGGGTCTTCTACCACGTGGGGTTCGACGTACCCCGGGTCGTGACGATAATTTACCTGACGATGGACGGCATCTGGGGGGTCCCGCTCTACGTGTCGGCTACCTACATCGTCCTCTTCGTGCTGCTGGCGGCTTTCCTCCACAAGAGCGGCGCAGGTCAGTTCTTCACGGACATCGCCTACGGGGCGTTCGGCCGGGTTCGGGGGGGGCCGGCCAAAGTAGCGATCGTGGCCAGCGGCTTCTTCGGGTCCTTCAGCGGGAGCGCTGTGGCCAACGTGGTTGGCACCGGCACCTTCACCATTCCGCTGATGAAGCGGGTTGGGTTCCGCCCGCAGTTCGCGGGGGCGGTCGAGGCGGTGGCCTCGACCGGTGGTCAGTTCATGCCCCCGATCATGGCCTCCGTCGCCTTCGTCATCGCCGAAATCGTCGGTATCTCCTACTGGGACGTCGCGGTGGCCGCGGCGATCCCTGCCTTTCTTTACTACCTGGCACTGTTCTGCATGATCGACCTGGAGGCCGCCAGGGAGGGGCTGAAGGGCGTTTCCGGGGAGGACCTCCCCAGCGTAAGGAAGAACTTTCTTCGCAACGGGTACCTGCTTATCCCGATAATTCTGCTGATCTACGTCCTGGGTGTTCTCCAGATGACGCCGATGAAGGCGGGCTTGGTGACCATCGCGGCCACCCTGGTGGTGGCGATGGTTCGGAAGGAGCACCGGCTCAACCTCCAGAGGTTCGTGGAGGGGCTGTACAACGGTGCGACCGGTACCCTGATGGTCGGCGCGGCCTGCGCCAATATCGGCATCATTGTCGGCGTTCTGATGCTCACCGGTTTCGGCTACAAGCTGTCCAACATGTTGCTGGAGCTGTCGGGTGGGAACCTCTTCCTTCTCCTGTTGCTCACTGCTATAGCATCACTCATCCTCGGCATGGGCGTCCCCACCCTGGCTGCCTACCTGGTGCTGGCGATATTCGTGGCGCCGGCCCTCGAGAACATCGGTGTGCCGGTGCTCGCTGGACACCTGTTCATCTTCTACTTCGGGATCATATCGGCCATCACACCTCCGGTCGCGTTGGCGGCCTACGCAGGGGCCGGGCTCGCCGGATCTGATCCCTGGAAGACCGGCTGGGAAGCCAGCCGCCTCGGGTTGGTCGCGTTCATTCTGCCCTTCATGTTCGTATACAACCCCGTGATGCTGATGATGGGCGAGCCACTGGAGGTGCTCTGGGCCACCATTACCGGCGGGATAGGGGTGTGGACGCTTGCGGCGGCGCTGCAGGGCTACGTTTTCGGCAAGCTCAGCATCCTGCAGCGGTTGGTCTTGCTCGGGGTGGCCCTGATGCTGATCAAGCCGGGGCTGTTGACAGACGGTGCGGGCATGATCTTGTTGTCCGCGATAATGGGGCAACACTGGTACACCACGAAGAAGCAGAAGGGTATCGTGGGAACGGCTTCCGTCCAGACCGGGGGTTCTTGGGAGAACTGAACAGTCCTCTCCGGATTCTGCTCACTTTTCACGCAGGAGAGTTGCGCCCAACCAGCGAAGATTGTTCAGGCGTTGAGTGTACTGGGGTCTCTTGGAACCCCAGGGCAGAGTCTTAGCTAGGTAGATACCGGAGTCGAAAGAGGAGGTGCCACCACCGTCGAATCTGATTTGTGCGGCGCATCGTTTCACATTCCATGTAAGGGAGAAGAACGCTGTGAAAACTGGTATGGTCTTGAGAATCCTGCCGGCTATTCTGCTGATGACGCTCGTAGTGGCATGTTCCTCGGCAACCACATCCCAGCCAACCACCGCACCCAAGGCGGCTGCTCAACCAACGGCAGTGACTAAGGCGGCCGAGCAGCCCAAATCGCCAGCCGGCGGCCAGACCTACGTCTTCGGCGGCGGCCCCACCGGAGGAGTGTTTGCGATCATCGGTGCCGGGTTCGCGAGTCTGCTGGAGAAAGCGGTCCCGGGTGTTCGGACCACCGCTCAGGCTACCTCTGGCAGCACCGAAAACGTTCGCCTGATGGGCAAGGGCGACATCCAGTTCGCGCCTCTCTCGGCCGACGTAGCCTATTACGGCTCGAGAGGCGAGCGGGAGTTCGAGCGGGACGGCAAGAAGTACGAGAACATGCGCCATATCCTGCGGGGGTACGCATCCCCCCTCATTTTCATGGCTCCAAAGGACTCGGGGATCAAGAGCGTTGCTGACTTTAAGGGGAAGAAGCTGGGAGTGCTTACAGGCGTCACTGCTGAGTCGTGGTTCCCTCTGATTTACCCGCTGTACGGCCTCAGCAAGGGCGACTTCCAGCAGGTGATCCTGGGTAGTGGCGAGATCGCCTCGGCGATGAAGGACAAGAACGTGGATGCCATCGTCTACTGGGGCGGCCTGCCGACGTCTTCTATCACCGACCTGGCGATGGCCCGAGACCTGGTTTACTTCTCCGTGGACAAGGAGAAGCTGACGAAGCTGCTGGGTGAACACTCCTACTGGTCGGACTTCACAATACCGAAGGGTGCGTACAGGGGGATTGAGGAGCCGTTCCCGACAATCGGCGCTCCCATCTTCTTCGGCGCGGCCGCGAGCGTGCCCGATGACATTGTGTACGCGCTGATCAAGGCCCTCGATGAGAACAAGGCCAACCTGAAGCAGATCCACCCGCTCGCAGCAGAGTACGTCGTCGAGACCGGCCTGCTGAACCGGACGGTGCCGCTTCACCCCGGAGCGGAGAAGTACTACAAGGAGAAGGGGCTGCTGAAGTAGCACCGAGAACCAGCACCACGGCCGCGCGCTCAACACGGGTGTCCTGACAGGAGGCGCGGCGATCGGATCCCTGGCCTCTTAGTGAGAGACATGGCACACCCCGGACTTAGAGGGAACACTTCTGAAGCTCGGGGTGTGGCATGTTGTGGGTTTTAGGGTTGAGGGAGGAAGCTCCAGGGCGTTTTAGTTCTCCTGCTTCTCTGCTCCTAGCGCCGCCCTCACCCGCCCTTCGGGCGGCCTCTCCAGAGGGAGAGGCGATTCTGACGCCTCCCTCTCCCTCTGGGAGAGGGTCGGGGTGAGGGCCAGACGCAGAACTAAAAGGCCCTGCAGCTTCACGAGCCCGAGGCTGCTTTCTACGCCCGGGTAGAGTACGATGTACCTCTCTCGGCTGTGGAGATGACGCAGTACCTTTACGCATGGGGGCTGAACGTACGCTCCGGGACCGAGTTTGGCCAGGCAGGCGAGAAGCATCTTCGTTTCACCTTTGCCGCTTCGGAATCGGCCATTGCCGAGGGTGTGGAGTCGTTCAAGGCAGCCACGTTGGAGATGGGGGAAGCTCGACAGACAGAGTGGAATCGTTACCGAAGGGAGGATGGGGAATGGCGATAGTTGACAAGCTGCGCTACGAGGTGCTGGAGGGGTGGGAGCAGCTTCCTGAGGGTTTCAAGCACCTGGACGTTGTGGGCGCCGCGGTCGACGCCAACGATCGGGTGTACATAATCACTCGGAGCGACTCACGGGTGATGGTGTACGAGCGAGACGGCAGCTTCGTGACCGCCTGGGGAGAAGGGGTGTTCACGCCTCGGACCCACTGCATCAGGTTCGGGCCGGACGGCTCCGTCTACACAGTGGACGACGGCGACCATACCGTTCGGAAGTTCACCCCTGATGGGAAGCCGCTCATGATCCTTGGCACCCCTGGAGTGGCCTCCGACACCGGATATGACAAGAGCAAAGGGACGAGCAGCGTCGCTCACTCCGGCCCACCCTTCAACCGCCCCACGGGGGTTGCCATCGCGCCGAACGGCGACCTATACGTGAGCGACGGCTATGGAAACGCCCGTGTCCACCGCTTCTCGGCCGATGGGAAGCTGATCCAGACCTGGGGCGAGCCGGGAACGGGACCCGGCGAGTTCCACGTGCCCCACGACATCTGGGTGACCGGAGAGGGTAAGGTGCTGGTGGCCGACCGAGAGAACGACCGGATCCAGTTCTTCAGCCTGGAGGGAGAGTACCTTGGGCAGTGGACCGATGTGCAGCGACCGACGGGGCTGTACGTCGATCGGGAGGGGCTGGTGTACGTGTCGGAGCTATGGTGGCGGGTAGGGGACCGATCCTACACTCACGGCCGGATAGAGGAGGACAACCGCCCTGGCCGAGTCAGTGTGCTGGCGCCCGATGGGGCTATTCTGGCTCGATGGGGCAGCAACGACCGCTGCGCTCCTGGACAGTTCTGCGCCCCTCACGGGATTTGCGTTGACTCCCGTGGCGACCTCTATGTGGCCGAGGTGACCTACACCTTTGCCGGCAAGCGAGGGCTGGTACCTCCGGATTGCCACACCCTGCAGAAGTTCGCTCGTGTGACGGCTGCTCTCGCGTAGGGCCGGTCATATCCGCTCTCCGTGGCCTGGGACCGCACGCCGGCCCCGGGCCACGACTCTTTCCGCTGCCCTCACGCATCTAGACTGGCCTCGATACGTGGTGCAGGGCGCTCTGCCCTAATTCGTAGTGCAGGGCGCTCTGCCCTGCCGTCCAGTTGCCCTGCCGTGAGTCGTGGCCCATGGGTCCGGATGCGGGTAGAGCGGGGGGGCGTATCGGGTGTACGCCAACGGGTGGCAGGGCACAGGGCCCTGAACTACCGGTTGGCATATAACTGTGGTTCTGTTGGAGGGGCATCAACGGGGCACAGCGTCTGCGTTTGTAGGGCCTCCAGCCCTTGCCCTTGTTCTTTCCCATTAGGGAGGAAGCGGAGGGCGAGAAGGGGGAGGAACATATATGGGTGTGAATTGGGAGAGTCTGTACACGGATAGCGCGCGGGTGGCGCAGGTGTCGCCGCTGCGCGATCTGTTGCGTTTCGGATCGGCGCCGGATGTGATATCCCTGGCAGGGGGATTTCCGGCGCCGGAGCTTTTCCCCGCGGATGCCTTTCGGGAGGCCGCGGAGGCAGCGCTGACCACCGATCCGGGTGCAGCGCTGCAGTACGGTCCGGCCGAGGGTTATCCGCCTCTTCGGGCCTTCCTGGCCGATCGGCTGACACACCAGGGTATCTCCGTGAGCCCGGAGGAGGTGCTGATCACCAACGGCTCGCAGCAGGGACTCGAGCTGGTGGCGAGGCTGTTGGTGACGCGGGGGTGTCAGGTGGTGGCGGAGGACCCGTCCTACGTGGGTGGGCTGTCGGTCTTCGGGTGCCACCATGCCGACTACATGGTCGTGTCGGTGGACGGGGATGGGATGCAGGTGGAGCGACTGGAGGAGCAGCTCCGGGGGGAGGGGCCGAAGCCAAAGCTGATCTATGCCCTGCCGAACTTCCAGAACCCGACTGGCAACACCCTGAGCCTCGCGCGGAGGCACCGGCTGTTGGATCTGTCCTACCGCCACGGTATCCCCATCCTGGAGGACGACGCCTATGGGGAGCTGCGCTTCGAGGGCGAGCACATCCCGTCGCTGAAGTCGATGGACAGCGAGGAGAGTGTGATCTACATGGGGAGCTTCTCCAAGATCCTCTCGCCTGGGGTGCGGCTCGGGTGGTTGGTGGCGAAGGAAGGGGTGATCGCCCATCTGTTGGGGCTGAAGCTGGGGATGGACCTGAGCGCCAACTCCTTGACTCAGCACGTGGTGTACAGGGTGTGCAGCACGGGGATGCTGGATGGGCATATCGAGGGGGTGAAACCGTTCTACCGGGAGCGGAGGGACGCGATGCTGCGGGGCCTGGAGAGGCATCTGCCGGCGGGGGCTACCTGGTCGCGTCCTGAGGGGGGACTGTTCGTGTGGGTGCGGCTTCCGGAGGGGCTCGACGCAGAGGAGATGCTGGCAGAGGCGGTGCGGGAGAAGGTGGCGTACGTGCCGGGGATGGCCTTCCACCCGCTGAAGGACTGCTCCAACACGATGCGGCTGAACTTCTCGGCGGTCCCGGTCCCGAAGATACGGGAGGGGGTCCGGCGGCTGGGCCGGGTGGTGACGCGGTGGAGCGAGGCGCGGGGTTCGGGTGAGCTGCCGCTGTCGGGAGACCTCAGGGCGGCGTAGTCTGGGCAAGAGAGGCCACGGCGATACATGGCTGGAGGTCCACCGTCCGATTGGACTCTAGCGCCATGTCGATACATTTCTGCAGTTCTGTGGCCAGATGCCTTACCTCAGGATCCCGCACGCTGCTACCGTGGTGGCCGGGGATCCCATGGATCTCAACTCCCCCCAGGGCAAGCCGCTTCCATCCTGCCCTGGGGTCCACCCGATAGTGAGGGAAGAGGGCGTGATCCTGGGCCCAGAAAAGGGTAATCTTGCCGGGATGGGGTTAGGGCTAGTAACGGCCGAGAGCTAACAGGGTTGCCTTCTCGACAGATCGTAGGCCCGGAGGAACGGAAGCGCCCCGGGCTTGTGAAGCTTGGTACAGCCAAGCAGGGCAGCCTTTCTGGCTAATCTGCCTCTAATTGTGCCCATTCTCTCTAGAAGGTAGGGTAGCAGTCCTCCGCCATCTCCTCCAGTGAGTAGAGCGGCGCGTCTCTGTCGTCCAGGCCACGCGCCTGGATGCCAAACACCGGCTGATTGGCCGCCATCTGTCGTGCGAGGTCGCGGTAGTGAAGGATCTCCCCACCTATCCCATGCACACAAAAGAAAGGGGGGTGCTGCCGGTTGGCTGGATGGGGACGATCGACATTCGATACTCGATCATCCGGAAGGGTGGAAGGCCGACTGTGACGGGCGGAGGCGTATCCGGCGACGGTGAGCGGCGTCGACAGGAACGGCTGGTTCAGTTGGGGCGAATGACCGATGAGGAGTTTGCTTGCGAGCTGGAGTCTCATAAGAGGGTTGACTGGACCTCCCGACGGCTCAAGGTTCATGTTGAAAAGCACGGCGAGCAACTCAGTAGCGTTCTCGGTGTAGATTTAGATGACGTGAAACTAGCTAAACTCACCGTGGAGATACTCAGTAATGCTGATAGGGTGCTGACAGGGATCGACCAGGCTACTCTTCAGGTTGAGTATGCATTCGTGCGCTTACTACGGGAGTCAATTGGGCTGGATGATGCTATAATTGCGCTGGCGCGAGGAGGGGCTGCTCGAAGCGTCTTTCCGACGGCCATGGAGAGATGGTTGAAACGACGTTCCGACATGGTGGAGGTAACGAGTCGTGTCCAAGCTCTTGGACAGAAACCTTAACCTATACTCGATCATGACGAATAAGTTGCCTCTATATGATGAGTGGATGGAAGTCGAGAACGTCTTGATCTGGCGAGACGAAATCCACGATGAGCTTGAGGCTGGTGCATCTCTCACGGATGAGCAGCTGCGTGCCTTGAAAGATGCTGATGACCGCCTGTTGGCGCAACGTGAACGGTTAGTCCGAGATTTTCCATCGGCCTTCGAGAACACAGAGAGCATCAGTCCCAGACAATGGTGGTGGCACCTGCCTGAAGGCCCTGATGTTCGCGATGAGGCCCAGCAAGCCGCCTAACCCCGGCGCCCTCGACCAACCTGAAGAGGTCTTGTTCGGAGCTCACGCGATCAAGAGTACGACAAAGGGGAGGATCGAGGGTGGCCGTTCCTGACTTTCAGTCACTGATGCTTCCTCTGTTGAGGGTGGCAGCGGACGGGGAAGAGCATCCGCTCGCAGCCGCTCGTGATGCCCTGGCCGCACAACTCAAGTTGACCGTTGCGGACCAGCAGGAGTTGCTCCCCAGCGGCCGTCAGCCTCGTTTCACCAATCGGGTTGCATGGGCGAAGGTCTATCTTCAGCAAGCAGGTCTACTCCAGTCGACTCGTCGCGGCCATTTTCGTATTGCTGAGCGCGGGCGTACTGTTCTGGAGGTGCCTCCGGCACGGATCGACATCAAGTTCCTTCAGCAGTATCCGGAGTTCGCCGAGCCGCGCCGCGGCAAGGACGAGACTACTCCAGATGTCGTAGCGACGCTACCGGCCGAGCCGGAGCTTGAGTCTCCAGAAGAGATGCTCGAAGCTGCCTACCTGAAAATGAGGGCTGGCCTTGCATCAGAGGTCTTGGGGCATGTGAAAGCAGGTTCTCCGCAGTTTTTCGAGCGATTGGTGGTCGAACTCCTCCTGAAGATGGGGTATGGTGGCTCACGCAGCGATGCTGGCCAAGCGGTGGGTAGGTCTGGTGACGAAGGAATAGACGGAGTCATTAGCGAAGACCGACTGGGGCTAGATGTTGTCTATCTGCAGGCGAAGAAATGGGACGGTACCGTCGGGCGTCCTGAGATCCAGAAGTTCGTCGGTGCGCTACATGGCAAGCGTGCCAAGAAGGGTGTGTTCATCAGTACAGGCTCCTTCTCGGCTGACGCTATTGCCTATGTGGAGCATATCGATCCAAGGGTGTGCCTGATTGATGGACGGCGCCTGGCGGAGTTAATGATCGATTTCGAGGTTGGCGTAGCAGCCACTCGAAGCTACCAGGTCAAGCGCGTGGACTCGGACTATTTCGATGAGGGCTGACCTATCAAGGCTGCATGTGGGTTGGATAGGAAGCGGGTGAGGTGGGCGGCGAGTAGGGAGCCGTGGGGCTCGGAGAGCATGTCCAGGTGGGGGAGGGGATTTCCACCAACTCGACGCCCCCTTCCGCCAGTTCGGCCCAGCCGTGGCGCTGCTCGACGTCGGGGTCTATGTAGAGGGTGGGGGCGGTGCTCCAGAAGAGAGTGATACGGCCGGGGTAACGGGCCGGTTGGTATGCGCAGTAGGCCGGCCAGTGGGGTTGCTTCATCGCCCAGGGGCTGGCGATGGGGGTGCGGGTGGACAGGGGGCCGGTGTCTGTGTTGGCGGTGGGGCCGACAGGGGCACCGGCCCCTACGGTTGGGCGGAGCGGTGGGAGCAGTCCGCCAAAGTGGTTTTGATATGTATAGCGATGCTGAATGTGGGGAGGGCTGTCTACCTGTAACGGGAGAACCTTCGCTAATCGCTCAGGATTTGGAGTTTGGACAAAGAAGCACAACCTCGCTGAATATGGTGAGGCGAGCTAGCCGTATTGCAGAGAGCCATGTGGCTCAGGTGGCGCGTTACCCCTCCTTAGATGGGTTGGATAGCGGGCTCGCGGCCCTGGATGCTCCTCCCTGGCGGCGTCCTGGTGACTTTCCACGCGGCTGGACATCTCGGGCGGGAGTGCCCACTCGCGCAAGGAGTGGGGCAACGGCTCTTCGGACTCGACCTGGTGGGAGCGCTGCGGCAGGCCGAGGCTGTCCCCAAGGCAGTCGGGGATCTTGGATCAGGGAGCGGGCAAGCCAGAGCTGCCGCAGGACTATATTGGTGGAGAGGATTGCGTTGGACAGTAAGGAGTAGGATCGCCGGAGTTGGCCGGAGTGGGGGCACTGTTCTATCATGAGCGGGTCCGGAGTCTCCGGCAGCAGCGAGGCGCGCCGCGGGCTGGAGGACGGCTGGTATCGACGGCAGGTTGGTGGTGCCGATCCCTCAGGACCTAAGGAGCGAGATGTGGTCTTAGATTCGAGATCCTCCCAGCAGCTCAGCGGCGAGACCAGCGGCGGCGACGAGCCTGGCAAGTGGGTACCCGCAAGCGTGGGGGTTGCGCCAGGAAACCGCCTTGGGCCGCTGCGCTGGTGGATATGGTCGCTGCTGGCTGCCGCCTACCTGTTCGTCATGTTTCACAGGTACGCCCCCGGTGTGGTGGCGGACAGGCTGATGGCCGACTTCGCGGTTGGGGGCGCGGCCATCGGCATACTGACGGCGATCTACCCCTTTGTGTACGCCGTGATGCAGGTTCCGGCCGGTGCCCTGGCCGACGGCTTCGGGGCGCGTAAGACGGTAGCCATGGGCACCGCGCTGGCGGGCATCGGTTCGCTGGTTTTCGGCATCGCCCCAGTCCTGGAAATGGCCTATCTTGGCCGGCTCTTCGTGGGACTCGGGGTATCCGTCATATTCGTTGCCGCGCTTAAGTGCCAGGCGAGTTGGTTTCGCGCCAGCGAGTTCGGCACTATGTCGGGCTTCTTGATCCTGGTTGGCAGCCTCGGCTCCGTCTCCGCGACTACCCCGATGGCGCTGGTGGCTCAGTCGCTGGGCTGGAGGGCCTCCTTCACGATCGTTGGTGCGGCTTCCTGCATAGTGGCGGTGGCCGTCTGGCGCTGGGTGCGCGATCACCCCTCTGAACTCGGACTGCCCTCACTGCCCGGGGCAGCGGTTGCCCCCAGCACCAACCGGTCGGCCTCGAAGAAGCCGCCTCTTCTGTCCAGCGTCTGGAGCGTCCTGGGCAACCCCCAGACCCGCGCGGGGTTCCTGGCCCATTTTGGGATCCTTGGCAGCTACCAGGCCTTCGCCGGCCTCTGGGCAGTGCCTTACTTGATGCACGTGTATGGCATGGAGCGATCCGAGGCTGCCAACCATCTGCTCGTCGCCACCCTGGGGATGATCGTTTCCGCCCCGCTCGCCGGCCTCGTCTCGGACCGTCTGCTGGAGCGGCGCAAGATGCCCATAATGGCCCTGGCGATGCTGGCCTGTTGCTGCTGGCTGACTCTGAATCTCTGGAATGGGGGGCAACCTCCTGCCTGGGCACTCTATCCGCTCTTCGCCACGTTCGGTTTCTCTTGCGGCGCCGTGACCCTCGTCCTGGCAGCGGTGAAGGAGGCCAATCCACCGGAACTCTCCGGACTGGCCATGGGTACCGCCAATGGGGCCTTCCTGGGCGCTACCCTGCTGCAGCCCGCCCTGGGCTATCTGCTGGACAGGCAGTGGCAGGGCGCGATGCTGGATGGAGCCCGTGTCTATCCCTTCGCCGCTTACCAGGGCGTGCTTCCGGTGCTGGCCGGCTTCGCCTTCCTGGGGCTGCTGGGGAGCTCCCTGATCAAGGAGACCTATTGCCGGAACGCGGCCGAGGGGTACGCCTCCCGAGCGGATGTCGATGCCGTAGGTGACGCTTCCATGGTCACGAGGTCGCGGCCCAGCTGAAGCCGGCCCGCCTCCGGTCGCGCCGCCATAATCGGGCTATTTCGATGAGGGGTGACCCAAGGAACTCGCACGCGGATCGGACAGGCAGCGGGTGAGGTGATGGGCGAGTCGTCGGCGGTGGAATAGGGCTGATAGGGGAACCTCTACGTCGTCGATTACCGGAGGAAGCGTTGGCGCAGGGGCTCGATGACGCGGAAGGGATCGGTGGTGGTGACGGGGCTGGCGAAGAGCTCCATGGCGCCGACGTCGCTGGTGCGGGCAGCGGGGTTGCCTCTGTCCACGATGCGGGTTACGTAGGGGAATCCCGACCAGTCCTCGGGGGTCTGCGACAGGGGGGGCATGTAGATGGCGAGGTTGAAGCTGCTGACCCCTAGCTGGGTGAGCATGCAGTCCAGCACACGGTAGATGGCGCCGGCGAGGGAGCCGCTGAGGGAGAAGGAGATGAGCAGCACCTCCTTCTCCCTCACGGGTGTCAGGTTAACCAGCACCGAGACGCCCTGGTAGCTCAGGGCCAGCCCCAGGGCCTTGTGGACTCGCACCAAGTCGTCGAAGTAGTTGGTGCCGTTGAAGAGGCGATAGTTCAGAGCCGAGCGACGGAGGTGCTCCACCTTCGAGTAGTGCGCTCCCTGGGTGCTGGCGACCTGGGCGTGCCCGTGCACGATGGATGCGCCGCTCCTCCAGAGGGCATTCCACATAAAGAAGTAGTACTTGGCCTCAGGGTCTGCTTTCAGGGCTCTCTCAGCCCAGCGATACCCGACGTCCAGGTAGTCCCGGACGGCCAACTCCGAGATCTCCAACGGGTTGTGCTTGTCGAAGACCACCAGGCCATGGTAGGCATCGTACTTTGCGACGTTGCTGGCGGTGATGGAGTGCGCGCCCTCGATCCTGCCGAAGACATCCTCCGGCGTGCCCTCCAGAGGGTGGCAGAAGGGATCTCCCGCGCTCTGGGCTATCTCCTGGAGCAGATCTCCGGACCGGCGAGTCTCGACCGGGCGTGAGGCTCGCAGTTCGTTGAAGAGGGCCTCTTCCAGGGTCACCTGATTGGTGATCTTGACGATGGTCTGCCTCTCGACTGCCTCGAGCGAGCCGAAATGGCGGCGGATCCAGTCGTGCATGGCTTCTGGAGGGTTGAGCCTTCCGATGGTGCGGTTCACCCGATAGATCCTATCGAACAGGTTCCGGGCACCCTTGGGAAGGGCGCTGGTTTGCTCTGGGAGGCGGACGACGGCGCGCTCTTCGGCGGACAGTCCCTCGGCCTTACGCTTCAACGAGTTGGTCCCTTCAGTGCCGCGGTTGGCGTCTTCTGTGCTTCGGCTTTCTTGACAGCCTCCAAGCCGTCTTGCGCTCCCTGCAACTTTGGGTCCAACTGGAGGGCTTTGGTGAACTCGTCGCTGGCCTCCTGGTAGCGCTTTTCGCTGAGGAAGCTCCAGCCAAGGGCGTGGCGATAGGAGGCCACCTTGGAGGGGGACTTTTCCTGCTCGATGGCGCGCTGGAAGTAGGGGATCGCGTTGGCGTGGCGCTTCTGGGCGTAGTAGACCAGGGCCAGTTGTCCCAGGGCGCTGGCGTAGGTGGGGTCCAGTTCCACGGCAGTCTTGAGGTGCTGTTCGGCTTTGTCGTAGCTCTCCGAGCTGTAGTAGCAGCCGCCGATGGATGCAGGACCTCTTGGGTCCTTGGGGTCCAACTGGAATGCCTGTTGGTACCTCAGGATGGCGCTGTTGCAATCGCCCGCGGCCTTGAGGGCGTTGCCATACAGCAGGTGCAGGTAGGGCCGGTTGGGAGCCAGTTCGAGGGCGCGAGCGTATTCCCTGGAAGCGTCCTTGTACTGGGTGCGCATCTCGTGGATGTAGGCATTGACCCGTATCACGGCGACATCGTTGGAATTCAGGTCAATGGCCTTCTTGATCTCCTCGTCGGCCTCCGCGAGCTTATACTTGTCGGCGTATGCCTCGGCCATGTGGGCATGGGCCTCGGCTAGTTTGGGGTTCAGCTCGATGGCCTTTCGGGCGTAGGTGAGGGCCTGTTCTGGGTCGTTGCTCCAGTCGCTGGCGACGGCCAGGAGGGAGTAAACCTCGGCGCTGTTGGGGGACAGTTGGGCGGCCTTCTGGGCCTTCTTGATGGCCTCGGCTGGGTCGCGGCGATAGGTGAGGATCCGCGCCCAGCCCAGGTAAGCGTCGAAGCTGTTGGGTTCCGCCTCGGTGGCCTGCAGGTATTCGGCCACAGCCTCCTCCAACTTGCCATCGGCCTCCAGGAGCGCGGCGGCTTCCAGGTGAGGCTTTGCACGGAGAGGGGTGGGAGTGGGGGCTGGGGTAGCGGTGGGAGTGGCCCCAATCTTGATGTCGGGGATCTTCAAGTCAAAGGAGAGGAAGGATAGGGCGCCAAGAACGGCGACGCCGGCAAAAGCCCCGAGAAGGAAGGTACCTATGCTTCGAGAACGCCCACTGTTGAGCATCATCTCGGCGTTGGCTCCTATCAATGCTGTTGTAGGACTGTGGCCTTCCCAGAGGGGAACTATGGCAAAGACGCGCTATTCTGCCCATTGTACTAGGACAGTGAGGCGCCGTCCAGTCCCGTTGTGCATGTTGTTCAATTGAAGAAGAAGCAGTCACATGATAGAATGCGCCACGGCGAGCAACAAGGATATAGGGCTGGCACCACATTTAGGGGTGCTGGCAAGGGCCAAAACATGTCCATTATTCTCGATCACTCGTTCCCCGAAGGGTGGGTTGGAGGAGATATGGCTGCTTGGGAGAAGGCTGACTCGGCCGTCAACTTTGGGGAGGAGTTGCGGGCAGCCATAGACGCCGTCGATCCGGACCTGCACCAGTTCTTCACTGTGGTGGTGAATAGCTTCATCCGTTTGGAGATGGTGCTGCACTTCAGGCGTTCCCAGGAGGCGGAGCTGTCGGCGGGGGACATCGCGCGGGAGCTGGGATGGCCCGCCGATCGTGTGCTGGAGGAGTTGGGGTATCTGGAAGGCAGTGGGATCCTGGAGAAGTGCGAAGGGTTGGATGAGAAGTTTCGGCTGTCCGACGATCCCCGGGTTGCGGACCTGATCAACAAGTTCAGCTTCCTGTATGCCAATCGGAGTTCGCGGCTGCTGATCCTGGGGCACCTCCTGAAGGAGGGCCGGCGGCTGTAGGGGGGTGCTGACCCCCTTACCCTGCCCCTTCCCCCATACAGGGGGAAGGGGTTTTTCGTTGCCGGGACGGACCCCCACCCCCCGGCCCCCTCCCCCGCGGGGAGAGGGGGGAAGGACGGCCCCCACGGGGGGAGGGGGGGTAGGGATTATGGGGTGACCTCCATGGTGAGGGGGACTTGGGAGGTGATTCCGCCGCCGGTGGCTTCGAGGAAGACCTCGTCCACGTAGAGGCCGGGCTTGAGGGAGGTGTCGCTGTGGATCGTGATGCTTACCCTGTCGCCGGGGAAGGCGGTGGGGGGCATCTCGACCCTGGTGCCCTTGGGCAGGTTCTTAACGGATAGTTGCAGATCAGAGTTGAAGCCCTCTATGGCGCGCAGCCGCAGGGTGTAGCGGGCAGTCTCGCCGGGCCTGAACTTGAAGGAGGCAGGGTCCAGGGTAAGATCGATGCCTGGCGGCGGGGCGAGGTCCGGGTCGCCGAGTCGCGGCTCCTCCACTGGGGCGTTCGCCGGGACGCCGTTCTCCACCAATAGGAAGGTGCGCCCGCCGATGTAGTGGTAGCCCGCGGGGTCGAAGGGGCCGCGGATGGCGGACCCGGGCAGGTTGACGACGTACCAGCCCTTCTTCTCGACCAGGGGTTGCTGCTGGCCCAGTTTGTCGATCAGGGTGGCGCCGGAGCCGCGCTTGGGTATACGGACGGTGAGGTCGGCGTCGGTGGCGTTCCAGAGCACGGTCACCCGCCGGCCGTCGGGGTGGTCGAATGCGACTTGGTAGAGCTGCCAGTTGGGATAGTAGGAGTTGGGATCCTGGGGCCAGGGGGTGCCGAAGGGTTGGGTGTCCCGCTCCAGCGGCACGAAGGTAGCCTTGCGCGCCCCTTTGATCAGGTTGGCGACGGTCTTGAATGCCTGGAAGGCGGGCCTGGGATAGCCGTCGTCCCGCATCAGCCCCCAGACCTCCTGCTCTCGCCAGATGCCGCCGTCGGTCAACCGATACCAGCCGACCCTCTGGTAGCCCGCGGCCGCGGCGATGGCCAGGCACTGGGCGACGTAGTCACCCTGGACGGTGAGTGTGACCCGCTGTCCGTCGGGGGGCTTGGGGGTGGCGGGGTCGTCGTAGGGCATGGCATTGGTCTCGGTGAGCCAGATCGGCTTATCTATCCCCTTGTCCTTCATCGCCTGCTTAATCTCAGTGTAGATCCGGAGCAGGTCGTCGGGGGCGCGGTAGATGTTGAAGGCGGCGACGTCGAAGAAGAGGTTGTTGGCCCTGGCCTCGGGGTCGGCGGCGGCCAGGTTGAGGATTCGCTTGAAGAAGGGCTGCCTGCCCATGTTGATGTCCACCCAGTAGGAGGTGGCGCCGAAGATGACGACGGCGTTGGGGTTGGCGGCCTTGATCGCCTGGTAGGCCCGCTTGAGCAGCAGGTAGTACTCCTCGTCGGAGCCGTACCAGGTGGCGGATTGGCCGGCCCCTCTGTCGCCGGGCTTGAACTCGGGCTCGTTCCAGATGACGAATCGGTCGATGCGTCCCTTGTAGTGGGAGGCGAGGCGGCCGGCGAACTGGGCGAAGTAGTTGTTGGGGTCGCTCGCGGGGAGGGCGAGGTTCTTCGGGACGGAGCGCTGGCCGTGGGCGGGGTTCTGGGCGGCCCAGGGTGGGGTGAACTGCAGGACGCCCACGACGTCCCAGCCTCGGCCCTGGAGCATGCTCAGGATCTCCGGAGAGAAGTAGGAATCGGCCTGCCAGTCGCCTGGGCCGTTAGGTTGGATGCCCTGCCAGGAGAGTATGATCCTGTCCCAATCGATCCCCAGTTGGGTCGAGGCGTCGTTTCGGAATGCCTCGGCGACGCCGAAGCGGGGCGCGCCGTTGGATTGCGCGGCAGCCGGGCTGAGTTGGGTGGTGGGATGGTAGGCGATGGATTGGGAAGCAGCGGGTGGAGCGGAGCCGCCGCAGTCCGATGTCTCCCAGGGGAAGCGCTGGTCGTTGGGGCGGGACTGGACGCCCAGGGGGCCGTTGATCCAGGTGGTGGCGCCGTCGGTGAATGCCGTCCAGTTGTCACACTTTCTCCAGACCATCAGCCCGGTGGTGGTCCGTTGCAGGGAGTCGCCGTTGGACCCCCAGTGCTCGTCCTCCAGGGGTTGGCCGACCACGTCTGGGATCTGGTCGGCCAGGGCCTTGAAGCCGAGCTTGAACTGGGGCGCCGGCTGGGCGTGCGCGACGAGGGGGCAGACGATGAGCGCCAGGAGCAGGATACCCAGGGACAAGCGTTTCATACCATACCTCCATCCATCGGTGGAGCGCGACGTGAGGTTGTGGGTGTTCGAGGGATCGTGCGGCGCGGAGATCAGGGACCGGGGTCGCGGGGGTTGCCGCTTACCCGGTGTCAATCTATGGGCACTGAAGCATCGTAATGGAAGAGCGCGGCCGGCGCAAGGGTCTGAATGTGCCATCAGACCGTCGCAGGTGCCTTGACAAAGGGTTGGTGCGGCTATACCATTCCTTTCCGGATGCTGATGTTGGTATCCGCATTGTGAAAGGTGAGGAGTGCCTGAAGGATAGGGATCTCCCTGAGATGGCGCTCTTTTGTTTCTCCAGCGGTGCCGCAGGAGCGAAGTGGCTTCTGAGACGTCAGCCTAACGCTGCGGGAGTAGGGCAAGAGCGGCTGGGCGGGGTGCTTGAGGTGGCGATTCAGGACCTAGCAGGCCGGCCCGGCGATCGGGCGGCTGTCGCTGCCCGGCACCGAGGGCTGGCCATCAGGCTGGCCCCTTTTTGCTGTACTGCGGGTTCGTGGTTCCTGATGGCCAGGTTGGGAGAAACGTTACCGGTGCGGGCACATCGCAATGGCCCGCGACTCAAAGGGGAGTTGCATCCCAAAGAAGGGATTGTCCAGAGTCGGAAGGGAAGCTTCTTGGCTGTCGGGGCGACAGCCAAGACCTCGTTGGCCCCTTGTGGCATCGAAGGTTCGTTGGGGTATTTGGCGTAATACCGCTGAAGGATGAGTCCATGTTGGACGACGGCTCCACAGCGGCGGCGGCCTCTGGCTGCGCCAGGGTCTCTGGAGATCTCCTCAATGCCCTCGATCACAGCTACCCCGTGGCTGCAAAATCCGGCTCACGGCGGTTCCCTCCACCCCCGACCCTAACGATCCTATTGGAAATGGCCCTTTCTCTTGGCGGGCAGCTGGGTGATTTGCCTAGCGAGTTCGCCGCGATTCGGCCCGTCGGAGGTGCGGATCTGCTCTGTGGCCATGGCAAGGCCAGCTATCGGATCTCTATGACCTGGGTTCGTCAGGAAAGTAGGAGGGGCGCATCATGGAACCATTAGCACAGTTGGTGGCGGTAGCGGTCCTGCTGCCGTTGCTTGGTGCTCTGGTCTGCTACTTTGTCAGGAACAGCGCAGTCCGTGTCTTCACGGTGGTGGTTACCTCCGTGGCCCTGATGGTGGCGTCGCTGCTGATGCTGCAGAACGGGCCTTTCGAGTACACTCCTCCGGCTGTGGCGGGGATGGAGTGGAACACCATCATCGCCGTGGCCGATTTCGCCCTACTGATCGTCTTCCTGGGGATTGGCCTGTACCTGCGCAACGTCCTGGTGACCATCCTGGCCCTCGCGCAGGGGGCGATCATCGGGTGGTTCGAGTTCTTCTCCGGAGCCCACCCTGAGGCGGCTCCGGCCCTCTACGTGGATCAGCTGGCCATCATCATGGCGCTGGTCATCTCCATCATCGGTTCCCTCATCGCGATCTACGGTCTCCAGTATATGGTCGACCACGAGGAGCACAAGCATTTGCAGAAGAGCCGCCAGCCGCGGTTCTTTTTTTGGATCGTGCTTTTCCTGGGCGCGATGAACGCCCTGGTGTTCTCCAACAGCCTGCTGTGGGTCTATTTTTTTTGGGAGATCACAACCCTCTGCTCCTTCATGCTGATCCGGCACGACCTGACCGAGGAGTCGATAGCCAATGCCACAAGGGCGCTGTGGATGAACTCCCTCGGTGGGGTGGCGTTCGCGGGTGGGATCGTGCTGATGTACGAGCGAGCGCACACACTCTCGCTGGAGGAGCTGATCAGCAATGGTGCCCAGCCCGAGATCGTGATGCTGCCGCTGGCGCTGCTGGTGTTCGCCGGGTTCACGAAGTCGGCCCAGATGCCGTTCCAGAGTTGGCTGCTCGGGGCGATGGTGGCCCCCACTCCGGTCTCCGCCCTGCTCCACTCCAGCACCATGGTGAAGGCCGGTGTGTATCTGGTGGTGCGACTCGCGCCCGCCTACGTCGATACCAGTCTGAGCACCCTGGTGGCGCTGACCGGGGCCTTCACCTTCGTGCTGACGGCGTTGTTGGCGGTGAGCCAGAGCAACGCGAAGCGGATACTGGCCTACTCGACCATTTCCAATTTGGGGTTGATAATCGTCTGTGCAGGGCTAAACACGCCGCTGGCGATCAGCGCGGCGATCCTGCTGATAGTGTTCCACGCGATCTCCAAGGCGCTGCTGTTCCTCTGCGCCGGCACGATCGAGCACAAGATCTGGAGCCGGGACGTGGAGGACATGGAGGGGTTGATAGTCCGCTACCCGATGCTGACCGTCATCACGGTGATCGGCATCGTCTCCATGGTGCTGCCCCCCTTCGCAGTGCTGATCAGCAAGTGGGCCGCCATCGAGGCGTCGGTGCACATGCCCTGGATCACCCTGATGCTGGTGATTGGCAGCGCCGCTACGGTGGTGTTCTGGGTGAAGTGGATCGGCAAGCTGTTGGCCGCACCCCCGCGGGGTGTCGGCAACGGTATCGAGAAGCTCGAGGTGTTCTACGCCACGCCGCTCGTGGTGCTGGCGGGTGCGGCCGTCGCGCTGAGCGTGGCCGTGGCGCCGGTGGTAGAGCTGATCATCCAGTACGCCGTGGTGCCCTACTACAAGACGGCGGGGCTGTCGGCGGCCGGCTCCGACGTCAGCACTGGGATTGGCTTCGCGGTGGTGTGGCCACTCTTCCTGGTGCTGCTGCTGGTAATAGTGCCGGCCTACCTCTTCATGCGGGTGAAGCCCGAGCAGTTGAGGCCCGTCTACATGGGCGGTGAGAATATGAGCGACTACTCCTCCACGGAGTTTCGTACCCTGCAGGACAGACCGGAGCCGTCTGTGAGCGGCGGGTACTACTACGAGAAGGCTCTGGGGGAGAACAGCCTGAACAGATGGGCGAACCCGCTAGCCATCGTGCTGCTGGTCGCCCTGGTGGGGGTGGTGCTCCGATGATGGATCCTATGGCGGTATTGACCGTTGTGGCGACGATAGCGTTGGGACCCTTCGTGGGCGGCTTCCTCTTCGGAATCGATCGGAAGCTGACGGCGCGGCTGCAGGGGCGGTACGGCCCGCCGATAATGCAGCCCTTCTACGACTTCATCAAGCTGTGGAGCAAGAGCCGGATATCGGTGAACCAGTCGCAGATGATGTACGTGTACGGGTATCTGCTGTTCACATTGGCGGCGCTCTGCCTGCTGATGCTGCAGCAGGACCTGCTGATGATCATCTTCGTGCTGGCGTTTGGCGGCGTGTCGCTGATCATGGGGGCCTTTTCGGTGAAGTCTCCCTACTCGCAGATTGGGGCACAGCGCGAGATTCTGCAGATGGTGGCGTACGAACCGGTGCTGATGCTGGCGGCCGTGGCTATCTACCTGAAGACCGGCAGCTTCATGATAACCGAGGTGTTCGAGCAGTCGCAGCCGCTGCTGGTGTCGCTGCCGTTGATCTTCGTTGCGCTTTTGATTATACTAACAATAAAAATGCGGAAGTCTCCGTTCGACATCTCCGCCTCCGCCCATGCTCACCAGGAGATCGTGCGCGGGATCTACACCGAGTACTCTGGGCCCTACCTGGCTCTGGTGGAGCTTACTCACTGGTACGAATTGCTGCTGGTGCTAGGGATCATCGCTCTCTTCTGGGCGACACAGCTGTGGGTGGGCCTGGCGATCGCCCTGGGGGCCTTCTTGCTGGAGATCGTGGTCGACAACGTCGAGGCCCGCATGACCTGGCCATGGATGATCAAGTTCGTGTGGACGACCGGCCTCAGCCTATGCGTGCTGAACATCGCGGCGATCTATCTAATCAAGTGATGAGTAATGAGTGCTGAGTGCTGAGATGGTAGCACCAGTGGCTCAGTACTTAGTACGCAGTACTCAGTACCGGAGGAAGGGATGGGACTGGTAGATACAGCCCGAATGAAATCGCCCTGGATCCTGCACTACGACTGTGGTAGCTGCAACGGGTGCGACATAGAAATACTGGCCTGCCTCACGCCGCTGTACGACGTGGAGCGGTTCGGCATGGTGAACGTGGGGAACCCGAAGCACGCCGACGTGCTGGTGGTGACGGGGCCGGCCAACCGACGGAACCAGCGGGTGCTGCGCAACCTGTACGAGCAGATGCCCGAACCGAAGGCGGTTATCGCGGTGGGCACCTGCGCCTGCACGGGGGGAGTGTTCCACAACTGCTACAACGTCCTGGGCGGGGTGGACAAGGTGATTCCGGTGGACGTCTACGTGCCGGGCTGCTGCGTCAAGCCCGAGGCGATTATAGATGGCGTGGTGTTGGCGCTCGCCAAGTTCGAGGGCAAGAAGGACAAGGAGGCGGGCAAGTGATCGACAACGAGAGGGCCATAACCCCCGAGGCTTTGCAGGAGGAGGTGAAGATCCTCTTCAACAGCGGATACCGGCTGGTGACCGCCACCTGCCTTGATCAGGGAGAGAACTTCGAGATCCTGTACCACTTCGACAAAGATCTAAAGATGCTGAACCTCCGAATGGTCTTCCCGAAGGAGCAGGAGATTCCCAGCATTACAACGACCTATCTCGCAGCCTTCCTCATCGAGAACGAGATGAAGGAGCTGTTCAACGTCAATATCTCCGGCATAGCCATAGACTATGGTGGAAAGCTGCTGGTGACCGAGGAGACCATGGGGACGCCGATGTTGAAGTCGGTGCAGGTGCCGTCGGTGGCCGCCGGTCCCAATGGGGGTGCCAAATGAGCAGGCAGACAATAGTACCGTTCGGGCCTCAGCATCCGGTGCTGCCGGAGCCGATTCAGCTGAAGCTGACCCTGGAGGACGAGAAGGTCGTTGGAGTGCTTCCGGCTTTCGGCTACTGCCACCGGGGCGTCGAGAAGGCGGGCGAGATCAACGACATCCAGCAGAACGTCTTCCTGGTGGAGCGGATCTGCGGGATCTGCAGCTTCACCCACGCCCTCTGCTACTGTGAGGGGCTGGAGAAGATGATGGGCGTGGAGGTGCCGGCCCGCGCAAAGTACCTGCGCACCTTCTGGACGGAGTTGCACAGGGTCCACAGCCACCTGCTGTGGCTGGGGTTGTTGGCCGACGCTTTCGGCTTCGAGAGCCTCTTTATGGAGATCTGGAAGCATCGAGAGATGGTGATGGACCTGCAGGAGAAGACCTCCGGCCACCGGGTCATCATCTCCACCTGCACCATTGGCGGCGTTCGCCGGGATGTCAGCGACGAGCATCTGAGCGAGACGCTATCTACCTTGAAGGTAGTGCAGGCGGAGTTGGACAAGTGTGCCAGGGTGCTATCCAAGGACTACACGGTGCGCCAGCGGTGCATGGGCGTGGGGGTCATGACCAGGGAGCAGGCAGTGGCGCTGGGCGCGGTTGGGCCTGTTGCCAGGGGTAGCGGGGTCGGCCAGGATGCCAGGCAGACGGGCTACGCGGCCTACAGCGACCTGAAGTTCGAGCCGGTGGTGGAGACGGCGGGTGACTGCTATGCCAGGGCCCTGGTGCGGCTGCGGGAGACCTACCAGGCGATGGACCTGATCCGCCAGGTGATCGACAAGATGCCCGCAGGGGAGTTGGCGACCAAGGTGAAGGGCAACCCCAGCGGTGAGGTGGTGATGCGGGTGGAGCAGCCGCGAGGCGAGTGCGTGTACTACCTCAAGGGGAACGGCACGAAGAACCTGGAGAGGATGCGGGTGAGGACTCCAACCTATGCCAACATCCCGACCCTGCTTGTGACGCTGCCGGGGTCCATGCTGGCCGATGTGCCCATCATCACGCTGGCCATCGATCCGTGCTTCAGCTGCACCGAGCGGTAGGGTAGAGACGAAAGGAGCAGGAAAATGGCTTGGTTCTTACCGGGAGTCCTGAGCAATCTGTTTGGCGGCCCTGCCACGCGGCTCTATCCTGTCCAGAAGAGGGAGCCATTTGCCGGGGCGAGGGGGCACATAGAGTTCGACTCGACTAAGTGTAACCTGTGCACCCTGTGCTCCAGGCGGTGCCCCGCCGCGGCGATAGAGGTGGACCGGCCGGGGAAGAAGTACACCTTCTGGCCATTCCGCTGCATCGTGTGCGAGGCGTGCATCGAGGCATGCCCCAGGAAGGCCATCACCTTGAAAGGCGAGTGGCGGGCACCAGCCTATGCCAAGCCGACCGAGGTGTACGACGTGGTCGTGCCGGAGAAGCCAACGGCAGCCAAGGCGGAATAGAGAGACTGAACTGGAAGGCCCAAGGGCTCAGCCCTTGGGCCTTCCAGTTGCTTCCATTTGTAGAAGACGCTGTTTCTGGTCCAGCCCACCGCCGAAGCCCACGAGGCTGCCCTTGCTGCCCACTACCCTGTGGCAAGGTATCACGATGGGGATGGGATTGGCGGCCATGGCTCCTCCGACGGCTCGGTACGCCCTGGGCGATCCCGCCTCTTCGGCCAACTCCCCATAGGTCCGGGTTTGACCGTAGGGGATCTGGGCGCAGAGCGTCCACACCCTCTGCCAGAAGGTGGGGGTGTTGGGTAGATCCAGGGGGATGTCGGCGAAGTCCGTTGGGTTGCCCGCCAGGTAGTCCAGCAGGCGTGCCTGTAGTTCGGGCCATGCGCTGCTTTCCTGGTAGACGCCGTCCGGCCAAGCGGAGCATAGCCGGGACCAGGCTGCTTCCTCGGAGGGTTGGGGGAGGGTGAGCCCCGCCAGTCCGCGGCGGGATACCGCCAGGCCGATCCAACCCCAGTCCGAGGCGAAGACGGAGAGACGAGTTGCCATGCAAGAGACCTCCGGCCGCCTCTCCGCGGAGAAAGCGGCGAGTGTATGGGTTAATATACGATGGGCGGGCTTGAGAGGCAAGCAGCTTGTGGGGACGGGGCGCGGTGTTACGGTTTCCGGATTGATGCGTTGAGATGGAGGATAGGGGTGGCTAACGCCAGTGAGATCGAGTTGAAGCAGTTCTCGGTTGGACCGATGGACAACAACGTCTACCTGCTGGTGTGTCCCGAGACGAGGGAGAGTGTCCTGGTGGATGCCGCGAACGAGCCGGAAAGGATCTTGCAGGAGGTGGATGGCACGCGGGTAAGGTGCATCCTGCAGACCCACGGGCATGGTGACCACACACAGGCGCTTGTGGCGGTGAAGGCCGCGCTGGGAGCCCCGGTTGGGGTCCATCAGGGGGACGCGGGGCTGTTGCCGGTGGTGCCGGATTTCCACCTGGGAGATGGCGATAGGATAGCCTTCGGGAACAGGCAGTTGACGGTCATCCACACGCCGGGGCATACCCCGGGGAGCGTCTGCTTCCTGATAGGCGGCTACCTGATAGCGGGTGACACCCTGTTCCCAGGAGGGCCAGGGAAGACGGCTACGAAGCTGGGCAACTTCCCGTTGATCATCGAGAGCATACGTACTAAGCTGTTGACCCTGTCGGAGGATACGCAGGTGCTCCCAGGCCACGGCAAGGGCACCACCATCGGGGCGGAGAAGCCGCACCTGGACGAGTGGATTGCTCGGGGTTGGTAGCTGGACCTGTTTCTGCAGCCTGGAAAGGCGTTGTGCTAGAATGCTCGCGTCCGGCGCGTGCCGCCAGCGGTGGCGGCAGCCGTTGATGTAGTTGTTGGAGGTCATCCCAGGGGTGCCCAAGAACCCCTCTTCACCCAGCCGGTCTGGCGGCTGGTCCACAAGCAAGAAGCTCCTGGCAGGGCTGGTAGGCGTTTCGTTCCTGGTGTTCGTCGCGGGGAGCTTCGTCTTCGCATATTTCTTCCTGTTCACTGCTTCGGCGCAGGTGTCGCAGAGTGGCATCCCCAAGATCAGCGTGTCTCCCCTCCTGCCGAATATCCCTGGTGTGCCGACGCAGACCGCCGAGCAGAAGGGTAGCTCCGGTCCAGCGGAGGAGCCGGCCGACAAGCGGAGGATCAACATCCTGCTGCTGGGGGTGGACCAGCGGGACGACGAGCGGGGCGTGCCCACCCGAAGCGACAGCATGATCGTGGTCAGCATCGACCAGGATAAGAAGACCGCCGCGATGATATCGTTCCCACGCGACCTGTGGGTGGAGATACCGGGTTTTGCCCCGAACCGGCTCAACGTGCCCAACTTCCTGGGCGATGCCAACAAGGTGCCGGGGGGCGGCCCCGCGCTCGCGATGAAGACCATGGAACACAACTTTGGTCTGAAGATAGACTACTACGCGAGGGTGAACTTCAGGGGCTTCGAGAAGATAGTGGACACTCTGGGAGGGGTAACGATCGACGTGGAGCGGGCGATTGTCGACAACGAGTACCCCACTGAGGACTACGAGACGATGCGCATCTACATACCGGCCGGCGTCCAGCATATGAATGGCAAGGTGGCGCTGCAGTATGCCCGGTCTCGCCACAGCGAGAGCGATTTCGGTCGGGCGAAGCGGCAGCAGATGGTGCTGCTGGCTATTCGGGAGAAGGCGCTGGCGCTGGATGTGATACCGAGGCTTCCGTCTTTGATGGGCACCCTGAAGGATATGGTGGATACCGACATACCCCCTCAGGAGATCCTGCGGCTGGCCGTGCTGGCCAAGGATATAGATAGCAAGGGCATTGGCAACCTGGTGATCGACGACAAGCTGGTGACGCCCTTCCGGGGTGAAGGTGGGGCGGACCTGTTATCACCGAATACGGCCGAGATCAAGGCGGCCATAGCGGCGCTCCTGTCGGACCCGGCACTCAAGGCAGAGGCGGCCAAGATCGAGGTGGCCAACGGGAGCGGCACGGCGGGACTGGCGACCAAGACCGGCGAGTACCTGATGTCTCAAGGCGTGGAAAAGGTAACAGTCACCAGCGCCGACAGGAACGACTACAAGAAGACACAGATCATCCTCAACGACTCGGATAAGAAGACCACGGCTGTTTTCCTGGCCGATGCTCTCGGGCTGGGGAATCAGACCATCGTGCCGCGCGGCGCTGCCGGCGCCTCCACTTCCACTACCTTCGGGGCTTCGACTGCTGTCCCCGACATCCTGGTGATCCTTGGGCAGGACTTCAATCTGCCCGAGTAGAGCCATTCGACTGCGTGCCTCCTTTGCCTCCCTTTTATCGATACTGCTTTGCCTTGCCTTGAACAGTTGATGACGCCCGATGGGGTGGGCTAAAGTATTGTCAGCGACTTGGAGGTGTGGGAGTGGCCTGATGCGGTAGAGGCGGTTGGGCCCGGTGCGCTGAGGGGAGGGATGGGGCTACCTGTAACAGGAGATCCTTCGCTGGCGCTCAGGATGACAGGGTAGGGCCACGCAGGATGACAGGGTAGGGCTCAGGATGACACCGATGAAGGCGCTCAGGGTGATACCGACGGGGATTGCTCAGGATGACAGGACATGGGGGCTCAGGATGATGGAACCGCTCGGCGGCCCTCCAACTGGAGGGGCGGCGTTAGGTTGGAGCGAGCAGGATGGATGGCGGTCCTTGGTCGGGAGACTGGGGCGAGAGGCGGCGCTCACCCTCTATTTGGATGGGATGGAGCTTGCCACCCTGCTGTGTACGCCGGGAGAGCTGAACTGCCTGGTGGTTGGGTTCCTGGCCGACGAGGGTCTCATTGAAGGGCTGGCGGACATCAGCCTCCTGCGGGTGTGCGAGGAGGAGGGCGTCGCGGACGTCCGGCTCGTGACGCCACGGGAGGTGGCGGCCAAACGCATTCTCACCTCCGGTTGTGGTGGTGGTGTGACCTTCGACGAGGGGAGCGAGTTGGCACCAGTGTCGTCCGGGGTTACGGTCGCTCCTAAGAAGCTGCTGGCGGGCATGAGGCGGCTGCTGCGGTCCGGTGGGGATCCAAGCGATAGGGGAGGGTTGCACGCGTCGGCGCTGTTCGATGGGGATGATTTGTTGGTCGTCTCGCGGGACGTGGGTCGCCACAACACGCTGGACAAGATCCGCGGCGAATGCATTTTGAGGGGCATGGAGACGCGGGATAGGCTGCTGCTAACGACGGGCAGGGTCTCCTCTGAGATGATAGTGAAGGCTGCGAGGATGGGCGTGCCGATAGTGGCCTCGGTGAACTCGCCCACAGACAGGGCGGTGGGGCTGGCGGGGCGGCTGGGCATCGCTGTTGTGGGGTACGTCCGCGGGGGACGGCTCACCGTGTACTCGTGCCCCGAGCGGCTTGGGTGTGGCGGGTAGCGCTGCGTTGGGGAGATAAGGGGCTACGTGGAACAGGAGATCCTTCGGCGCTGCGGCACCTCAGGATGACAGGGACGAGGCGGCACCTCAGGATGACAGGGACGAGGCGGCACCTCAGGATGACACCGGGTGGGGTAGGGGGCAGTTGGCTGAGGAGGTGACATAATTAGCGGGCGTTTGGGTGTGTGTGTGGAGACTGTGCAGCTTCCTGCATGGGCGACCTGGAACGCGAGGGCGAGCGGGGTGGGGTTTGCGCTCTTCTCGCTACTCACTGCGTTGGTGCAGGTGCGATGGACCGAGGGGATAGACCGCGCGGTGGCCCAGTGGGTGGCCGACTTCTCCTGGGAGCCGCTGGGCTGGTGGTCGGGTTTGGCGGCGGTCCTGGTGTCGGCGGAGGCGTCGGTACTGTACGGGGGTTTGGCGGCGCTGTTGTTGTGGCGTGTGGGGTTAGGGTGGTGGTCGCTGGCGCCTCTCGCCTTCCTGCTGGCCTTCCCGGTGGAGTTCGGGATGAAGCTGACCGTGGACCAGCCGCTGGTGCTCCCTGAGTGGGTCCGGCCCGGCTACCACTACCCGCTCATCTCGGTCGTTCCCAGGGGGAGCTTCCCCAGCGGCCACGCGCTGCGGAGCGGCTACCTGTGCGTCTTCGCGGGGGTGATGCTGTGGCAACTGGGAGGGCCGAGGCTGCGTGGTGCCGCGCTGGGTATGGTTCCACTGCTGATGCTGTTGGGCATCACTCGCATCTACATGGGCTATCACTGGACCAGCGACGTGGTGGCCGGCCTGGCCCTTGGGATGGCTATCGCTTTCCTGGTGGCACCGGTCCTGGCAGAGCGGATTGCAGCCAAGAGCGGGAGATAGGGTTTCCTATCGCCCGCTCATCTTGTTGGCGTAGTTCTGCTTGTAGTATTCCCAGTACTCGCCGGACTTGAGGGGGCGCCACCAGGCCTCCTGGGAGACGTACCACTCCACGGTTTCGGCAAGACCCTGCTCGAAGTCGCGAGCCGGCTTCCAGCCCAGGGTGCGTATCTTGGTGCAGTCCAGGGAGTAGCGCCGGTCGTGGCCGGGGCGGTCCTTGACGAACTTGATCAGGGAGCGAGGCTTCTCCAGCAGGTCCAGCACCTTCCCGACGATCTCCAGATTGGCGCGCTCGTTGCCGCCCCCCAGGTTGTACGCCTCGCCAACCTCGCCGCGGTGGAGCACAGCGTCGATGCCGCTGCAGTGGTCCAGGACGTAGAGCCAGTCGCGCACTTGCATCCCGTCGCCGTAGATCGGCAGCTCTATGTTGTCCAGGGCGTTGGTGACCAGGACGGGGATCAGCTTCTCCGGGTACTGGTAGGGGCCGTAGGTGTTGGAGCCGCGGGTGATGAGCACCGGCAGGCCGTAGGTGGTGTGGTATGCCTGGACCATCATCTCCCCGCCCGCCTTGCTGGCGGAGTAGGGGCTGCGCGGGCAGTGGGGGTCTCCCTCCCTGGAGGATCCGGTGGGGATATCTCCGTATACCTCATCGGTGCTGACCTGCAGGAATCGCTCGATCCCGTGCCGGCGGGCCGCTTCGAGGAGGACGAAGGTGCCATGGACGTCGGTCTGGATGAAGCTGCCCGCGTCGAGGATGGAGCGGTCGACGTGGGTCTCGGCGGCGAAGTTGACTATGGCGTCCACCTCGGCCACCAGGCCGTCCACCAGTTGCTGGTCGCAGATGTCACCCTGCACGAAGCGGTAGTTGGGGTTGTCCTGCACGTCGGCCAGGTTGGCGAGGTTTCCCGCGTAGGTGAGTTTGTCCAGCACGACGACCTGGTAGTCTGGGTGCTCGCGGAGCATGTAGCGGGCAAAGTTGCTGCCTATGAAACCGGCGCCGCCGGTGACGAGGAGTCTCCTCACGGTAAGTACCTCATTAGCGATTAGCGATCAGCGATCAGCGATCAGCCTTCAGCGGTCAGCTTTCAGCTTTCGGCTTTCGGCTTTCGGCTTTTCGACTGTCGTGGTTGTTCAATGATTGGTGTCGTGCAATGCGAAGCTATGCGCGGTCGGCTGATTGCTGAAAGCTGACTGCTGATAGCTTATAGCTTGTTCGCTCCGTGTTGGGCTACCAGGTTGTTGGAGAAGAGGTAGCCGTCGATGGAGGCGCCAGCGTCGGCCCACCAGCCTTCCAACAGGTCGTAGGTCATCCCGCCCCTTTCGATGTAGGCGTTGTTGACGTCGGTGATCTCCATCTCGCCTCGGCCGGAGGGCTTGAGGGTGCGGATGACGTCGAAGACCTGGCCATCGTACATGTAGATGCCGATAACGGCGTAGTTGGTGACCGGCTTGGTAGGCTTCTCCTCGATCGTGACTATCCGGTCGCCGTCGAGAATGGGGACGCCGTAGTTCTCCGGGTCGGGGACCTCTTTGAGAAGCACCTTGGCGCCCTGCTCCTGCTCCTCGAAGTTCTTCACCGCTCGCAGGATACTGCCCTCGATGATGTTGTCTCCCAGGATCACGACCACCTTCTGGCCGGCGACGAAGTGCTGTGCCAGTCCGAGGGCCTCGGCGATGCCTCCGGCGCGCTCCTGGTATGCGTAGTTCAGGTGCTTGAGGCCGAACTCGCTACCGTTCCCCAGCAGCCGCAGGAAGTCGCCGGCGTTGTTGCCGCCGGTCACGATCAGTATGTCGGTGATGCCCGCGTTCACGAGGGTCTGGATTGGGTAGTAGATCATGGGCTTATCGTAGATAGGCAGGAGGTGCTTGTTGGTGATGCGGGTCAAGGGGTGGAGCCGGGTGCCGCTGCCACCGGCCAGGACGACGCCTTTCATGTTATTACCTCCAAATGGGAGTGATAAATGATGAGTACCGAGTGTTGAGTGGTGCCAATGGATAGCTGGTGTGCGTGGGTTGTGGGAGTGAGCCCGAGGCGCTGAGAGAGCGAAGCTCACTAGATGCGTTGTTCCCCATGTAGGGCAGGGGTTTATCCCCTGCCGCCCGGCGGTGGTGGGCAATGTGGTAGGGGATGGGCGACCTCGCGCGTCCATGTCCCCCGGGCGGAAGGGGACGAGCCCCTTCCCTACGGGACGTGGGGGAATTGAGGAACGACGCACTGAAGGGGCTGTCATGGAATGTGCAGGGCAGTGGGTGGCCTTCTCCCATGGGGGAGACGTGGTAGGTGGGGTGGCGAGAAGACGATCTGGATCGCATTACTCACGACTTCTTTCGGAAGGGGAACCAGGATCGGGATGGTTGGGCTTGACTCGGGGCGCCAAGGGCGCGGAGTAGGGCCGGGTCGGTGTGGACGTTGTCCAGCGCCACGCCGAGGATTCGGGCGTTGGCCTTCTCCAGCAGCGTCTTGGCACGCAGTGCCACGTCTCGTTGGGTAGTGCCCGCGCTGACCACCAGCACGACGCCATCCAGTTGCGACGCGAGGATCGCGGCGTCGGCCACATAGCCGGCCGAGGGGGCATCGAAGAGGACCAACTCGGCCATGGACGATAGGGTCTGGACGAGTTGCTTTGCCGCTTGTGTCCCGACCAGGTCGCCTGGGCTGGGGGGCACAGGCCCCGACGTGAGCAGGTGGAGGCCGGGAACCGCCGTGGGTTGGAGATGCGGGGTGCCCTTGCCCTGTTCCAAGAGGGCCGTTGTGACACCTTTGTCGTTAGGCAGGTCGAAGAGATCATGGAGGGCTGGGCGACGAAGGTCGAAGTCTGCCAGGATGGTTTGGGTACCGGCCTGGGCGAAGGCAACGGCCAGGTTGGCTACTACGGTGGACTTGCCATCCTCGGCTCCGGCGCCTGTGACCAGCAGGGTGCGGATGGGTTGGTCCAGGCTGCTGAACAGGATGCTGGTTCTGAGGGTTCGGTACGCCTCTGCCTCCGGCGACCGAGGGTCGGCGAGGGTTGCCAATCTATGAGGGGTTGCCTTCACCTGTGCCTCCAAGTTCCAGTGATGAGTGATGGGTGGGGTCCGTAACCTAGTGTGCCGACAGGATGTCCACGGCGCGCCGCGTTGTGGAGCGCCGGGCGGCAGGGGACGAGCCCTTGCGCTACGTTTCGAGATCACCGCGCTCATCACTCATGGTTGACGTCGTGGGATGAGTGCCAGGGTTACCAGGCCCAATTCTCGGGCGATCTGTTCTGGGGTTTTCAGGGTGTCGTCCAGGTATTCCAGGATCATGGCGAGTGCGAGGCCGAGGACCAGCCCCAGGAACGCACCCGCGAGGGTGTTCATCTTGGTGTTGGGGCCCACCAGGGTGCCCTTTTGGGGCTCCTCCAGCATGGCCACGCTCAGGCGGTTCTCGGCGTCGGCATGGGCGTATTCCGCCGACTTGTCTTCCTGGAAGAGCAGGCCGTATCCCAGTGCTATCTTGCGGGCCCGATCGGGGTCGGTGTCCTCTACATCGAGCCTGACGGTGATGGCGTCGGCGATGGACTTCGCCCGGAGCTTGCCCTGGATCTCGCCGGTGCTCATCCCGAGCTGCATTCTCTCGTCTACTCTGGCGGCGAGGGCGGCCGTCTGGAGCTGCTGCTCCTGCTGCCGGAGAAGTACCTGAACCGTCATGGTGGTGCCCCACTCCAGGCGGGCGCTGTTGATCAGCAGGACCGTGGAGCGATAGACCGGCGGCTGGAGCTTTGTTAGAAAGAAGCTGCCGCCCGTGGCGGCGAGGGCGACGAGGGCCACTATCCACCATCGCCGGGCTATTGCGAGCAGGTAATCCCTGAACTGCACCGTCATCTCCGCTTCATCGACGCAGCGAACCATAGCGCCGCCGACGATAGGTTGTCAAGGAAGCTATCTTGGTATCTCCGCGAGGACGGGAAGGCCGAGCAGTTGCTCCGCCTCTCTGGCGCCGCGGACCGAGGGGTCCAGGTAGTTGAGCAGGAAGGCGAAGCCGACGGCCGCCAGCAACCCCACCGATCCCCTGAGCAGTATCTCCAGGAGGATGCGCGACCGGCTCATCTCCGCCTGCGCCGACGGCTCGTCCAGCACTCTTATCACGCCACCCGTTGTGTCCAGTTGTGCGAAGTACTCTGCGGCCGTCTCATTCAGGGTGTCCTTGATGGCCTGAGCGATCAGGAAGCTGTGGTGAGGGTTATTGGTGGTGACCGTGACCGTCAGGATGCGGTGGGTCTTCTTGGTCGAAAGGTTGCGGTTCAGGGAGTCCTTGGATACGAACATCCCTCCCAGCCGCTGGGAGACCGCCCCGGTGAAGGCGTCGCTCTTGATTACCTCTCCCAGGTCGTCCACCAGGTATTCCGTGGAGAGCCAGGTGTAGTAGTTGTCGTAGGTGAAGTAGTTGCCCAGCTTCGGCTCTGGCTTGACGCTGACGGTGAGCCTGATCTCCGACTTGTAGGACTGGGGCCCAAAGGCCAGCATGAGGGCGCTGGCTGCCAGGGTAAGGACGGTGACCACGAGGATCAATTGCCAGCGCCGGACCAGAATAGCGCCGTATTCACGCAGCTCCAATATCAGCTCCTCCTGTCGACGGCGAAGTAGTCGTAGCCGTAGTGTATGGTGTCTCCGGGCCGGACCTCGAAGCGCCAGAGAGTGGCCCAGTGGCGGGGATTGCTGTCGAGGACGATCTCACCGCCCACCGCCTCCTGAGCCTGGACGGGGTGCTTGCCGAAGTCCATGACCAGGATGGTGTCCACGCCCTCGGGGACGTGGTAGCTCTGCCTGGCCTCGAGGTAGCCCTCCTGATACTCATCGTAGAGCAGCTTCAGATTATACTCCGGCAGGTAGTACTTGAACTGGCGGAATCGCTCCTTCGCCAGCACGACGACCGAGCCTGAGTTCAGGTTTCGAGCGTACTCTACCTGATTCCGTAGGATAGTGTCGATGGCGCGGATCTCGGTGAGGCGCACCGGGCCCGGGGTGGTGAGGAAGGCGCTGACGTTCCAGATCACCAGGCACGATACTAGTAGCATCGCCAGCGACCCACCGAGACCCCCGGACAGCCTGGCCAGGCCGAAGAGCCGCTGGTGGTGGCCGGAGAGCAGGAGCAGGGCCGACTGGAGGTCGTGGGCGATATCCCGCACGCCCACGGCCGTGACGATGCAGAGCGGCGGGAGCAGGGAGAGAACGTAGCCGGGGTCGCCTATATGGATAACGAGGTAGACGGCCAGGGGTGGGAGGAACCACAGCAGCAGGAAGGGCAGCCGCCGATCGGCGACCAGGGACTTGAAGGTAAGGAATCGCCCCAGGGCGTAAAGGGTCACGAGGCCGCTGAGTCCGAACATCTGTTTCAGGAAGAGCAGCAGGGTCTCGGCGTTGCGGCGCAGGGCGCCGAGGCCGGCGTAGGGCACAGAGTAGGTGGAGAGGACGTAGTTGGTCTGGGCGCCGCTGGCCTTCTGGAAGGCATCCCAGCCTCCCGAGAGCAGTACGGCCGGCATCAGCCAGGAGGCGACGGCCAGTCCGAGCACCAGGGCGCTGAGGATGAGCCTGGGGATACCGGCTTGCCAGACGCTCACGAGCCAGAGCGGGCCGAGAAACAGCAGGGTGTCCTGTCGGAACCCGCCCGCTATTCCCAGGACCAGTCCACACAGGATGGCGACCGATCGGTGGCCCCGCCACAGGAGGTAGCAGAGGAGCGCGACCAGGGTGCCGAAGAAGGAGAGGGATGTGTAGGGGTAGGCGACCTCGCCGTATCCCCAGAAGCCGACGGTGGCGGCCAGGATGGTGGCCGAACCGAGGCCTACCCAGGGTCCGTACATGGCGGTGCCGAGCAGGAAGAGGGCTCCGACGGCGCCCGCGCTGGTGAGGATGCTGATCAGGACGTAGCTGGAGTTGGGGTCCTGGAGCCAGAGGTTCAGCAGGGAGGCCAGCCCCACGTAGAGCGGGTATCCCGGAGGATGGGGCTGGTGGAACCCGACGTTGTAGTAGCTGAGGGCCAGGGCGAAGTTGGCGGAGTCCCAGGCGTACAGCATGCGCGAGGCGAAGGGCCATCGCGATGCCGCCGTGACGAGCATGAGCAGCAGGGTCACGAGCGGGATCGCCCAGGGGCGATCCCAGAATGGTCGGCGGCTCAAAGGTCACCTACTATCGTGTTGAGTCTGGAAACGGGGTGGTGCTGCTGGGCGTGCTGGTCGACCCATTGGAGGAGCGCCCTCTTGAAGCAGGCGGTGTCGAAGCGCTCGGCGTTGCGGCGGATGGCCGCGGGGTCGAAGTTGCAGCCGTCCAGGGAGCGAACGGCGTCGGCCAGGGCCTCGGGCGTCTGCGGGTGGAACAGCTTGCCGGTGACACCGTCGATGACGGTGTCCAGTGCGCCCCCGCCGGCGTATGCGACGACCGGCCTGCCGCAGGCCTGGGCCTCCACTGGGGTGATACCGAAGTCCTCCTCCCCTGGGAAGAGGAACGCTCGGCAGCGGGAAAAGTAATGGCGCACCTCGTCGTCCGGGACCCTGCCGAGGAAGTGGATGTTCGGCCCGGCCTTGCGCTGCAGGGAGGCCCTGTCGCGGCCATCCCCGACGATGAGCAGGGGCAAGCCGAGCTGGTTGAATGCCTCGACGGCTATGTCGATCCGCTTGTAGGGTATCAGGCGCGAGACTACCAGGAAGTAGTCGTCGTGGGTGTCGGAGATCGAGAAGTCGTTGGTTTCCACCGGAGGATAGATGACGGTGGAATCCCGACGGTAGTACTTGCCCACCCTGGCCGCCACGGTGCGGGAGATGGTGGCGAACTGATCCACGCCGTCGGCCGAGACCCGGTCCCACATACGGAGCCAATTCATGAAGAAGGGGAGGGCAAGGCGGATGGGCTTGCCGAATCGCTCGCGCTGGACGTACTCGCGGTAGTTCCAGACCCAGCGCATGGGGGTGAGGCAGTAGCAGAGGTGCAGAGTGGCGGGGGATGTAAGCACCCCCTTGCACCAGGCGCTGCTGTTGCTGAGCACGAGGTCGTACCCGCTCAGGTCGAAGCCCTCGAAGGCCAGGGGGTAGAGGGGCAGGTAGAGCTGGTGGTGCCGCATGACCCCTGGGAGTCGCTGCATGAAGGACGTTCGGATGTCCCAGCGCCGGTAGCCGGCCGGCATGGCGGCGGGATCGAAGATAGAGGTGTAGACGGGGGCCTCTGGGAACAGCTCATGGAGCGTCTCCAGGACCCGTTCGGCACCGCCGTATTGGTTGAGGTAGTCGTGAAGTATCGCTATTTTCATAGTAATTGGCAATTGGTTGTCGGCCGTCAGCCGGCCGTCGGGTTATTGGCGGTGTCAACAGGATGGCAATAGCGAGCGCACTAGAAGGGGAGGCGATCAGCTTTCAGCGGTCCAGCCCGTGATGCCTCGGTGCTTCTTGTGGGCGAGAGCCCGAGGTTAAAACCGTCGGGCTGAGAGAACGAAGCCCACTAAAGGGGCTGTTAAGGTCAGCGCAGTGAACCGGGTTTCGAGCTCCAAGCGGGCTCGTGGGGCAACACAGGGATCGCGATGCGCCGCGTTGTGGAGCGCCGGGCGGCAGGGGACAAGCCCCTGCCCTACGTGTCGGGACTAGCGCCGGGTGACAGGGGGCGAGTCCTTGCCCTACGGTACGATGGGACGGGCGGGCCAGCGGCCCGCGCTCCCGGCAGGCGGCGGCTTCGCCGCCTATTTAGACTGGTTTGGCGGAGCGTTGGCTGACAGCCGACTGCTGATAGCTGATGGCTGATGGCTAGAAGGCTCCCCCGCCGCAGAGGACGGCCGGAATGGTGCGCAGCAGGATCTTGAGATCCAGCCCCAGGGACCAATTTTCGATGTAGTATATGTCAAGCATGACCATCTCGTCGAACGGTATCTCGCTTCTACCGCTCACCTGCCACAGGCCGGTCATACCTGGTGAAACCTCCAGCCGCCGGAGGTGCCAGTCCTCGTACTTGGCGACCTCGTGGTGAATGGGTGGGCGCGGGCCCACGAGGCTCATCTCCCCCCGGAGCACGTTGATCAGTTGGGGGAGTTCGTCCAGGCTGATGCGCCGAATTACCCTCCCGACTCTGGTCATCCTCGGGTCGTCACGGATCTTGAAGATGGGTCCTGAGACCTCGTTCATGCACATCAGCTCAGCAAGCTGCTGCTCGGCGTCCTGGCGCATGGAGCGGAACTTCAGGAAGCTGAAGCGCTCCCCACCCTTGCCGATCCGGGTTTGTCGGAAGAGCACGGGGCCCGGGGAATCCAGCTTGATGGCCAGGGCGGTGAGAGCGATGAGTGGGGCGGCCAGGGTCAGTACGAGCATGGAGGTCGTGACGTCCAGTGCCCGCTTGATGAGGAGGTTCCAGCCTCGAATGCGCACCTGGCTGACGGCGATCAGGGGTATGCCGTTGATGGTGTCGACGTCCACCCTGTTCAGCCGCATCTGGTAGAGGTCTGGCACGAGTCGGAAGCTCACGTCCATCCTCTCGCAGTCGTCCAGGATCTTGAGCATCTGCTCGTGGAAGGCCGCGGGCAGGGCTATGACGACCTCGTCCACATGCTGCTCGCGCACTACTCGGGGGGTGTCCTTCAAGGTGCCGAGACAGCGGAAGCGGCCGAAGTCGTCGCAGTCTTCCAGGTCGACGAATCCGATCACCTGAGCCTCGACGCTTTGCTCGGTGGCTATGCTGTGCATGATGCGGCGGCCCAGGGCGTTGTTGCCGCCCACCACCAGCACCCGCCTCACTCCCAGGCCTCTCTTCTGGAGTGAAGTGGTGAGGATGCGATGGAGCAGGCGGGCCATGGCGACGCAGACTATGGCCAGCAGCCAGAAGTATATGAACAGGGCGCGTGAAGAGGCCGGGTAGCGGGTCATGGACACGGCGGCGAAGAGGATCATCACGCCGGTGCTGGTGGCGCTAAGGAGGGAGGACCATTCCCCAACCAAGGTAGCCCCTCGGGACTCCCTGTACATTCCCTTGAGGACGAAGGTGACCAGCAGGATCACAGTCATGGCGGCCTGCACCGGTATGTAGTCCTGGTAGGAGACATCGAACTCACCGGGGATCTCGCCGCCTATCTGTAGGCTGTAGCGTAGGAAGTAGGCCGCGACGAAGGCGGTGTTGAGGGCCAGGATGTCCACGGCCGCGAGGGCCAGATTCAGCAGGAGATCAACAGGGAGGCCCATTCCTCCCTGCTTGGAGGCGCCCGGCGCGACCGTAATGGGTTGGAGGGTATCCTTCTCAGCGACTTCCACTAACACATTCCAGGGCCGTAGCGGCCTGTTGATATCATCGTGTTGAGATGCTACCCCTCTCTTTGCACGTCGTGATAGACCTCGAGGGTGCGCTCGGCCATCTTTCTCCAGGAGAAGGTGGCGGCGCGTTGAAGGCCGGCCTCGGCGAGTTGTGTTGCCAGGGCCGGGTCTTCAAGGATCCTCCTGATTGCAGATGATAGAGCGTCTACGTCCAGGGGGTCTACCGTGAGGGCCGCGCTACCCACCACCTCGGGCAAGGAGGATACCGACGACGTCACAACCGGTGTTCCACAGGCCATAGCTTCAAGTGGGGGCAGCCCAAAACCTTCGTATAGAGAAGGGTAGATGAAGATATCGGCGCAATTATACCATAGCGGAAGCTCATCGTAGGGGATGTAGCTGGTGAAGACGACCTCGTGCTCAAGGCCAAGCTGGCGAACTCGGGCAAAGATGCGGTCGTACAGCCACCCCTTGGCCCCGCCCAGGACGAGCTTGTGGGGGATGCCGGACTCCCGTTTGACCTGGGCATAAGCCTCCACCAGCCTCTCCACGTTCTTACGGGGCTCCAGGGTGCCCAGGTATAGGAGGAAGTGCTCGGGAACCTGGTGCTCCTCCCGGAAGCGGGCCAGCAGAGTCTCGTCCTCGACCTTCCTGAAGAGTTCGTCCACGCCGAGGTGGATGGGGACAACCTTCTCCGGGGGGACCTGGAGGTAGCTGATCACGTCCTGGCGGGTGCTCTCCGAGATGGTGATTATGCGGCGGCACCGGTGGGCGGTGAGGCGGGTCATGGTGGCGAGGTAGGCCCTGTTGCCCCGATTGAAGTTCTCCGGCATGCGAAGGAAGGAGAGGTCGAGCATCGTGACCACGGACTTCGCTGGGCAGAGCATGGGCTGGACGTAGCTGAGGGAGTGGAGCAGGTCCAGCCGCTCCCGGATGGCGGCCGGGGGCTGGAGGAGCTGTTCCCAAAGGATGCGCACGGCGGGCTTCCAGGTGGGGAGGCTGGACTGGCTCAGTCTGAAGTGGGGCGTTGGCTCCAGCTCAGGGGGCAGCTTCCAGCGGCCCGTGAAGGCGACCATCCGGTCGTCGGGGCTCGAGAGGGCGCGCAGGTGGACGAGCAGTTGATGGATGTAGCGGTGGATGCCAGCGGCCCTGTATGAGCTGGACAGGTAGAGAAGCTGGGCGTTCAAGCCGATGCGCAAGGGGTTCCCTCCGTTTGAGGTGCGCCGGACAGTCTACCACAAAGGGGACGGGGTGGGGGGTGGGGCAGTGCTCTCTGGGACTCCGACCCAGTGGTGATGATACCTGTGGCCAGGCCGAGTGTGGGGGGGGTGTACCTGTAACAGGAGATCCTTCGCTGCGCTCAGGATGACACCGGAAGGGAGCGCCGGGATGATGGGGGTCACAGTCAAATTGGTGGAGTATTAGTAGCTCCAGGTCTCGTGGGCAAGGGGAGCGGCGTTCAGTTCGTCGCGATGCAGCCGCCAGGATGGCAGGTGGTGGTCCATGAGGGCCGTGAAGCGGTCGTTGTGGTGCCGTTCGAGCAGGTGCATCATCTCGTGGACGGCGATGTACTCAAGGCACTGCACGGGCTTCTTGGCAAGCTCCAGGTTCAGCCAGATCCTGCCGGTCTCGGCGTTGCAGGTGCCCCACCTGGTCTTCATCCGTCTGATGCCCCAGTCGGCGACCTGAACGCCCAACGCCGGCTGCCACTCTTCGATCAGTGACGGGATGAGGAGCCGAAGCTGCTCGCGATACCAGCGTTGCAACAGCCTCTCTCGCTGGCCGGCATCCATGCCAACTCGAACGAGCAGCTCCAGGTGGGACCTGCTCCGCAGCACCACCTTGCTCGGGCCGTCGTGCTCCACGACGCGCAGGCGGTAGCGGCGGCCAAGGAAGTAGTGGCTCTCGCCGCTCACCATCTCGCGATGGGACTGCCGGGCTTGAGAGCCGAACTGGGCCTGCTGCCTCTTGATCCATCCGAGCTTGCCCACGACTGCGAGCCGGACCGCTTCGTCGCTCACCGCCAGCGGCGCCGCTACCCGCACTCGCCCATCGGGCGGGTAGACGCCAAGGTGCAGGTTCTTGATGGCCTTTCGCACCACTTCGACATCCAGGCCGCTCACCGTGATCTGGCGCCCGTTACCGCCCATCTGACAACTCACAGGGAGTGGCGGCCGGCGCGTTGGACGGAACGTTGCCGGATGGGCTCTCAGTACTCATGTTGGTTCTTCACCAGCTCCAGGATCTGGTTAATGAGATGTTCGTCGTTGAGGACCGCTCGGACGGCGAACTTGACCTCTCTCTCCTTCACCCTGTGGCCGCGCCATCCATCCTTCCTGGTCGAGCGCACAGCGTCATCTACTCGCCTCGCAAGCTCCTCATCCTTGCCCAGGTTGTCATAGAGGGCTCGCTTCGCGGGGCTATCCATGGAGGCAGGGTAGGAAGCCCCAGACGCCGGGTTCTTCACCTTCTTCGTCAACTCGACTATCTTCTCCAGGTATTCCTGGTAGTCCAGTGCCTCCCGCTTTCGCTGCTCGATGAGGGCGCTCAGCAGCTCCGACATCTTCTCGTAGTAGATCGGGTTGATAGGGTGCTCGTCGATGATGAGCCTGCGGACGTTGTTCTCTATGGTCTCGGCCACCGCTTCCCTGTTCTTTCGTATGCCCTCGGGCAGCGCGTCGACGGCACTCTCCCCCCGCTCGACGATGAGCTGGATCAGGGACATGTCGTCGAAGGCGGAGACGGTCTCGCTCTCCTCGGCTCGGATGTAGGTGTCTATCAGGTGGCGCATCGCGGGCTCGTACATCTTGAGGTCGATGGCGTCCCCGCTGTGCTTCTTCACCTCATCGCGCAGGCTCTCGAAGTGCTTCACCTCCGCCTTGGTCTTCTCGATCTCGGCTGGGCTGTAGCCGGCCTCCTGCATCTCGTTCGCGATGTTCGCGTAGGCTCGGATGAGCGATGCCGCCAGCTTGTAGAGGGAAAGCCGTTTGGCCTCGTTCTCCTTCAGTTGCGTCGCATCGCCTGAGTCCTTCGCCGAGAAGTAGCGGAAGTATGCCTGCTGGTCCTTCGGGGCTTCCACCGGCTCGCACAGTGCCTTGATCGCCTCCCGCGCCTCCTCCAGCCGCTCGCGTGCTTTCGCGAGCCTGTTCTCCAGCAACCCCGCCACGTCTTCCCTGTCGTAGCCGTCCAGGGCGCCCGACGTGTAGTCGTGTACCGCGCCCTCCAGGCTCTTGAACAGGTCCTGGTAGTCGACGATGTAGCCGTACTCCTTGTCCTCGCCGTCGAGGCGGTTCACCCGGCAGATGGCCTGGAAGAGGCCGTGGTCCCGCATCTGCTTGTCGATGTACAGGTAGGTGGCCGGGGGCGCGTCAAAGCCGGTGAGCAGCTTGTCCACGACGATCAGCAGCTTCATCTGCCCCGGCTCTTCGATAAACCGTTTCTTGGCCGCCTTCTCGAACTCCTCGACCCGGTTGATGGCCTTCTCCGGGGCCTCGTTGAACCAGCCGGCCAGCATCTCCTTGTAGACGTCGTACTGCCGCAGCTTCTCCGTCAGCCCTTCGCCGCTCTCCTCGCCCTTGATGGCTGCCGGTGACGGCCTGTAGGAGGTGATGATTGCGCATTTGCCCTTCATGTTGGTCTTGTCGAAGATCTCGTAGAACTTGCACGCCTGGTAGATGCTCCCCGAAACCAGCATCGCGTTGCCGTGCCCGCTCCGCAGCCGGTCGCGCAGCTCCATGTCCATCAGGATGTCGGCGGCGATCTCTTCCAGCCTGTCCTGCGAGCTGAGCACCTTCCGCATCGTGCCCCAGCGCTGCTTGAGCTGCGCCCTGGCCAGGTCGGTCAGCCCCTTCGTTTTCGCCTCGAACCACTGGTCGATCTTTTGCTGCGAGGTGATGTTCTGGTCGATGCTGCGCGCCTCGTAGCGCAGATCAAGGACGACGCCGTCTCTCACGGCCTCGTCGAACTTGTAGGTGTGGATGTAGGGGCCGAACTGCTCGATGCTGCGCTGCTTGTCGGACCTGAGGAGCGGCGTGCCGGTGAAGCCGACCAGCACCGCGTTGGGGAGGATCGCCTTCATGGCATCGTGCAGGTCGCCGGACTGGGTGCGGTGGCATTCGTCCACGAACAGGTAGAGGTCGCCCTTCGGCGAGAAGTCCGGAGGGATGGCCCTCTTTGCCTCCTCGATGTATGCCGCCACGTCGGCGACCGCCTCATCATCTTCCTTGCCGTCGAACTTGTGGATCAGCGAGCAGATGAGCCAGGGCAGGCTCGCGTTGAGGGTGGCGATCAGGTCGGCGCCGCTCTTCGTGCGGTGGATCTCCTCGCCGACGCCCTTGAAGACGGTCTCTATCTGCTGGTCCAGCTCCGTCCGGTCGGTGATGATCAGCACACGGGCGTCCGCTACGTTTTCGCGGAGCCACTTGGCCAGCCACACCATGATGAGGCTCTTCCCCGACCCCTGGGTGTGCCAGATGATGCCGCCCTCCCGGCGCTTCAGGTAGGCCTGGGCGGCCTTCACGCCGAAGTACTGGTTGTGGCGACACAGCTTCTTGATGCCCGCGTCGAATACGGTGAAGTCGTGGATCAGTTCCAGGAACCGGTTCTTGCCGCACAGACAGGCGAGGTCGCGGTCGAGCCGGTTCTCCAGCCAGTGGTCCTCTTTCCAGGCCAGGTAGTACTTCTCCGGGGTCTGGATCGCGCCGTAACGGAGGCCCTCGGTGTCGTTGCCCGCCATGACCAACTGCACCGTGGAGAAGAAGTGCTCGATGAACAGCTTCTTCTGGTTATCGAGGTTCTGGCGGATGCCCTCGGCGACCGATACAGTGGAGCGCTTCAGCTCCAGCACGCCCAAAGCGATGCCGTTGACGTAGAGCACGATGTCGGGACGCTTGGTATGGGCGATGGTGCTGGCGGCGGGAACCGTTACCTCCTCGGCTATCGCGAAGCGGTTATTCTCGGGGTGCTTCCAGTCGATCGGCCAGACGGTCTCGGTGTTGTCGCCGGTCTCGGCCTTCACCTTCACGCCGTAGCGCAGCAGCTCGTACAGGGCGCGGTTCCGGTCGTACAGGCTGTTGACCTGGTCGCCCGCCGCTTTGGCGAGGAGGTGGATCGCCCTGCCGGCAAGGGTGTCGTCGTAGCCCTGCCTTTTCAGGAAGGCACGAAGGTATCCTTCCTCGATGTTGCGGTTGTCCAGTCGGTCGGTCCAGTTCCCGAGGTAGTCGTAGCCGAGCGTGTCGCGGAAGAGCCGGACCACGCGAGCCTGAGTCGCCTTTTCGATCTGGCCGACGGTGCTCATTTCTCATTCCTCCAGGGGGCTGCCCGATGACCGGAAGGTACCAATTTGTGACCCGGTCTGTCCGCGAAAGCCGCGTTGCTTTGGCTCGACGCGGTAGGGTGTGCGCCGGTCTCGGCCCTGAAGGGCCGGGCTAACCGCGTCAGCCTATCCATCAAGTCCCTGACAGCCTTGTGCTGTCGCGTTGACCGACACTGAAGTGATCGGGCTAAGAAGACGAAGCCCCTTTGGGGCTGGCGATCCACTCCGTCCTCACGCGAACAACCTCAGCAACGATCCAACTGCTCCAATAGCACTCGGCGTAGCGTAGATGAGCCAGAGCGGCCAGGGGAGCGCGGAAGTCGCTCAAGTACCACCCGTGCCGGTGCAGGACTACGCAACATGCTCTGCCTCTGGCGGACGGCGGGTCCGCTTGGTCAGTTCGAGGATCTCCTCGTCGGTCGGGCTGCCCTCCTCGTCCATCTCCCTCAGGTTGTGGCGGATTCGGATCACCCGCTCCACGCTCTCCTCGGTGACGAGCCAGCGAGTGCCCGTATCCACTCCTGATAGGGCTCCCCGCGCAATCCAGCGCTTGACTGTCGGGATCGAGACCCGCAGACGGTCCGCGGCCTCGCCGGTGGTCAGCAACCCCCCGGAGAAGCGGCCAAGCTCGGCCACGGCATCCTTCAACGCCCGCTCCTCGACGGTTCGGCCCGATTCGGCCATTTCCTGCCCCAGCCGCGCCAGGGTATCCAATGTCGTCTTATCCATGTTGCGCCTCCGGTGGGAGAGATCCAAGCGCGTTCAGTTTACCATGAAACTGCAATAGTGCATTGCAGAGGCCAGCTTCCCCATCCTCGTCACGGGTTGTAGAGGTGGCGGTACCAGTCGGCCCAGTCTCGAAGGGCAGCGTCGCCGACGCTCTCCGCAGAGCGGAGCAGGTCCGCGGAGGTGAAGGTCGAGAAGTTCGGGTTGTCGCCTATCAGATCCCTGTAGGCGTTCAGGGAGTTGTCCAGTGCCCGGTTCCTCGGATGGCGGACGACGGAGAGGGATGCGTGCTTGTAGCGATCGTATGGACGCTCATCATCCTGCTCCACGCTGAGGGCGAGAAGCTGGTTGCGCCAGAGCTGGTTCAAGCCCCCACGGAAAGGGCAGCCATCGAAACCGGCGTGATTGGGGAAGAAGGCCGGGTTCCTCCTGGTGATATCCCAGTACTTGAAGTTGCGCGCGTCGTGGTAGTAGCAGGGGGTGGGGTCGTTCACGAGCTCTGGGAAGCTCAGGGTGCAATCGTGGTGCGGCTTCCTGCCGCGGCTCGTGGCGGCATGGCAGGTGGTGAACTCCGGCTCTGTCAGCTTGTGCTCGATCAGCCAGAGGGAGAGGTCGCCCTTCTTGCTGAAGTAGGCGATGGCGATGTCCGCGTCGGTACCGCTCGTCTTGCCCCTGTCGCCGAGGTTCCCGTGCGGCTGATCCCAGAACTCCAGGCGGTAGCCCCGGTCCAGTTCGGAGGTGGCCAGGCGGGCGAAGTCCGGTTTGAGCGCCCCCCAGGATCGCGTCCGCGTTGGGGTGAGCCAGCACCGGCAGGAACAGGTTGATGTTGGCGGCCTGGGAGCTAGCCATGTGGTTGAAGTACCCGTGGATGCGGAAGGGAAACTGGGCAAGGTGCCGGCGAAGCCCCGGCAGGATAGGGGGGTAGATCATCGGGAAGGCGCCGGCGTACCGCTCAGGCAGGATCGCGTCGTACTCGTTGCCGTGGGCCATGCCGGGCTCGCGGGTGATGTGCCCCCACTTCCAGTCGATGAGGTGGAGGTACATCTCCAGTTGGAAGTCGCTGAGCACGCTGGGAAGCCGGTAGCTGTTGCCGTTCCGCGTAAGCACTCTCATATCAGTCGTATCCTCCCGGTCAGCAGTTCCTGCATCATGCCCTGCTTGAGGGCGCGGGTCTTATCGCGACGCTGCTCCAGCGCAGTGATTTCGGCGTCCATGTCGGAGAGGACGGTGGCGATGGCGGATTGCTCAGGGATCGGGGCAAGCAGAAACGGAATACCCTTCAGATCAGAAATCGATATGCCCTTCACCGTGCTCCCATTGCCTAGTTCGCCGATCATCCGAGTGTTGTGTTCAAGCCAATAGTAGAGATACTTGACGCTGACGTTCTGTTTGGGAAACAGCGCCTTTAGGTCCTGATTGATGGCTACGTCAACCTCGTAGATGATGGCCTTTCCGAGTGCCATTCTTGTTGACGTAATCAACGTTCCTGCGGGGATCAGATTTGAAGAGCTGTTCTTCAGGCCTTGCCGAGTTATCGCCTCTTGAGTCCAATGCGGATTGAAGGTGGCAATGTCTTTGACTGTTGCCCACTGGATTTCGTTTCCCCAATACGCAGGGTTTGAGCGGCTCGGCGTCCCTCCGCCAACCAACTTCTCGATGACATCACCTAGTTGGCCCTCTCTCCACTCCCCATCAAACCCTGGCAGGCGCTGCTTGCCAGTGAGGAGTTGCTGCATGGCGGCTTGCTTGAGGTCGCGCTTCTTGGCGATGAGTTGGTCCAGCGAGCGGATCAGGGAGTCCACGTCGCCGAGCGCAGCGGCGATGGCTCTCTGTTCAGATATCTCTGGCGGCCAGGCAATTCTCACAGCATCGAGGATGCTCTGAGTAACCAGGGGCAGGTCGTTGCGGTTCCGGACATCGTTGAGCCTGACATGTTGTAGAGCCAGTGCCAGGAACTGAGGATGGGCTTCTCTTTGGAAGTGTACTGGATAGAGGGCATTGTCCGTGATCCACGCAGGCCCTTCCGAGAAGTGGACCATTCCGCATTTCTGGCCAACACGTCCTACGATGATGGTTGGACCTGACATGAGGGCATCACGAGTGTAGCCAGAAATGCCGTTGCCTCCAAAGACTGGCACGGGATAGTCAGACGACTGTTCATGAAGCGATGCAACGTTGATGAGTGCTCCCGAGGAGAACTTGGCAATCCTCCCCAATGGGACGACTTCCCAATCCGCCGGGATCACTCCCTCCTTGGTCTTCTTGTAGCCTGGCCTCGCATTCGCCACACTCAATGGTCTTGCACCTCGCCACTTCCCAGCCGTTTGGTCCCGCTCTGCCCAATGAGCGACTGAAGTTGTCTGATCGCTATTTCGTTCAGTCGGGTGAGCCTCTCCGACTGCGAGAGCCCCATGCGTATGAACTCGGCATTCATCCCCTCGATATTGGCCAGCACCAGCAACTGCTCGATGCTAGCGTAGTCGCGTACATTGCCTTCTAGACTGGGGTTGGCTTCACGCCACTGCCGGGCGGTTTGACCGAAGAGGGCAACATTGAGCAGATCGGCCTCGCTGGCGTAGGCGAAGCCGGCCTGCTCTAGCGTGACCATAGCAGGGATGATGTGGGCCTTGATGGCGTCGGTGTGGATGCGGTAGTTGAGTTTGGCGAGGGTGCGGTTCAGGTTCCACTCCAGCGACAGTCGCCGGCTCTCATCCTCCTTGAGCCGCTGGAATTCCTTGATGAGGTACAGCTTAAACTCGGGGCTGAGCCAGGAACCGAACTCGAAGGCGATGTCCTTGTGGGCGTATGTACCGCCTCCGTAGCGACCGGCGCGTGACCGAATACCGACTGCTCGCGTGGCCTCGATCCACCGCCTGGGTGTCAAGTGAAAGCTGTTCAACCCGGCCTGGGATCTAAAGGTCTCGAATTCGCTACCTTTGAAGTCAGGGTTGTGAATCTGTTCCCAGATGCCCAGGAACTCAATGGTGTTGCGGTTGCGCATCCAGTTGTAGATCAGCGCGTCGTCTCCAAACCTCTTGGCCATGTCGGTGAGCGAGATGTAGTCCTCTGGGCCGTCGGAAAGGATGGCGATGGCTGTTCCCTGTACGCTGATGGTGGATTTCTTGCCCTGGGCCATTCTCAAATCCCTTTCTCGCTCTATTGGAATCCCATTTTCTTCAGATGCTCATCGACCCGGGCTGATAGCAGAGCAACCTCCTCGATGAGGTCTGGGAGCGGGGTGGCGTAGCGGTCGGCGAGTTGCTTGATGCGGGTGGTGAGGGACTGGGAGACGCGGTCCAGTTCGGATTGGACGGAGGCGGCGAGGGTTGCGAGCCACTTGTCGTCCACGACGAGGGACTTGATCTCCTCCTCGGTGAGCTTGCCGTACTTCACGGCGAGCCTGGCTTCCAGGGCGCTTCGGGCGTCCCTGACCTTCCTGGCGACCTCGGCCTCCTTCTCCATGAGGGAGAGGTACTCCTTCAGCAGCTTCTCCTCGTCCGCGGCCTCGGGGTCGCCCTTGACCTCCTTCAGGCGAGCCGCGATCGCTCCCTTGCCGATCTTGCCCCTGTCGTCCTTCACGGCCTCTAGCAGCCCTTCCTCGCCGCCGTGCTCCTCGGCAATCTCCTCGAGCGCCTGGGCGAGGGACGCGGCCTGCGCCTCCAGATCCTCGATCTCGGCCTGCTCCATCGAGAAGCAGCGGGCGATCAGCAGGGCGGGCGGGATCAACTCGGCCTTGAACTTCAGCTTTCCGACGGAGAACTCGGGCTGCTCTTTTGTCTTCCTGTCCCTGTCCTCGACGATCTGGCGGGGCCTGGCCGCCTCCAGCCAGCCGTCACCGGCGATCATGTAAACGTCGTCCTGCATCGTCTCAGCCCAGTAGTCCATCAGCCACTGGTATACGTCGTAGGGGTCGAGGAGCGGGGCCTCGTGGAAGTCCCAGAGGAGGCTCTCGGAGAGGGACTCGATCAGCGCTTTGGGCCTGTCGCCGGCGGCGATGGCTCTCAGCCGGGGGGAGTTGGCCGACTTCCAGCCCTCGAAGCGGGCCGTGACCGATTGCCTGAAGGCGGCGAACTCCGGGTGGCCGAAGATGGCCGTCTTGATCTCGCCGGGCGCCACCTGCTGGCGGCTGTAGCCGGGGCGGCCGGCCGGTGCGAACAGCTCGGCGCGGAGGGTGGGGAAGAGCGCCCAGTAGCGATCGAGGGCATCCAGGTCTCGGTCCGGAATGCCGCCGCGCAGGTGGGTGTCGATGTCCTGGATGTCCTCGGGCTCCGTGGTGTCTACGTAGCGCGGGATGTTCAGGTTGTAGTCGTTCGCCTCGATCTCCGCCAGCGGCACCATGCGGGAGTAGCGGGGGATCTCCGCCAGACGGGTGAAGGCGTCCACGATCTTATGTATGTCCTGGGCGCGAAGGCGGTTCTTGTTGCCGTCCTTGATGAAGCCTTTGGAGCCGTCGATCATGAAGATGCCCCTGCGGGCGGCGGCGTTCTCCTTGTCCAGGACGACGATGCAGGCGGGGATGCCCGTGCCGTAGAAGAGGTTGGCCGGCAGGCCGATGATGCCCTTGATGTAGCCGCGCCTGACGACGTTCTTGCGGATAGCGGCCTCGGAGTTGCCCCGGAAGAGCACTCCGTGGGGCAGGATCACAGCCCCCTTGCCGCTGCTCTTCAGGGAGGCGAGGATGTGGAGGAGGAATGCGTAGTCGCCGTTCTTCGCCGGTGGGATGCCCAGCCCGAAGCGGTGAAACTGGTCCTCGGCGGGGTTGAAGCCGTTGCTCCAGGCTTTGGTGGAGAAGGGCGGGTTGGCGACGGCGAAGTCGAAGCTCTTCAGCCTGCCGTCGGGCTCCTTGAAGTAGGGGGAGGAGAGGGTGTTGTCCCTCCAGATCTCCGCCGTCGGGCAGCCGTGGAGGATCATGTTCATCCGGGCCAGGGCGGCGGTGGCGTTGTCCATCTCCTGGCCGTAGATGGTGATGTCCACGCCCGCCGTCCCTCGGGCTTCGTCGTGGGCCTTGAGGAGCAGGGAGCCGGAGCCGCAGGTGGGGTCGTAGATGGTCTGGTTGCTGCTGGCCGCCGAGCCGATTCCGGTCACCCTGGCCATGATCCGGGAGACCTCGGCGGGTGTGTAGAACTGGCCCTTGCTCTTGCCCGACTCCGTCGCGAAGTGGCGCATCAGGTACTCGTAGGCGTCTCCCAGGATGTCGTCGCCCTCGGCGCGGTTCTTCCGGAAGTCGAGCGAGGGGTTCTGGAAGATGGCGACAAGGTTGGTGAGGCGGTCCACCATCTCCTTACCCCTGCCCAGCTTGTCGGGGTCGTTGAAGTCGGCGACGTCGATGACGCCCTTGAGGTCGTTGGCCTCGGCGAGCCTGGCGATAGTCTTGTTGATCCTGTCGCCGATCTCCTTGTCGCCCTTCGCTGCCACCATGTCGGCGAAGCCGCCGCCCTCGGGGACGTCGAGGAGGGCGGCTCGCTGGCCGGCGTAGCGGTCCGAGACGTACTTCACGAACAGGAGGACGAGGACGTAGTCCTTGTATTGCGAGGCGTCCATGCCGCCTCGCAGTTCGTCGCAGCTCTTCCAGAGGGAGCTGTACAGTTCGGATTTCTTGATGGGCAAGGGTGTTCTCCGTGGGGACGACTTGGTGGATGTACATGGACGAGGATGCCAGTGTATCAGCGTAGAATGGCCTGGGCAACGGTGGGTGCAGGCTTTCTGCTGCGCGACCTCGGTGGTCTTGGTAGGCATTGTTGTGCTGAGCGTGGGGAGAGGGGTGTACGTGGAACGGGAGATCCTTCGCTGCGCTCAGGATGACACCGGGAGGGACGACAGGGTGACACCGGAAGGGGGCGACAGGGTGGTAGGGGGGAGGGGGAACCATGATTGTCTTGACCGAGGGTGGGGGGGCTGGTATAGTCTGCGGCGGCATAACCTGTATAGACGATGCCCTAGGCTAGAGGCGGAAGGATGCGGGTGGAAGGTCCACTGGACGGGGAGATGGAACCGGGAATCGGTGAGGAGGCGGCGGATCCGGAGTTGGCGGTGCCGCGGCCTCAGTGGAGACCGGCCCTGCGGGACTGGCGGCCCAAGCCCTCGCGAGGGGGGTGGATCTGCGTCATCGCCACGGCGGTGGGGCTGGTGTGTGCTGTGGGCGCGCTGGTTTACATACAGGGGCGGCCGATGGCCGTCGACCTGTTCGTGGCCGCCGTCGCGGGGTTGGCCGGATTGATGCTTGCCATCGGCGGCGGTGTGATGGCGTACGGCTTCTCCACCATGCGCTACCGGCTGGATAGCCGGCGTCTGACGGTGCGCTGGTTGTGGATACGGGAGACGATACCACTGGGCGCGATCCAGGGGGTGTATGCCGGACATCGCCTGGGGAAGAGGGCGTCCGTCGATGGGCTGGTGCTGCCGGGGTATCTGGTGGGCAGGGCCCGGGCCGAGGGGCTCGGCTGGATCGGCTTCTATGGGACAAGCAGCGATCCCGGCGATGCCATGATAGTTGCCACGATGCAGCGCTCCTACGCCCTCACGCCCTCGAATCTGGAGCAGTTCCGCGGACAGCTGATCGAACTGCTGGAGGCGCTTCCTCCGGAAGAGGTCGAGCTTGCCCCTGATCCCAAGAGCTCCATGCCGGCCCTGCTCAGGCTATCGATCCTCAGGGACGGCATGGCCGTGGCCGTACTGTCCCTTGCCCTGCTGGTGCTGCTGGGCTCCTTCGGATACGTGAGCTTCCGCTTTCCGGAGTTGCCGGCCTTGATGCCGCTCCATTTCAACCACGTTGGTGTGCCGAACCTGATCGGCCCGCCGCAAGATGCCTTCCGCATGCCCTTCATTGGTTTTCTGATCCTCCTGGTAAACGCCGCCGTGGCTGCCGCCCTCCACCAGTGGCGGAGGGACGCCGGCAGGCTGCTGGCCGCCGGAACGGTGCTCGTGCAGTTGGTTATGCTGATGGCTGTAGTGCAAGTGGTACACTAGCTGCATCTACTGTTTCCTGCTTCTACAGGATCGAAAGCCGTTGGCGGAGGTTGGGATCAGTTGCAAGAGCCGCATCAGGGCGATGTAGCCTTATACATCGATTGGGAAAACATCAAGTATAGCCTTCTGAACAGGGAGAATCGTCTTCCGAACGCCATGGCGATCAAGGAGGCCGCGGCGAAGTACGGGAGGGTGGTGGCGGCCAAGGCCTACGCCAACTGGCAGGAAGGGCAACACCTCCGGGATCCCAACGACCTCTATTCGGCCGGTATCGAGCCGATCTACGTGCCGACGGTGATCCTTGGCTTTGGCGATTCCCCGGATGGGGCGCCCAGGCGCAAGAACAGCGTCGACGTCAAGCTTGCCGTGGACTGCGTGGATGCGTCCCTCTCCAACCCCAACATCTCCACATTCGTGCTGGTGACCGGCGACGGCGATTTCGTGCACTTGATCAACACCCTGCGGCTCCGTGGTAAGCGGGTGGTGGTGATTGGGACATCATGGAGTACGAGTTGGCAGTTGACCAGTAGCGCCGACCACTTCCTTGCCTACGACGTCACGGTGGACCCTGTCAGCCCCTCCCCCGCCAGCAGGAACGGTTCTGCTACCACGCTGGAGGACGCGTTGAAGACGCTGGTGGAGGTGGTGAAGTACGTGCGGGAGAAGGGTCGGCCGAACGTCTTTGCCCAGGTGAAGCTGTTGATGACGAGCCGGCTGGGGAACTTTGACGAGCAGGCATACGGCTTCTCCAAGTTCAAGGACTTCATGAAAGAGGCGGAGAGGCGAGGCATAATCAAGACGACCACCATTGGGCTGATCGATCGTGCCTACCTTCCCTGGGAGAACCTGGAGGATGGGGTCGCAGGGGAGGCGCCGACGGCTCCCGTTGGTGGGATGGCCCTGCCTGTGCTTCCAGAAGGCAACGGCGTGTCCGCCGCTCTCCGTTCCGGCGAGGAGAACACGAAGACGTTAGTGCGCTTCGTGAACAAACTGGAGGAGAGCAGCCCGTTCATGTCGTTCAACTACATCGTGAGCCGCGCCTACGAGAGCCACTGCCTGCCCCTCTCTATGTCGGAGACCTCCTCCCTGTTGGACGAGACGATCCAGAGCGGGGTGTTCCTGACGGACTCCCGCACCATCCTGGACAGGGCCACGGGGGAGTACCGGGACATCAACATCTTCCGGTTGAATCGACAGCACCCCACGGTGGTGGCCGGCCTCAACGAGCCAATACCCATCAAGCCCAAGATAGGAGTGAAGGAAGAGTAGGTGGCCGACCTTATCCTTGCCTCCCAGTCTCCCCGGCGGGAGGCACTGCTTCGCCAGGTTGGGCTGGAGTTCGAGATCGTGCCCAGCGACGCGGAGGAGTTGCTCCCGGAGGGGGTTTCTCCCGATGTCGCGGCGAGGATGCTGGCGGAGAAGAAGGCCGGACTGATAGCCTCACAGCGTTCCGATGGGCTGGTGATTGGGGCGGACACGGTGGTGGTGGTTGGGGGGCAGGTGCTGGGCAAGCCTTCGGGGCCGGAGGAGGCCAGGGCCATGCTCAGGTTGCTGAGCGGGCGGGAGCACCAGGTGATCACCGGCATCGCGGTGGTGGACGCTGCCAGCGGCCGGTGCCGATCCGATGCCGTGGCCACCGGAGTTCTCTTTGCTCCTCTGGATGAGCGGGTGATCGACCGCTACGTGGCCACCGGAGAGCCGCTGGACAAGGCGGGTGGCTACGCCATCCAGGGTTTCGGCGCCCTCCTGATCGAGGGGATCGACGGCTGCTACTACAACGTGGTCGGCTTGCCGCTGCGCCGGTTGGCGGAGTTGCTGTGGGAGTTCGGGTACGACGCGTTTGTAATGGGGAACGTTGGGCACTAGCCACGATCGTGAGCCCGAGGTAGCTAGTGCTGATCTTTACCCACATCGTATAACAGCTTCGTGGAGGGCCTGGCTTTACTATAGTGACCCCCGAAAACTGGACAGGGCAATTTGTTAGGATGGCTGTGCCGAGGAGTAGTAGGAGGGACGGTCGAGGTGGGGCAGTACAAGCGGCACAGCGCGGAGTTCAAGGCCAAGGTGGCAGTGGAGGCGATCAAGGGGCAGCGGACACTGAACGAGATCGCCGGTGAGCATGGGGTCCATCCCGGGCAGATAGTCCAGTGGAAGAAGCAGGTGCTGGAGGAGTTGCCGGGGCTGTTCGCCTCCAAGAGGGCGAGAGAGGCGAAGGGCGAGGAGGAGCTGAAGGCCAGCCTCTACCAGCAGATCGGCCAGCTCAAGGTGGAGCTGGACTGGCTGAAAAAAAAAGCTGGAGTTGCCGGCTGAAGCCAAGCGGAGCCTGATCGAGCCGGGGCACGAGCACTTGAGCCTGAGCCGTCAGTGCGAGTTGGTAGGGCTGGCTAGGTCCAGCCTGTACTACCAGCCGAGAGGGGTGAGTGCGGAGAACCTCCTGCTCATGCGGCTGATGGACGAGCAGTACACCCGCACCCCCTTCTACGGGATCAGGCGGATGACGGCCTGGCTCAAGGGACATGGCTATGAGGTGAACCACAAGCGGGTGGCTCGGCTGATGGAGGCGATGGTGCTAGAGACCATCTACCCCAAGCCAAGAACCACCCTGGCGTCGCCTGAGAACAGGGTCTACCCCTACCTACTGAGGAACGTGGTGGTCGCCAGGCCCGATCAGGTGTGGAGCACCGACATCACCTACATCCGCTTGTCCCGGGGCTTCGTGTACCTGGTGGCCGTCCTGGACTGGTACAGCCGGTACGTTCTGTCCTGGGAGGTCTCGGTGAGCCTGGATGTGGCGTTCTGCCTGGAGGCACTGGACAGGGCTTTGGACAAAGGAAAGCCGGCGATCTTCAACAGCGACCAGGGCTGCCAGTTCACCAGTCAGCCCTTCACCGAGAGGCTGCTATCCCGAGACATCAGGATCAGCATGGATGGCCGTGGGCGGGCGTTGGACAACGTGTTCGTGGAGAGGCTGTGGCGCACGGTGAAGCAGGAGGAGGTCTACCTCAAGGACTACCAGACGGTGCCCGCGGCCATCGCCAATCTGAAGGACTACTTCCAGTTCTACAACAGGGAGCGGCTACACCAGTCTCTTGGATACAGGACACCGGAGGCCGTGTACCGAGGCTCGGCCGGGTAGTCGAGATGGGATGCCCAGTGGGCAGGCACTGCGGCGGGGATGAGATCTACGGCAGGAGCACAGGGCTGTAGGAGCCTTGATGCACGATCACTCGGCCCGGGATGCTAACAAATAGTTGCCAGATTTCTGTCTTGACAATGGGGTACACCATACAGCCGACCCTACGGCTGGGCCAAGAGATGTGGGTAAAGATCAGGTAGCTAGTGTTCGGGAAACCGACGCTTCTAAGACCTATCCGAAGCCTCTGGAATAAACACACCCCGAGTTTCAGAGGTGTCCCCTGAAGGCTCGGGGTGTGTCATGATGGTCGGAGGCGCTTACCTCATCTGATGGACGAGCGAACTTGCGCCCAATCCTGGACGGAGTGGGGATCTCATTCCTGACGGGACGTCCAAGACGATGCTATGAGGCGCTGACGATCACTCGGCCGGCTTCTGCTCGGAATTCGGTCCCAAGGCCTGCCGACGATCCCTCCAGAATGGTCACGAACTCCTCTGCCAGGTCCGGCCGCGTCTCGGGATAACCCTCTTTGTTTATCAAGCCGGGCAGTAGCGAGACGCTCTCTAGGTGTTCGCCTCGTATCCGTGCGTCCAACAGCACCGTCTCAGGCCTGAAGAACCCAAAAACCCGTGCTGTCGTCTGGCGGTTTCGGAAGGAGTTCTCTGGGTGGTTAGAGCTGGCCGGTGGCTTGCGGAACATGAAGTTACCGATGCTGTAGAAGATTGGCTTACCTTTGTAGTATTCAATAGCCTGCAACTGGTGGGGGTGGTGTCCGATGATCATATCGGCCCCGGCATCGATCAGGGCATGTCCAACATCCCGCTGGTAGTCATCCAGTTCGTCTCCAGGTCTCTCTCCAGGTATTCCCCAATGGGCCGAGACAACCACGAAGTCCGCTGATTTCTTAAGCGCTTGTATGGACTCTTGGGTTGCCTTGACGTCGATTTCCCTCGCAAATGTAATGATTGGTGGCGGTGAACCGGGTTGCTCCATCGCTCGAGGCTGCTCCACCACGTATGCTGTGGTCACTCGGATCCCTGCGAGGCCGGGGCGATCTGCACTCGCGGCATAGGACTGAGAGAGCACGGATGTGAACCCGAGGAAGCCGATTTTCCCGCCAGGCCCTTCCATTATGACTGGGGCACGAGCCTCGTCGATATTCCGGCCTGCTCCGATCTGCTTGATCCCTGCTTGCTCAACGAAGGCGATTGTGTCTTCCACACCTTCCCAGCTATAGTCCATCATATGGTTGTTTGCCAGATTCACAATATCCACACCGGCAAACACCAGATCATCAACGAGGTTAGGATCCGACTTGACTACGTTCTGCTTCTCTTGAGGGATGCCTCGCGTGGCTAGGGGAATCTCCAGGTTTATGAAGGCGATGTTGCCCTCTCGAAGTCCATCCATGAATGCCGCGACACCTGGACGTGCACGCGTCTCATCCGACATCCGCTCGCATTCGAACCAGTCTCCTACCGCTACAAGGCTTGTCACACTACTGCTGGCCATGACGCTCCCTCCTAGGTACTCTCTTCCTGGACGAAACTTGGTTATGCGCTGTGCTCTCGCCTATTGCGGTTACTTCCCCCACACATCCTTGAACACCCGAAGCCAGTTGCCCCCCAGAATGTTCTTAGTCTGCTCGTCCGAGTAACCTCGTTTCAGTAGGCCTCGGGTGAGGTTGAGCATCTTGGCATGGCTGTCCAAGCCCATAGGGAAGGGATCGTATCGGTCAGTGGGGCCGACCCCAAATACCTGCGGGAACTGAGTTCGGCACAAACGGAGATTTGAATCCCTCGTGAGTTCCAGGGTTCTGGCAGTGTAGCTAGACATGTCGGAGCCAAACCCGACATGGTCAGCGCCCATCACATTCACCGCGTGGTCGATATGGTTCAGAACATCCTCCACAGTGGCAGGAAGCACCACATGGGTTTCGGGGTCACGCTTGACGAAGCATGGCTGAGTCGGGATACCCATTACTCCACCGGTATCGGCGATCGCTTTCATCATATCGTCAGGTTTGTTGCGACCATGGGCATGGGCTAGGGTATACACGCCCGCATGGGTCGCTACCACCGGGGCCTTGGAGTGCCTGATGGCATCCCAGCAGGTGGCGGAGGCGGAGTGGGAGAGGTCGATCACGATGCCCAAACGGTTGCATTCAGCGATGACATCCATGCCAAAGTTGGTTAGACCAGCATCAATGCGCTCGCAGCAACCGGTACCCACGAAGGTCTGCGTATTGTAACTCAACCCAAAAACCCGCATACCGAGATCGTAGAAGGTGTGCAGATAGTCGAGCCTATCCTCGATTGGCTTGGAGTTCTGGAAGTGGATGATCATCCCGAACTTACCTTGTCGCTTGCACTCCTTCAAATCGGCAACCGTAGTGCACAAGGCTAGCTTGCTCGGGTTGCGGACGATCAGTTGCTTGAATTGATAGACATTGTTGATGGCCATGTGGAAGTCGGTCTCGGACGTCGACAGGCTGGCGTTCCCCCCGCACAGCCCGCCATCCAGGAAAGCCTTGATCTCAGCTTTTGTCTCGCGGTACATCCCAAGCAACGGAAAGCAGGCGTCGAAGACGTGAGCTTCCTGGTGCACGGATCTGGCGCGCTCCTCCATCTCGGGAGATAGCTCAGATAGGTTCGTCACGATTCTCTCTCCTTTCAACAGTTGATGTGACGAAGTGGTTGTGAACCTGTTCGCGAACTCGAATGGTCAGCTGCGAGCTATGAATGCAGCGGTCCTGCAGAGATCTTTCCTGCACGCAACTCCTCCATCGCTGTCTTGAAGATGGCGATGCCGTCGTTGATTTCCTCTGCCGAACGGGCAAAGGTGAACCGCAGATGTTTCTCCCCCATGCTGCCGAACTCGGTGCCGGGCCTCACACACAGACCTCTCTCATAGAGGTACTTCATCATTTCTATGGCATTCAGATCCGCCTCGTAGCGAACCCAAGCGTAGAAGGCTGCGTCTAGGCTAAAGGCATGTACTCCCGGTATACTCCTCAGCCCTTGCCACATCGCCTCGCGCTGGGCGGAGTACTGTCCCAGCATCCAGCTTCTCCACTTCCTGTCCTCCTCCTTGTTGGATAAGGCCTCAATACCAGCGCGTTGAGAGATGCTGCTTGGCCTGTCGGCAGTGGATCGATTCAGTCTAAAGATGGGCTCGATCAGCCCTTTCTTTGCGACGATCCAGCCGAGCCGCCATCCCGTCATCGCGTAGGTCTTCGAAAAGGAGTTGACTAGCACAGTGCGATCAGTCAATGCTGAATGACTGAGGACAGAGACGTGTCTGCCGTTGAAGATGAGCTGGTCGTATACCTCGTCCGACAGGACCACCAGGTCGTTCTCAACTGCGATCTTCGCGAGCCCATCCAACTCCTCCTTCAACAGCAGTTGTCCCGTTGGATTGGAAGGATAGTTTAGGATGAGCATCCTGGCTCTTGGAGTAATTGCTTGCTTCACCGCATCGATGTCTACTCGAAAGGAATTGGTGAGAGGAACAAGGATGGGTATAGATCCCACGACGCGTGCCCCGTCGGTGTACAGAGAATAGGATGGATCCAGTATGATGACCTCGTCCCCTGGGTCCAGTAGTGCGAGCATCGCAACGGTAATAGCGGTAGTGCCCCCCGCGGTGATGAGCACTTCTGGTGCTGAAACCGTCGCTCCGCTGACTCGTGACTGGTAGTCGGCGATCACATCCCTGAGTTCGGGGTCACCTTGAGGAGCAGGGTAGTGGGTGTAGCCATGCTCCATCGCCCGGGTGGCTGCCCGGATAATGTAGTCTGGTGTGGAGAAGCTTGGATCTCCGACGCTTAGATCAACCATCTTCGAAACGTCGGCCCTGGGTAGCCTATCAGCAAGCCCTCGCTGAGACGCTGCCAAGCGATGCAAGGCACCGGATACTTTCACAGTTACCACTTCTGCTGCATTCCCTTCTACTTTGATGTATGTTGGATACGCATGACCTCCAGGTCAGACGGGACAGAAGGCTCATGCATCTCCTTTGGTGGTCTTATTCCAAGCTGGCTCTGCTCCAGAACCGTCGCGCGAAGAACAGTGCGAGTGCTCCCATCGCGATGAATACCCAGAAGAGGGGGCGTTCGAGAAGGAGTCCAGGCGAGATAGACATCACCTGACGAGCGGACCTCTCTATCATGGGGCCGAGCACATAAGCCAACACCATGGGAGCCAATGGCCAGCCTCTTCTTATAAGCAGCCATCCAAGGGCGCCGAAAATCACGCAAACCCAGACGTCGAACATGCTGGAGCGAGTGGTGTAGGCTCCGACCAGGCAGATGACCAAGACGGTTGGCGCGAGGATCGGCCGAGGTATTGTGACGAGTCGTGCCCAGAGCCCGACTAGGGGCAGGTTCAGCACGACTAGTATGATGTTTGCGACGAAGAAGCTTCCGATGACGGTCCAGGTGAACTCGGCCTGCTGGGTGAAGAGAAGAGGGCCAGGGACCAGGCCAATTATCGTTAGAGCGGCAAGGATAAGCGCCATTGTTGGTCCCGTGGGAATACCAAGGGAGAGAAGCGGGAGCAGGTTCGCCATGGCTGCGGCGTTATTTGCCGCCTCTGGCGCCGCCACGCCCTCGATTGCGCCCTTGCCGAACTTCTCCGGATGCTTGGAGGTCTGTTTCTCGACGGAGTAGGCGAGAAAAGATGTGACCGATGGCAACATGCCTGGAAGTAGCCCCAGAGGGAAAGCCAGGATGGTAGCACGGACGCCAGCCATCAGGCCGGCTCGCAGCTCCTGTCTGTTTGGCATTAGCTTACCGAGCACGTACTTGGTGGCTGAATTCATCTCCTCTTCGTACAGTCGTAGCATCTCGGATATACCGAAGAGCCCTATCATGACGGGAACGATGTCGAAACCCTGGATCAACGCTCTATTGCCGAAGGTGAGCCTCGTGGCATTGGTAGCGCTATCCAGGCCCACCAACACCATCAGCATACCGACTAACGCTACGATAGCCCCTCGCACGAGGGATTTACCCGAAAGACCGGCTATGGCTGTGAGACTAAACAACCCCAGCCCAAGGTACTCGGTGGGACCGAACGACAGCGCCCAGTGGGCAACGGCCGGACCTGTGATCGATATGATGATGGTGCCCACGATGCCTGCCAGGAAGGATGTGATGGCAGCGATAGCCAGGGCGGGGCCCGGCCTGCCTTGCTTGGTCATCTCGTAACCATCCATCGCCGTCACAACGGAGCTAACCTCGCCGGGCACGTTCATAAGGATAGCGGTGGTGGATCCGCCGTATGTAGAACCATAGTAGATTGCAGCGAGACAGACGATCATCCCGGTAGGGGACAGGACAGTGGTGAAAGGGAACAATATCGCTACGGCAGAAACGGGCCCCAAGCCTGGCAGCACCCCCACCATCGTACCGAGCAACGAACCGACGAAAGCGTAGAACAGATATTCAGGTTGTATGGCAGACTGGATACCCCACCACAACATGTCCATGTAGTGTTTGCCTCTGTTTCAGAATAGCCATTAGGGCCAGGGGATCACTCCCTGTGGCATCGTGAGTTGGGCCAGTACCCAAACATATGTGGTGCCTACGGCAAACAGACAAGAGTATGCAATGATCGATGTCCATCGATAAGAGCTGAAAAACCGGATGTAGGCCACCAGCACAAACGCTGTGCTCAGCATGTACCCCAGCAAAGGCATAATGAGCAGGTAGGCCGCGAGGATTGTGAGGGCGGTGAACACCCTAAGGAGACCGCCCGAGAGCCTTTGATCCGGCGCAATGCTTGGCATCCGCGTCCGTTCGCGCGTCACATAGGTGACGGATGCGATCACCAGTAAGGCTCCCAGCATGGCCTCATAGCCGCCGGACAGCTCGGCCAACTTATACTTGCTGGTCTGGCCGGCGATGCCGACCCCATCCCAGATAGCGATGATACCTAATACGATAAGAGTGCCTGATTCCATCCACGTTGCGCGCATCTTCTCACCCGCTGGCTTAGTGGCGCTGCCTGCGATATGGACAATGAAGCAGCGGACGCTTACAGGTTTCTCGCGAAGACAGGCGAATGTCTGGATACCTTGAACCTTGATCGTCACAACCCAGGTCGTGCTATCTGGAGGGCCAGATAGCACGACCTAGCCACTCTTTCAGTTAAGAGACATTCAGGCTAGCTGCAAGCTTCTTGAAATTCTCCACTTCCCCGAGGAAGAAGTCCCGTGTATCCTTAGGCGACGCATAAAGAGGGTACGAGCCGGTCTTCTCCATCTCTTCTTTGAAGGCAGCATCCTGCGTGATTTTCTTGGCGGCGGCATCCCACTTGTCCAATATCTCCTTTGGCAGGTCCTTCGGGCCGGATATTGAGAAGCGTGTCGTCAGATCAATGTTAGGGAATCCCGCTTCCGATGCCGAGGGCACGTTGGGGAGAACAGCTACTCGCTTGTCACCAGTGACTGCCAGCACTTTCAGGTCGCCAGATTGAGAGAGGGGCAGCACTGCTCCAGGTGACGAGCCGCCTAACATCACGTGACCTCCAGCCACGGCAGTGAGGCCGGGTCCCATCCCGGAAAACTCCACCGACTTGGTTTTGGAAATGTCCGCGCCGCTTGCCTGGAGGAACTGCATTATGGTGAAATCCATGATCGCGACGCCCCCACCACCGAGTACCCAGGTGAAGGACTCTGGGTTCTTTTTCGCTGCTTCAGCGACATCCTTCAGAGAGTTCCATGGTGATTTCCCATTCACAGCGAGGGTGTTAGGTCCGGAAACCAGGGAAGGTCCGAACGTACGATCTTCTATCTTGTAAGGCAGATCCTTGAGAGTGGCGGCCTGGATTGAGCTGCTACCCTGTGCGTCGAAGAGCATTGTGTAGCCGTCGGCAGGCGCTTCCAGGACTGCTAGCACTCCTGGGATCCCGTTGCCCCCGGTCTTGTTGCTCACGTTCACCGGTACGCCTAATTCCTTGGACAGATGCTTGGCGGCGACGCGGGCGATGACGTCCGTTCCGCCGCCGGCGGCCCAAGGTACGACGAGTTCTATCGCCTTCGATGGATAGGTTGCCTGGTTGCCACAGCCAAGGCTCTGGGATGCCAGAAGGGTGAGAACCAGAGCAGTTACGGCGAACCGCAGGACGCATTTCAGTCGATCCATGTCAATCCTCCCTTTTCACTGCTACATTGGAACTTAGGCGATTTCTCGTCTGGCTGATTGCCTGGACACTAATTGGGGAAACGATCATGCAAAGAGGATGCTGCAGGGCTCTGAACCTCGTTCGACAGTCGCCGGTGCAAGGTTGGCCGTTTTTTTATTCGTTACTTCTCTTCACTTCGACTGCGCAAACCAGCGCCGCCCTCAACTCGTTCAATCTGCATTCTGGTGTCTGAATCTCCTGGTCGTGGAGATCACAATGCTCCCCTTCTCCAATCGCAGGAGTTTCATAGTCGGTCGTTGTGCTTCTTCCGGTGATGCCCTCGAATCGTTCATGGCCATATGATTCCACCCATGGAGGTAAGCTGACTAGTGACAGCGGTGATCACTTCTGTGATCAATTTCGCTCATCATGTCAACGGCAGCAGGACTGGGAGGGAAAGAGTGACGTTGATCTGAGGGGCTTATGGCTCATCTTTGGTAGATACCCAGGTCAAGGTGGGGATCTCAGCCTTGGAGGAAGTGGGTAATGTTTACCTTTCTGGGGGCACGCGTCATATGAGGCCCGCGCGTATGGCAGTGGCGACGGCCTCGGCTCGGTCCGATACGTTCAGCTTCACGTAGACGTCCTGGACCCTTCGCCTGACCGTGATCTCGCTGATAGAGAGCCGTGTGGCCAGCTCACGGTAGGTAGCGCCCTCCGCCATTCCCTCCAGGATTCTCAGTTCATCTCGGGAGAGGCCGGAGATACTCCTGGTACGTTCGCGAGCCATGGTAACGAACTGACCAATTAGGTCGCTCGCTAGCTCAGGCGCTACCACCCGTTGCCCTTGGTGTACGGTCCGAATGGCTTGTATCAGCTCCACCGGTCCGACTTGCTTCAGGAGGTAACCGTCCGCGCCCGCCTCAAGACAGCGAGAGGCAGAGGCCACATCATCGTGGATGGTGAGCATGATCACTCGAGTATCGGGAGCAACACGTTTAATCTGTCGGATAACGTGCACCCCATTCTGGCCAGGCATACGAATGTCCAACAGAACCACATGAGGCTTGACCCGCACAACCTGCTGCAATGCCATGGCACCGTTTTCCGCTTCTCCAACGATTTCGAGATCGTGCGCGTTCGAGAGCATTCCCCTGAGGCCGTGTCGAACAATGGGATGGTCATCTACAACCAGTACACGAGTGCGTTCGTCCGCATTACTCATACTGTCATTCCTGATGAGATTCAGCATTACCAGAGAGGGTGAAACTAATAGTCGTTCCGTAGGCTGGTTTCGATCGAATCAACAGCTTCGTGCCGACCCGTTCCGCATTTCGCTTCATGCTCTCCAGACCAAAGCACGTTCTTTCCCGCTTGGGGCAGTTGAGGTCAAATCCGGGGCCGTTGTCTCGGACAGTCACTCCCAAACGCCTATCATCGAAGCGCAGGGTAACTTCCACTCTGGCTCCGCGGGCGTGCTTGAAGACGTTTGTTAAGGATTCCTGGACTATGCGGTACGCCACAAGCTCTGCATCTGGAGAGAACCGGACTGGCCGCCCCAACACCAGAACAGTGCAGTCCAGCCCAAAGAGGTGCTCAAAGGTCGCAACATAGTGTTGTATGGCTGCTAATAACCCCAGGTCCTCCAGTCCCGGTGGGTATAGGTCGAAGATGATTCTCCGCATTTCTTCATCGCAATCGGAGAGAACACGGCAAACCGCCTCCAGTTGATCCCCGACGCCTGCGGGTAATGCATAGGGCGATGTGCGTATGGTCTCCAATTCGTACCTAGCGCCAACCAGCAGCTGAGATATACCGTCGTGTAGAGCCAGGGCAATTCTGCGGCGGTTCTCCTCTTGGGCTCTAGCCGCACGCTCGGCGAAGTCGTCTAGAGCTCGGGCCTTCTGCTCAAGCTCTACTCGTGAACGAGTCAGTGCTTCGAAGAGCTCAACATTCTCGATAGCAACAAGAATCTGGCGAGCGAGCGTTTCGAGGACTACAACGTCATTGGCATCGAATGCATCGGTGCGAACATCCTGGGCATCAAGCACACCGATAACACAATCCCCACGCTTGATCGGGACCGCTACCTCTGATCGAGTATGTGGGATCTCGTCATTGAAGTAGTATCGGCTGTTGTTACGAACATCCCCAACTAGCAGCGGTTCGCCGCTCCAAGCTACCCATCCGATGATCCCCTCTTCGCGTATGCGGAGGTCACGACCCTCTCGGCGCCCGTGTATGTCTTGACCGGCTCTGCAGCGCGCGATGCCGCTCTCTTCGTCAACAGTATGTATGTTCACATAATAGTAGCCGAAGGTTGTCTGAATCAGACGAACGACTTCCTGCAGCAGATCCTCGACGTTGAGAATGGAGCTCAACCGGATCGCAACTTCGTTAATGAGTTGCATCTGCCGGGCGCGCCGTTCAGCTTCTTGAAGGAGCACTCGCTCGTCTGGATGTACCATGGCGGGGATGCTCTTTGTCGTTGAGGGATGGAGATAGTCTACCCATGGTAGAATCCTGCGTCAATCCTATGCCTTCGGTGAGATCTAGTATGAGGCAACACGCCGCTGGTAGCCTCACAGCGTTCCGATGGGCTGGTGATTGGGGCGGACACGGTGGTGGTGGTTGGGGGGCAGGTGCTGGGCAAGCCTTCGGGGCCGGAGGAGGCCAGGGCCATGCTCAGGTTGCTGAGCGGGCGGGAGCACCAGGTGATCACCGGCATCGCGGTGGTGGACGCTGCCAGCGGCCGGTGCCGATCCGATGCCGTGGCCACCGGGGTTCTCTTTGCTCCTCTGGATGAGCGGGTGATCGACCGCTACGTGGCCACCGGAGAGCCGCTGGACAAGGCGGGTGGCTACGCCATCCAGGGTTTCGGCGCCCTCCTGATCGAGGGGATCGACGGCTGCTACTACAACGTGGTCGGCTTGCCGCTGCGCCGGTTGGCGGAGTTGCTGTGGGAGTTCGGGTACGACGCGTTTGTCATGGGGAACCCTGGCTGTTCGCCAGCGTAGCGTAGGGAAGGGGCTCGTCCCCTTCCGCCCACGGGACATGGACGTGCGATGCAGCCCATTTCCCACCGCGTTGCTTACCACCGCCGGGCGGCAGGGGATAAACCCCTGCCCTACGCTGACGAATTACGGAACTCCGCGGTTAGCCGCTTTCGTAGCCGCGAGTTCTTTCCTCGAGGCTCTCCCGTAGCATCTCACCCTCTTCTTCGTCGGCCGTCTTGCCCGTGTCGGGGTCCTCCTCAAAGGTGGAGTCCCTGGTGGAGATCACCTCCCCTGTGTAGGGGATGTTCCTTCCTCCGCGACCTCGGGATTCCACGTAGCCCCCCGGCGCCGGCCGGAAGCTGACGTCGTGGACGGGGCCGGACTGAGCGCCGGGCTGGTCCGGTTGGGCACCACCGGGCGTCTCGTAGTCGGGGGCGTTGTCGTCCGGTTCTGGCACCCTGACCGGCCACTCCTCCGGATCCTCAGCGCCACCGACAGAGGTGTATGAGGTTGCCGTGTCCCCGATAGTTCGGCCTGGATACTCCTCGTCCGGAGGAATCCGGACCTCGTCCCTGGGGGCCTCCTCGGAGAATCCCCCCACCTCACCCGATTTCTCTATCCGCCGGGCCTCTTCGGACCTGTTCTTTACCTTGCCCTTCTGGTGTCGCTTTGCCATTGCTGCCCTCCATGAGCCTGGCCGACCACGTTGGGACGCGGTTGCCGGCGAGCGAACTGTGCGGCAGACTGCTCCGGGAGCAAGCCGCGTGCCGCGGGATGGTATGGCTCTTGCCCGCATGGTAGATGCACGAGGGCAGGGTATGGGGATAGTTGACTACGTGATAGGGCGGCTTCGCGTGCTCGACGCGAGTTTGGCGGGGCATGCCAGCTACAGGGTGGTCCGGCATTCCTACCAGCAGCTGAACGCACGGGATGGCCAGAGGATCGCGGCGGCCGTCACCTACTTCGCCGTGTTCTCGATCTTCCCCTTCATCCTGCTGTTGATCTCGCTACTCAGCTTTGCCATAGACTCGCGTGATGCCCAGCAGCAGGTTATCGATCTGCTCTCGGGGTTCCTTCCCATCGGGGCAACAGGGGTGCAAGAGGTCATCGATGGGGTGATCGCCGCGCGAGGGGCCGCTGCGGGCCTTGGCATCCTGCTACTGCTCTGGGGCGCGCTCGGTTGGTTCGAGTCGATTGACCAGGGGGTCAACGAGATGTGGGACGTGAAGGAGGCGCGACCCTTCTTCATTGGGAAGCTGTTCGCGCTGGGGATGATTGGAGCGGTGGGCGCGGTGATGGCGCTGTCATGGCTCGCCGGCATCGTCGTGGGGATTGTATCCGGCCTGGTGCCCTCGGTGGCAGGTATGCCGCCGGGGCTGTTGGAGTTGGTCATCTCCATCGTGTCCTTTGGGCTGATCTTTCTGGTCTTCCTGCTGCTGTACCGCTACTCGCCCCGGTGCCAGTTGAGCTGGCGCGACGTGTGGCTGGGCTCGCTGCTCACCGCGGTGCTGTGGACGGTGGTGAGGAGTGCCTTCACCATATACGTGACGAGGTTCGCGGACTTCTCTTCGGCCTACGGGCCCTTCGCGGCGATCATAGCCTTCCTCGTCTGGCTGTACGTTACCCATCTGGTCATCCTGTTCGGGGCTTCGCTGACATACGCTCTCAGGGTGGAGAGCCAGGGTGGGGACGTGGATGGACGCCGGGCGGCCAGTTGACGGGTTTGAAGAGCGGCGGTTAGACTAACGCTGCCCGATTTCCGTCCCCCAAGAGACGCAGAGATGCCCGACCCTCTTCCCGAATCTAACAGTACGCAGCCCGTGCGTCAGTCTGGCCTGCCCACGCCCTGGGGCTATCTAGGGAGGCTGCGGGATGCTCGATTCGAGCGGCAGCAGGGGGAGCTGCGCAGCTATCTGGAGGCGACGACCCCAGTAGCGCTGCTGGCCCAGCGGTTCTACGGTGAGTGGCGGGAGAAGGTGGAGGGGGCGACGCCGATCCAGGACTGCCAGAAAGCGGCCAATTTCGCGGCGACCTACTGGTGGCAGATCACGGAGCGGCTGAGGGGCTTCGAGCAGATACCACCACCCAAGGTGGCGAAGCGCTACCACAAGCTGCTGTTGGAGGCGCTACGGAGCGCCAGCTACGGCGCGGAGATCACCAAGAACGGCTTCCGCTTCAATAAGTTCTCCGAGGTTAGCCGAGGTATGGGATACCTGGACGAGTACCTGGAGATGATGTCCCAGGCCGAGGCCGAGTTGGGGAGGCTGCTGCGGAAGTACCGACTGATAGACGAGTGATGAGTGCTGGGTGCTCCGATGCAGCGATTATGACAGGTGTCGCCAATCCGGGCATGGCGAGAGGGGTGTACCTGTAACGGGAGATCCTGAACTGCGCTCCTACTCCCGAAAATGGATCGTGCTCACCCTCCAACAGGAGATCCTTCGCTCGACGCTCAGGATGACAGGGGGGAGGGGCTCAGGATGACAGTTGTAGCGAGCATCTTTTCATCGTTTCAAGTGGCCCGCTAGGGTCATGGGTTGCTCAGGATGACAGCGAGTGGGGGCGCTCAGTGCTCGGGTCTTGGTTAGGGGAGGAGATCCAGGAGACCCTGGAGGGTGGGGATCTGGAGGCTGGCCTGAGAGAGTAGGCCGTCGCGGACCAGGTGTATGGCGTCGATTCCGGCCCCCTGCGCGCCCAGGACGTCGGCTTCGTAGTCGTCTCCCACATGGACGACGCGATGGGCGGGGACGCCCGCTCTGGCGAGGGCCAGATCGAAGATGCGGCGGTCGGGCTTCTCCACACCCACAGCGGCCGAGGCCACCACGAACTCCATGTGGGGGGTGACGCCGAGCCTCTCGCAGAGGGGGATCAGTCGGGAATCCCAGTTGGAGACCACCCCCAGCCGGTAGCCTCGAGAGCGGAGCTCTGCCAGGACATCGACCACCTCTGGATAGAGGCGATAGTTCTCCGGTACCCCAAACACCCGCCACATCTCCTCGAGAAACTGCTCCAGCTCCCCGTTCAGCCCCAGCCGGTGGTAGAGGCGGGTGTTGAAGTCGGCCCACCACGCCCTGGTGGTTTCATCAGAGGTGTCGTATCGATCGTCCATTGGGGGAGACTGGCGGTATTCGGCCCACAGTGCCTTTATCGTGCCCCCTACCTCTGCATGGTCGACCTCGTGGCCCAGCCTGGCACAGACTCCGCCGTAAATGGCGGCCGTAGAGGGGTGGGCGGTGAGCAGGGTCCCCTGGGCATCCAGGAAGACGACGTCGTAGCGACGCACTAGGGCCTACCCCCGACGAAGAGACGACAGGTGAGGAAGCGGGTGACGGAGACCATGATCCGGTTGGACATCAAGAGGAGTATGGTCACCAGGAACGATCCTAGCAGGGGCTGGCCGAGCAATGGGAAGATGGACTCGCGGGTCGCGAGGTGCCACAGCAACAGGAGCCAGCAGATCTCCAGCGGGCCCCCGATCACCCATTCCAGCAGGTCGATCAGGTACAGGTTGACCCTGGTTCTGGGAGGGAGCACCACAGCCAGCATGGCTATCAGTGCCACCATCGCCATGCCGATCCACCAACCGGGGTTCCAGCCCATGGTTGCGATTGTCAGGGGCCAGAGGATGGATCCCACGGCGACGGGGAACCGGGACCAGAGCAGCTTGTCGGCTGTGAGCTGGCGCTCAGCTTCTTGTCTCGAATAGTTCATCACGAGAGCCATTGTAGCACGGCGCGGCTCGTGGCCGAAAGGGGTGCGGGCTCGCACCGGCGAGGGGGTGCGAGCCCGCTGGGGTCAATCGTCCGGGTCTTCCGCGGATGCGTCGTGTTCCTCATAGCTGTCGGAGAAACCCGCCAATTCATCGTCCCAGCCCCCGGCTTCCACCAGGTCCTCCGCGGTCCAGGTGCTGAGCCCGGGTATGATCTCCACTACTCCTGAGCCGGTACGAAGCTGCGTGGGGTGCCTTCGGCGCCTGCGTCTGATGGTGGAAACTGCTGAACCTTCGTCCCGCAATGTTGTACATCCTTAGTGGTATCTGCCCTGTTGGTGGACAGGAGAAAGTCAGAGTGACCTTGGGCAAGGGTATGCGCACGGCTTGAGTAAGGCAGTTACCGTGCCATGGCATACAGCTTCGGCATGGTTCAGACAACAGGCGAGATGGCGTGACAGTAGGGGCGACCGGCCGGTCGCCCTGGCGGGGCAGGCAGGCGAATGGGCAGGGCGACCGCGGGNNACCACAGTCGCGAACCATGCCCAGCTTCAGGGGTGAGGCCAATACCTGATGGGGGTATTGACAAATCACTTGCGGGATTATACTGTATTATCGTCCTGGCGCTAGGGATGGTATACACCGACCTTTCCACCGAAAGGAGGGAGCGCACGGTGAGTGTACGAGTACTCTTTGGGGTATGGCAGATTGACAGGTAGAGCCCTGCGCCCACCTGTCGCGCAGGGCAGTCTAAGACTCAGGCGTTACCCGACTTCCTGAGACCAGGTCAATGCGGTGTGATGGCCGAAGGCTGGCAAGGACAGGTCACGTAAGACCATGTGGGTACGTGCTGAGATTTAGCGACAATTTGGTGAGAGAGTAGAGACCCCGGAGCTACCGGGGTCTCTACTTTTATGTGTATGGGGGGGGGGGGATGGGCTACCAGGCGACGGTGTAGGCGTCTCGACGGGGGTCTGATCCGCCGCACAGCACACCGGTTTCAGGATCCAGAAGCACGACCTTTTCGCTGCTGAAGGTGACCGCGGGATCCATCTTCACCACGTGGCCCTTCCGGCGCAGACCCTCCATCGCCTCGTCCGAGAACCCCTTTTCGAGCTTGAGTTCGTAGGAGTGAGTGATCTCCGAGGGAAGAGAGCCGGGGGTGGAGGACCAGCGGGGGGCCTCTATGGCCTCCTGCAGGTTCATTCCGTGGTCGATCATGTTGCTGATCACCTGGAAGTTGACCTGTACCTGGTCGTCGGCGCCGGGGGTGCCGCCAACGAGGAAGGGCTTTCCATCCTTGAATACCATGTAGGTGTTCAGGGTGTGCGCGGTCCGCTTGCCGGGCGCGAGGGCGTTGGGGTGGTTGGGATCCAGGAAGAAGGCACTCATGCGGTTGTTGAAGACCATGCCGGTGTCTCCCGCGACGAATCCGGAGCCGAAGACGTGGTAGATGCTCTGGATCATCGATACGGTGTTGCCCTCGGCGTCGATGATGCAGTGGTGGGTGGTGTCGGTGCCTTGAGAGGCTAGTACCCCGGGTGCGGCGGCAAGGATGGCGTGGTCTGGGTCTATGCTGGAACGACGTGCCGCGGCGTACTCCTTGGACAGCAGTTGATCCATGGGGAGCTTCACACGGGCCGGGTCGCCCAGGTAGCGCAGCCGGTCGGCGAAAGCCAGCTTCTTGCACTCTGCCATGAGGTGCACTGCCTCAGCGGATTGGGGTCCCATGCTCGCCAGGTCGAAGCCCTCGGCCAGGGCGAGTTGCTGGAGCAGGATGTGGCCCTGGGATACAGGGGGCTGCTCGTAGACGGTGTAGCCCCGATAGTCGACCTTGATCGGTTCCAGCAGTTCGGCCCGGCAGCTGGCGAGGTCCTCCCTGGTCAGGAGACCTCCCTCCTGCTCCATGGCAGTTGCGATAGCGTCCGCGATGGGGCCGCGGTAGAAAGCATCGGCGCCTCCTTCCTGGAGGGTTCGCAGGGTGCGGGCGAGCTTCGGCTGCTTCAGGATCTCTCCCTGCCGGTAGGGCCGACCCTCCGAGGTGAAGGTGGCCAGCCAGTTGGGGAACTGGGATAAGCGTTGCAGGCTGTCGCTCATCCCCTTGGCCAGGTACTTGGATACGGGCGCGCCCTTCTCCGCGAACTCGATGGCCTGGTCGAGGACGCGAGCCAGGGGCATGGTGCCGAAGCGCTCCAACGCCAGCTCCCATCCAGCCACACAGCCGGGGGTCTCCACGGCCAGGGGGCCGTCGGTAGGGACATATGGCATGCCGCGCTGGCGGAAGAAGTCGATGGTCGCGGCCTGTGGCGCGGGGCCGCTGGCGTTGATGGCCACCACGCGGCCTTCCTTGGCAAGGTAGATCAGGCAGAAGAGGTCGCCTCCCAGGCCGGTCATGTGGGGGCGGATCACGGCCAGCACGGCCGAGGTGGCGATGGCGGCGTCGACCACGTTGCCGCCATCCATGAGCACTCGTAGTCCGGCCTGAGCGGCCAGCGGGTGTCCGGCGGAGATCACCCCTCTGGTCCCCATGACTATCGGGCGGCCGGTGGGCTTGCCGGTGCCCTCGATCCAGAACGCTTTCAAGACTGTTTTCCTCCATTGAGAACGACACCGCAGAAGAGGATCCGTGGGGATCGACTCGAGGCGGGTTCGGGTGGCACGAACGAGCAGGATGCCGGCCTGATGATAGATTTGCCCTGCCGAGAAGTCAATATCGCCTGCTGGCCGTTGCGGCCCCCTGTCGCGGCGGTTAGAATGCCGGGCATGGCGTCGAGAGGGCTGGGATCGGTGGAAGGGTCGAGTGCGGAGGGGGCTAGAGTGGAGAGCGAATCGAAGGGGTCAGGGCTGCTCCTGGTGAAGGGCCAGCTGGAGGGTGCTGGTCTTGACTGGGGTGTTGCCGCCGGAGCGGCAGTGTACATTTACGCCGGCAACCGCCTTCCTACAGACGTGGACCTGCTGGTCCGGCCCGAGGAACTCTCCAAGGTTGGGAGGCTGCTGGGTGTGGTGCCGAAGCTGGAGAGGACCGGCTGGGGTGAGGAGGAGAAGATCGCCCTGGGGGAGATGGAGATCGCGGGCAGACTGGTCATCCGGGTTGGGGGCGAGAGCTATCCATACGGGATGGATGGGCCGATGGTGGAGCGGCTTCGTCGCGGCACCCTGGAGGGGGTGGAGGTGCCGGTGTTGGCGCCCGAGGACGTTATAGCCATGAAGGCGGTGCTTCAGCGAGGCCCCGAGCAGGGGAAGCACGACATCGAGGACATCGAAGCGCTGGCCGCGGCCGTGGAGATCGATGCCGCATACCTACGGTGGCGTCTTCGGCGGATGGGGGCGGAGGTCAGGGCGAGGGCGATCCTGGAGAAGTGGGGTTGGTAGGGGTAGTAGAACTACTTCGTTCCCCTGCTGGCCGCGAATCGGGTAAGGGCCCAGGCTATTAGCCAGATCGCGAACAGAACGGCGAAGGCGATCCCAACCACCTGAAGCTGTTGCACGTCGCCGTCGTAGCCGAGCAGGCGGTAGACGAAGGATCCCAGGTAGACGACGGCGATCAGCCTCAGCGCCAGTTGTGCCTTGGTCCTTGCCAGGGCCAAGCGGGAGCGGGAGGCCCAGAGGCTCAGGAGCAGGGCTGGGAGCGACAGGATCAGCAGGGTGGTTAGCATCGGTTTCACTTAGGCTCTTGGTCTCCAGCGGCAGGATACAGACAGCTCATGATAACAGGTGGTGGTGACCGGCGCCTACCCGTGTAACAGTGGCTCAACGCGGCAAAGTGTAAAACAGCCTCGGTCCTGAAGGGCCGGACTAACCACCTTAGCCCGGCCGTAGTTAGCCCGGCCGTTTACGGCCGAGGCATCACACAAAACCGCGAAGAGCCGTAACAGGCCGGGGGTGGGGCCGTTGCTGGATACGGGACAGTGGGTTGAGGTAGCTTCGGGCGTGGGAGGTGCATTGTGCAGGGCGTGGAGCTTCTGAAAGCAGTGGGGATCTTTGCTCAGCTATCGGAGCCGGAGTTGCGGGGGATCGCTGCTCTGCTCAAGGAGCGGGCGGTTGGCAGTGGTGAGACGATCTTTCGCCAGGGTGAGGCGGGAGACGCGCTCTACCTTGTCCTGTCCGGGCAGGTGCGGGCGACCCGCGATGGCGACGATGGTGGGGAGGGGGTTGAGGTCACCTACTCGGGCGGACACCATTTCGGCGAGATGGGGTTGCTCGTTGGGGAGGCTCGCGGCTTCACCGCCAGGGCTGTGGGTGATGCAAGGCTGCTGGTGCTGGGCAAGGGGGATTTCGATGGCCACCTGGCTCAGAACGTCTCCCTGATGCTTCGGATGCTCAAGGTCATTGCCCGAAAAAGGGCCGAGGTGAGCCGGCAGAGCCATGTGGATGAGACAGGGGTAGGGGCGGCGCTACTTGGACAGGAACCCAGCCCGACGGAGGCGGGTTCTCTGGTACAGGCGGCAGAGGATTTGCCGGTTACCGCGGTCCCTGCGCAGCGGCAGGTGACGGTGAGTCCCCCGGTGGAGGTGATAGAGAAGGCAGAGGTTGAGCCCTCATCGGACCCGGTGGGCCAGGAGTGTCCTGGCACCGTGGAGGGAAGAGGTGTCGAGTACCCGGCTATCGAGCCCGAGCCCCGGAATGCCCCTAACCGGACCGTGCAGTCCAGCGAAGGTGCTGGCCTCCACGGGGCTGTCCTGGACGGGCCTCCGGCCGACGATGCTCCAGAGGAGTCCTTCGAATCTGCTGATCGGCACCGGGGGCGGGTGATCACGGTGTTCAGCCCGAAGGGCGGGGTGGGCAAGACGACGGTGGCCGTGAACCTGGCGGTTGCGCTGGCCAGGGCGCGTCTGGGTCCTGTTGCGTTGCTCGACCTGTCGCTAGTCTTCGGCCACGCCTCCCTGCTGCTGAACCTCACACCGAGGTCGAGTCTGGCGGCGGCCAATCCGGAGGCTCTCAAGCACATCGGCCTGCCGGAGAACATGGAGCACTACCTGACCGAGCACCGTTCGAGTGGGCTACGGTTGATGGCGGGGGCGTTGCGGCCCGAAGAGGGCGAGACCGTGTTGCCTGAGGCCGTCAAGCTGGCAGTGGCTCAGCTTCGCCGTCACTTCTCCTATCTGGTGTTGGACACCGGGTCCAACTTCTCCGATCCCGTGCTGGCCGCCCTGGAGTGTTCGGACAAGATCCTCCTGCTTTGTTCCCCGGAGGTGACGGTCTTGCGCGATGCGCGAGAATGTCAGAGAATAGTAGGTAACGTCGTGCGAGTACCGCTCGACCGGATCCTGTACGTCATGAACAACCTCTTCCCCTTCAGGACGCTTTCTCGCGAGCAGTTCGAGGACGCCCTACAGCAGAAGCTGTATGCTGAACTCCCTTACGGTGGGGAGGCAGTGACTAAATCGGCTCTGAAGGGGGAAGCTACTGTGGAGACTCAGTCTGGTTCGCCCTTTGCGAAGGGAATCCAGAGGCTGATGAACCAGTTGACTGCCGAGCGAGTCAGGGTCGATGGCCAGCGGGGCAGGAGACGAGGGTTCTTCCGATAGCAGTAGCTCCAGAGCTCTAGAAGGCAGCCAGAATTGACCGTTCCGTTCATGGTCGGTCGGGTGTTTGTTGCTACAAGGCGCTTGTCTTCCCGCCCATTCTCATACTGTTGGTCCGACCGAGTGAAGCTGATGCATTGCGCGTCCATGCGCCTGGCGGAAGGGGACAAGCCCCTTCCCTACGGGACGAGAGTGGGGCGGCTCGGCGCAAGCCTCGCCCTCCTGGTGGACGACGAGGCGTCGCCTGTCGGGGCTGTTGTGTTAGAGGTCTATATCAATCGGGACAGCCAGGGTGGCGCACGGTACTGCTCCCCTCTGTCCTCTCCCCATCTCCTTGATCCACCCCGTTTTTCTCCAGCTTTCGTCCGTTAGATCCTCGTTTTGCGATTCTTGCTGATTCCTATGAATATCAAATGGTAAGCGCGGTGAATGGCATATAGGGCTGAGGCAACAGGGTAGCCGCGCGATGTCGTCATGGTACAGGCCAGGAGGCATATCGGAATGAAGGTGATCGTGATCGGAGCCGGGGTGGTCGGCTACAACGCCGCACTGATGGTTTCCGACGAGGGCCACGATGTTGTGGTTATAGAGCAGTCTCAGGAGAAGATAGACCGCATCCGCCGCAAGATGGATGTGATGACGGTGGTCGGCAGCGGGGCGAGCAAGAGGGTGCTGGAGGAGGCCGGAGCCAAGCAAGCCGACCTTGTGGTGGCCGCCACCGACATGGATGAAGTGAACATGATCGCCTGCTTCTCTGCTAAGCAGATGGGCGCCAAGAGGACCATAGCCCGGTTGCGCCGAGATGAGTACCTCCAAGGCAACGGCGACGTCAACTTCGCGGCGCTGGGGATCGACCACGTGATTACTCCGGAGGTGCTGGCGGCCGACGAGATCATCGACGTTCTCACCTCAGGTTCGGCCATTGCCGCCGAGGATTTCGGGGCGGGCAAGATCCGGATGGTGGAGTACAAGATAGTCGAGACCCCGATAGCCAACATGCCGCTGTCGATGGTGAGGTTTCCCAAACCGTGCAAGGTTGTGGGGATCGTTCGACGGGAGGGCATGGTGATCCCGCGCGGGCGGGATGCTATACGACCCGGCGACCACGTTTACGTCGTTGCCAACCGCGAGCACATCCGCGAGCTTGAGCCTCTCTTTGGCATCACCAAGGGGAGGGGAGCTCCTCGCAACATCTCGATCTTCGGATGCGGGCGGATCGGCTATCAGTTGGCCAAGGCGCTGGATCGCCAGAATGTGGGCGTGAGGATCATTGAGCAGAGGAAGGACCGCTGCGAGCTGCTGGCGGCGGAACTGGGGCGTGCCAAGATCGTCTGCTCGGACGAGCAGGAGTTGGACGTGTTCCGAGAGGAGGCGATACCAGGGGCAGACGCCTTTGTGGCCGTCACCGGTCGGGGCGAGCTGAACATCCTGATGGCCAGCCTGGCCAAGCAGATGGGCGTGGGGCGGGTCATCGCCGTGTTCAACGAGCCGGAGTACATCCCTCTCGCGGAGCAGTTTGGCATCGATGCGGCTATCAGCCCGCTGCTGCTGAGCGCGGGTGCCATATTGAAGTTCCTTCGACGCGGGCAGGTGCTCTCAGTGGCGCTGCTGGAGAAGCAGCAGGCCGAGGCGATCGAGGTGATAGCGGCGCCGGGCTCTCAGGCGGTGGATCGCCCGCTGAGTGAACTCAAGTTTCCGGCGGGGGCCATAGTGGGGGCGATCTTGCGGAACGGGAAGGCGATAGTGCCGGACGGCGAGAGCAAGATAGTCGCCGGGGATAGGGTGGTGATCGTGGCGCTTCCCTCGGTTGTTGCCAACGTCGCGAGGCTGTTCGAACCGGCATGAGACCGCAGGTCATCATCTACTTACTGGGTGTGCTCCTCAGTCTCCTGGGCGTCCTGATGCTGGTGCCCTTTGGCGTGAGCGTGCTCTACAGAGGGCCCGACCAGGCGGCCTTGCTCGTCTCCGCCCTGGTCACCGGTGGTGCGGGCGGCGCCATGTGGTTCTTCACCCGAAAGCAGAGCGGTGCCGTGAAGCGCAAGGAGTCCTTCATCGTGGTGGCGCTTGCATGGCTGCTCGCCTCGGCGTTTGGGGCGCTGCCGTATCTGCTGGCCGGCAGCTTCGCGAACCCCATAGACGCCTACTTCGAGGCGATGTCAGGGTTCACAACCGCCGGGGCCTCGGTCATGACCGACATCGAGGTCCATCCTCAGGGGATCCTCTTCTGGCGAAGCCTAACCCAATGGATTGGGGGGCTGGGGATTGTGGCGCTCTTCCTCGGAATCCTCCCGATGGTCAGGGTAGGCGGGCTGGGCGCTTCGGCGCTCTACGAAGACGAGGTGACCGGGCCGAAAGCCGATCGCGTTACGCCGAGGATACAGGAGACGGCTGGTGCTGCCCTGCGGAGCTACCTGGTGTTCTCCCTGCTGGGTACGACGATGCTCGTGGTGGCCGGCATGTCGGTTTTCGATGCCTCCACACACACCTTGAGCGCCATCGGAACCGGCGGCTTCTCCATTCGAAACGCCAGCATGGGCTACTACGACAGTCCGGCGATCCACTGGATTGTCAGTATCATGATGGTGCTGGGCGGGGTCAATTTCGGCCTGTTCTACTTCGTCTGGAAGGGAAAGGCAACCCTGATGCTTCGGAGCACCGAGTTCAGGGTCTACCTGGGGATGGTGGTGGCAGGAAGCCTGCTGGTGGCTACCGATCTGCTGCTGCACGGCCGGGTGACATCCGTATTCGAAGCCGTGACGAAGGGGACTTTCCAGTTCGTTTCCTTGCATACAGGCACGGGGTTGGTGATCGACGACTACGATCAGTGGCCTGGCTTTTCCAAGACCCTGATGCTGTTCGCGATGTTCGTGGGCGCTTCAGCGGGATCCACCTGCGGGGCGCTGAAGGTTGTGCGGCTGGTAATGCTGGCCAAGTACGCGCACCGGCAGGTCTACTCTGCCTTTCATCCCAGGGTTATTCTGCCCCTCAAGATGAACGGCAAGGTGATTCCGGAGGAGATCGTTCGGGAGACCGTATCATTCTTCGTCGTCTACGAGGCCGTTCTGGTGGTGTCTACCCTCGCAGTCTCGGCTATGGGGTTGGACTTCATCACCGCCTTCACCGGCTCGCTGGCTACCATGGCTATCGTTGGACCAGGGTTCGGCGGGGTGGGTCCCACCCTCAACTACTCTGCCATTCCCGACCCGGCAAAGGTGGTCTTCATGTTCAATATGTTCGTGGGGCGCCTCGAATTCTGGACAGTGCTCATCCTGCTGCGATCTGCTTTCTGGAAGGAGCGATAAGGATGGTGGTGCTGCCCAAATGAGAGCCTCCGTGGTTGTGCGCTATCTAGGTTCGCTGCTGCTGCTGCTGAGCGGCCTGATGCTGGCACCTTTGGCCGTGAGCCTGCTCTACCAGGGGCCGGACAGGCTGCCCTTCATGATCTCCATCGTGGTGACGGCCGCTGCGGGGGCAGCAATGCGCTTCTGGAGCCGCAAACCGATGGGGCTCATGTGGCGCAAGGAGTCCTTCGTCGTGGTGGCGCTCGCGTGGCTGCTCGCCTCGGCGTTTGGGGCGCTGCCGTATCTGCTGGCCGGCAGCTTCGCAAACCCTATCGACGCCTACTTCGAGGCGATGTCCGGTTTCACCACCACCGGGGCCTCGGTCATGACCAACATCGAATCCAATCCCCACGGGATCCTCTTCTGGCGGGGCTTCACACAGTGGTTGGGTGGAATGGGGATCATCACCCTCTTCATAGCGCTGGTGCCGTTGGTGGGCATGGGCTCTGGAGGCACCACCGCGCTCTATGAGGATGAGGTGCCCGCGCCGCAGGCAGACAGGGTGACGCCACGCATCCGCGATACCGCCAAGGCGCTGTGGGGCATCTACCTTGGCATGACCGTGGCGGAGATCGCCCTGCTGATGCTGGCGGGCATGCCCGCATTCGATGCCATCACCAACAGCTTTGGCACCATGGCTACCGGCGGATACTCCCCTCGAAACGCCAGTATCAGCTACTACAATAGTCCCCTCATCGATTGGGTCGTCATCACGTTCATGGCCGCCGCGGGCGTCAACTTCGGCCTCTACTACCTGATGCGTAGGGGCAAAATGGGGAAGGCGCTCGCGGATACGGAGTTGCGGGTGTATCTTGCGATCCTGCTGGGTTGCAGTCTGTTGGCGACCACCGACCTGATGCTGAACGGCGGTTACCAATTGGTGTCTGACGCTCTCCGGCACAGCGTCTTCGCGATCGTGGCCCAGCAGACGACTACCGGTTTCCTGTTGGCCGACTACGATCTGTGGCCCTGGTTCTCCAAGCTGCTGATCCTGCTGGTGATGCTGATAGGCGCTTCTTCGGGGTCCACGGGAGGTGGGTTCAAGGTGATCCGGCTGATTATCCTGGCCAAGTACGCCTACCGGCATCTGTACAGCGTGTTTCATCCCCGCGTGGTGCTTCCGTTGAAGATGGGTGGCCGGGTGATACCCGATAGCATCGTGAAAGAGAGCGTTGGCTTCTTCATCCTGTTCCAGGTGGTTCTTCTGCTCTCTGTCGTGGCTCTGGCGGCGATGGACATCGACCTCATCACCGCTCTGAGCGGCGTTGTAGCAACCCTGAGCAACGTGGGGCCGGGCTTCCATTTGGTAGGGCCCACGTTGAACTACGCCTGGGCACCGGACCTCGCCAAGTTGGTATTAATCTTCGACATGCTGGTGGGCCGACTGGAGTTGTGGACGGTGTTGATCCTGCTGCGGCCGGCGTTCTGGCGGGAGGGGTAGCTTCCTTCTCGGTGAGGGAATACGATAACTTGACGACTGACGCCCCATTGTACTACCCTGCGTGCTGATTGGCTATCCTTGGAGGCATTGCATTGTTGAATCCCATGTTTGTCAGGATGCGCAATCTGACGTCGGTGGCGTTGTTCGCTGCGCTGACGGTGGCACTAGGCGCAGTCTACATTCCCCTGCCCTGGTCGCCCATTCCGATTACCGCACAGACACTTGGAGCAATGCTGGCCGGAGGCGTGCTCGGTGCTCGGAGGGGGCTACAGAGTATGCTCTTAGTACTGGTTCTGGTTGCCGTAGGGCTGCCTGTGCTCGCGGGGGGACGAGGTGGCCTTGGAGTCTTCGTCGGTCCAACCGCCGGCTATCTCATTGCGTGGCCGATAGTGGCCCTGTTCATCGGGTGGGCGGTGGAACGCATCCCCTTCGGCAAGGCGTCCCTTCCGCTTCTGATGGCAACGAACGTAGCTGGGGTCTTCCTCATCTACCTGCCCGGTGTTCTATGGATGAGCTACGTGACAAGCGTTCCCATCAATCAGGCCGTCGTCGCGGGAGTGGTACCCTTCATACCCGGGGACCTGGTCAAGGCATTTGCCGCCACCATGGCAACATTCGCCCTGTGGCGAACGAGTGATCCAAGGGCAACAGCACGAATGGCCCTGGCGACACATCAGTAGTCGATCAGTGTTGAGCTGCCGGTCGCTTGCCTTCAGGTTCGACGACCAGTCACCCTGGATCCTGAACGATCTAGACCTCACGCTGCCCCCCGGCGAATTCTGCACGATACTGGGCCACAACGGCTGCGGGAAGTCCTCGCTGTGCAGGCTACTGAGCGGCATCTATCTGCCGAGTGCCGGCAGCGTTGAGCTGGACGGACTGAGCGTTGCCGAACTCGTGGAGACCGGGACGTTGTCGACGCTCGTCCACCTCGTGCTGCACGATCCGCACTGGCAGATCATTGGGGATTCGGTGAGCCAGGATATCGAGCTTGGATTGCGGAACGTGGGGCTATCCGGGCAATCGTTGATGGATCGCGTCGATTGGTCTTTGTCCCTGCTGGATATCGATGGTTACAGAGACCGCTCGGTCCACAGCCTTTCCGGGGGGGAGCTCCAGCTCGTGAGGCTGGCCGGTGCGATAGCGGTGCAGCCACGTTTCCTCATCCTGGACGAGGCCCTGGAAATGATAGACGGCGCCAGACGTCGGCGCATTCTCGGCACACTTGGCGACCTCACGAAGAAGCTCCAGATGTCCGTCCTGCTAACCACTCACGACGTCGAAGACATCGCCCTGGCCGACAGAGTGCTCTGGCTCCAATCGGGGAGAATCGCTATGGACGAGCCGTGCGATATCGCCCTTCATTCGCTGGCCAACGCCGTCCCTCAGCCCTTCGATATTCCGGGTGTTGCATCTCTGGCAGTTCGCCTGCGTGGCGCCGGCAAGCCGGTGAGTCTTACTCTCGACGTCGAGCAATTGGTTGATGACATATGCAGGTTGAACTGCGAAACGTAAGCTATCGATATGCCGCTACCGACGACAGACTTGCCCTGGAAGACGTTTCTCTCAGACTCCATACTGGTGAAGCCGTCCTGGTTCTGGGACATAGCGGCGCGGGGAAGTCGACACTACTGCACCTGATGGCTGGACTACTGAAACCGTCGTCCGGCCAGGTTGTGTTCGATGATGGCGTTCCAGACGGTGTTCGCACCAGCCTGGCTCTTCAACAGCCAGAACGTCAACTCTTCTGCGGAAGCGTATTCGACGAGGTCGCTTTCGGATTACGCCAAGCCGGCAGATCGAGAAGGATGGCTCTCGGGCGCCGACCTCAAGAAGAGTTCGTGAGACAACAGGTTGAGTCTACGCTCTCGGCAGTCGGTCTCGATCCCCAGACATATGCCCCCAGGCACCCACAGCAGCTCAGCGCCGGGGAGAAGCGACGGCTCGCGATAGCATGCTGCCTGGCGATGAAACCGTGCTTCCTGTTGTTGGACGAGCCCCTTGCCGGTCTGGACGCCCTGGGACGTCGTGCGTTGCTCCGGATACTGGGCGGCCTTCGCTCGAACGGAACTGGCGTGGTCATGACGAGCCATTCTGTCGAGCCGCTCTTGCCCATCGTAGATAGATTCCTCCTCTTTCAGGAAGGACGCATGGTCGGTGACGGTAGCCTCAGCGACACTCTTGGCGACCTCTCGCTGCTGTCTGCGTGTGGCGTTGAGCCGCCCGGGATCACGTCGGTCGCAAAACGGCTCCAAGAACGCGGCTGGCCGACTCTGGAATGGTCGACACCGGATAGGCTGGCCGACTCGATACTTAGAGCCTATCCGAATAACCCGGCC
>DIXP01000086.1 GCA_002436065.1 Chloroflexi bacterium UBA6077
CTTCCCTCGCCTAGCCAGCACTACCAACTGTCAACTGTAATCCAGTAACCACGGTTCGCCCTTGTGCTGTCAGGATAGGTTGAGGGACAATTACCGTAGTGGCCATCGTCACATGACCCGCAAACCACGGTGCGAGGAGGAAAGGTAGCGTAATGGTCGATCGAGCCCGAGTCGCTGTATTGAGGACACAACCAGACACAGTGCTGGAGGACTACCAGCGGCTGATGGATCTGGCCGGCTGCCGCGATGCCCTGGACCCATCCCGGACCACCATCCTAAAGGACAACATCTCCTGGCACTTCCCCTTCCCTGGGGCCAACACCACCCCCTGGCAGATGGAGGGGACAATCCTGGGCCTCCGCGCGGCGGGCTGCGTGGACCAGGTGTGCGTGCAGAACAAGACCGTAGTCACCGACGCCTTCAAGGGCGAGGATCTGAACAACTACCTGCCCATCTTCCACCGCTACTCGATACCGGTCCTCTACAACTTCCGCGAGGGGGACATGAAGTGGATCGAGTACAAGCCTAAGGCAAAGATGCTGGTTCTGGACAAGATCTTCCCCGAGGGGATTCGCATCCCCGACTACTTCTTTGGCAAGAATATCGTCCATCTACCGACGACCAAGTGCCACATCTACACCACGACCACTGGGGCGATGAAGAACGCCTTCGGCGGCCTGCTGAACACCAAACGACACTACACCCACAGTTGGATCCACGAGACCCTGGTTGATCTGCTGGCTATCCAGAAGGAGATCCATTCCGGCGTGTTCGCTGTGATGGACGGCACCACAGCGGGCAACGGCCCGGGCCCCCGCACCATGTACCCCGAAATCAAGAATGTGATCCTGGCCTCGGCGGACCAGGTGGCCATCGACGCCGTGGCAGCCAAGATGATGGGTTTCGACCCCATGAGTCTCAAGTACATCCGGTTGGCCCACGAAGCCGGCCTGGGGGTGGGGACCCCGAGGGAGATCGAGATGGTGGGGGACGACGTCAGCGGCGAGTCCTGGGGCTTCCGTGTTGGGGACAACGGCGCCAGCCGGATAGGGGACCTCCTCTGGTTCAGCCCTCTGAAGGCAATCCAGAACTTCTTCTTCCGGACTCCCCTGGTGAACATCTTCATCATGGGATCGGAGGTCTACCACGACTACTACCGCTGGCCGGCCAGGGACCGTCGCGTCTTCGAGCGATGGCTGGTGGACACCCCCTGGGGCCAACTGTTCCAGGAGTACGCCCGCTCCGGCGCCCTCAGTCCAGAGACGGCATAGCCGCGGACAGGACAGATAGATAAGACGGGAATGCTCAGAGTCGCCCTTCTCTGCGGCGCGGCGTTGAGTCGACTTCCCCCCCCTTTCGACCCAGCCAACGGTGACTGCCTATGAATCCTTCATTAATGAGCAGTGAACCCTCTATAATAATGCCGCTGGTCTACTCATCCCCCATCTGAGGTCATCCGCCATGCCGTATTCGAGAGCTTTCTTGTCCTTCTGGGCCTCCAGGGAGATCGCGGCCCTGGGCAATGGGATCCTCTTCGTGGCGCTCCTGGCCTGGACTTACAACACCGAGGAAAAGGCCATCGTCGTCAGCATCGCGATGGTGGCGTTGCTGCTCCCACCATTTCTCCTGAGCCCCCTGGCGAACCATCTGGTCCAAGGTCCCAGATCGTACCCGGTTGCCATCCTCGCGCGGATAGCTACCATCGCGGCCCTCTGGCCACTCCTAAACGCCGCCTCCGCGAAGGACCAGTGGCTTGTGCTGGCGGCGGTGTTCGCCGCGGCTATCCCCATCACCTTCCTACGTACGTCCAACAGGTCACTGGCGAGATCGCTGGTGGAGAGGGAGCGGAGGAACACCGCCAAGCAAACCCTGGCGGATAGCAGGCTGCTAACGCTCATCGTCGCCCCAGCCGCGGCGGCGGTCATCTACGACATGAGGGATTTCTCGCTGTCTGCATTACCAGCGTGCGCTGCTGTAGCCATAGGGGCACTCGCCCTCTCCACCCTGCTGATGCTGCTGGCTCGGCCGTCCCATTGGGACATCGACACTGCCGAGAAGCCCTCACTCGCGGCAGAGTTGGCTCTCCTCCAGCAGGGGATGCTCACCCTATGGCAGCGTCCTCTCCTGAGAAGCATGGCCGCCCTCCAGCTGTCTGCCACGCTGCTGGCAGGCGGTCTGGCCGTGGTCCAGGTGGCCCTCATGATATGGGGCGCCTTCACTTCCGCCGAGAATGTGGGTTTCGTCCTCGCCGCCCAGGCGCTCGGGATAGCAGCGGTCGCTGTGGGTCGCCGCTTCCTCCGAAGCGAGTTGCCGGCCAACGGCGCCATCGCGGCGGGGCTCGGCCTTATCTCCGCGGGCATCTTCGGTCTCCCCGTCTCCGACGGTCTCAGGATCGCAGTCCCCTGCGGCTTCATGATCGGCCTCGGCCTCGGCCTGTCGGGGTCCACCTTCAGGACATTTGCCCAGACTCTCGCGCCTGTCGGCAAGGAACACGCCGTGCGCGCCGCCCTCGCCATGGCCATGGAAGCCATGGCCATCCTCTCCGCCATACTGCTGGGTCCCCTCACCGATGGTCTGAGCACCCGATACGCAGCTTCCCTCCTCTCCGTGCTGGCTGCCCTGCTCGCCCTGTACAGCTTCGGCGCCGCGCCCAATCCAGACGCCATGCAGACCGAGGGAGAAGTAGCTCACACGACGTCCGATACATTGTATGATGTTGGGGTCGACGTGCCTGCTGCAACTCCAGCGAGGTAACAGGAGGGAGCAGGACCCCGCAGCCTTGCGGGTCCGGCCAAGAACGATTCTGGGAGGACGACTGCCATGAAGAAGATGACCGAAGACAACATGAAAGCGGCCTTCGCCGGCGAGAGCCAGGCCCACGTGAAATACATGCTGTTCGCCGAGAAGGCGGAAAAGGATGGCCTGGCCAACGTCGGCAGGCTATTCCGCGCCGCATCCTACGCCGAGCAAGTACACGCCTCCAGGCATCTGCGCACCCTGCTGGGGGTGGGTCGCACCGCCGACAACCTGGCCGCGGCCATCGCAGGCGAGACCTACGAGTTCGAGAGCATGTATCCTGCCTTCGAGTCGGTGGCCAAGTTGGAGGGCGAGCCCGGCGCGACCAAGGCCATCCAGTACGCGATGGAGGCTGAGAAGGTGCACGCCCAGCTGTACAGCAGGGCCAAGGATGCCGTGACCGTTGGTCGCGATACGGAGATGGGACCGGTAGTGGTGTGCGATATCTGCGGCTACACCGCCGAGGGCGAGGCTCCGGACAAGTGCCCACTCTGTGGAGCCCCAAAAGAGCGCTTCAGCACGTTCTAGTACCCCGCCCCACCAAACCGCGACTCCACGCTCGCCACTGTCGCGCGCCCTGGACCTGCTTTCCGCAAGCGCAGCTTTTCGCGCGGTCTGCTTCCTGCAGGTAGCTAGAGGGCAACCACAGTCGCGGGAGAGACAGAGATGCTGCTCGGCCTCGACCACGCCATCATCGCGGTACGGGACCTCACCGAGGCCTCGACCCAGATGGAGCGAGCCCTGGGGCTCCGCTTCTCGCCCGGGGGCGAGCACCCGGAATGGGGAACCCAAAACGCCGTGGCGCGCCTGGGCACCGACTACCTGGAACTAATCTCGGTACACCAGCCTGATACCGCCAGATCCAACGAGCGAGGGCGAATCCTCTTGGACTACCTCAGGGACCATGAGAGCGGACCCCTTGGCTTCGCCCTTACCTCCGATGACCTCACCAGGGATACGGTCGAGGCACGGAACAGGGGCCTTGAGTTGGAGGATACATCACAAGGATACAGACGCCGCCCCGACGGCGCCGTTGTGACTTGGCAGACCGCGTCCGCACCCGATGATCCATGGGGTCGGCGCATCCCGTTTCTGATCCAGCATGGGACCGCCATGCTGCAGAGGAGGGGCTGGGAGGCTCCCGAGTCCAACCCCCTTGCCGCCAGCGCCGTCCACTCCGCTGGTGTGCTGGTGGTCGATTTGGACGAGACGATCGATCAGTACCGCAGTCTGCTGGGCACGCCCCCGGATAGCGTGACGAAACTCCAGGCGATGGCTGCTCGAAGCGCGATCTTCTGCGTCGAGAGCTTCCGCATTGAACTGCTTCAGACCGCTGCCCCCTCAGGGAGACCGGCGGAGAGGCCGGAGCATCAGGACGAGGGGCTATGGCAGCTCACCCTCGCGGTGGCCGACGTGGATGCATCTGTACGGTTCCTGCGGGCCCGAGGGACAGCTGTTGGGTCCCCAACAGCTCAAGGAGTAGCCTCTCTGCAGGATCCAGATCAGTCTCTGGGTGTTGCCATCAGACTGGTCCAAGGTTACTGACATCCAGATCGTATACGCGTACCGAATGTTGAACGCCTGGCAGCCTAGCCCCATCACCCGCCTAGCCCGCCCCGGAATGCTATGATGCTGGGCGAGCGGTAATAGCCTTTCGCGTTGGGGTCGAGTTGTGTGCCCCTTTGCGGCAGGAGTATAGTAGCCACAATACTCATGGTGCCGCGTCCCCGCTGCACCCCCCTGAGGCCGGCATGTCCGTCACCACTGCGCACGGCTGGCGCACTAAGCTCCCATTCTTCTACGGTTGGGTCGTGGTCGCCTCGACCTTCGTCACCATGGCCCTCTCCTGGGGAGTACATTACTCATTCTCCGTCTTCTACGTGGCGCTGCTGGAGCAGTTCAATTGGGGCCGAGCCGCCACAGCCGGAGTGTTTTCCACCTTTGTCCTGTTCAGCTCCATCACCGGGGTAGGAGCGGGCGTGCTGGTAGACAGGTTCGGCCCGACCAGGATTGTGCCGGCCGGTGGGCTCTTGCTGGCAGTAGGGCTCTTGGCAACCAGCCAGCTCTCGGAACTGTGGCAATTCTACCTCTGCTTCGGAGTCCTGTGCGGCTCCGCCATGGCCATCTCGGGATGGGTGCCTGGCGTAGCCCTGGTGAGCCGTTGGTTTCAGAGGAAGCGAGGACTCGCCATCGGCGTCGCCTCGGCCGGTGTGGGGCTGGGAACGGTGCTGATGGTGCCTCTCAGCCAGTACCTGATCTCTGGCTTCGGGTGGCAATGGGCCTACCTGGCGCTTGCAGGCATCATCCTGCTGGGGATCGCTCCTCAATCGACGGTCTTCCAGGTTGGCCGACCGGAGGAGTTGGGGCTGAAGCCCGATGGGGTCCAGCAGGTCAGCGAGGCTTCCAAGCGAGCCCCAGGCCGTAGGCTGGTGGTAGTGGACCAGGCCTGGGCCTCTCACCCATGGACACTCGGCTCCGCCATCACGACCTCGCGCTTCTGGCTGCTCACCCTTTCCCTGATCCTATCCGCCTTCACCAACCAGATGTTGTGGGCTCACCAGGCAGCCTTCCTGGTAGACGCCGGCTACGAGAAGATGCTGGCGGCTTCCACGGTGGGCATGGCGGGGCTGGTGAGCATAGCGCTGAAGATCCTGTGGGGAGAGGCCGGAGACCGGATCGGGAGGGAGCGGACCTTCACCCTTGGAGCCGGTTGCGTCCTGCTATCGATCCTGCTGCTGATGCTCACGGCAAGGGTTCACACCGTCTGGCTGGTTATCCTCTTCGCCGCGGCCTTCGGGACGGGATACGCCGTGAACCCGCCCCTGTTGTCGGCAGCGGCGGCGGATATCTTCGCGGGGAAGAACTTCGGGGCCATCTACGGGGCGGTATGGCTGGGGCAGGGGATCGGCGGTGCCGTTGGAGCCTGGGCAGCCGGAAGCCTGTTCGATTCCACGGGATCCTACACAGCGGCCCTGCTGGCAGCCGCCCTCAGCACCATCGCCGGCGTCCTCTGCATGTGGCTGGCCGCTCCACGGCAGGTAAGGCGGATGGCGAAGAGTACTGAGTGCTGAGCGCCAAGTGCTGGACCCCATCCCCCCGGCCCACTCCCCCCATTCGGCTTGCTCCCATCGGCGTGCGGGAGTATATTTGCCCTGCTCAACCCTCTATTGGCAGGTAGAGTTGCACGCTCAATCGTCATCGCTCCCCGGCTCAAAGCTCCAAAAGACCAGCTGGCGCCATAGGCTGCCCTTCTTCTATGGATGGATGGTACTGGCATCGGCCGTCATCATCCTGGCCATCACCAACGATGTGTATTACTCCTTCTCCGTCTTCTACGTCGCCCTGCTTGAGGAGACGAGCTGGAGCCGAGGGGAGACAGCCACGGTCTTCTCCGTCTTCGTCCTCGTGACCGCCTTTGCCGGAATCCCTGGTGGGGCGCTGATCGATCGGCTCGGGCCGTCACGGGTGGTTCCCCTCGGCGGCGGTCTTCGCCACTGGCCACGCATCCATAGCTCCCATGGTCTCCACCAGCACCGCGGACCTCTTCGCCGGCAGGCACTTTGGAGCGATCTACGGATTCGTCTGCATCGGGCAGGGTCTCGGTGGAGCACTAGGCGCCTGGGTGGCCGGCTATGTCTTCGACGTCACAGGCTCCTACCACGCCGCCTTCGCCCTGGCTGCGGTCTCTTTCCTCTGCAGCGTCCTCTGTCTCTGGTTGGCCGCGCCACGTTTTGTGCGGAGAGTAATGGAATAGTACTCTAGGGAGGTAACAGCAATGGATGCTCAAGAGATCATTGGCACTCTCGGGCTTCGACCTCACCCAAGGGAGGGCGGCTACTTCGTCGAGACCTACCGCTCGGAAGAGGACATGAACGGGGGCGCCCTCATGGAGCAATACTCAGGCTCCAGATCGGTCTCAACTGCGATCTACTATTTACTGACACCAGACACCTACTCCGAGATGCACCGGCTCCGGAGCGACGAGCTGTTCCACTTCTACCTGGGTGACCCGGTCGACATGCTCCAGCTCTCACCTGATGGAAAGGGGACGGTGGTGAAGCTGGGCACGGACATCGCTGCCGGCATGCGCCCACAAGTAGTAGTGAGGCGCGGAATATGGCAGGGAGCACGGCTGGCCCCTGGAGGTCAATTCGCGCTATTGGGTACAACGGTCGCGCCCGGCTTCGACTACATCGATTACGAGAACGGGTTGCGCGAAGAACTCATCCGACTCTACCCGAGATTCGAGGAGATGATTTGCGCCCTTACTCGAGAATAGTAGAGCGCGCCACACCGTATCTTCTTCGAGCGACCGATCTCCATCGCATCCATGTTGCTGTGCATGGTCATCGTGACAAGGGGTCTCTGGGTCCGCTACCGCGGCAAGGAGGTGCCGGTGGCCGACGAGGGCGGCGAGGCTTAAGGTCTGGCACAGGCGGGAATGTGTACCAGTGCGTGCACTGGTACACATTCTTATTTTTTGCACTCTTGACAAAGCTCCCACTTCTCCGTACTATGCGGGCACGTTCTGCATTCTGAATTCACCATCCACTAGAAATGGGCCGGACGTGGCTGAACCAATCTCCCTCCTCGGCTATCCAGACCTCACCGAGAAGACATATCTGGTCCTGAGGGACCAGATCGTCACCGGCCAGCTACACCCAGGTCTGAAGCTGCTGGTGGTGGAGCAGGCTCAGCGGCTGGGAGTCAGCCGCACCCCAGTCAAGGATGCTCTCAATAGGCTCTCGGCCGAGGGATTGGTCGCTCGCCTCCCTCGCAAGGGCTATCTGGTCTCCCCGCTGGACTTCGACGATGTGGCGGACCTCATGGATGCTCGCCTCATGGTGGAGTTGGCGACAGCCGAGAGAGCTATCGAGCGAGCCCAGCCATCGGACCTGGCAGAGATGTGCCGGCTTGTTTCCGAGATGGAGGGGCTGATCGACGAGCACGGGGCTTACCTCGACTATCCCCAGTGCTCGACCCTAGACTGCGACCTCCACCTGCTGATCGTGAGCATGGCCGGGAACCGACGCCTCACCGAGATCTACCGCGGTCTGAACGTCCACAACTACATGGCCAGGATGCACCACGCCAGCGAGCTTATGCAACACCATGTTGTTCACATGTTGAAGGACCACCGGACCATCCTGGAGGCATTCGAGTCTCGTGACCTGGCCGCCCTCAAGGCAGCTATCGCCATAAACATCCGGGGTTTCATGCACGCTTTCGAAGCGATCACCCGCCAATATTGAGCACCCAGTGTTCAGTATCCGTAGAGATAGTTAGGAGGAGTCAATGGCAAAGGTAGACATGGAAAACGGACCTTGGTGGACAGAGAACTGGGTAACGAGTCCTTTCAACTTCCTGCCTGAGGTGAGGCAGGGGCTGGAGCTGCCCAAGCGGCTGAAGCTCCACGACGCCATGCTGCGCGACGGCGAGCAGACCCCAGGCGTCATCCTACTGAAGGAAGAGAAGCTGGCCATCGCGAAGGCACTGGACGAGCTGGGCGTGGATCGCATCGAGGCAGGCATGCCGGCGGTCTCCCCTGACGACTTCCAGGCGATCAAGAACATCAACGCCGCCGGTCTGAAGGCCCAAATCTCCGGTTTCTGCCGGGCGATGGCCAAGGACGTGGACATGTGTCTCGAAGCCGACTGCAAGCATGTGGTCATCGAGATCCCCTGCGGCTACCTCAGGCTCAAGTACCAGATGGGCTGGACCGAGGACGAGTGCATCAAGAGGGCCGTGGACGCCGTGGCCCATGCGAAGAAGCGAGGCCTTGGGGTGTGCTTCTTCCCGTTCGACGCGACCAGGGCTGAGCCCGAGTTCTACCTGCGGCTGATGAAGAGCGTCTATGAGGATGCAGGACCCGACTCGGTGGCGCTTGTGGACACACAGGGGACGGCGATCCCTCAGGCGATCATGTACATGGTCCGCAAGATCCGCGAGACCGTGCCTGTGCCGGTGGAAGTACACAGCCACAACGACTTTGGGATGGGTGTAGCCGGAACCATGGCCGCTCTGAGCGCTGGTGCTGAGGTAGCGCACGTCTGTATCAACGGCATGGGCGAGCGGACCGGCAATGCGGCGCTGGAAGAGGTGGCGATGAGCGCCCGCATCATGTACGGGATGGAGACAGGCATCAACTTCGAGAAGCTGCCCGAGGTATCGGCGCTGGTCCAGAAGCTGACGGGGATCAAGCTGGACAAGCTGAAGCCTGTGGTGGGCGACAACGCTTATGCTCGCGAGGTGGGGCTTGGAATGGACATGGTGAAGAAGCAGCCTCGCACGGTGTTCCCGATCGATCCTAAGTTCGTCGGCAGGAAGCCCACGGTGATCATGGGCAAGAAGAGCGGTATCCTCTCCGTCGGCATGAAGCTGGAGGAGTGGGGAATGAGCGCCAGCGAGCCCCAGATGCGGGAGATGACCGACAAGATCAAGGCGCTGGCAGTAGAAAAGAAGCGCGCCCTTGCCGACGATGAGGTGCGTGGCGTGTTCGAGGGAGTGCTCCGTGGCTAAGAAGGTCGTCCTATTTGCGCAGCCACCCAACGATGCGGTCAAGGCGCTGTTCGGCGATCAGGTGGAGATGCGCATCGCAAGCAGCCCGGAGCCCGCGGTGGTTGCCAAGGAGATCAAGGGGGCGCACGGTCTCTTCGTGCGGCTCTCCAAGACCACGGCCGAGTTGATTGCCGCCGGCGACCAACTGCAGGTGATCGGTCGCACGGGCGTCGGTCTGGACAACATCGACGTGCCGGCGGCCACGAAGCATGGTGTGGCGGTGGTGTTCACTCCCGATGCCAACACCATCTCGGTGGCTGAGTATGTGGTGGGCTCGTCCATCGCTCTGGCCAGGCAGTACTGCAAGCAAAACGCCGAGGTGCGGAAGGGCAATTGGGCAGTACGGGAGCAGTACGTTAGAGAACTCCACGGCTGCACCTTCGGCTTCATCGGCCTCGGTCGCATCGGCTCGCTCGCGGCCCACAAGTGCCAGGGGGCCTTTGACGCCAAGACCATTGCCTACGACCCATACCTGACCCCCGAGAGGGCGAAGGCGATGGGGGTAGAGCTGGTTGGCACGATCGAGGAGGTGCTCCGGACGGCAGACGTGGTCTCCATCCACGTCCCTCTGACAAAGGAGACGACCAACCTGATCGGGGCCAAGGAACTGGCCATGATGAAGCCGACGGCTTACCTGATTAGCGCCGCCCGAGGTTCCATCGTGGACGAGGCAGCGTTGGCGGATGCACTGAAGAACAGTGTCATCGCCGGGGCAGCCGTGGACGTCTTCGGCCAGGAGCCTCCAGCGGCGGATAATCCGCTCTACTCGGCTCCCAACAGCATTCTCACGCCTCATACAGCGGCCCTGACTCATGAGGCGATGGATCGAGTTTACCAGAGCGTGGTAGCGGACATGCTGGCCGTGCTCAACGGCCAGACTCCGAAGTACGCGGCCAATCCGGAAGTCCTGAAGAAGTAGCATCCGGTTCACCGCGGGACACGCGGAGAGTGCGGAGGGCTCGTTAGGAGGCCTCCGTGGACTCCGCGCCACCCGCGGTGGCATCAACTATTCGACGACGAGGACCCAATTTGGTTGCGTGTGCCCCACCAGGAGAGGGTGGATCACGGGATAGACAGGTCGCAACAGTCTCATCAAATCGGAGGAGAAAGGTCCATGCGGAAGAAGCTGTTAGTAGCAGCAGTAGTGGCGCTGGCTGCCCTGGCCTTGGTGGCCACAGCCGGCTGCAGCCGTGGGGGCGGCGACGCCGACAAATACCCCACAAAGCCCATCAACTACCTGGTCGTATGGGATCCAGGAGGACAGTCCGACCGAGCCGCCAGGGACCAGCAGGCCCCGTTGGAGAAGGCACTGGGCCAGAAGATCGTCATCGACTACAAGGTCGGCGGCGGAGGAGCCGTGGGATGGTCTGAGTTCACCCGTGCCAAGCCCGATGGCTACAGCATCGTCGGCACCAACCTCCCGACTATCATTACCCAGCCAATGCTGGAGGACGTGGGATACAAGACCGAGCAGCTAATGCCTCTGGTGGACTTCCAGTTCACACCGCTGGTCATGGCTGTGACGAAGGATAGCCCCTATAAGGATCTGAAGAGCTTCGTAGAGGCTGCCAAGAAGAACCCTGGTAAGATGAGCGTGGGCGGCGTGGCGCTCTGGAGCATCACCCACATCATGGCGCTGGAGCTGCAGAAGCAGTTCGGCATCGAGATTCAGTTCGTGCCTCACTCTGGCTCCGCCACCCTTGTCACCAACTGGCTGGGCAAGCACGTGGACGCGGCAATCTTCTACACCGACAACATGGTCACGCAGTTGGAGCAGGGCAACGCCCTCTTGATCGCGTCGGAGAAGAAGTTCCCCGGTCTCGAGCAGTTCCCGACATCCAAGGAGGCAGGCTTCAACTTCGTCGGTGGCGTCTCCCGTGGCGTCGCGCTGCCGGCCGGCTCCCCTGACTACGCGGCCAAGAAGCTGGAGAAGGCTTTCCTGGACATCGCCAACGACCCGCAGGTCATCGCAACCATGAAGAAGGAAGGGTTTGAGTCCAGGGCCATGGGCTCCGAGGCTTTGAAGAAGGAAATCGCATCCCAGACCGAGATGTACAAGGCATACCTGAAGGACGCTAACATCAGCAAGAAGTAGTAGTGTTGCGCATCATTTTTCCCACCGCTCTCCGGAGGCAACGCACGTGAGAACCCTCAAGCAAGCGGATTTGATTACAGGGGCGCTCCTGGCACTCCTGGGCGCTGTGACCGCAGTGATGGCAACGGGGATAAGGGGGGTCGCAGGGGAAACCCTGGACCCCCGGACCCTCCCCACAATCGTGGGGTGGAGCCTTGTGGCCCTTGGCCTAGGCATTGTCAGTATCGGATGGCGCTACGACGGCGAAGCCAGGTATATTTCCTGGCCAGACATCACAGGACTCCGCAGAATGGCCGTCACCACCGTCGGTATGGTGGCCTACCTGGCTACCCTCGAAACGTTGGGGTTCGCGGTCAGCACTGGCATATTCACGGCTGCTCTCATCTGGTATCTGGGTCGCTACAGATGGTGGCTTTGCATCCTGGGCGGAGTGGTCACAGGTCTGATAGTCGATCAACTGTTCACGGGCATCCTGGGGCTCAACCTCCCCCTGGGTATCCTGGAACTGCTCTACTACTGACCGACATATGAGCCGCTAAACCTGGAGCAGTAGCGTTGGGGCTGGTCCCCGACGTGGCCAGACATGACCGGGAACGCCGGGGACCAGCCCCAACGCTGCATCGATCGGCTTCCGTTTAGTGATCTGCGCAGAGGCCAGTAGGTCCGTTGAAACAGTAAGGGAGGTAACACAGCATGCTCTTCTCGTGGGAGTACCTGGCCATGGGGTTCCAGACCGCCCTAACGCCAGAGAATCTAATGTGGGCCGCGATCGGCTGCCTGCTGGGCACGCTAGTCGGGGTACTGCCGGGCATCGGTCCAACTTCGGGCATCGCCATTCTGCTGCCCCTGACCACCGTCCTGCCCCCAACCCCTGCCATCATCATGATGTGCGCGATTTACTACGGCGCCATGTACGGCGGCTCCACAACTGCCATCGTCGTGAATATCCCCGGCGAGGCATCTTCCGTTCCAACGGCATTGGATGGCTATGAACTAGCCAAGCAGGGGCGGGCAGGACCTGCGCTGGGCATCGCGGCCATCTCCTCATTCGTCGCGGGGACGATCAGTCTGGTCGGCGTAACCTTTTTCGCTCCGATCCTGGCTAGCGTCGCCCTGGCCTTCGGTCCCGCCGAATACACCGCCCTGATGCTCATGGCGCTCAGCTTGGTGGTGAGTCTGTCAGGCAAAGCCCTGGTGAAAGGGTTGACCGGAATGGTTCTGGGCCTACTTGCGGCGCTCATCGGCATGGACCCGATGTCAGGCACCAGCCGGCTGACCTTCGGCATCCCAGAACTGCTGGGCGGAGTCAACTTCGTCGCCGTGGTGATCGGTCTCTTCGCCTTCGGAGAGGTGTTCGTCAACCTCGAGAAGCGGATCTCCCACATCTACGACACCAACATCAAGGACTGGCTCCCAAGCCGGCAGGACATCAGGCAGACCTGGAGCAGCATGCTCCGCGGCACCATCGTCGGCTTCTTCATGGGGCTGCTACCAGGCTGCGGACCGGCGGTGACGACCTTCGTAGCCTACGACACGGAGATGCGTTTCTCCAAGCATCCAGAGAAGTTCGGCCATGGAGCTTTGGAGGGGGTGGCCGGGCCCGAGGCCGCCAACAACGCCGGAGCACAGGGGCAGTTCATTCCGCTCCTCTCCTTCGGTATCCCACCTGGGCCTACCCTGGCGATGCTGCTCGGCGCCTTCATTATGTACGGCCTCCAGCCCGGACCGCGGCTCTTCACCGAGCAGCCGGAGCTGGTTTGGACCATTATTGCCAGCATGTACGTTGGCAACGTCATGCTGCTGATAATGAACCTGCCGTTGGTGGGGTTCTGGGCACGGATCGCCCTGGTTCCATTCCCAATCCTGGGCCCCATGATCGTCGTGTTCTCAGTCATCGGCGCCTACGCCGTGCGATACCAGATATTCGATGTGTGGGTAGCGCTGCTGTTTGGGATCATAGGCTATCTATTCCGGAAGTTCGGCTTCCCGCTAGCACCGATAGTGCTGTCTGTGATCCTGGCGCCTCAACTGGAGATCTCCCTCAAGCAGGCGCTTACCATAGCGAATGGATCGTACTCGACGTTCTTCACGCGACCCATCTCGTTGGTCTTCATGCTGCTGGCCTTCGGCCTCATCATTCGTGGCCTTTGGGTGCAGTACAGAAGCAAGACCCTGGAGTTCGCAGAGGAAGACGCAGACTAGGAAGAGATGTAGAATGGGGGGGATGCGGCCAGCGCTGGCCGCATCCCCCCCATTTCGATTTCATCTTCTGAAAGGAGTCAGCGTTGACCCACAACGACATCACTGCAAACGTGACCCCCCAGGAGCTAACCGAGATCCTCCAAACCCTGGTCCGTGCCCCCAGCATCAACCCCCCCGGCGACACCCGAGAGTGCGCCGACCGGATGGTGGCCCTTTTCCAGAAGGAGGGCATCCCCGCGGAGAAGGTCCCAGCGAGCGACAAGCTGATCAACGTCGTCGCCACCCTCAAAGGGCGCGGGCCCGGCAAGACCATGTGGTACAACGGCCACATGGACGTGGTTCCGGCGGGCGCCGACTGGAAGTGGGACCCGTGGGGCGCCGAATTGGTGGACGGCCGGATCTACGGTCGAGGCACATCCGACGACAAGGGCGGCCTCACCGCGATGATGGGATCCATGTTCGCCCTGAAGAGGGCGGGGTGTCCATTCGACGGGGAGATCCTGTTCACGGCCGTGGCCGACGAGGAGACCGGCAGCGACGCCGGCACCGTCTGGCTGATAGAGAATCGCAAGTTTTCAGCCGACTACGCCATCGTTGGCGAGCCAACCAGGGACAACGTAGAGATCGGGAACCGCGGGACTCTCTGGGTGGAGGTCACCGTCAAGGGTAGGGCGTCTCACGCTGGGCGCCCCCATTTCGGGGTCAACGCCGTCCACAACGCCGCCCAGGCCATTGTGGCTCTTACCAAGCTGGAGTTTCCGAATCGGGACGAGCGATTCGAGGTGCCCAATGGCAGCGTCTCCGTCACCATGATCGAGGGCGGAACCAAGATCAACACCCTGGCCGACCGCTGCGTCCTCAGCATCGACCTGAGAATGATGCCTAGTGACGATCCGCAAGAGGCCATCGAGAAGATCCGTCGGACGGTGGCGGCAGCCCTCGACGAGGGCGCCGATTTCGAGATGAAGGTACTCAAGGTGTGGCCGCCCGTCATGGAGGACCCCGAGCACCCGCTGGTGCGGACCGTGGCAAAGGCGTATGAGGAGGTCCACGGGCAGCCACCGAAGATCAGAGCGAAGGCCGGAGGCACGGATGCCTCCTTCATCAAGGCCATGGCCGGTACCCCCATCGTCCTGTTCGGGCCGGGGGCCTCCGACCGGGTACACGTAGCTAACGAGTACCTGCTGGTGGACGAACTGGTTGATGCCTGCCGAGTGTACACCCTGGCAACCCTGGAGTTGCTAGGTTAGGAAAACGATAGGAGGAGTCAGTGATGACAGCGAAGCGCGCGTTGATAATGCACCCCTTGGACAACGTGGCCACAGCGATCGACGAGGTCGAGGCTGGCGACGAAGTGGGTGCGCGGTTGGGCAAAGAGGTGCAGGGCCTTCAGGCGAAGGAGAAGGTACCCTTTGGCTTCAAGATCGCCCTGGAGGAGATACCCCAGGGAGGGATCATACGGAAGTATGGGGAGACGATAGGGGTGGCGAACCAGCCGATCGCCAAGGGGGCAATGGTGCACGTCCACAACCTGGAGGGGACTCGGGCGAGGGGTGACCTGGAAGGGGGTAAGCAGGAATGACTTTTCTAGGATATGTCAGGCCCGACGGCAGCGTCGGCACCCGCAACCACGTCCTGGTGATCCCTCAGGGATACCTGGCCTCAAAGATCTGCGACTTCGTGCCGGGAACCAAGTGTATAGCCACAGCCAACACCGGGTCGGGCCGGACCGACAGGGACAGGGAAGCGATCAGCAGGCTGCTGATCGGACTTGGGCGCAACCCCAACGCGGCCTCGGTGATAGTGCACACCGTCAGCTTCGGCGCGGGCTACCCCGAACTGGCACCCGAGTATATCGCCCATGAGATATCCAAGAGCGGCAAGCGTGTGGAGTTGATCGACCCCATAAAGGACGGCGGCATCTACGGGGCAATGGTGAAGGGGATCGAACTGGCTCGGGAGATGGTGTTCGAAGCCTCCAAGCTGCGAAGGGAGCCCGTGGGGGACGAGCATCTGAGCCTTGGCGTCAAGTGCGGCCACTCCGACACCACATCAGGGATCGCCGGCAACCCGGCCGTGGGCTACCTGTACGACAAGATCGTCTCGGCCGGCGGCACGGCCATGTTTGGCGAGACCACCGAGATTATCGGCGCGGAGCAGTACGTCGCCAAGCGAGCGGTGACTCCGGAGCTCGGTGAAGCGATCCTGCAGGCCGCCGCCCTGATCGAGGCGAAGGCAAAGGCGACTGGGCAGGATATCAGGACGGTCAACCCCGTGCCCTCCAACATCAAGGGCGGGATCAGCTCCCTGGAGGAGAAGAGCTTGGGCGCGATCCACAAGGCGGGCTCGGCACCGATCCAGGGGGTATTGAAGTACGGGGAACGGCCCTCTGGCAAGGGGCTCTACTACGTGGACAACTGGATGAGCAGCTCCTCCATCTTCGCGGGGTACGCCGCCTCCGGCGCGAACATCGTGATGTTCCAGTTGGGTGGAGGGGGACTCCCCGGTCACAGCGTCCTCTCGCCCTGCCCCGCGGGGGTGACCCCGCAATTGTGGGTGACTGGCAACCCCAAGACCTACGCCATGGCCCGCAGCAGCATCGATTACTACTCCGGCACCGTCATCGAGGGGACCGAGACCCCCGAGGAGGCAGGCGAGCGCTTCTACCGGACCATCATCGACATCGCATCTGGGACCCTGGCCCGCACCGAGACCATCAACCACAGCGACCCTATAGAGGTTTACCTTCAGGACCCGATGTTCTAGATCATCTCGACCTCGGTCTTGAAGGGCCGTGCTAACCGCGGACGCCCGTGGCTTGCTCAGCCCTTCAAGACCGAGGCATCTGAGGACCAACTATGACCTTTCTTGGATACGTACGTCCCGACGGGTCCGTCGGGACTCGCAACCACGTCCTGGTGATACCCTCCGGCTTCCTCGCCGCGAAGATATGCGAGATGGTGCCAGGGACGAAGACCATCGTCACCCCTGACTTCGGTGCGGGCCGTACGAACAGCGACAGGGAGATCATTGCCCAAGTCTTCATCGGCCTGGGCCGCAACCCCAACGTGGCCTCGGTGATCGTCCACGGGGCCAGCACTGCGGCAGGGTACCCGGAGCTGAACCCCGTGAGGATCGCGGAGGAGATCGCCCGCAGCGGCAAGCGGGTGGAGTTGATCGATCCGCTCAAGGATGGGGGCACCTTCGTCGCCCTGCAGAGGGGGATCGAGCTGGCCCGCGACATGGTCTACCAGGCTTCCAAGCTGCGGCGCCAGGAGGTGGGCGACGAGCACCTCTCCATCGGCATCAAGTGCGGCTACTCCGACACCACCTCGGGTGTAGCCGGCAATCCGGCTATGGGCTATCTATCGGACAAGATCGTGGCGGCAGGCGGCATCTCCATGTTCGGCGAGACGACTGAGGTGATCGGCGCCGAACAGTTCCTGGCGAAGCGAGCAGTGAACGAAGAGGTCGGACAGGCCATACTGGATGCCGTTCAGATCATCGAGAAGAAGGCCAAGGCAACCGGTTTGGACCTGAGGTCCGTCAATCCTGTGCCTGCCAATATCAAGGGCGGGATCAGCTCTCTGGAGGAGAAGAGCCTGGGGGCCATCCATAAGGCTGGCTACGCGCCGATCCAGGGGGTGCTGCAATACGCCGAGCGGCCCCAGGGCAAGGGGCTCTACTTTGTGGACAACTGGGAAAGCAGCACATCCATGTTCGCGGGCTACGCCGCCGCGGGTGCCAACCTGGTGTTCTTCCAGGCGGGTGGGGGTGGTCTGCCTGGCAAGGACCTGCTGGAGCCATGCCCTGCGGTGGTGACCCCGCAACTGTGGGTGACGGGCAATCCCTCTACCTACGCTCGCGCGAAGGCCAGCTTGGACTACTACTCAGGCACCGTCATCGAGGGAACAGAAACACCTGAGGAAGCCGGCGAGCGCTTCTACCGGACTGTAATCGGCATTGCCTCGGGCACCCTGGCCAAGAGCGAAACCCTCAGCTACCAAGAGGCCGTGCAGATGTACCTCCAGGAGCCAATGTTCTAGTAGGCAGACAAAAAGAAGGGCTCGGAGCTTGGCTCCGAGCCCTTCTTTTTGTCTGGTCAACTAATCCCAGAGCAAATTCCCCGCCTCGTCCTTGGGCATGGGCCCCACGGGGCGCAGCACTTCGTACTCAGGGTTGCCCTGCAACTGATCGAGCAGGTCCGCAGTCACCCAGAACTCGCCCAACTCCATGGTGTTCTTGATCCGCACGAGGCCGGGCTTACCCAACCTCTCAGCCGACTTCCAGGCGACTCCCACCGCCTCCACATCCGTCTCCAGGGTGAAAGGGATCTTCACCCCCCCGAAGCCGTTGGCTGTGATGCTGTTCCAGTAGGTCTTCTTGGCATCGAACTGGTTGACTAGCTTGCGGGTCACGAAGTCGGCGGCCCCGACGCCGATGCAGTTGCCATGGGACTCGGGAGTGACGTTCAGCACCACGATGCGATGGTACATCGGAGTGAAGGGTGGCATAGCCGTGCGGCGCCACATCCCTATGATGTTGTAATCCATGCCGCTGCCCGAGATGTTCTTCCCGATCTCGTCCACCACCAGCACACCCAACTCCTCGAACGGCACACGGGGGAGGAGGCGGCTGGCGAGCACGAGGCACTCCCGGTCGGTCTCGTGGATCTTCTCGGGGGGAGCAGCGGCGACCTTGCAGGTCTTATGATAGGCGTTCTCCACCATCCCCACGCCCAGGATGATCTTGCCGGTCCCAATCATCACTCGGGCTGCCTCTGGAACATCCTCGGCGAGATCGCCGCTGTGGACGGACTCCGCCCCTCTCTGCTTGCCGAGGCCGATCGCCATCATCTTGCAGAGCCCGCTCTCGATGGGAGCGCGGAAATTGGTGTGGTTCTTGATGCGGCCCACCACAATCACCCCGTCGGCGTCGTGGGCGTTCCGGTCCATGTGCACCAGCACGCCACTGGGGTTCCGCCCTATCACCACCGTCTCCAAAGAGGAGAGGATAGGCACCCCCATCGCCTCCTCGGTGATGCCGTACTCGGCGATCAACTCAGTCTGCCCGTGGGGCGTCGCCCCGCCGTGGCTCCCCATGGCGGGCACAATGAAGGGCTTGGCATCGAGCTTCTTCAGCTCGTCGGCGATGGTCTTGATGATTAGGGCTATGTTGGACACGCCCCGGCTTCCGGCGGTGATGGCGATCCGCTGCCCTGCCTTCACGCGGCCAGCCAGCCCGACTCGGGCCAACTCCTTGCGGACCTCACCGGCTACGTCCTCGATATGCTCCTTCGAGAAGTGACGCTGCACCAGCGCGACATCGGGCACGGGGCTCCATGGAAACTCGGTCATCTCGTATTTTCTCCGTACGTCTCTGATGAACAGTCACCCCGAGTGACCGGCGCGCCGGCTCATCATCGATCCGTCGGCACTACCCTCTGGCGGGCACTGGGGTCGAGTGCATCATCGCCAAAACCGCGGGATAAATCAAGCCTTACCCGTCGATCGAAAGGCACACCCTTTGCTTTGCCTCAGCCAGTTCGGGCTAGTCGCCTCGACACTGGAGACCGGCAATGAAGCCTGCTGGGTCGAAGCCGCCAATCCGGTCAACTTATGCAACGAGGTATGGACATGGCTGTAGCAAGGCCCCTCACGCTGCTGTTTGCCTTTGGCCTCAGCCTGATATCGATAGGCTGTGAGCCAGCGGGGATCGACATGGCGGTTTCGACAGTCGACGAGACGCTGGATTCCCAGGATGTCCTCCTTCAGCCAACCACCGATCCGGGGTGGTTGACTCCCCAGACCTCATCCAGGACGACTCAGTTCGCCACGCCCACAAGCGAGCCACCGTCATTTGAGCTGGTGAGGCTGCGGCAGTACCTTCGAGAGACCCAGAGCAGCCTGCTAGAGATACATCAATCGGTACAGGACAGTGGACCGGAGCACCGACCTCTGCTGGAGCAGGCACTGATTAATATGGTCGACGAGATGGCTGGCCTGGGGACGTCACTTGAGCAGGTTGCGGCCGGCATGACTCCCGCGGACAGGGAGGCTGCTGTCGGCGCCATGCAGCGGCTGCAGGCAGACCTGCAATTGATGCAAGAGCCGTCGCCACTCAGTTCCCCACCCCCTACCTCCAGGCGTCCACTGGCTACCCTAACGCCCCTGCCTGACACCAAACCAACGATGGCGGAATTGGTCCAGCTATTGGAGAAAACGCGCGGCCAGACGGTTGCCGACCTGGGGCAGAGGGACTCAGGGCAGGTCCAAGCCCTGGTGGGGAGCATGGCAGATGTGGTCGGGGATCTGGCTGAACTGGTGAGCTATGCCGACACAGCTTTCAATGCACTCGACATGCAGCAGCAGGAGGCCATAGCCAGCCAAGCCGAGAAGCTGTACGAGGTGGCGCAGGAGACCAAATGGGAACTCGCACGAGTCGTCCCGGTGCGTACCGCCACCCCTACAAGACCCACACCCTAACCGACACGCCATCACGAATTGAGATGGTACACCGCTTGCGAGAGCAAGTGGTAGAAGCCTTGCCACTCCGACCAGTCTTCCCTGCGCCCGGAAGCGAGACCGGTGCGCGAGACCACCCCCCCATCGCCGCAGAAGAGTGGCAGGGTAAGGAAGTGAGTGAGCCGCGTGAACAACCGACCGCCGCACCGACCCTCGGTCACCCTACACTACGCACAGACCCTGGATGGACGGATCGCCACTCGGACCGGCCAGTCCCAGTGGATCAGCGGCGAAGCCTCTCTGCAACTTGCCCATCAGCTCCGGGCCGAGCATCATGCCGTGATGGTTGGGGTGGGCACGGTGACGGTGGACAATCCCCGGCTGACCGTGCGGCTGGCAAGTGGCCCTTCCCCGGTCAGAGTGGTGGCCGATAGCACCCTGAGACTGCCGATGGGGGCCCACGTCCTCTCCGATGGCATCGCCGAAACAGTCATCGCCACAACGGCAAGGGCTCCTCAGGGCAGGATTGAGGCGGTGAGGCACCGAGGGGCAACGGTACTGGTGGTGGGAGAGGACGATAGCAGCAGGGTTGATCTCCGAGAGTTGATGCAGCGACTCTCATCCCTCGGCATTGGCTCTCTCTTAATTGAGGGCGGACGGGGGATCATCACCTCGGCCCTTAGGAGTCAGCTGGTCGATCGAATGGTACTGTGCATATCCCCCAAGGTATTGGGCACAGGGATCGAAGCCGTGGGCGACCTGGGTGTGACCCTCCTGGCAAATGCCATGACCTTCTCCGAGACCTGCATCACCCCATTGGGGGATGACATTATCTTCGATGGGCGGCTCAAGCATGATATCGGGGCAGCAAGCTAGGTCGTTCCAGCAACAGGAGGCCACGAGCCTGTGGCTCCCTCGACCACGGGAGGTGGAGTTCCGTCGCGAGCGACTGCCGGAACTGGCACCAGGGACGGTGCACGTCAAAACGGTGCTCTCGGCTCTCAGCCACGGCACGGAGATGCTGGTCTATCGCGGGCAGGTCCCGCCAGATCTCTCCCTGGACCTGCCGACGCTCCAGGGCAGCTTCCGCTTCCCGATCAAGTACGGCTACGCCACTGTCGGATGGGTAGCAGAGGCCGGCGAGGGGGTAGAGTCGCCACTTCCCGGCGAACTGGTGTTTGTCCACCACCCCCACCAAACGGAGTACGTTGTACCTGCCTCCATGGCGATCCCCCTGCCCCCGGGCATCGACCCCGAGGTGGGGTGCTTCGTGGCCAGTCTTGAGACGGCCGTCAACGTGATGCTGGATTGCAGCGCGCGGTTAGGGGAGCGAGTGGTGGTCTTCGGGCAGGGCGTGGTTGGGCTGCTCCTAACACAGCTAGCCCGCCGTGCAGGCGCGGGACTCATCGCCACCGTCGATCCCCTGGAAATCCGTCGCAGGCTATCCCTGGAGCTAGGGGCCGACATGTCCCTTTCCACTGCTGAGGGGTTACAGGGGGAGATCCTGCGATGCACGGGTGGGATGGGCGCGGACGTGGTACTGGAGGTCAGCGGGAACGGCGAGGCGCTGAACCAGGCATTGGAGCTACTCGCCTTCCAGGGCACCCTGATTGTGTGCTCCTGGTATGGGCTCAAGCCGGTCACACTGGACCTCGGTGGCGCCTTCCACCGCAAACGGCTCCGACTGATCAGCTCCCAGGTCTCATCCATAGACCCTGCGCTGCAGCCCCGATGGGACAGGCTTCGACGGTTGTCGGTGGTGCTGGGGCTGCTGCCCCATCTCCAGCTGAAGGGACTTATCACCCAGCGCATCCCCTTTGAACGGGCGCAGGAGGCTTACGATTTGGTGGAGCGCCATCCGGAGGAAACGGTGCAGGTGATCCTGACTTACGGAGAGGCGGGTGTTTGAGATCGGCGTGGTCACCCAATTCGAGGCGGCCCATCATCTGAATGGGGATTTCGGCCCGGCGACCAGACTGCATGGGCATACCTACCGGGTGGAAGTGTCGGTTCGCGGCCCGCTGCTGCGGGAGGATGGTACCCTCTGTGATCTGGCAACGCTCTCCGACGCAGCGCAGGAGGCGGTGAACCAACTTCACTATCACAACCTGGACGAGCTCCCGACCTTCGAGGGCAAGAACAGCACGGCGGAGGTGGTGGCACAGCTGCTGTTCCACCAGATCGCCTCCCACTTCGAGGGACTTGGGCTCGCCTCCCTTCGAGTGGAAGTATGGGAGTCCCCTCGGGCATATGCCGCCTATGAGGGCCAGATGGAGTAGTTGGATGCTCCGTGCCGAAAGCCCTGATGGGCCACCCGGAGGGAAACCTCGTCCTGATGCAAAGGTACTCCTCATCACGACAGGGGACACGAGCCGGGTGACCGGGGGGAACCTGTATAACCGCCGGGTGCTGGAGGGGCTGGGCCAGGCCGGAATATCCAACGCTCAGATGGTTGTGCCGCCGGGTCCCCTCCCCATCGCCACGACCAGGCTCCGGGCACAGCTTGCCCTCCATCCGCCGAAGATCCTTATCGTGGACAGCCTGGCCCTCGCGCAGACTGCCCCCCTGGTTCCTTGGATCAAGGAGCGGCTCCAGACGCAGGTGGTGGCCCTTATGCACATGCTCCCCAGCGACCTGGCCTCCCCGATGAAGCGTGTCCCCCTCCAAACCATCGAATCCATGCTGATACGGGCCGCGGACGTGGTGGTGGCTGTCAGCCCAGACCTGGGGGCAAGGCTCGCCGCCCGCGGAGCGGCGGATCGTGTGGAGGTGATCGTGCCTGGTAGGGATGGGGTGGGGACATCCGAAACTGTCGTCCGAGAGCATGACCACCAGGTCCGTTTCCTATGCGTCGCCAACTGGTCGCCCAGCAAGGGGATCGGCCTGCTGGTCCGGGCCATGGAAGGGCTGAGCAATCAGGTACGCCTGGACCTTGTGGGCGATAGCGGAGAAAGCTCCTACTCTCGGCGAGTCCTCTCTCTGATCCGCCTCGGCAAGCTGGAGGACAGGGTTCAACTGCATGGGGTGCTGGAAGGGGAACAATTGGCGCGGCAGTACGCTGCCGCGGACGTCTTTGTGCTACCGTCCCGCTCCGAGGGTTTCGGAACGGTCTACGCGGAAGCGATGAGCTTTGGCTTACCGGTCGTAGCCTGCCGGGTCGGGCCAATACCCTGCCTGGTAAGGGACAGATGCGGCCTGTTGGTCCCCGCGGGCTGCCTCTCAGCGCTCCGGATGGCCATGGAGACCCTGGCAGCCGATCCGGATGTGCGCGGCAGAATGGGCAGGGCAGCTCGCGACAGAGCCCTCCTGCTCCCCACATGGACAGAGAGCGTCGCTAGGTTCCGCCGGCTGATTTGCAGGCTAGTACAGTGCTGGAGTGATTGTGATTGACCGATGTAGGCGGCCCAAGACTGGAACGTGGGGGGGCGGAAGCGTGGCATGACCATTGCTGCCTTCTCCCCTTTCGGCAAAGGGTGGAGGCCACCCTATGTCATTGGTGATCCTCTACTTTCGGAGGTCTGGAGCATGGCGAACCGCAAGGCGAGAGTCGCGGTGAACGGCTACGGGGTAATCGGCAAGAGAGTAGCCGACGCCGTGGCCCTGCAGGATGACATGGTGCTGGCGGGGGTGGCGGACGTCAGCCACGACTATCGGGTTCGGGTAGCGGCGGAGCGGGGTTACCGCATCTACGCATCCATGCCCACCATGCGCTACTCCATGGAAGAGGCGGGGCTGCCGATCGCCGGAACCCTGGACGACCTCATGCGCGAGGTGGACATCGTGGTCGATTGCACACCGAAGGGCGTCGGCTCCGCCAACAAGGAGCAGTACGAGAGGGCAGGCGTAAAGGCGATATGGCAGGGCGGGGAGCGACACCATCTGGCGGGTCTTTCCTTCGTAGCGCAGATCAACTACGCCGAGGCGCTGAACCAACGATACGCGCGGGTAGTCTCCTGCAACACCACTGCCGTGTGCAGGGTGATTGGGGCGCTGCAGCAGCGCGGCTGGGTGAAGCGGGCCAGGGTGGTGCTGATGCGGAGGGGCACGGACCCCTGGGAGAGCCATCAGAACGGAATGATCAACACAGCCATCCCCGAGACCAGGGTGCCAAGCCATCAGGGTCCCGACGCCCAGACCGTGCTGCGAGGCTTGGACATCACTACGATGGCCGGAGCCGGACCCTACGACCTCAGCCATCTCCACTACGCCATGGTGGAGACGACCCGTAAGGTGAGCGTGGACGAACTGCGGAACGCCCTCTGGGAAACCCCGCGCGTCGCCTTCGTCAACGCCTCCGACGGACTCGTGGCCCTCAACTCGGTCATCGAGCTGATGCGCGACCTGCTGCGCCCCCGCAACGACATGTGGGAGGTAGCTGTTTGGGAGGACGCCCTAGCCGCCGACGACCGGGAGCTGTACATCACCTTCCAGGTGCACAACGAGGCCGTCTCCATCCCGGAGAACATTGACTGCATCCGGGCGCTGACAGGGCTGGAAACGGACCCCACACGGTCGATCCAGAAGACCGATGAGGCCATGGGCATCGTGAAGAGCTTCCTACCGACCACCTGGAAGGAGACCGACAGGCAGGCTACCCTCAAGGAGGCCATCGGCTCCATGAGATCCCGCTTCATGGAGGAGGGGTTCAAGGGGTCCGAGGAGCCAACGGAGGCCGAGCCCACCGGAGCGTAGTGAGGGTAGGGTTCTGGCAATGTGCTCCCGATGGGTAGACCTCGGCTACCCATCGGGAGCAGGGCATCCTGACTGCCGGTCCTCGCGGGCGAGAGCCCGCGCTTTGAGCAAGCAGCTTCGGCACTAATCCACCCCCAAGCATGCCAATCCTCATTGTAGCGGTTGCCAGCTAAGTAGGAGTTCAACTATAATCTCCGTTAGGTGGTTCGGACCTTCGTACCTATTCAGCTACCCTCAAACTGTGACCTACTGTTCCCTGAGCGTCGACGCTAGCAAGCTTGATCTAGCCCAACCAAATACTGTACAGGAGAGAAGAGCAGTGCAAGAGGACTATCGCCGATTCGCCGAAGGGTTCGGCATGATGGGAGTGGACTGGGAAGAGCGCATCGACTTCGAGCGCATGCGCCGGGAGAGGCTGCAGCGCGCTCAGAATGCCGTCGATAAGGCGGAGATCGATGCCCTGCTGCTGTTCCGCCTAGAGAATGTCCGTTACCTCTCCAGCCTTCGCACACACATGTGGCCGGCCTCCTCGTGGATGAGCGCCTCGGCCCTCCTACCTCACGGACACAACGCCATCACCTTCTCCCAGGACTACAACTACGCAGTAGAGCACATGCCCTGGATCCAGGGACATATCATCAACTTCCCTACCGGCGCCCTTGAAATCGAATCCGGCGTGCGCAAATGGTCCACGATTGTCAAGGCACAGCTGGCTGAGCGGGGCATCACGCCAAAGCGGATAGGCGTGGACTCCTGGAGTCCGGCGCTGTTCAAGGCCCTCCCAGAGGAGTTTTCAGGGGTGGAGTTCGTGGACGGCGAGGCTATCATGATCGAGGCCAGGAAGATCAAGACTCGGGACGAGGTTGCCTGCCTCAAGATGGCCGCAGACATCACCGCTGCCGGCATGCAGGCTGCCCGGGATGCTATCAGGCCGGGCGTTCGAGAGTGCGAGGTGTTAGGCGAGGCGTGGCGCAAGATGACGGCGCTGGGCAGTGAGTGGACACAGTGCTCCAACATCGTCTGCTCCGGCCCCTACACCGCTCCGTACCGCCGCTTCACCTCTGACCGGGTGATCCAGCATGGGGACCTGGTGATCGTGGATATCGGCGGCATGTTCAACGGCTACTACGGTGACTTCACCCGCACCTGGCTATGTGGGGACGACGCGAAGCCAAGCGCGGAGCAGATCGAAGTCCACATGCAGGCGTACAACGCACTCAAGAACTGCACCGCTACCTGCAAGCCCAGAGTGACTAGTTGGGATGTTGCTAGGGCCTCAGGCGAGCACATTATGGGGCGGCTGGGTCACGGCCTCGGCGTGGCACCATCGGAGTTGCCCTATCTCGGCGTGGAAGAGTTGGTTCCCAGGGAGGAGGCCGCCGTCCTGGAGCCGGGCATGGTTTTCTCCATAGAGCCCTACGCGGGCAAGAGGGGCGTTGGCGGTGTGCGACTGGAGGACAACATCCTCGTCACAGAGGACGGCGCCGTGGTGCTCAACCAGTTCCCCTTCGAGCCGAGGTTGATGGGGTAGCAAAAGCTGGAGAGGGAGCCACGCGTTGGCATGGCTCCCTCGTTATGTAGACTCCGCTACTTGCGCTCCTGACTGATCAGATCCACATATGGCTTCACTCTCACCAAGGGCCAGCCTGGGCTACATTATCTCCAGGAGAGCCCAAAGCTGGTGGTCATCCACAGTGTGGTAACCGCGTAGTCTCGAAGTTGGGATCTACAGCTACAACTTTCTCGCCACGATGAAGAAGTAACTGCAGACACTATCAGATCTTCAACGGCAGAACCCACGTTTCA
>DIXP01000064.1 GCA_002436065.1 Chloroflexi bacterium UBA6077
CTCAGCCTCCGGTAGAGGCAGCCTCCGGTAGAGGCAGCCTCAAGCCCTCGTTGAACTGGGAGGCCGCCTCACTGGCTCTCCTCAGCACCCCGTTGACGTACCCCAGGGAGGGCTTCACCCTCAGAATAGTCCCCAGGCACTCGGCGATAGCCCGCTCGGAGGCCTTCCCCACCATGCCCATGGTCAGGATCGAGCGGTCCAGATGGCCACGGTCGATCTCCAGCAGGTAGGGACGGGCCGCCGGTCCAGGCTTGCCTGGCCTCAAAGCCTCCCCCATGGCCGTAACTACCTTCTTCTCCAGGGTGTAGACGAACTGCCTCGAGGTCCCATACTCCCTGGCCAGGCCGCTTACCAACCCGTAGACTCCCGGGTTCGCTGCTACTGTCAGGCCAATCCCTATCCGCTGCTCCAAAGTGATATCCTGTCGTGGGGAGCCCACAGCTTCCTCCTTGGCTGGTGATGCCGTTGATCCCGGTCATCATCAGCCAAGGCTCTTTTCATGCCCCAATCCCACCCCTCCATCCCCAACACTGTCATGCCGTCCCTGAACCATGCCGGGCGGCTACGAGACGGCACGCCTCTTGCGCGGCGGACCCGTTCGGGCTAGAGCGAGTCTCCGAACTGCACCGGAAGGAGCGGACGATGCACGGACATCACGGCGAGCATGAGCAGGGGAAGTGCGAGTGCGTGGGCGAGGAACATGCCGGACACATGGGCTACGAGCAGGGTGAGATGGGGAGCACGTGGCCGGGCCACATGAGGATGATGGGGAAGATGTGCTGGGGGCACAAGCACAAGCACGGGATGATGGGCGGCATGGGCATGTGCCCCATCTGCGGACAGATGATGGGCGGCATGTGGCCCGGCCACATGGGGATGATGGGGAAGATGTGTCGGGGACACGGGCACCATCACGGGATGATGGGCGGCAAGTGCCCTATCTGCAAACGGATGATGGGGATGGAGGCAGGTGAGGAGGAAGGCCCGTACAGGGGGAAGGGGCCAGTTAAGAGAACCGACGAGCAGATCAAGGCCGAGGTGGAGCAGACCCTGACCGACAATTCCTGGCTGGACGCCTCTAACGTGCAGGTGAGCAGCGTGCAGGAGGGTGTGGTTACACTCACTGGAACGGTGGACTCCCGCGACTCAAAGCGTAGGGCTGAGGATCTGGCAGACGAGGTGCTGGGCGTGAAGGACGTGCAGAACAACCTGCAGATCCAATCAGGCGGGTAGGCTGCTTATCGATCACAACTGGGGTGCAAAATAGCGAACCCGTTCCTTCTTAAACTCCAGGTAGCTGAACAGCACCGAGTATTCGGACAACCCAAGGTGGGCCGAGATGTCGGCTGCATCCTGAAGGCACTCGTCTCGGGAACGGGCATGCAGCATACCGAAGAGGCAGTAGGGCCAGTCCGGGTAGGTGGGACGCTGGTAGCAGTGGGTAACGCTGGGCCAGCGTGCCATCTTCTCGCCAACCTCCTCCACCATGTCGGGAGGGATGATCCAACAGGACATACCGTTGGCTAGAAAGCCGACTGCCCGATGCCGCAGGACAGCCGCGAAACGGCGCACCAGACCGCGAGTCTGTAGGTCAGAGAGGTGAGCGAGCAGCTGCTCCTCTCCCATCCCAAGGGACGATGCGGGGGCGAGGAAAGGGCGAGGTTCGGAGGAAAGATCCCGTTGCAACTCACGCACCAAACCCCACTCAAGGTCGGTGAGCGCGCGCGGATTCGCCGCGGCGCTACCGCGGGATCCCTCGCCGCCTCCGGTCGCGCCAGGAGACGGCGGCCTGCGCTCCGTTTTCGAGGATGTCGAGTTCGAGGAAATCCCGGGCCAGTTGCCGAGGGCCGCGCCTTGGGCCACGTCGAAGCTTACGCCGATCTTGAAGCGGCGCAGGGCCGGCAGCAACAGGATGTTCTCGACCCCGTACGCTCGCTGGAGGGCACGAGCCGAGCCCTCGGGTTCGACGTTGGGGGGGGTAGTGAGCGTGAACCAAAGATTGTACCGGTGATCCCGAGCGTAGCAGTGGCTGACCTCCGGCAGAGCGCTCGCTCCCTGTCCCACCTGGACCAACTGCCCTGGAGGAACCTGCATGGCAACCAGCAGGCTGCGATAGCCCAGGCGACGAGAGTCGAAGATGGCGCTGATCTCCCGGATCACACCCTGGAATCTCAGCCTCTCAACCCGTAGGATGACCTCCGATTCGGACAGACCAAGACTAACACCAAGGGCAAGATAGGGGCGAGGCACCAGCGGGAAGTCGATTTGGATCAGCTTCAGCAGGTCCCGGTCGATGTCGTCCATCTGTAGCTCGTCATTCATACCATCCCAATCTCCTCGTCTGCGAGATAGCAGGCTGGATCCGGGGCCCAGGGGTCGCCATGGACCGCCTCTGCCCGAACCCGAAAGTTGCCGTTGCAGATGTCCAGGTGCCGGCAGGCAGCGCAGCGGCCCTTCAGGAGCAGCTTGCGGTCCCTGAGTCCGACCTGGATAGGATCGGAGCTATCCTGCCAGATGTCGCTGAATCGGCGTTGCCGGACATTTCCGAGAGTGTGGTGCCACCAGAACTGATCGGCATGGACATTACCCTGGTTGTCCACGCAGCCAATGCCGAGCCCGCTGCTGTTGCCCCCGTTCCGCCGGAGAAGCTGCAGCACCTTCTCGGCTCGCTCGGATCCCTCCCGCTTCATCCTGAGGTAAAGGTAAACCCCGTCGGCATGGTTATCGACCGTGAGGATCTCCTTGTCCAACCCCCGACGATGGAAGTGGGCGGCGCGATCGATGATCAGATCCAGCGCGGCGCGGGTTTGCCCGTGGCTCAAGCTGTCGTCCTGCATGGCCTTGCCCCGACCGCTGTACACCAGGTGGTAGAAACAGGCGCGGTCGATCCGCTCAGCCTCGATCAGGTCGAAGATCGCCTCCAGATCGACGTAGTTGCGACGGCTGAGGGTGAAACGCAGACCGACCCGCTGGCCGACGGCGACACAGTGGGCTATGCCCTCCAGGGCCGCGCGGTAGGCGCCCTGGTGGCCACGAAAGCGGTCGTTGCGCCCTTCGATACCATCCAGGCTGACGCCCACGTAGGCCACCCCCGCCTCCTTGATGCGGTGTGCCACCTCTCGCGTGATAAGAGTGCCGTTAGTGGAAATCACCGGCCGCACGCCCTTACCTCTCGCATAGGCGGCGAGGGAGAGGAGGTCAGGCCGGAGGAGAGGCTCGCCGCCGGAGAAGAGAATCACCGGCGAGCCGAACTCGGCTAGGTCATCCAGCAAGGCCCTGCCCTCGGAGTAAGATAGCTCGCCAGGGTACTCACGATCGGCCGAGTCAGCGTAGCAGTGGGCACAGCTGAGGTTGCAGCGCCTGGTGCAGTTCCAGACGACGACGGGCTTCCTACCCCACGAGTTGATGGACCGCTGGGACGCTCCAATCTCAGTGCTCTGGCCGTAGCGCAGGGTATCGCCCATGGCGTCCGCACCACAGTAGAGCTTGGTAACATGGATCATAAACTGACAGCCTCCACCACCGGTAGTTGCCCCGAAGGGCAGAGAAGATGAGTAAACCTATGCAAAGCTATGCAATTCTAGCAGGGGACTGTCGATCGGTTCAAGGATCCGGCAAGAGTGCGAGAGCAGCCTCGAGGGAGATAGGAGGAGGCATGATGGGCGACTGGAGAGGCATGCCCGGGATGATGGGTGGATCGATGGCAGCCGATGCACAGCCCGTCGGGATGGAGCGGGCCATCACACTCCGCCTTCGGCGGCAGTGAAACGGCCGAACCGCTGGCAACAGAACGAGCAGGACCGTGATGCACTCTGAAAAGCGCCTGCTATTTCCTGCGTTGCCCTCCCTCTTCGACGCGCGGCTCGGTCTCAGACGCTGGACGGCTACCTGCGACCTCCCGCAGCACCATCTGCACCTCTTCCCTCACGGCTCTCCTGATCTGCTCTTCACCGGAGGATCGCAGGAGAGGCTGCCCCCTGACCAGCCCAGCGACCAACGGCGGCTCCTGCAAGCTCATACCGAACCCACCATCTCTCACCTCGGCTGGAGTCAGGCCGAACACCCGTGCGGCGGCATAGTGGGCCTCACTAATGGGATCGGGAGAGTGACAATCCAGGAAGAAGGCCGCGATGGGAACGCCCAAGGCTTTGGCGAGGCGGCAGATATCATCCGCCTCGATGGCCAAATGCCCTCGGACGCGCTTGTTCACCCAACTAGGCCCAACGTCAAGACGACGTGCTAATTCAGTCTGGTTCATACCTCGCTCCGCCAAGAGTTGAACCAACCTATCACGGACACCCACTGCCACCTGCCACCCATAGAGGATTTTCAGCGATTTTACCGGATACCCTTGACAGGATGAGAGCATTCTTGGCTACAATAGAAGCCGTAACTGCTCAAGGAGGTACCAGCGATGACTTGTTGCATGGAGTCCGCGTGGTGCGCAGCGATCCTGTGCTGCAACATCGGCTTCGCTTACGGAATGGCGACCTGCGCTACCGAGAGCCTAATCGGGTTCCTGTGGGCCCGGCGGCCGGCCTCCAGACGGCAACGGGAGTTGGAGATCCTGCGGTTGCGCTGGCTCGCAACTATGCTGGACTAACCAAGAGTTCTCGCGAAGGGGCAGACACAACACACAGCTACCGGCATGAAGACACCAACGCTCGCCGGGATTACGGAGGCGGGGCAGGCTAGTCCGTCACGGGGGAGCGCCGGTGGCTTCGCCCTCAGCCATCACCCCCACCTTGGGTGAGGAAAGGGCTGCCTGTCCCGCAACAGGCAGCCCTTTATGGGGTAACCGGCTACGACTGTCTGGCTCCAGTCGAGGTTGGTGCTAGTTTCAGCACCTTAGCCGGTGATGAGGCTGGATCGGTTGTTCCCAACGAGGGTTGTTCGGGCAATTTATCACAGATACTCACATCGGAACCCCTCGTGGTAACTTCTCAATAAATCGGGGTT
>DIXP01000021.1 GCA_002436065.1 Chloroflexi bacterium UBA6077
CGGCTGGTCGCCTTGACCGCTTTGAAGCTGCGTCATTTGGTGGTAATCCCCTCTCTGGCGGAGGCACTCCCGGTGTAGACCAGAACTTGTGCGCATCTTGCGATCAGCTTGATCCGTTAGACACTAAAGGATGGGAGCCCACTGCGAGTCGACCACATGGGACAGATGGAGGACACCGATGCGCGTGAACAAGAGCACTTCCTGGCAGTGGCTCAACTCCTGGTGGGTCATCCTGCCCCTGCTGCTTGGATTCCCTGCCTGGGCCGCCTTCCTGTACGCCGGTCTCCGCGGCAAGAAGCGGTCGTGGCTCATCTGGTCGGCGGTCTACTTCGTGCTGTTCCTTCCGGTGTACCTGGTCCCCCTCGATAGTTGGCCAGGGGATGCGGCGGGTGGCTTCATGGTGGCCTACATGACCATCGGGTTTATCCACGCCATCGTCATCCGCCACTCGTTTCTCGTCCGGCTCCAACTGCTGGAGGAGTGTGGGCCGCTCACCGGAGCGGAGCTTGACGACGAGATAGCGCGCCGGATCCTTCAGATGAGAGAGGACCGCGTCCAGCGTATGCTGCGAGAGAGCGAGCGGCGGGACGCGGCCCTCTGGGACCAGGAGCTGAAGCAGGAGATCAGCGAGAGCCAAACCACAGCGTTGCGCCCCGGCGAAGCTGCCGGCGGAGAGCCTGTCGACTGACTGGGTTCATCAATACCCCGCTAGGGCGACAGAGACGCCGGCCTAGGCGATTCCGAGGCATGGGCAAGAGAGCTGCCCATGCTTCCAGGGGAAGAGTACACAGGAGTGAAGAGCTTAGGGCTTCCCGTCTCCTTGGCCTTCTTCTTCCTCTAGGGCCTCCATCAGGGCCTTCAGGCCGCAGTGGAAGGCCGGGGCTCCGCCGGGGAGGAGGCAGGTCTCTATAGCCTCCAGCAGTTCTTGCCTGGTCGCACCCAAGCGCATCGCCCGTCGAATATGGGTCTTTACCGATGCGGGGTTGCCACGGAAGGCGAGGATGCCGATGGCTATCAACTCCTTCATGCCGGCGCTCAGCGCCTTCCCGTCGCTGAGACCCTGCTCGTACAGCTCCTGGTAAGCCTCGGCGAAGTCGGGGTCGGCCCGGGCGGCGAATTCCCAGGCCGGATAGATGTAGCCTCTCGCCGCCTTCATCCTGTTGATCAGCTCGTCGGCCCTGTCCCTGCTCTCTTCCATCGACGTCATCTCCATCGTTGTGGTGGGCGGCTCTCTCCCCGTCAGTTTCATCCGGCGCAGATCCACTGCATGGTTGCCCAGATGCTATCAAACGCCGTGCTGCCCGGCAATGGACTGCTCGACTCCCCCCGTTTTATTGCCATCTTCGCTGGCTGGCGGGCAATCACGGAACCTGAGATCCACCGAAGGCGGTGGATAGCGGTTGTTGAACTGCTTCTCATTTACGATGTCCCTGGGATTCAGCCTCCGTTCACATCACGGGCCTATGCTTCCAGCAGTGGCACCTGGTTGCCGTGCCGAGACGGAGGGCAACGGGAAGGGAGATCAACCGTGAAGGGACCGTTTCTCTACCCCCACCTGGCTGTCCTGGACGGCTATGAGGCCATGGAAGGGGAGGGCCCGAGCAACGGCTCCGCGGCGGCCCACCGGCCTCTCAAGGGGGCGCGAGAGCGAGGCTTGCTTGAGAGACAGCGTTCCTGAAGCGATGTTCATAGGTCTCAAGTCGCCCCGTTCACGCTCGCTTCACCTGCAGGGGGTAACCTCCAGATGCGCGAGACAGATTACTAAGCTGCTATGGAGGCTGTAGGTTGGCACTAGAGAGGAGGCGACGCACGACCTCGTTCGCTCGCTATCGGATGAACAGTCCTGAGGTCATCGCGGAAACCATCGACGGGGAAGCAGTGCTGGTCAACCTGGAGACGGGCGACTACTTCAGTCTGGACCGTGTGGGGGCAGAAATCTGGAACGTTCTTTCCGCAGGCGCCACCATCGAGGAGATTGGGTCCGTACTGGCCACCCGATATGGCCTTGACCCTGATATCGCAAGGGCCGCTGTGGTTGGGCTGATAGAGGAGATGCAGAAGGAAGGGCTGGTAGTGGAGGATGGTTCGCTAGGCGGGGAGGGCGCCATAGAGCTGCTCCAGGCTACCTCCCAACCGGACTCGATGCCTCGTCCCTTCGAACCGCCGGTGCTGCGCAAGTACACGGACATGCAGGACCAGTTGATGCTCGATCCGATCCACGAAGTGGACGGTACCGGATGGCCCAACAGGGTGTGACCCGCAGTGCCCTCTCATGAGCTTGGAGGTGGATTGGTACTGACAGAGACGGCGGTGAAGAGCGACAGCCCGGCCGCTGCCGCTGCCCTGGCGCGCGTCCTGGACAACGATCGTGACCAGTCCCCTCTTCCAGACACCCTGGCCAAGCTGCTCAGCACCGATCGCACCGATTTCGCGGCCCTATTGCGCCTCTTGCTGGCCAGACCGCGCCGCTTGAGGGACTGCTATCGGCTGTTGTATCCCGCCCGATTGTTGCGCGCTCTTCGCTACGCCCGATCCCTGAGGCACGTTTCCGTGCTCTGATCCTTACCTTACTGATTGGGTGGCGTCGAGGTGGGACCCCAGCTGTGCGAGTTGAATGCCCAGTCCAGAAGCAGCATGCCGTCGGGCACGGCGCCGGCCTGAGATCGCATGAAGGCTACGAAGACCCGATGCCCGTCCTTCAGCGCGGTGGTGACGAGGCACTTGCCCGCCTCAGGGGTGTCTCCGGTCTTGATCCCATCGGCGTAGGGATAGGCCCTCAGAATGCCGTTCACGTTGTCCAGGACTTGTGTGTCGAAGGGGCCTCTCACCTCGTAGGATCTGGTGCCTACCACCTGGCGGAACTGGGGGTACTGCCAGGAGTATCGGGCAAGGGCCACCATGTCGGCTGGGCTGGAGTAGTGCTCCTTGTCGTCGAAGCCGTGGGGGTTCTCGAAATGGGTGGAGCCCAAACCCAGCCAGGCAGCCTTGTCGTTCATCTTCGCCATGAACGCGGGTCCGTTACCCCCCGTCATATGGCGGGCTATTGCCACCGCCGCATCGTTACCCGAGGCCAGCACAAGGCCGTACAGCAGGTCCCGCAGGGTCACCTCGGTATTCGCCCTGAGTCCCATCACAGCGCTCTCTGGAAAGGATGCCGCGTCCACGTCTACCCTGACCCTGTCGTTCAGGTTCCCCTCTTCTATGACCAGCAGCGCGGTCATGATTTTGGTGAGGCTGGCCGGAGCTACTGTCTCGAAGGCGTTTCTCTGATACAGGATGGCGCCCGAGTCCCCGTCGACGACGATGAACCGGTTGGTGGATGGCTCGGGGTCAGCCGTGCGGGGGTTGCGGACCGGCGGTACTCCCTCGTTCCTTACGAGAGCCTTGATGGGCGACACCGTCGGCACCGGCGTTGGGAGAACGGCCTGGCGTCGCAGATCCTTTGCCTGGGGAGTGAGCAAGGGCCCCCCGCCCAGTTGGATTATTGGAGTCTGCGCCGCTGGGAGTTGTGGGCTGGATGGTAGAGGCAGGGCTTCCAGCATGGCGGCGACTGCGAGCAGCCACGCCGTGATTGGGAGCAGGATCCACCAACCCCCTGCGATCCGTGCTAACCCTCTCCACCTGCTTGGCCGCCGCGGTTCCTGTTGGCCATAAGGTGAATTCCGGTTTGGATCCTCTGGAACTGACATCGCTATCCCCTCCCACACAGACGACCACAACCCCAGTGTGCAATGCTGCGCAGATTCCGGGCCAGGGGTGAGGGGGCAGCAGCCGCTTTGGCGTCCGGAATGGTGCGAATTGCCCCGGCAAGCCTGCTCGGAGGCAGGGTGGGGGCCAGATTGATATAATGTGACATAAGAATGCATCGTTCAGGATGTTTTGGCGTCCCTCTCTTCCCTCTTCGGTGAGCATCCCTGCCCCCGGCAGGCCAACTTCTGCTAGAAACGGATCGGACACCATACATGGAATTGCACGGTGACGGAGAGCTACAACTATCGGTCCGAGCCAGGAACTACGCTGCTCAGCTCCATGGAGCGGGGCCCTGGCTCCAGATCGTGTGGGATGGCGGGCGCATCACCCTAGGCGCGGGTGCGGGTGACGGCCGCGCTCGCTGGAAGGTGGAAGCCGTGGCTGGTGAGCGGCCGCGAGCGATGGTGTCCGCCGAGGATGGCCGAAAACTCCACCTGGAGTTCCATGAGGAGTGCCTCTACTGCTGGGCAGAACTGCCCGACCCAGGCAACGTGCCGGCCCTGTTGGTGGGGCCTGGGAGGCCGGAGTTCGTTCGGCTGTTCAGCCCCGATCCCACTGCTTTCCGACGCCACTTCTTTGGCCCGGGGGAGCGAGCCGTCACCTCCATCGATTCCGACCCAGAGTTCCATGGTGGCCACTGGTTCTTCTGCCCGCCCCCCTTCTGCTTTGCCCTGGCGGGGGAGTCTTCCTGTCTTGCTGTGGGCGTAGCCTCTCCCCTGGAGGAGTTGCGATTCACCAGTTTTGAGTACGATGGTGCCCTGCGGCTCCGCTACCACCGCCCCAGGACGGGCCCCTTCACCACTCCGCGCATGGTGATCCTCCCTACGAGAGGCGACCACTACCATGCAGTTGAGCGCTACTGCGACCATCTGCGGGATACCCGATTGGCCCCCAGGGGTACGGGCAGGAGGGTCCAGCCCTGGTGGTTGTCTCCCAACTTCTGCGGGTGGGGCGAGCAGAGCTACAGGGGCTGTACTCTGGAGAGCTTCAAACCCGGTAACCTGCCCGAGGGGACGGCCAATCGCTGCACCCAGGCTTTGTATGAAGAGGTCCTTGAGCTGTTGGACAGACACAGGATCGAGCCGGGGGTGATCACCATCGACGACAAGTGGCAGCAGTGCTATGGCGCGGCTCGTCCCAACGAAGAGCGGTGGCCGGATATGGCACGCTTCATCGGTCGCCAGCATCAGCGAGGGCGGCGAGTTCTCTTGTGGTGGAAGCTCTGGGATGGCGAGGGGCTTCCTCAAGAGGAGTTGTTGGGGGGCGGGGATCGGCCGGTGGTGGACCCAACCTCCCCGACCTATCGGGCGCGACTGGCGACGGAGTTGCGCCATGCCCTCTGGGAGTTGGGCGCCGACGGCTTCAAGATCGATTTCCTCCACCGCGGACCTACTCGCGACCACGGGCCCTCGCGGTCGCGAGCCGAGGGGGCGTTGCTGCTGCGGGAGATGCTCCGCGTCTTCCGGGATGCGGCGTTGGAGGCCAGAGAGGACTGTCTGCTTGTGGGCCACGTTGCCAACCCCTACCTGGCCGACCTCTGCGACGTGGTGCGGCTGAACGACATCCCCTGTCCTCCAGGGGTGTCCGATGGCGTGGTGACCGAGATGCGCCACCGTGCCAGGATCGCTCGGGCGGCTTGCCCCGAGGCGCCGATCGATGCCGACAATTGGCCCAGCCCAAACAGGCAGCAGTGGGCGGAGTATGTGAAGGCACAGCCGGAGATCGGGGTGCCCAGCCTCTATTACGCCACCGGCATCGACCTGAGCGGAGAGCCCCTCGGCCCGGACGACTATGCCCTGGTACGGGAGTCCTGGACCCGCTGGAGGAAGAGATGATTGCATCGTCCAGCCAATTGGTAGATGGCGCGCCCCGCGTCTCCGGTGTACACTGCTCTGGGATTAGAAATGGCACGCCCCTTGCGAACCCCCGCCAGCAGTGTGGTTGTTACGGAGTGGTGTTTATGCTTCGCACTCGGCCTGCTAAGGCGGCCTTCACAGAGGATGCTCAAGTCGCATCTCTCCAGTAAGCGAAGTTACCCTCCGAATCCTTTCCTTTCTCGGAGTACTCGGAATGGATTCAAGCGCGTCACGAGATGCTGATGCCGTCCGCTCGGGCAGTCGATGGTCGGTGCTAGCGCCGGTCATGGTGGCCATAGGACTGGTAACGCTAGTCTTCATGCTTCTTCAGATTGCAGCCGCGCTGCCTGTCATGCAGGTCAGCGCGGAAAACGCCTCCGCGGAGGTGTCCCCAACCGTGCCGGTCTCCGTGGCCCTATCCAAGGCCGGCGTGACTGTGGTCGATGCGGCCCTGATTGAGGAGAAGCGAGATCTGGACGGCGTCGCTTCCTCTAACCGATCGGTGCCGGTCCACCTGGCGCCTGCCGGCAACGAGGGCATCAGCTACTGGTCCGAACTCCGTCTGCAGAGTGCGGATGGATCCAACCCCCTCGACTACGATGGCAACTACCTGCTCAGGCTGACGGTCAGCAGATGGGAGCCGGCCCTGCCACTTCCCAGGGAGGTGCTGGAGGTCCACGATTATCCCTTCCAGACCCTGACGACTCCTCGTGTGTACGTCCCACCCGCGATCGTTGCACTAGACTACCTGCAGCCCCTCCGCCTGGCCTGGAACTCGGACATCGCACGCTTCAGTGTGCAGACCGAGCCCGAGCTGGAGGTTCAGAGCTGGGTGGACCCGGATCGCGGGAACATAGCCTTCGTTGACCTCAACAAGGCCGAGCCCGGCCGGCGCTATCTGGTCAAGGTGGCGGAGGCGTTGGGCGTCAATGGCGCCCCCTTGACCGTTACGGCGGATCTGGTGGTGGAGACCGCGGCCATGCCGGAGCCGATCCCCGGGTCGGTGAAGGTGGAGGATGGTAATCGGGTGGCCATGCGATGGGACAGCCCCCTCAAGAGCTTTGACTACGAGATCGAGCCGTTCATTCCCGCCACCACGGTGATCGATCCGGAGGATCCGCGCGTTGCCTACCTGCTGCTTCACGATCCGCCTCAGCAGCAGGAGTACACGGTACGCATCCTCGACGGGACCGCCGTCTCCGGCGCTCCCCTGGCCAAGGTCTACGAGTTCACCGTGAATACGCCGGAACCGCTGTACGTGGTGGACGTAGGGCCGACCGACGGTTCCTTCGGTGTGTCACTCCATGCGCCCATAGACATTACCTTCAGCAATGACATCCAGGACCGTGAGGCGGCGGAGGCCGCTGTATCCATAGAGCCCGCCGTGGCAGGCTACTTCGAATGGCTGGCTGCCAACCAGGTTCGATTTGTGCCGGAGGAGCGGCTTCCCGACTTGACCATGATGACCGTCGCTGTGGGTTCAGGGCCTAGGGCGGCCCGCAGTGTGGACGGTAGCTACATGGATGAAGGGCTGGAGTTGTCCTTCCTCACCCGGCCGGACAAGCTGATCGAGGTGGACCTCTCGCAGCAGGTGCTGATCCTGTACGAGCGAGACGAACCGGTGTTCAGCACCGTTGTCGCCACGGGGGTCAGGGGCGCCGAGACTCCAACGGGGGAGTACACGGTCAATTTCAAGCTTCCCGCAACTCGAATGCGGGGTGTCAACCCCGATGGCTCCCGGTACGATATCCCCTCCGTGCCCTGGGTCATGTCCTTCCTGGGCGACTACACCATCCACGCAGCTCCCTGGAGAGGCACCTTCGGGTTTCCTCAGAGCAACGGCTGCGTGGGCATGGCGACTGCCGACGCCAGGTATCTTTACGACCAGACTCCGGTGGGCACCCCGGTGATGATTCACTACTGATGCAGTAGGTTGGGGGCGCGGGCGAGCAGACACCGCGCCCGCCGCTTCCCCTCTCCTGCCCCGGTCTTCCGAAGCCGTTCGATGCCGGATTTGCCCCATTGGTCCCCCCATGGGCGAAGCTCGTCCCTCTGCATCCCTGAAACCATAGCTACATGTAATTGCAATCCAGAGAAACATATCATCGGCCATATGGGCTCCTGCGCAGGCATGCTGGTAGTAGTAATGCATAGGGTTTCTGCAGAAGACGCGGCAAGGCCGCCTGGAGGCGCCGGTTCGATTCGTTCCCAGAGCGGTGCAAGCCGGGGAAAAGGAGTCTAGGAAGAGATGGTGCAGAAGTCCTTAGCACTGGTTCCGGGTTTGGCCCTCACCTTTGCCATAGCTGTCGTCGCCAGCCTGGCGGCGGGTTTTCTCCCCGCGGCCGTCAACGCCGTGATCGTCGCGGTGCTGATGGGTCTGTTCATCCGAAACTGGGTAAACCTGCCGGCTCAGTTCCAGCCCGGTATCAAGTTCTCCCTGCAGAAGCTACTCAGGTTCGCGATCATCCTGCTCGGTATTCGGCTGAGCTTCCTCGAGGTTGTACGTATCGGCGCCCAGTCCGTAGCTATCATCGTGACCTTGATGACGGCGGCCATCCTGCTGGTGTACCTGGGCGGCAAGTACCTCAAGCTGCCCAGAAGGCTGGCCCTGCTGATCGGGGTAGGGACCGCCATCTGCGGCAACTCCGCCATCGTCGCCGTGGCCCCTGTGATCGATGCCAAGGAGGAAGAGGTCTCCTTCTCTGTGGCAACGATCACCCTGTTCGGCATGCTCGCTGTGTTCTTGTATCCGCTTATCGGCCTGGCCCTGGGCATGAGCGACAGCTTCTTCGGTACCTGGGCAGGCACGGCCGTGAACGATACCTCACAGGTGGTGGCCACGGGCTTTGCGTACAGCCAGGGGGCGGGAGAGGTGGCGACGGTGGTCAAGCTGACCCGCAACGCGCTGCTGGGCCCTGTGATCGTCCTGATCGGCATCCTATGGGACCGTGGGGTTCCTGAGAAAGGCATGGCCACCGACCCCACCTGCACCACCTGGGTCTGTCGGGAGTTGAGGCGGCTGGGCAGGCTGGGTACCGGAGCACACCTCTTCGTTCTGGGCTTCCTGGTCATGGCCGTCTTGAACACGCTGGGTGTCTTCCCCAAGCCGGTGGTCACCCAGGTCAACGCCGTGAGTAGCTTCCTGATCCTGATGGCACTCGCTGGAGTGGGGTTGGGGACCAACCTAGGGCAGATGCGGAAGACCGGACTCAAGCCCTTCTATCTGGGGCTGTTCGGGGCTGCTCTCCTGGCGATGCTCAGCCTGGGGCTGATCTACCTGGCCGGCATCCGGTAGCACCCACTCGACGTAGGACGGTGCTCACGTTGCTGTATTGTGTGGAAGGGGGCGGTCAGACTTGCGGCCACAGTGCGGAGCCTAGTGATCCGCCAAACTGGTTTCGCTAGGCCGCCATCTGGCGGCCTAGCCGGGAGCGCGGGCGGCTCGCCCGCACGAGGGACTGGCGGGCGAGCCGTTTCCGTTGGTTTTCTTAGTCAAGTTGGGTTACAGTTAAATGTAGAAAGGGATAGAGATGTAGCGTTAACTCCAGTGATTCAGGTGTACGACCATGACGATGCGCAGCCGTGATCTGTCTCATATGCCCTCCGATACTGAAGCAGTGGGAAGGCAACTGATGTCCGAGACCAATCCCTATCGGGTTATTGGGGACCATCTGGCGGACATTCTTGAAGACGAGCTGTTTGGCGACATGTACGAGTCTACGGGACGCAATGCCGTCTCTCCCTCCCTGCTCGCCATGGTTACCATCTTCCAGTTTCAGGAGAAGCTGCCGGATCGGGAAGCTGCCGAGATGGTGGCCATGCGCCTGGACTGGAAGTACGCCCTGAAGGTGCCCTTGGACCACCCTGGATTCGACTTCTCCATCCTGTGCGACTTCCGCCAGCGCATCCTGGAGCACGGCAAGGAAGCCCTGATCTTCGATACCATCTTGAAGAAGGTCCAGGCATTGGGTTTCATCAGGAAGCGGGGCAAGCAGCGGACCGACTCCCTGGCGGTGGTGGGGGCGGTGCGGCAGCTGAGCGTCCTGGAGACTGTGAGCGAGACGATGCGCACGACCCTGGTAGCGATGGCCAAGGCTGATCCCGCCTGGGTGGAGAAGGCCGTGCCGGCCATCTTCCGAGAGCAGTATGCAGAGAGTCGGCCGGACTACAAGCTGACGGCCGATGAGCGGGAGGCGGAGCTGCGGGAGGCGGAGCTGCTGAAGACGGGACAGGACGGCTTCTGGCTGCTGGATCAAGTGGAGGCATCGGCTCCGAAAGAAGTGAAGGAGCTGGAAGAGCTTCAGGTGATGCGGACGGTATGGGAGCAGCGCTACCGTTGGGTGGAAGGTAAGGTGGCGGTGAGGGACAAGGGCGTGAAAGCCACGGAAAGGATCGTGACTCCCCACGACCCCGGGGTGCGGGCTGGGGAGAAACGAGGCAAGAAGTGGCACGGGGAGAAGGCCCATGTGACCGAGACGGCCGAAGCCGGAGAGCCGAACTTCATTACTGATGTGACGACAGGCAACGCCTCGGGTGGAGACGCGGAAGCGTTGCCTGAGATCCGCGAGAGATTGGCCGAGAGGGAGGCGATGCCCGGGGAGCAATACGTGGACTCCGGCTACGTGTCGGGCAAGCAGATGGCGGGGATCGAGCTGCGGGGATCGAGCTGATCGGGCCGCCCCTGTTGGACAGCTCGCCTAACGAGTTCAAGATTGCGGACTTCACCCTCGACCATGAGGCCAAAGTGGCGACCTGTCCCGGGGGACAGAGGTCGGTGAAGTGGTGCGGTCACACGGAGAGGGATGGCAGCGCCGGGGTGAACATTCATTTCGATGCCAAGGTCTGTGCCCTTTGCCCCTTGCGCTCGCGATGCACGACAGGACAGGGCGGGCGCTGCATCCATGTGAGCGAGCACTATGGGATCCTGGAAGCGAGGAGAGCTGAGGCGAAGACCGAGGGGTTCTGGGAGAAGATGCGCTCTCGTCCTGCCATCGAAGCGACCTTGTCGGAACTGGTGCGCGGATACGGTCTGCGGCGGCATCGGTATCGTGGAGACGCCAAGCGGCACTTTGAGAACATGTTGAAGGCGGCGGCGTGCAACCTGAAGCGGCTGGTGCGAGCCTTGCTGGCCGGTTGGGGGCGGGCAAAGGGGGCAGGCTGGGGTGAACTGGCGGTTGCCAGCAGGTAACGGGGAGGGAATGCGCCTCCCGGGTAGGTGAAAACCCCTACCCAAGGGACGAAATCCACAACCTCAATGCCCCGTGAACTGCCTTCGCCCTGTGAACTGCCTTCCCTTGCCCTATCCCCTCCTATCCTTATTCGAAAACCAACGGAAACGAGCCGCCCGCGCTCCCGGCAAGGCGGCGAAGCCGCCTATCAAATCCAGTTTGGTCGTGTACTAGTCAGAGAAAGGGTAACTAGTCTGTCATTGTTCCGACGGCCGAGCACAGTATAATGACCGCGAGATTCGTGGTGCACAAGCCACCACCGTGGCGGGTGCACCTCAAGTTTCCGGGAAGCGCCGGTCTCGCGCCTGGCCGTAAACGGAGAGGGGCTGTTGGCTGGTATCCGAGTCACCAATCCCTACCGTGTCTGCTTAGACGCTTGGCCATGAATGGACCAGGCTGAGACGCTCAAGGACGCTGAAGCGCCCTTCCCACGCAGCCGGTCCTAGTCCGATTTACCGGGCTTGAGCGTCTCAGCCCGCCGCTCAAGCAGCGGGCGACCACCCAAGCCAAGTCAGGAAATGCGAGTCCCACCCCATAGTGGCTCTGCCTAAGTGGGGTGGGACTACCCTGTTGCTGGTGATTAACGCCGTCAATGCCAGAGGTTAGGATCGGTGGCCTCCAATGGGGTGGGGGTGTTTTCCTGATGCTGATTGGTTCCATGATGCTGGTGGCTCCTCACCAGTTCAGTGTGCCCGTCTACGCCATTTTACAGCCGCAACTGCTGTTGTGGGGGATGGCCTTCCTCTTCGCGGGCCTGGGGTTGCTGGCCTCTCCTACCCTGAGGCTCGGGTCTCGCGCCACCACCGCCTGCCACCTGCTGGCTGGGGCCGTGATGCTCTCGTTGGCGTACAGTATTGCAGCCGTGGGAGGCTGGACTGGAACCACCAACTTCGCGGTGCTGGGGGCGGGCATAGCGGTTGCGCCCTTCCTGCCCCAATCCGGTGAACGGCCTGGGAGGGCGGATGTCACCGATCTCCTTCCTCTTGTCGTCGGGCTGGGCGCGGCATTGACGGGACTCACCATCCTCGGGTTGCCGGCGCAGTTCAACAGCCCGATCTACGATGTGATTCGGCCATTCCTTCCTCTCTTTGGGGTGATGTTTCTTGCGGGCGGCCTCGCCGTTGCCTACGTACAGCTTTGGCGACCGTCGTCGTGGGTGGCCTACTGTGCGGCGCACCTGCTGGCAGGGGGCGTACTGCTCGCCTTCTTCACCGCCTCTTCGGTACCGCCGCGCGCATGGATCGGCATGGCCTACTACGGCGGGTTCGGCCTCACAATCGCGCTCTACCCCTGGCTGGAGACTCGTCTGTGCCACGTCGATCCCACCTCCCTGGGCGTGCGTATGGCCTTTGCGCTGGTCATGGCTGCCATCCTTCCCCTCATCCTGGCGGCTACCCTGGTCACTGAACTGCTACTGAGGGGTGTTGAAGCTGTCTCGGATGCCGGCGTGCAGGTGGCGCGGGACATTAGCTTCGCCACGATCCTGGTATTCGGTGGAATCACGGTGGTTATCGGGATCTATGTGGCCCGGCGGTTGGCAGCGCCGTTGGAGATGCTGACTCGAATGGCGGACAGGATAGCCGCTGGAGATGCGGCTGAGCCGGTGCCGGGCGGCGGGGCGGCGGAGATCGAGAGGCTTGCCGAGAGCCTTCGCGAGATGCGGGATCGCTTGTCGGACCGTACGGCCGAGCGAGAGCGGCTTCTGGAGCGGATTAGGACGGCCAACGAGCGGCTCATCATCTCCAGCATCGAGCAGCAGAGCCGGGCGGCGGAGCTGGAAGCAACTATCGATTCCATGGTCGACGGGGTGATCATTTACGGCCCCGATGGCGAGTTGACTCGTTTCAACCGTCCGGCCGAGGCTATGCTGGGCTACACGAAGGGGGAGAGTCAAACCAAGGAGCCTCTCGGTGAGCGAACGGCGGCATTTCGAGTCGAGACTCCCGAGGGAAAGCCTTTTTCCCTGCAAGACACCCTCGCCTGTCGGGCTCTGCAGGGAGAGACGGTGGCCGGCATAACGATGGTGCTATACACGCCCGACGGCAGGATTCTCTGGGTCTCTGCCAGCGTCGCCCCGATCCGCACCCCTGACGGCGAGCTGCGGGGAGCGGTGGCGATTCTGTCTGACATCACCCAGCTTCACGAGCTTGAGGAGGAGCGGGAGGATCTGCTGCGGACGGTATCCCACGATCTGCGCAGCCCACTGACGGCTATCAAGGGTCAGGCCCAGCTGATGCTGAGGCAACTGGAGCAGACCGGGCAGCACAGCCGGCTGAAGCGGAGCGCCCAGGCGCTGGTGACCACCGCGGATCGGATGAACTCCATGATCCAGGACCTGGTGGACATGACCAGGCTGGAAGGCGGACAGCTGCAAATGAAGAGGGAGCCACTTGACCTCGAGTCCTTCTGGCTGGAGTTGAGGCAGCGGCTGGGAGCCGTTCTGGCAGTGGACCGCGTTCGGATCGAGATGCCGCAGGGGCTGCCGAGGGTGTCCGCCGATCCCGACCGGCTGGAGCGAATCTTCACGAACCTCTTGAGCAACGCGCTGAAGTACTCCCCCTCTGACACTGAGGTGCTGGTCACCGCGGAGGGGCAGGATGGCATGGTAGAGGTCTCGGTGACCGATCGGGGAGTGGGAATGACTGATGAGGACGTTCGGCATCTGTTCCAGCGCTACTATCGGGCAAGGGACACCCGCAAGATCGAGGGGGTGGGGTTGGGGCTGTACATCACCAGGATGCTGGTCGAGGCTCACGGGGGGCGCATCTGGGTGGAGAGCGAGCCCGGCAAGGGGAGCAAGTTCAGCTTTACCCTGCCTGCGGGCCAGGTTGCTGGGCGTTGACTAGCCTATTTCGATCCCGGGCAGGGCGTCGTGGATAAAGCGGCGGGCCAGGGCACTACCAAACAGGCGGAACAGCAGCCCCAGGAGGTTGGCGAGCATGGTGCTGACCGCTTCCACCACCTCCACAGGGTCGCGTCTCTGCACGGACGTGGCTAGCCCCTTCAGAAATCTCTCTTGTTCGAACACCGGCTCCACGCTCAGGAAGGGGAACTCTGCTCGCGTGAGCCCGACGGCGCGCACGGCGATTGCACGGACCCCATCTCGGCCGACCACCTCGGCGAGTTGGTCGCGCAGCCTGAGGGAAATGCTTTCCGCCGCCTCGACCATCTGCTGGAGCGCCCTTTCCTCCTCGCCTACCAGAAGGGTGGTCACCTGGGGTTGAAGAACTCGAACTGCTGCATGTAGCGCATGAACTTGAGGGCCAGCTCCGCGATACTGGTGAAGTAGATCTCTCTGCAAACCGAGCTCGTATTTTGACAAGTCCACTCCGTTCTGGTAAGGTGGCTCCCATCGGCGCTCGGTCAGCTGCCTGATCAGCCGATGTGCTCCTTGAGCGCGTACGCGCTATCCGGCGAGGGGAGATCCTGGTCAGCCCTCTTCTCACAGTTGTCGCGGGGAGTGATCCCCTAGCGAAGTCTTCAGTTTATGGAGAACGTCCCGCTTCTCCGGTTCTAATCGAATACGATAGCCGAACCTCCGCCACATGGCGGGGGACGGGGGATCAACCGTATTGGGGTGAATGGCGTCTACCGGCGCCTAGGGTATCTCTTTCAGCCCGAACCCGTCAGCTAACCTCGTAGGCATTTGAGAGAGGCTGAGCTCGTCCCCGAGGACCCGAGGCTTTGGCCTCGGGTCCTTCTGTGTCCTCTTTGATGCGTCGCTTGGAGGCCGCACGAAAAGCGGAGGTGACGGTGAGACTGGTAGCTGCAATCGTGCGACAAGAGGATGCTGGCGGCCTGATCGACGTGGAGGTGGAGACCATATTGGCTTGCCGATCGAGGCCCGAAGTTGCCGGTGCAGTTGTGCTCGCGATACCGACTGAAGTGGAGGTGACATGAGCCAGGGAACTGGTAGACCAGAGGTGGAGGTCCGCGGCCTGTGGAAAGTCTTTGGGCGCCATCCAGAGCGCATCCTGACGTCAGAATGGCGCCACAAGAGCCGAAGCGAGGTGCAGGCGGAGATGGGGCACGTCATCGCGCTGCGAGACGTGAGCTTCGACGTGGCGATGGGCGAGACCTTTGTGGTCATGGGTCTCTCGGGGAGTGGCAAGTCCACGCTGGTTCGGTGCCTCCTGAGACTCATCGAGCCTTCCGAGGGGCAAGTCCTCGTGGATGGCGAAGACATCCTCCAGTATAGCAGCAGTCAGCTCACCCAGTTCCGGCGCAGGAAGGCCGGCATGATCTTCCAGCGCTTCGCTCTTATGCCGCACCGGAACATCATAGACAACGCTGCCTTTGGCCTGGAGCTCCAGGGCGTGGACAAGCGGGTCAGGCTGAAGCGGGGCGGCGAAGTCCTCGAACTCGTGGGGCTCGCCGGGTGGGAGTGCAACATGCCCCACGAATTGAGCGGCGGCATGCAGCAGCGAGTGGGGTTGGCGCGGGCGCTGGCCGCCGACCCGGAGATCTTGCTCATGGACGAGCCCTTCAGTGCGCTGGACCCGCTGATCCGGTGCGAGATGCAGGATAGCTTGTGCCGACTCCAGGAGCAGTTGAAGAAGACCATCATCTTCATCACCCATGACCTGGACGAGGCCCTCAAGCTGGGCGACCAGATTGCGGTTATGAGGGACGGAGCCATCGTGCAGGTCGGCACGCCTAAGGAGATCGTGACGAATCCGCGCGACAAGTACGTCAGCGAGTTCACCAAGAACGTACGCAAGGCGGCGATATTACCTGTGCGCTCCATCATGAACATGCCCAGGATTACCGCGTATGCGTCGCAAGGCCCATGGGTGGCGTTGCGGAGGATTTGCGAGAACGGGGACGGACCAGTCAACTATAAGGAAGACCCTTGCTCCGAGGATGGCACCTGTGACACCCGAGAGTGCAAGCGATTCTCTGCTACTCAACTGGCGTTCGTGACGGGCGATGATGACGCGCGCTTCCTCGGACTCCTTACCGCTTCAGCGGCAGCACAGGCAGTCCAGCAGGGGATCAAATCGGTCAAGTCCCTGCTGGAGGAGCCGCCCATAGTCCTGTCACCAGATGCGACGATCGATGAACTGATGGGCAGAGTCGTGGATTACGACTGGCGCTTTGACCGTCTTCCGGTAGTCGACGGCAAAGGCAGACTGGTAGGTGAGGTAAGCCGGGCAACGGTACGGGAGGCCGCTATTGGCCTCGCACCCGGGGTTGCTGTTGCTACCAGATAGCCGAAGGCACCGGGCAACGGCGACTGTCAGACCGACAGGCTTGGTGCAGGGAGAAGGGCTTCGTTAGAGGCGCAAATGTGACAAAGGAGGGCCAAGTCCTTATGGCTAAATTGTGGCAGCAATCAGTGGTCGAGGCTCAGCCCATCGTGATTGGGCCTTCTATCAAGGCAGTGAAAGTTGCCAGCAACGAAGCGATGGATACCCGCAAGGAAGCGAAAGGTGCCCGTGGCAACCTATCAAGAGCTGATGAGAGCCTGCCGGCAGCGTTGGAGGTGGAGAGCCCGTTCTGGGAGCCTGCCCTGACCCTCACCAGAGTGCTGGCAGCCATACCTATCTGGGTATGGCTTGCGGCGACCCTCCTGATCGCGGGTAGTCTGACTTCCCTTGGAACCTCGGCAGATGTGCCAGAGCAAATGCTGGTGGGCCCGACGGTCAGAAAAGCAATAGACGGCGCCGTGGACTGGGTAGTTGTCTATTGGCACCCATTCTTCAGCGCCGTCAACGTCACTTTACTGCAGTGGCTGCTGGTCCCGCTGCAGAACTGGCTGATAGGGCTTCCCTGGTGGTTGACGACCTGTGTCGTCACCCTGGCGTCCTACCGGGTGGTGGGACGGAGCTTCAGTCTGTTGACAGCAGGCATGATGGTGGCACTTGCAGCTTTCGGGCTGTTCAGTGCGGCGATGGCCACCCTGGCCATCGTGCTGACTTCCACTCTGCTCGCCGTGACCCTGGGGATCCCAACAGGCATTCTGGCAGCTAAGAACAACCTCTTCGATGCCGCCACACGGCCTATCCTGGACCTGATGCAGACCATGCCCAGCTTCGTGTACCTCATTCCGGTGGTCATGTTGTTCGGTTTGGGAAAGGTGCCCGCGGTAATCGCTGTGGTGATCTATGCCCTGCCACCCATCATCCGGTTCACCAGCCTGGGCATTCGTCAGGTGGACTCCAGCATCCTGGAAGCGGCCCGGGCCTTTGGGGCGACTGGCGCTCAATTGCTCGTCAAAGTCCAGTTGCCACTTGCATTGCCCACAATCATGGCTGGGCTGAACCAGACCATCATGATGGCTCTGGCCATGGTGGTTATCGCCGCCATGATCGGTGCCGGAGGAGTGGGAGCGGAGGTGCTCAACGGCATAGCTCGGCTCGAGAGCGGCACGGGTCTGCTGGGCGGCATCGCCATCGTGTTCATGGCCATGATCCTGGATCGGCTCACGCAGGGGCTCGTGAAGCAGCGCCCGGCGGAGCGTGAGTAGCGGACCAGCCTCCTAGTCCATATGGTAGTCCGGGCCCACCGGCCGGATCAGTCGGCGTGAACAAAAAAAACACATTGAGGGAGACTAATCATGCGAATCATGCAGATAGGCAAGTGGACACAGCTAGCGACGCTGCTTGTCGCCTTGGGCGCTGCGGGACTTGTCGGTGCCGCCTGCGCCAAAGCACCTGAGGCTGCGGCCCCGACGGCACCGGCAGCTGCAGCCCCGAAGACTGTGGCACCTGCCGAGAAGCCAACCCTCAAGCTCGCCGACACCCAGTTCGATTCCCTGTGGCTGAACAACGCCATTGCCAAGTTCGTCATCGAAAAGGGCTACGGCTATTCAGTCGAGACGGTTGAGACCACTACCCCGATTGCCGAAATGTCCCTGGCGAAGGGCGAGCTCGACATCTGGTTGGAGCTTTGGCAGCAGAACTGGCAAGACACCTACGACAAGCAGATCGCCGCGGGAGACATCCAGAACCTAGGCCCGATCTACGAGGCCGGTCCGCAGTTCTTTACTGTCCCCGCATGGATGTCGGAGCAGTACAACATCAAGACCGTCGAGGACCTGAAGCGCCCCGATGTAGTGGAGCTGTTCAAGAATCCGGAGAATCCCAGCAAAGGCGCCTTCATCAACTGCGTTACTGGCTGGGAGTGCGCCAAGATCAACCGCGCCAAGTTCAAGTCCTATGGACTGGATAAGTACTACGATATCATCGAGCCTGGTAGCTCCGGGGCGATGGACGCCGCTTTGGCGGGCCCGCAGAAGAGGCATGAGCCGGTATTCGGCTACTATTGGGCGCCGACAGCCCTCATGGGTATGTTCGACTGGTATGTACTGCAGGAACCTGAGTACAGCGATGAGGTCTGGGCCGAGGTCCTCAAAGGGGTAGACGACAAGGAGTACACGCCCAAGGAGGCCAGTGCCTATGAGACCCTCCCCGTGGACAAGGGGGCCTACAAAGGCACACTGCAGAAGGCTCCAGACGTGGTCGAGATGCTCAAGAAGATGGATGTGGGTCTGGATCCGATCAACAAGACCCTCGCTTGGGCCAAGGAGAACGACGTGAAGCCCGCTTCGGAGGAGATTGCCATCCAGTACCTGAAGAGCTATGAGGACCGCTGGATCTCCTGGATGCCAGCGGAAAATGCTCAGAAGGTGAAGGAGGCACTGGCCCAGGCAAGCTAGCCGAAGCCTCGACCGATGATTCGCAGCTATAGTGCTGCGGGCAGGATCCGTTGCCTGCCCGGCAGGAATGCCTGCCGGGCAGGCAACTTGCCAGTTGGTCCATCCCTATCCCGCCCACGATAACGCAGACCTGTCATGCGATCCACCACGATCATGCTTACCCGGATGCCTTGCCTTCCGTTACCGACCGCTGCACTGGGAGCTAGAACCCCGTGTAGGGGCGGTTCGAGAACCGCCCTCCCGGTGGCATGCGACCAGGCGCCCCTCCCGAAGCCCACCCATAGGGACGACCGGCCGGCCTCCCCTACCAGGCACGCCGATACCGTTTACCGATCTCTGCACGGGAGGCTAAACGCAGTCGCCATGCTCTCCCATGGAACGAATGGGCGGTTCGCGAACCGCCCCTACACGAGGTTCAGGCTCCCATGCAACACGAGGTTCAGGCACCCATGCAGAGGGCAGTAGAGGTGAATCTCGTTGACACGCTCCGCAAGCAGCCCTTATACTTAAATCCGAGCGAAACAGTAGGATTTCCCTGGAAAGGTCGTTCCGGCATGAAGCTATCCACACGCGGCCACTACGGCCTGCTGGCTATGGTGGAGCTGGCCAGGCACCACGGCCAGGGGCCACTCTCCCTTTCCGAGATCGCGCAGGTTGGGGATCTGCCACTGGCCTACCTGGAGCAGCTGTTCGGCAGCCTGCGGCAGGCGGGGCTTGTGGAGGGCACCCGCGGCGTAAAGGGCGGATACCGCCTGACTCGCGACCCCAAAGACGTCACCGTGGGTGAGGTGGTGCGGGTGCTGGAGGGTCCGATCGGCCTCGTGGAGTGCTCGGTGGAGGGTGAGAGCGCCGACTGCTGCACTCGCAGCACCGGCTGCGCCACCAAGGATCTGTGGATGCGGGTGCGGGAGGGCATCCTGGAGGTGTTGGACGGCACCTCCCTGGCCGATTTCCCAGGGTCTGGTTTGACGTAGGGCAGGGGCCGTCCACTGCCATAGCGTCCGCGAATTCCAAGATGGCAAGGTACGAAACCCTGCCCTACATCGTCTAGAAGGAGACCCGCGGCAATGCGTTTCATCTACTTGGATCACGCCGCAACCACGCCGGTGCACCCTAAGGTGGTGGAGTCGATGCTACCCTACTTCACAGAGGGATTCGGAAACGCATCGAGCATCTACTCGATAGGCCGGGAGTCGCGCAAGGCACTGGATGACGCCCGAGAGACGGTGGCTGGGATCCTTGGCTGCGGCCCGTCGGAGATCGTCTTCACCAGCGGCGGGACCGAGAGCGACAACCTGGCGCTCAAGGGCGTGGCTTTCGCCAATCGCCCCAGGGGCAACCACATCATAACCACCCAGGTGGAGCACCACGCCATCCTGCATACGGCGGAGTACCTGGAGAAGCGCTTCGGCTTTCGTGTGACCTACCTCCCCGTGGACCAGTACGGGACGGTGGATCTTGAGGCGCTGGAGCGGGCGATCACTCCAGAGACCACCCTGGTCAGTGTCATGTACGCCAACAACGAGGTGGGGACCATTCAGCCTATCGCTGAGATATCCCGAATGTTGAGGGAGCGAGGGATCACCTTCCACACCGATGCCGTGCAGGCGGGCGGAAGCCTTGACCTGAACGTGGACAGGCTGGGTGTGGACATGATGAGCCTCTCCGCCCACAAGTTCTACGGTCCGAAGGGGATCGGGTTGGCCTACGTCCGGAAGGGCACCAACTACTGGCCCCAGCAGCAGGGTGGGGGACAGGAACGGGGACGGCGTGCAGGTACGGAGAACCTGCCCTACATAGTGGGGATGGCGACGGCGCTTAAGATGGCCTACGACGAATTGGAGGCCAACAACGACCACGCGGCCCGACTGCGGGACCGACTGGTCTCTGGCATTCTGGGCAAGAACCCCAACGCATTCCTGACCGGCCACCCAACGCACAGACTTCCCAACAATGCCAGCTTCGTCTTCGACTACGTCGAGGGAGAATCGATCCTGCTGGGACTGGACCTGCAGGGTATCGGGGCTTCCAGCGGGTCCGCCTGCTCTTCGGGAACGCTGGAGCCCTCCCATGTGATGAGGGCGATGGGGGTGCCGATCGAGCGAGCGCACGGGAGCTTGCGGCTCACCACCGGCCGAAGCAACACGGAAGAGGATATCGATCGGGTGCTGGAGGTTGTTCCCGCAGTCATCGAGCGATTGAGGGCGATGTCGCCACTGGGAGCGGCAAGCGTGGCTGGTCACTAGAAGCAACGAGGAGCAAGACGGATCGATGTACACACAAATAGTGATGGATCACTTCAGCAACCCCAGGAACGTCGGCGAGATCGCGGACGCCGATGGGGTGGGGGAGCTTGGCAGCCCCGTCTGCGGCGACATGATGAAAGTTTACATAAAGGTTGCGGATGATCGCATCGCCGACATTAAGTTCCGTACCTTTGGCTGCGGCGCCGCCATTGCTAGCAGCAGCATCGCCACCGAGTTGGTGAAGGGCAAGACCCTGGACGAGGCTCTGGCGCTCTCCAAGGACGACATCGTCCAGGCTCTGGGTGGTCTGCCCGAGGTGAAGGTGCACTGCTCGGTCCTGGCGACGGATGCCCTGCAGAAGGCGATAGAGGACTACCGGGCCAGGAAGGCGTAGACGCCGCGTGGATTGCGCCGATGCTTTGGCGTCGGGCTGTCTGCGAACGGCTTGCCGGACGGAACACTTGGTGCGTCGTTCTCCAATTCCATGACGTAGGGAAGGGGCTCGTCCCCTTCCGCCCGGGGGACATGGACGCGCGACGTTGGCCATCCCACACCGCGCCGCTCGCCATTCCACACCGCGAGGTTGCCCATCCTCCACCGCGTTGCCCACCACCGCCGGGCGGCAGGGGATGAACCCCTGCCCTACATAAGGAACGACGGACTTAGGCTGCGGCTACCCTTCGTACCCGGGCAGCGGTTTCCCGTCCACGGTGATCCTGGGGTGGGTCATTAGCATGTCGTAGTGGGTAAGGGCCAGGAGGTCCCGGTCGTAGTTGGAGCCGATGGCGACGTGGCAGGTGCCCGCCACCTTCTCTGCCTCCAGCATGTCGGGGATCATCTGGGCGGCGTGGTTCAGCCCCAGCCCCACCTCGCCGACCCCCCAGGCGTTGCGAGCGTAATCGTCCTTACCCATGGCGATGGCCTGTGCCTCGCTCTGCTTCAGGGACGCCTCTACTGCCTCGGAGTGGGCGCTGGGGAGTGTGCGAGCCACGTAGCCGTTCTCCACTTCCATCGCCAGCGGTTCGGTAGGCAGCAGGCACTCCGCGCCCACGGCTATCAGCCCGTCAAAGACGATCCTGCCCCGGGCGGTACCCAATTCGGGCGAGAAGAAGATCTCGCCGCAGGGGAGGTTGCCATGGGTTCCGGGCTGGCGGAGATCGCCGTCGTCCACGAATATCTGGCGACCACGGAGGCCGACGGTTAGGTCGGTGCCGGCAGCCGTCTCGATCCTGATCTCGGAGGTCCCCTGGACGGCGTCCCTCAAGGCCGTTGCGCGAGCCCGAATCGCCGGGTAGTCCACATCCATGGCGCGCAGGAAGGTCTCCATCTTGATACCCGGCGAGGTTCCAGCCCGACAGCGCCTGTCCCCGTCGGTGACTCGGTCGAAGAGGTGAGTGTACTTCAGCCCGTTGCGCCCCACGTACCCTATGTGGAGGCCGTAGGGATCCTTACCGATCTTGTCGGTGGAGATGCTGAAGATGATCTCCGGTTCCGTGGCTATGGCCGCCAGCACCGCAGGGTCGGAGAGGTCGGTGATGCTCCTTGTGGTCTGCCGGACCACGATTGGTTTTCCCGCCAGCTCGACCGCAGCCTCGAAGTAGGCATCGCATATCAGCCGGGAAGCCTCCTCGGGGTTGCCGACGATCAGCACCCGTTCCCGAGGCCGAAGCCCCAGGGATTGCTCCAGCACCACCCTCGCTATTCGCCTCAACTCGTTCGTATCTGCCACGTTGACCCCCATTCTTGGCCTGAGTGCAACAGCATCTTCATGGATAGCTAATGGGGATTGTCGCACTGGGGGCGGTGGGGGTGCAATTACAGGTTGGTAAGGTGGGTTGGTGAGCGCCCGGCGCCCCAACCGCCGAACGGATGTAGCCGCAACCTTCAGGTTGCGCGCAGCCTGTTGGGATACAGCTGCACCACCAACAGGCTGCGCGCAAGCTAAAGCATGCGGCTACATCGGGACCGGCGGCCAATCCGCTTGTCGGTAGCGGCTTGTTCGAGAGCTTCTAGTCCAGGTTGGCGAACAGCTGCGTGAAGTAGACGGTAGCGCCATTGGAGGCAACACCGATGCCAACCTTGTTGAAGCCGGGGTCCAGAATGTTCTGGGCGTGAGTCGGACTCTCCATGAGTCCCTGGTGCGCCATATCGGGGCTGTCGTTCGGCGCGGCTCCGTTGAGGGCGAGGTTTTCGCCGGCCAGCTTGAAGGGGATGCCCCTCCAGTTCATCATGTCGAAGACCATCACTCCTTCGGGGGTGACGTGGCTGAAGTAGCCTCTGGCTGCCATGTCGTTGCTGCGATCCCTGGCCAGGGTCAGGAGGCTGGAGTCTAGCTGGAGGGGGGCAAGTCCTCGACCCATTCGTTCGCCGTTCAAGAGGTCCAGCAGGCGTGCCTCCATAGGTTGAAGGGCTGCCTCGGACGGACTGGCAACCCCCTCGGCCACCAAGGTTGCCGGCCAGAGAGCCAGCAGCAGAATGGTCAGGGCTACGGTCGCCTGGAAAGCGCGAGTCAATCTACCCATCATTGGTCCGATGCCTCCTCGCATACAGAGTTGGAGCCGCCGAAGCGGGGTCCGGTGCGCCACATGGTGATGTATGGGGGCCGCGGTCGACCGGTGGTCAGCAGTCGCTGGGCTGGGGCTGTAGGTTACCCAAGAGGTGAGGGACTGCTGCGATCTTCCTACGGCAGCTATGCCCCGAACCTGCGTGGAGGTTCGGGTTGGTCCAGTGGCCATAGTGTAGACACCAGGGCGCCTAGTGGCAATAGTAGAATAGTCCTAGTAGAATGCCCTGGAACTTGGAACTGCGAGGGATGCTATTAATGGACAAGGGCCGGAAGGGACGGATACTGACGGGCGACAGACCCACGGGGAAACTGCATTTGGGGCACTACGTGGGGACGCTCCGCAACCGCGTGCGGCTTCAGGACGAGTACGAGTGTTTCTTCATCATAGCGGACTTCCACGTCCTCACGACGAGGCAGTCGGATCTAGGCGAGGTGGAGCAGAGCATCCGGGATGTGCTGCTGGACAGTCTCAGTGTGGGCATAGATCCGGAGAGGAGCACGGTTTTCCTGCAGTCTCTGGTGCCCCAGATTCCGGAGTTGCATCTGCTGTTCTCTATGCTGACCACAGTGCCCAGGTTGCAACGGGTGCCCACTCTGAAAGAGGTGATGCGCGACCTGAAGCTGGAGACGGCGACTTACGGGTTGCTCGGCTATCCGGTGCTGCAGGCGGCGGACATCCTGGTCGTGAAGGGCGACCTGGTTCCTGTGGGCAAGGACCAGGCTTCCCACGTCGAGGTGACGAGAGAGGTCGCTCGGCGCTTCAACGAGCTGTACGGGCCGGTCTTCCCCGAGGCCGAGGCGCTCATCGGGGAGGTCCCCACCCTGGTGGGCACCGACGGCAAGGCGAAGATGAGCAAGAGCCTGGGGAACGCCATCTACCTGGCGGACGATGCGAAGACGGTGGATCGGAAGGTGATGGGTATGTACACCGACCCCACCCGCATCCACGCCACCGATCCGGGGCACGTTGCCGGCAACCCCGTTTTCATCTACCACGACGCATTCAACCCGGACAAAGAGGAGATAGCGGATCTGAAGAAGCGCTACCGGGCCGGCAAGGTTGGCGACGTGGAGGTGAAGAAGAAGCTGGCCCGCGCCCTCAACAACTTTCTTGAGCCGGTCCGTGAGCGCCGTGCCTACTACGAGGAGCGGCCACAGCTGTTGGAGGAGCTCATTCAGGACGGCAGCGAGCGGGTGCGGAAGGTCGGGGCCGAGACTCTCCGCCAGGCCCGCGAGGCGATGGGGATCAACTACTTCCGCGGTGAGTCATAGTACTCCAACGCGGCTTGTGCCTGACCTGTTGCTCTGAGACACCGCACCAACCTGTCATCCTGAGACATGGCATCATCAACCTGTCGTTCTGAGGCGCCGCAGCGCCGAAGAATCTCCTGGTACTACGTCAACAGGAGATTCTTCGCAGGCTGCGGCCTGCTCAGAATGACAAAGACGGGGCGGCCTGCTCAGAATGGCAGGTGACGTTGCAGCAATAGGACGGAACGATGACTGTATCCACCCTGGAGATCGCCCGCGAGCTAGCGGTCTCCACTTCCTCCAAGATCGTACTACTGGTGATGGATGGGTTGGGGGGACTCCCCAACGCTGAGACCGGCTTGACGGAGTTGGAGACCGCGTGTCTCCCCAACCTGGACCGCCTGACTGCTACCTCCGATGTGGGGCTGACCGAGCCGCTGATGCCGGGCGTGACGGTGGGAAGCGGCCCCGGGCACCTGGCGCTTTTCGGCTATGATCCGCTTCGTTTCCGATTCCGGCGAGGTGCCACCTCTGCTATGGGGATCGGTTTCCCGTTGCAGCCAGGTGATGTAGCGGCCCGTGCCAACTTCGCCACGCTGGACGAGAGGGGGCTGATCGTCGATCGCCGGGCCGGCCGCATCTCCACCGAGGAGGGGGAACGTCTCTGCTCCGTCCTGCAGGGAATCGAGATAGACGGTGTGCAGGCGCTCTTGGCGATGGAGAAGGGGCATCGCGCCCTGGTGGTGTTCCGCGGCGAAGGGCTTTCGGACCAACTCTCGGATTCAGATCCGCACCATGAGGGCGTTCCGGTAGCGGCGGTTCAACCCCTTGCCCCTGGGGCGGAGCGGGCGGCAGACATCGTGAACCGGTTCATCGAGCAGGCGCTGGAGCGGCTGAGAGAGCAGAAGCCCGCCAACGCAGTCCTGCTGCGAGGCTTCGCGGGGGCGCCTCAGGCCCCTCCGATGGGTGAAGTGTACAGGCTGAGGGCGGCGGCCATCGCCCCGTTTCCTACCTACCAGGGGGTGGGGCGGATCGTGGGGATGGAGGTGCTGTCGACTGGGGAGACGCTTGAATCCGAGATCGAGACGCTGGAGAGGCACTTCAGCGATTTCGATTTCTTCTATCTGCACGTCAAGTGGAGCGACGCCGCCGGCGAGGACGGCCGTTTCGAGGAGAAGGCGCGGGTGTTCGAGGCGGTGGACCGGATGATCCCCAGGATCGAGGCGCTGGGTCCCGAGGTGCTGGCAGTGGGGGGTGATCACTCCAGCCCCTCGGTCTACCGGGAGCACACCTGGCACCCCGTGCCCTTCCTGGTCCACTCGCGGTGGTGCATCCCGGGCTCCGCCGTTCGCTTCACCGAGCGAGAGTGTGCGAAGGGGAGCCTTGGCCGTTTCCCAGCCGAGCGGGCGATGCTGCTGATGCTGAGCCACGCCGGTAAGCTGTCCAAGTTCGGGGGATAGCCCGCCCCGTTTTGACGGACAGGGGGCCAGATGGTATCCTATGAATGAGACTATATCGATCCAATTGCTCGCGAACGGGAGGCTGAATGCGGATCACCAGGCGCGCGGACTACGCCGTGCGGACGATGCTGGAGGTGGCCGGCAAGGGCGTCGGAGCCGTCGCCCTCACCGGCGAGGTGGCAGCCCGGCAAGGCATTCCGGCGCCCTTCCTGGCGAAGATAGTGCTTGCCCTCACCAGGGCTGGGCTATTGAAGTCCTACCGGGGAGCGGGCGGTGGGATCGTTCTGGCGAGACCAGCCGAGCAGATCAGTATGCTCGACATCGTGGAGGCGGTGGATGGACCCATCGCGATGAATCGCTGTGTCCTGTGGCCGGAAGAGTGCGAGCGGTCCGGTAGCTGTCCTGCTCACCCCGTTTGGGTCGGCGCCAGGCTTCTCTTGACGGAGTACCTGAGCGGGATAACCCTTGCTGGCTTGGTCGAGGGTAAGCACGCGGGGGAGGGCGAGTCCTCGCTCCGCGTCTCGCCGTCGAATCTCCTTGACAGGGGTTAAGAAAGTGGATATTATCATATAGTGGTCATCTGTCTCCTGGCGCGACAATCCTCGTTGTATTTCAGGAAAGAGAGGTTCAGCGCTATTGGACAGTGCAATTCTGATACTGCTAAGTAGCCTGCTGGCGCTTGTAATAGGCGTTGGTTTTGGCTACTTCGTCCGGCAGTACTTGGTGGCGGCGGATCTGAAGCTTCGCGAGACCAACGCAGAGAAGCTGATGGCTGAGGCCAGCGCCAAGAAGAACGAGTTGCTTCTCGAAGCCAAGGACGAGGCTCTCAAGATCCGACAGGCAGCCGAGTTGGAGCATCGCGAGCGCCGCACCGAGGTGCAGCGGATGGAGCGACGCATCCAGCAGAAGGACGAGAACCTGGATCGTCGGCTTGAGAGCGCGGAGAGGCGAGAGAAGGCTCTGACCACCAAAGAGAAGGAGTTGGAGGGGCTACGTTCCGAGATCGAAGGGCTTAAGGTCCAGCAGTTCAAGGAGTTGGAGCGCGTCTCCGGGTTGACGAGAGAGGTGGCAAAGGCCGAGATCCTCAAGGCCGTCGAGGATGAGGTGAGAGTCGATGCCGCCAAGCGAGCCCGCGAGATCGAGGCGCAGTTCCGGGAGGAGGCTGAGCGGAAGGCCAGGGGGATCGTTACCACGGCCGTCCAGCGATGCGCCACCGATCTGGTTGCCGAGACCACGGTGTCCGTGGTGCCGCTTCCCAACGACGAGATGAAGGGTCGCATCATAGGCAGAGAGGGCCGGAACATCCGAGCCCTGGAGAGTGCCACTGGTGTGGACCTGATCATCGACGACACGCCGGATGCGGTGACCCTGTCGGGGTTCGATCCGGTCCGTCGAGAGATTGCACGGCTGGCCCTCACGAAGCTGATCACAGATGGTCGCATCCATCCAGCGCGGATCGAGGAGATCGTTCACAAGACCAAGCTGGAAGTGGAAGCGGCGATCCGGGATGCCGGTGAGGAGGCTGCTCTGGAAGCCGGGGTGCATGGGCTCCATCCAGAGACGGTCAAGCTGCTGGGTCGCATGAACTACCGCACCAGCTACGGACAGAACATCCGTCTGCACTCGGTGGAGGTGTCTCATCTGGCCCAGATCATTGCCTCGGAGATCGGCGCGGACGTGAACGTAGCTCGCAGGGCTGGGCTGCTCCATGACTTGGGGAAGGCAGTGGACCACGAGTTCGAGGGTCCACACGCCATTATCGGCGCGGAGCTGGCCAAGAGGTATGGCGAGTCGCCGAAGGTAGTTCACGCTATCGTTGCTCACCATGCCGATGAAACCGAGCCCCAAACCCTGGAGGCTGTCATCGTTCAGACAGCCGATGCCATCTCGGGTGCAAGACCCGGGGCAAGGCGTGAGACCCTGGAGCACTATATCAAGCGCCTAGAGGCCCTGGAGAACGTGGCCAATTCCTTCGAAGGGGTGGAGAAATCGTTCGCTATACAGGCTGGGCGAGAAGTTCGCATCATCGTGAAGCCCGAAGATATCGACGATCTTGGTGCCGTGAGGTTGGCTCGCGACGTGGTCAAGAGGATCGAGGAGACGTTACAGTACCCCGGCCAGGTCAAGGTGACCGTGGTGCGTGAAACCAGGGCGGTTGACTACGCTAAGTAGATCCAAGAAAATGAAGGGGCCGGAGACGAAAGCCTCCGGCCCTTCTCGATTCACGGGTACGGTGGTTGCATTGGAGCAGTCCCAAACGATTCCCCTCTCCCGTGGGGAGAGGGAGTAAGAGGCTGGTGTAGCAGGTGCTGGAGCGGCGTTCTAGGGTAGACCTCCATCTTCATACGACTGCATCAGACGGTGCCTTGACGCCAACCGAGTTGGTCAGGGAGGCCAAGGCATGTGGCCTGGAGTGCATTGCCATCACCGACCACGACTCCACCAACGGCATCGACGAGGCATTGGAGGAGGGGCAGAAGCTTGGGGTTGGCGTGATACCGGGCATCGAAATGAGTACCGACATCCCAAGGGCCGAGATCCACGTCCTGGGGTACTACCTGGACCACAAGGATGAGGAGTTCCAGAAGGTGCTCCAGCAACTCCGCGAGGGTCGCCGCGACCGGGCAGAGAAGATGGTGGCCAAGCTGGCGGAGATGGGGTTGCCCCTGGAATGGGAGAGGGTGCTGGAGGTGGCTGGCAAGGGGTCGGTTGGTAGACCTCACATCGCCCAGGTGATGGTGGAGATGGGATACGTGGCCTCCAATGTAGAGGCGTTCACGGACTACATCGGGCGCAACGCTCCGGCCTACCAGGAGCGGTACAAGCTGACGCCTGCCGAGGCGGTTGGCTTCATTCGGAAGACCAAGGGGCTGCCGGTCCTAGCCCATCCGGCCGAGGTGGTGAACCTCCATCTGGTGCTGCCAGAGATGATTTCTGCTGGACTGGTGGGGATGGAAGCCTACTACGGAGACTACAGCCCGGAGGCCGTGGAGGGACTGCTGGCCCTGGCCGACGAGCATGGCCTGATCCCTACCGGCGGTACCGACTTCCACCGCGCGGAGTCCGAGGGCCATGGCCCACGGCACCCTGGCGAGACCTGGGTACCGTGGGAATCGGTCAGGCGGCTGAAGGCGTTGGCCACCAGGCTGGGCCGGATCGTGCCAGGCTCTTGCTAGCACCCGGGCGGGTCCCCCACCGTGGCCTTCCAGTTTGATTTGGAGGAGGCGCTACTAGCTAGAGCTTCTTCCAACCATAGGACTGGTCGTGGATGACGTGCTTCTCGTGGCCGGGCCGCTTGTCCACGTACACCCTGCCTTCCTTCATGACCATTTTGATGTTGTCCCTCTCCTGCAGGACCTTGATATCGGCGAGAGGGTCGGCATCGATGGCGATGATGTCGGCCAGCTTGCCTGCCTCCAGGGTGCCCAGATCCTTGCCCATCCAGAGCGCCTCGGCGGCGTTCTTGGTGGCCGTCTGGATCGCCTCCATTGGGGTCATGCCGTAGTCGACGTAAACCTCGAGCTCGATAGCCTGGGAGCCCATCTCGGGGTCGAGCTGGGTGTCGGTGCCCATTGCGATCTTGATGCCAGCCTGGTGCAGCCGCTGGAAGGTCTCCTTGGTGTAGGGCTGGAGGCTCTTCATCTTGGCAAGAGTGAACTCGGAGGTGCCGCTGCGCCGACGGATTTCGATGGCTCGATCCGTTCGGTGAGCCAGGGTCGGGATGACGGGTTTGTTCTCCGCCTTGAGCATGGCGATCGCCTCATCGTCGGTGAACACGGCGTGCTCCACAGTGTCCACTCCCGCGCGGACGGCCATCTTCTGGGCCGCGGGGGTGAAGCAGTGGCAGGAGACCGGCTTATCGAAATAGTGTGCCTCCTCCACGATGGCGTTCAGCTCCTCCGGGCTCATGTTCCGGATGTCAGGGGCCTCCTTGTCGGTGCCGCCGCCGCCGGAGGCGCAGGTCTTGATCACGTCCACGTGCATCCGGCAGTTCTCACGCACCTTCTTGCGCAGCTCCCAAGGGCCATCGCCGTAGTCGCTGGCTCGCCTGGGCGCGTTGCTGGCGAGGATGAGGTCCAGATGACCTCCTGTGATGGTGGCCCAACCGCCTACCTTCAGCCTGGGACCGGGAACGAAACCGTGATCGATGGCGTCGCGGACCGCTATTGTCTCGGGCGTAAGGACACCTGCGTAGCTGATCCAGCCGAGGGTGCGGAGGGTTGTCAGCCCCATCTCCATGCAGAGTTGGGCGTTCAGCAGCGACTGCAACATCTGGAGCTGAGGGGTGACCTCGAAGGTGGCCACCCGGTAGTTGTTGGTAGTGAGTACGTTGAATGCCTCGATGTGCATGTGGCAGTCGATGAGGCCCGGCATGAGGGTGCAGCTTCCCATGTCGATGACCTCGGCACCCTGGGGGAGCGGTAGCTGGGATGCGGTGCCCACCTGCTTGATGCGGGATCCCTCGATCAGTACCACGGCATCCTTGAATACGTTGCCGTTCGCATCTATCAGTCTTGCGCCTTTGATTGCTAGCATTGGCATTCCTCGCGTGCTGTTGATGGGTTTTGTATCTATGATGCCGGCGCGTAGTCGTCGGGAGCCAGAGGCTCGCCGCGGCTTATCTTGACCACGTTGGCATAGAAGCGCTTGACCCCCTCGATCTCGCAGTCCTCGGAGCCGCCGGTGTAGTGGGGGGTAAGCACCACATTGTTCAGTGAGAGGAGGGGATTTTCCGGCGAGGGCGGTTCCTTGGCATACACGTCCGTGGCCGCCCCGCGGATACGGCCCTCCCTGATGGCGCGCACCAGTGCATCCTCGTCGACTATGCCACCTCGGCAGGTGTTGACCAGGATCGCCGTGGGCTTCATGAGCGCGAGTTCCCGAGTCCCGATCATCCCCTTGGTGGCCGGAGTGTTGGGTACCTGCAGGGTGACTACGTCTGAGGTCTTGAGCAGGTCGTCCAGCGGGAGGTAGCGGACATCCATGGCGGCTTCCTCTTCGGGCGAGAGGGGGGTGCGCTTGTAGTAGACGACCTTGGCCCCGAAGGCTTGCACGTGGCGGGCAATGGTCTTTCCGATCTTGCCAAGGCCCACGATGCCCACTTGCCTACCCTTTAGTTCGTAGTTGCCGGGCCTCAGTTCCCACTTAGGCCATTTCCCAGCCACCACCATGTTGTGGGCCTCGACAAGGCGACGCATGGTGGCGAGGATCAGCATTGTGGTCGCCTCGGCCACAGAGTTCGAGTTGGTGCCGGCGGTCCTGGCCACGATGATCCCGCGCTCCCTGGCCTTGGCCGTGTCTATGCGGTCGGTGCCCTCGCCGATCTTGTGAATCACCTTGCAGCGCACTGCGGCTTCCACAGCCTTGGTGGGCATGTACTCGGCGGCGACTACGATGTAGTCTGCGTCGGCTACCGCCGCTATCCTCTTCTCCTCGGTGCTGACGTCGGCGAAGACCAGTTCGAAGCCTTCTGGAAGGTACTCCAGTAGCGCCTTCCGTGTGACCGGCGACCAGTCTCCCAAGTACACGATCTTCTCATTGTTTGCCAAGTGAAACCTCCGTGACGGCCCACCCCACATTGACGGCCGTCTCTTTCATGAGAGTTAGGAGGGGGGTGAAGAACCTTCACCCCCCTCCTAACAACTAGTTCTTCAGTAGTCCCATATCGCCTAGGACGTTGGTGTACATCTTCTGCTGATTGTCCAGGTATTTGCTGAGATCCTCATGCTTCATGAAGGTGTCCATGACCACGCTGTCCTTGAGGTACTTGGCCCAGGCCGGGGTCTTGGTCACTTTCTCGAAGACGCCTTCCCAGTACGCTACGATCTCGGGGGACATGCCCTTGGTGCCCATTATGCCGCGGAAGGAATCGAACTCCACATCGATGCCCTGCTCCTTGAGGGTGGGCACATCGGGAAGTTCGGGTGAACGCTTCGCCGAGGAGATCGCCAGCACTCGGACCTTCTTGGCCTCCAACTGGCCTACGGCCTCGGAGGGGTTCGTAACGATGAAGTCCACGTTGCCGCCCAACAGTTTGACCATGTTCGCGCCACCGCCGTCTGGAGAGGGGATCACGTTGAACTCAACGCCCGTGGCCTTCGCCACCAGATGCCCCAGAACGGTGTCCGCAGCGCCCATGACGCCGGACCCCATGCTAACGCTCTTTGGAGCCTTCTTGGCGGCCGCTATCAGGTCCGCCATGCTCTTCAGGGGCGACTCGTTGCGCACCACGATGACCGAACTCTCGCTCATCATCATGGCGATAGGGGTGAAGTCCTTGTAGGAAACGTCCATCTTGTTGCGGAGCGGGGTGGTGATCCCGCTGGGCTGGGTGCTTACCAGGAAGTGGGGGTCGTTAGCCTTCGAGGCGATGTATCCCATGGCCGTGGCACCGCTGCCGCCGGTCTTGTTGATCACGTTGATTGTCTGGGAAACCATCTTCTCTTTATTGATGATGTCCTGGGCGGTTCTGAGCATCAGGTCGATACCGTCGCCAGGGCTGGTGTGCACTACGAACTCGACAGCCTTTGTCGGGTAGTCGATCTTGGCTGCGGCTTTGGTGGGCGCGGCCGCAGGAGCTGTGGTAGCCGCAGCAGGCGCCGCGGCTTTGGTGGGCTCGGCCGCGGCGGCCGCTTTGGAGGCCTGCGTGGGTGCTGGGGCAGGCGACGATTGGCAGCCTGACAGAGTCAGCAGCGATCCCGTGAGCAGGGAAGCTGCGACTAGTGTGGCTAGCCATTTCCCAGTTGTGACGCGCATTGTCTCGATCTCCTTTTCGATAGTGGCAGTGGAAGAGGCTTCCACTCTATAGAGTGACCGACTAAGGGCCGGTCAACTCATCTTGGGGGTCCGACGCTGCCGTGTTCTTTTTAGAAGTGGCCAGAGTCCGACCGCGAAGATGCACAGCATCAGCAACAGCGATATTGGCCGCGTAAAGAAGATGGCCGGACTGCCATGGGACATGGACAGGGACTGGCTGAGGGCCGTCTCTACCATCGGGCCGAGCACCAGGCCGAGTACAGTGGGAGGTGCCGGGATATCCAGCTTCTTCATGACGTAGCCTATGATCCCAAAGAGGAACAGCAGCGCGACAGGGAACATGGTCGAGGTAAGGCTATAGGCTCCAACAACGCAGATGATGAGAATAGACGGGTAGAGCACTGCGTAGGGAACCTTGAGTATCCCATTGAAGAAGGGAACCATTGGTAGCGACACTGCGATGATCAGCAGGTTTCCGATGTACATGCTGGCGATGACACCCCAGACGATGTCGGGGTGCTGCTCGAAGAGCAGCGGACCGGGGCGTAGGCCGTACATGATCAGAGCGCCCAACAGAATGGCCGTGGCACCGGAGCCCGGGATGCCCAGGGTCAGCAACGGTACCATCGATCCGCCTGTAGCCGCGTTGTTGGCGCTCTCCACAGCGGCGATTCCCTCGATCGCTCCCTGGCCGAACCTCTCCGGATGCTTCGTGCGCCCTCTCACCATGGCATAGCTGAGGAAGGATGCGATGGTGGGGCCGGCTCCCGGTAGGACGCCTATGATGAAGCCCACTATCGTCCCCATTGTGAACCCCTCGCCGCTTTGCCGGTAGTCCTCGCGCGACGGCCAGAGGTTCTTGATCTTCCCTACGACAGAACCTAGCTCCATCTTCTGCTCGACGTTCTGGAACACCTCGCCGAGTGCAAAGAGACCCATTGCCACGACGATGAATGGGACGCCGTCTGTCAGTTCGACGTTGCCAAAGGTGAGCCGAAATGCGCCGCTGACCGGTTCCGTGCCGATAGTGCCCACTGCCAGGCCGAAGACGGCCGAAGCGAGGCATTTGACAATTGAGGCAGACCCACCGATGAAGGCCACGGAGGTGAGGCCCAGGGTCATCAGTGCGAAGTACTCCGGAGGACCGAAGTTGACTGCCAGGGCAGCGAGGGCAGGAGCTAGGATCGTAAGGCCTATTACACTGATGGTGCCTCCGATGAATGAGGCGATCAGAGACATCCTGAGAGCCACGGATGCCTTGCCTTTGAGGGTCAGTTGGTACCCCTCGACAGCGGTCATGACCGCCGACTGCTCGCCGGGGAGGTTCATCAGGACGGCTGTGATAGAGCCGCCGAACATGGCCCCGTAGTAGATCGCCGTCAACATGATCAAGGCGGTGGTGGGCTCTGCTCCGAATGTCACTGGGAGCAGAACTGCGATGGCGGCGGAGGGACCAAGGCCTGGTAGCGCCCCAACCAACAGCCCCAACACGCACCCGACGGTGGCCATGAGGAGGTTGATTGGGGACACCGCCACACTGAATCCCAGCAGCAGGTTATTGAATGTCTCCAGCATTTGGTCGTCTCCTGCCTATGGCATTAGAGGCCCGCCGGGTAGGGCCACATTCAAGAAGGTCACGAACAGCAGATGAAGGCCGACGGGAACGGCCACAGCGGTGATAGCACTGCTAACGAAGCTGCGCCTCTCGTACAGCCAGAGAACAGCCATCAGGAAGAGAGCGGTTGACAGGATTAGCCCCAGCCTGTCGAAGAGCAGCAGATAGCCGAGGAAGACGACCACGATGATTGGAACCCTGCAAGCGGCGCGTGAGGACTCAAAGAGCTGTTTGTTCTCCCCCTTGCTGGCCTGGAGGAACCAGAGCGCCCCCAGGATGATCCATGCCAGGGCCAGCCAGGTGGGCCAGAAGCCGGGGCCGGGTCCGAACTCCGACATCAGCTTGTACTGTTGGCTGTCGTAGAGTAGCCCGAGGCCCAAGGCCACGATCACTAGCGCCACAATCCGGTTTGCGCGCACCATCAGCTACCCTCCTAAGGGTTGGTTGTGTCGTGATGTATCTTCTTGAACTCGTCGTTCGTGAGCGCTCGGCCTAGCCTGACCGACTCGGTCTTCACCTGCTCCAGCAGCTTATCCGCCTGCTCGTCCGAAGCCCTCAGTCCCAGTTCTTCCAGCTTGAACTCCACGTTGGCCTTACCGGCTTTCTTACCCAGAATGATGTCGTGCGTTCGACCGAAGACCTCGGGCTGGAACGGTTCGACGGTGTGAGGGTTCTTTCTTAGGGCGGCGGTGGGGATTCCTGCCTCCCAGGTGAATAGGTTCCGGCCGATGACGGCCTTGTTGGGTGGCCAAGACCAACCGGAGAGTTCCTGCACCTTCAGCGCTACTTCGTATAGTTTGGGGAAGTTGATGCCGGTGGGCATGTTGTAGAGAGCCTGGACCGACCAGATTATCTCCTCCATGGGGGCATTGCCGGCGCGCTGGCCAAGGCCGCACATCACGGCTGAAACGCTCGTCGCGCCTGCTTCGATGCCAGCCAGGGAGTTGGCTACGCCCATACCGAAGTCGTCGTGGCAGTGGACTTCTATGGGGAGGTCTATGTTCTTGCGGACCTCGTTGACCATGTAGTACCAGCCTCTGGGGGTTGCGCAACCAGAGGTGTCCACCAGGGCAACCTTTTCGGCGCCGGACTCCCTCTCAACTGCGTTGATCAGCCTGATCAGGAAGGGCAGCTCCGCGCGGGAGGAGTCCATGATGAAGGGGATCGCCGCCAATCCTTTCTCCCTCGCCATGGCGCAGGCGGACACGGTCTTCTTGATGACATCATCCTCAGACCAGCCGAACTGGTACTTGAGCCTGGCCTGGCTGCCGGGGACCTCCAGGATAGCTCCCCAGACGCCGCAGTCCGCGGCCATCTGGATATCCTCCGCACGGGCTCGCGAGAGGCAGGTGATCTTGGCGTTCAGGCCCAGGCCCGTGATTTCGGAGATGGCTTCTCGGTCGGCCTTGGACACCGGCGGGAAGCCCGCCTCGATGTACTGGAAGCCCGCGGCGTCCAGCATCTTCGCTATCTCGACCTTCTGCTTGGGGGAAAAGACGATGCCTGGGGCCTGCTCACCATCGCGCAGGGTGGAGTCGTGGAACTCCACTTTCTCAGGCAGCTGTAGCTGGCCCATAACCTCCGGCTGAAACTGGTAATGGCTCACCCAGTATTCGTTAGTCTTCCATGGTCCGATTTCCAAGTCCATTGTTTCTCCTCCTCGTTTCCACAACAATTATGCTGGGTCAGTTAGATCTGCAGCACGCCTCGGCCAAGGATCTTGCCTGCTTCAAGATCCTGCATTCCCTCATTCGCCTGCTCCAGTTGGTAGACCTTGTCAATGATGGGCTTGATCAGACCTCGCCGCGTGAGATCGACCGCATCGATGAGATCCTGCTTGGTGGAGCCTCGGCAGCCGATCAGCTTCCACTCATTGAGATGGAAGGGAACGGTGTCGACCGCAAGCGGCTGGTTGGCGGCGTAGCCGACGACGACGTACCTGCCACCCTTCCTGGTGGCATCCAGTGCCCAGTTGTAGCTGATGGGTGTCCCCACCAGGTCTACACACATATCCACACCGTATCCCTCGGTGAGGCTGCGGATCCTGTCCACCCGGTCCGTGTCGCGGGCGTTCACGACCTGGTCGGCTCCCAGACCTCGGGCGATCTCCAGCCTTCCCTCGTCGACGTCGGCCGCGATCACCTGGGCACCCAGGACCTTGGCGATCTGGATGGCGTGGACTCCCAGTCCTCCGACGCCCACGATCAGGATGCTCTCGCCGCGCTCCAGTTTGCCGAGCCGGCTTATGGCGTGATAGGGGACTGCCACCGCATCGGGCAGCACGGCGGCCTGCTCGAAAGAGATGCCCTCTCCCAGGGGTACGAGGCTTGCGGCAGGCATGGCGACGTATTCAGCGAAACCGCCGAACTGCTCGAAGCCTGGCCGGGTCATTTCGGAGCAGACGTTCTCCTCACCGCTCAGGCAGTATCTGCACTTCCCGCAGGTTATGTAGAAGTAGGCCACGGCCGGCTGGCCGATCTCCACTCCTCGGACGTCGCTGCCAATTTGCTCCACCACGCCTGAGAACTCATGCCCCAGGACGTGGGGGAGAGTCACTTCCGGCTTGTACAAGCCTTTGGATATCTTGAGGTCCGTTCGGCAGATGCCGCACGCCTTGACCCTGATCAGCACGTCGCAGGGACCCGGTCGAGGTGTCTTCATCTCGCCATCCAGGATGAGGGGAGTGTTGAACTCCCGAAGGACCATTGCTCTCATGTTTCTTGCCGGCGTCCTTTGCACTCTTTATCAATAGCCGCAACCTTCAGGTTGCGCGTATCTGTTGGCGAACCCGCCTCTACCCCACCCGGCTACGCGCAACCTGAAGGTTGCGGCTACATTTACTGCACCGCGATCCGGTAGAGCTACTTCTTCTTCAGCAGGCCCATTTCGTCCAGGGTCGTTCGGTAGAACGCCTCCTGCTCTTCGAGGTAGGTCTTGAAGTCCTTGGAGTTCTTGTAGAACTCTACGTTGTTGTTGGTCTTGAGAGCGTCCTTCCACGCCTGCTGGTCCTTCAGCTTGGCGAAGGCATCATCCCAGAACTTAACCACATCCTCGGTGATGCCGCCGGGCGCCATCACGCCTCGGAAGGAGTTGAAGGTGAAGTTGAGCCCCTCCTCCTTCATGGTGGGCACGTCGGGTAGGAAGGGTGAACGCTTCTCGCTGGCTACTGCCAGGACTCGCGTGGTACCTGCCTGGACCTGTCCAACGACCTCGCTGGGATTGCAGCTGATGGCGTCCACATTGCCGCCCAGCAGGGCAACAACGCTCTCGCCGGCGCTCTTGAAGGCCACGTAGTTGAATTCGCATCCGCCGGCCTTGCCGAGCAGGTGGAGTACGATGGAGTCGGCCGCGCCGAAGGTCGCGCCGCCAACATTCACCTTCTTGGGGGCTTCCTTTGCCTTGGCAACCAGGTCCTTGATTGACTTGTACGGGGAGTCCGCCTTCACCGCCACCACGTTCTCGTCTGCCATCAAGGAGGCGATGGGTGTGAAGTTCTTCCAGGTGATGTCGAGGCCCTGGTTAATGGGGGTGGTTACGGCGCTGGGCTGGGAACTCAACAGGAAGTAGGGGTCCCCCTTCTTGCCGTTGACGTAGCTGTAGGCCGCTGCGCTGCTGCCGCCAGACTTGGTGACCACGTTCATCTGCTGGGAGACGATTTTCTGCGACGTCAGGATTCTGGATGCGTTGTCGGCAAAGATGTACACCGCGTCGCCGGGGTCGGTGTGGACCACGAACTCGATTGACTTATTAGGAAATGCCTGGGATTGACCGCCGCATCCCGTCAAGGCAGCCAGGCTACCGAGAGCCAGGGCCAGGATGCTCAGAATGGTTAGCTTGCCCATGCGTGGCATCGATTCTCTTCCTCCCTACTGTTGTGGATGTACCTGAGAGCCAAGCGGATACCCAAGGTTACGTCGTCGGAATCTCTAGTCTCTCGCCTACCCCCCTCCCTGCTTACATCGATAGTCTAGGACGCCACTCCACTACCCGTTGGAGTTCGGTTGCTCATGATCCTCTTGACGGTGCTCTGGCTGAGGCCCCAGATCACGACTATCGCCGTGAGGGCGAGAATCGCGGCCGTGACGGGCCGTTGGAGGTAGAAGGAGAGGTCCCCGTGAGCCAGCAGCAGGCTCTGGCGGAGCCTTTCTTCGAAGGACGGTCCCAGCACCAGGGCGATGATCAGGGGGACCGACGGGTAGTCAACGATTCGCAAGATGTAGCCGAGCACCCCAAAGAACAGCAGTACCCAGACGTCGAAGAGATTGCCGTTCAGTCCGTAGGTGCCGATCAGCATGATCGTGGTAATCACCGGTAGGAGAATCTTGGGAGGGGTCTTTATCAGGGAAGCGAATACCCCCACCAGTGGCAGGTTGAGCAGCAGCAACATCACGTTGCCGATGTACATACTGGCGATCACCGCCCAGAAGATGTCGCCGTGCTGGCTGATCAGCAGCGGGCTGGGGGTGATGTTGTGGGTGCGCAGGGCAGCGATCATGATGGCCGCCTGCACGGTAAAGGGAAGACCCAGTGCGAAAAGGGGAATCATGGCGCCGGTGGAGGCCGCGTTGTTGGCCGCCTCGGGCCCGGCCACCCCCTCTATGGCGCCCTTGCCGAACTGCTCTGGATGGCGGGAGACACCCTTTTCGACCCTGTATGACACCATGGTGGAGAGGATGTGGGCAGGACCAGGCAGCAAGCCGATAGGGAAGCCGATGGCGGTGCCTCGGAAGATGGGGGCTATGGATCGTTTGATCTCTTCCATGGTGGGGTACAGATCCCGGAACTTCACCTTGGCGACTTCGGGGACGGTATCCCTGTCATGCAGGCTGACGAATACCTCGGACAGCCCGAAGAGGCCCATCAGCACCGGAATGACGTCGAGCCCCTCCAGCAGGTCTGAGTTGCCGAAGTCGAATCGGCTTATGCCCTTGATGATTTCCGTTCCGATGGTTGCTATGCCGAGACCAATGACCAGCATCAGGGTGGCTTTGAGGAAGGAGTCACCCGTGAGGTTGTTGAGCGTCAGGACGCCCAGCAGTATCAGGGCGAAGTACTCTGCGGGACCGAAGGCTAGGGCTATGTTGGCCAGGGCAGGGGCGAACAGCATGAGTCCAATGATGGAGACGGTACCGGCCAGCCAGGAACCGATGGCCGAGACCGCGAGGGCGGCACCGGCCCTTCCCTTCTTAGCCATCTGGTAGCCATCGAAGCAGGTTACCATGGAGGCAGTCTCGCCCGGCATATTGAGCAGAATGGAGGTCGTGGACCCACCGTACATGGCGCCGTAGTAGATGCCCGCCAGCATGATCAGCCCCGTCGTCGGCTCCAGGCCGAAGGTAATCGGCAACAGCAACGACATCGCGGCAGCCGGACCGATGCCGGGTAGAACACCTGTCACGGTGCCGAGGAAGGCGCCCAGGAAACAGGCCAAAATATTGGTGGGGGACAGCGCTAGGGCAAAACCGTGAAGTAGATTGGTTAGCTCCATTTCGCTCTCCCTTTCACCAGATCATCCTGAGCACGCCTGACGGCATGCTGATCTTGAACGCTGTGTCGAACACGACGTACAGGGCCGTGGTGGTCAGGACTCCCAATACCGAGATCCCGACCCAACTCTTCATTCCGCAGATCCTAGCGAGGGTGACCGCCACGAGGAAGATGGCGATGATCCCCCCCAGTGCCTCGAACGCTAGGACAAAGACCACGAGCGTCCCGACATAGAGGATCAGATCGCGGTTGCCACCAAAATCGAAGGAGGGCAGCAGCTTTGGCTTCTCTCCCGAGATCGACCTACGCCGTGAAATGGCCGCCACCAGCAGGGTGGCGCTGATCGTCACCCCCAGCACCCCAAGGAGCACAGGGAAGAAACCGGGCCCTGTGTCGCTCATGGTGCCGACTGGCATCTGAAGCGCATGGTAGAGGTAGAAAACGCAGACGAGCAGAGTTGAGACCTCGAACAACATTGTTCCCGCGCCTCCAAGTCAATTAGAGTGGCGCCCGCGCCTTCGGTTATCTGGGACACCCTGCGCAGCCAACCGGCAGACCGTTGTGACCGAACACCCTAGCTGCGCAGGGTGTTGATGTAGTCCAGACAGCCCTGGTAGATGTCGAAGGCTGGCTTCCAGCCCAGTGCCCTCTCGGCGCGGGAGATGTCCATGCGGTACTCGGCAGAGTGACCCGGCACGAGCCCTGGCCCGATCTCGAATGTAGCCCCAGGGACGATCTTCGTGGATATCAGGTGGGCGATCTCGCGAGGGGTGTGCCGAGTCCCTTCGCAAACGTTGAAGAACCGGGTCTCCAGCTTGTCCACCAGACAAGCCGCGGCGGCGGCGGTCCCGCAGTCCTTGACGTACACCCAGTTCAATTCGTGGTCGCCGCCGCTGGGAAGTGTGTAGTGCTCGCCTCGGGCGGGATACTCGAACAGGTCTTTCCATACCGCGGTGCCCTTCTCGCGGCCCGGGCCGTAGACGTGGGGGAAGCGCAGGACGGCGAAGTCCAGTCCGTACAGCTTGTGGTAGTCGCGGAGCATCACCTCGCAGAAGACCTTGCTGGCGCCGTACATGTCGATCGGGCAGGTGGGATGGTCCTCGTCCACCGGATCGGTCTTGGTCAGCCCATAGGTCACGGTGGAACTGCCGAACACCAGCCGCGAGACCCCTGCTATGCGCGCGGCCTCCAGGACATTGACGGTCCCCTCGCAGTTCACCCTCTGAAGGGCTCGTGGGTTCTTCTGGCTCTCACCCTTCAGAATGGCTGCCATGTGGACGACGCGGGTTACCTGGTGGCTCTGCAGAGCCTCGATCAGACAGGGGAAGTCTAAAATATCGCCGCGAACCATCTGGACGCCGGCCAAGTCCTTCAGTCTCCAGGAACCACGGGTGGAGTCGTAGGTCACCACCTGCTCCCCGCGCTCGACGAGTGCCTTCACGATGAAGGAGCCGATCCATCCGGTGCCGCCCGTAACCAATACCGCCATCGTACACCCCCCGTTGGTAATAGCTTGACCAGCCGTACAAGCTGTACGCAGAGCCGAAACCGGGTTGCCCCGCAGCTACAGAGGCTGAAAGAACCCGCCTCCACCAGTGGAGTGGCAGAGCGCGAGACAAAAAGCGAGACTACTCTATCACTCAGAAACTGCGATGGCAAATTGTGGTTTCCTATTTGTGCTATAAGCGGCTCTTATACCACCGTCGAAGGTAAGATGGTAAAGCGAGGGCTGGGATCAGCCCAGCCCTCGCTTTACAACACCCTAGCCCTGTCCTATCATGCCACTGTCGCTGCTTCGATTGTGGGATTATATCGAATGCATAAGTGGCCATTATCTTGATCTGTTTGAGGCTGGTGTCCACGTGCGTTCCGAGATAGACCAACTGCTTGTGTTCTGCAAGGTGGTGAGGCTAGGAAGCTTCACCAGGGCCGCCGAGGAGCTGTATCTCACGCAGCCGGCCGTGAGCGCTCAGGTTGCCAAGCTGGAGCAGCGGCTGAAGGTGCGGCTGGTGGACCGCCTTGGGCGGCGAGCCTATCCGACCGAGGCCGGTAAGCTGCTCTACGCCCACGCGGAGCAGGTGGAACGGCTGTGCACCCTCCTCTCGGAGGCCGAACAGGCCGTGGCTGAGATGGATGGCGAACTGGTTGGCCGGATGACGGTAGGCTCCAGTCCCACCATCGCCATCTACGTCCTGCCTCACTGGCTGGGTCTGTTCAAGCGCGAGCATCCGAGAGTAGACATCGCCTTGGCCGTGATCCAGACCAAAGAGGCGATGGAGGCGATGGCCAACAATATGTACGACTTCGCGCTGCTGGAGGGGCCCGGCAGCGCTGCCGGACTCGTCTTCGAGCATCTGATGGACGACGAACTGATCCTGGTGGTCGCACCGGATCATCCCTGGGCAGGCTGCGGGGATGCGATCACGATAGATGAGTTGGGCAGGGCACCTCTCATCTGCCATAGACAGGGGTCGGGCGCCCAAACGGCGATCGAACGCGAGTTCCAGCGCCATGGCGTGGAGATTAACCGCAGCATGGTGATCGAGAACAACGAGGTGGCGAAGCGGATGGTCGAGGAGGGGCTGGGTGTCTCCATCCTATCTCGGCTCGTTGTCAGACAGGAATTGGAGCGTGGGACGCTGGTAAATGTGCCCGTGAAGGATGCGACCTTCATCCGTGCCTTCCGGATAGCCCGGCGCCGCCGAAAGTACGAGTCGCCGCCGGTGCGGGCCTTCCTGGCCTTCCTGAGGGACGGGATCGCGCGGCGCTGTTCAGATCCCCCCAATGGGGTCGATGATCTGGACAACGTTGATCCCCGGGAGAGCGTGGACGGCGCGTCCTAGTCCTGGCGCACTCCGGAGCCGTTGTGCTCGCCTCTGGCCAACCCCCGCAGGATGATCGCCATCACTGCCGCCACGGCCACGAAGGCGAACAGCTTCTGGACCGAACTGAGCCCGATCGCCGCGAGGCCAAAGACGGCGCACAGCAGGTAGAAGGTCAGCACAATCTGTCGCTGGGACAGGCCGGCCAACCGCAACCGGTGGGGTAGGTGTCGCTGATCCCCTCCCTTCATGGGGGATCTCCCCGAGGCCAGCCGTCGGGCAATGACCCAGGCCACGTCGGCGATTGGCACCCCCAGCACGAGCAGCGCCGTGGCCACCTTGGCCCCTCCCATGATGGCCATGACCGCGAGGCTGTACCCCAGCAGGAGCGCCCCCGAACTCCCCATAATGATGCGGGAGGGGTGCCAGTTGTGGGGCAGGAAGCCGAGGCAGCAGCCTGCCAGCGCCAGGGGCAGGATGGCTATGTCATACTGGCCGAAGTCGAAGATGCTTCGGGCGAAGAGCACGAGGGCGGCGATGGCCGTAACCCCCGAGGCGAGGCCATCCATCACGTCGATCAGGTTGATGGTGTTGATCATTCCCACTATCCAGAAGAGGGTGAATGGTACCACCAGCCAGGCGGGGAAAGGGATCACCCCCCAGAAGGGGGTGGTGATGCTGTCCACCACTACCCCGAAGGCTATGGGGATGGAGGCGATAGCGATCTGTCCGATCAGTTGGGGCAGCGGGGCCAGCCGGCGCTTGTCGTCCAGGATCGCCAGGGGCAGGATCGCCAGCGCACCCAGCAGCACCCCCAGCAGCCTCCAGCTCTCCTGTGCCGAACGGGGGATGAGCAGGGCTCCCACCAGGGTGGCCAGGAGGAAAGCGAAGAAGAGGGCGTAACCGCCGGTGCGAGGTAGCACCCTGGACTGCACCTCGCCGGGGCGCGGCTGGTCCACAATGCCGCTCCATCGGCCGGCGGCCATCGCAAGGAAAGAGAAGAGGTAGGTTGCCAACCAGGCCACGGCGAAGACCAGGGCTAGGGACAGTTCCGTTGCCATCTTTCCGAGGGTCCTATTACTGCAGCGTGTTGGCCAGGTCCAGCACCCGACCTCGTAGGGAGGAGAGTTGGCCTGCTGAAGCAATTTCCAGCAGAAGGTCCACCTGACGGCTCAACTCCTCGTAGGGGGGATAATCCCCGCGTGAGGAACGAACCTGGACCAAGCCCGGGTAGGGCGTAGCCTCCGCCCTCTCCGTATGGCTGAGCAGTATCTCGTGCATCCGTTCTCCCGGGCGGGCCCCAATATACTGTATGAGGCACTCCCCCCCGGGCTCGCACAGCAGCCGGTGGAGGTGTCGCGCCAGGTCCACGAGACCGATGGGTGACGGCGTGTCTGCCATCATGACGATCCCGGGCTCGGGCGCTGCCGCAGTCTGCAGCAGCAGGCGAAGGGCCTCGGGCATGGTAATCCAGTAGCGGGTCATGCCCGGATTGGTGAGGCCCAGGGGGTTGCCCGCAGCGACCTGGGCTGCCAGCAGCTCGATGACGCTGCCCCGCGTCCCGACGATGTTCACGAAGCGGCTCACTGAGAGCCCCATAGGGAACAGGCTGTTGGCCGCCAGGGTCAGTGCCTCGGCGATCCGCTTGGTCCCTCCGTATACGCTGGGTGGATCGACGGCCTTGTCGCTGGATGGGTATACAAAGCGACTCGCCCCGGCCTCGGCCGCGGATTCGATAACCGCGCGGAGGCCCTCGAGGTTAACGTCGACGGTCTGGTCGGGGTTCGACTCTCCCAGCGGCACGTGCTTGTAGGCGGCAAGGTGGAACACAACCTCCGGTCGAGCCTCCCGAAACAGCCTGTCCATCTTCCGACGGTCGCGGACGTCGGCCAGGGCCCACCGGATCGGTACCTTGCCCTCCCGCCCCATCTCCTGCTGTAGCTGGAAGAGGGTGTGTTCGTGGTGGTCCACCAGTAGCAGCTCTGCGGGGTCCAATTGGGCCAATCTCCGCGTCAGGGGCCCTCCCACCGAGCCCGCGGCGCCGGTGATGGCTACCCTGCGGCCGGCGATTCGCTCCTCCGCCCCGATCAGTTCGAGAGGGGGTGAGGGCCTTCCCAGCAGCTCTTCTTGCGAGAAGGAGTCCAGTCGATTGCTCAAAGGTCTTGCTCCCGGTCCTCACCCTCGAAGGGTGAAGGCGTCGCCGTTATTGCTAGTAGGGGATCTGCCTGTGACCCACGTTCCCCCTCACCCCGACCCTCTCCCAAGGGGAGAGGGAGTATCGGAGGATCCGCCTGTGATCCGCGACAGCACGGCCTCCAATCTCCGCTGCGCCTCCCGCATGTGGATGCCCCTGTCCGGGTCGGGTTCCAGGGTCTCTGTGACGAAGTAGCGAAGGTCAGGCGCGAGTCTGGCTGCCAGGGCGTCCAGGTTGAGATCACCCTCGTCGTAAGGCAGCCCCTCGTCGAGCAGCCCTCGGGCGTTGGAGACGTGCACCTCAAACAGATACGGCCGAACCGCTCTCAGGTAGCTTTCCATGTCCGAGTCATCGTCGAAGGTGGAGAGATAGCCGACCACGGGTGCAGCCTCCGGGGGTGCATCAAAGGGATCCATCCGCAGGCCGTTCAGGTACAGCCCTGCGTGGGACAGGTCCACCGTTACCCCGAGCCCCGGGAACTGGGTGGCGAAGTAGACGAGATCGGAGCTGCTCATCCCGATCGGCGTACACATATATGAGGATTCCCTCTGTCGAGCCACGGGCGGGATGTTCTCCAACAATGGAACCAGACCCCGCTCCTGGGCCAGATGGACGTAGAACTCTACCAGCGGCAGCGACTGCTCCAACTTGGCCCGCCTCAGCCCTGGGCCGAGAGGGGCATCCATCCTCATGGGGGTGATGGCGTGGATCAGGATGGCCTCGGAACCGATGGCCTGGGCCAGCCCCGCGACGCGCCGAAGGCACTCTCGGTTGGCTTCACTGTCGACGCTGAGATCGAAGAAGGAGCCATCCAGGGAGCGGATAGGCCCCTCCACGACGTAGACGAAGTCCGGACGCGGCCTCAGCTCCCGCAAGCGGACGGCCAGGTGGTCGAGATAGTCACGATCCTTGAGATCGTCCGCGTCGAGATATAGCTCCAGCCCTGCCGGGACCGGCTCGGCCAAGCGGTCCGCCAGCTGTGCCTCCGTGGGCCTTCCCTTCAACAGCACCCTAGCTGTTGGCTCGATACCAGGCAATATAGCTCTCCAGCCCCTCGACCAGGTCGATACGGGGCGAGTAGTCCAGTTCGTCGCGAGCCCGGGAGATATCGGCCACCAGGTGGCCGAAGCTCTCCGAGTCCTCTATCGTCACTGTGGAGTGCGAGTGGGTCAGCTTGCAGACCAGGTGGGCGAACTCCTCCATGCTGGTGCCCACGCCGGTCGCGACATTGTAGCAGCTTCCTGGCGCCACTGCCTTCTCCAGGGCCAGCAGGATGCCCTGGACCACGTCGGAGACGTAGGTCAGGTCCCGTCTCTGATGGGCGTGAACGGTGAGCGGCTCTCCCCGAAGGGCTCGTCCCACGAAAATGCCCGCCACGCCGCTGGTCCCGCTGGCGACCTTGAGGCCGGGACCGAACACGGAGAAGAAGCGGAGGCAGACGGTGGGCAGATGATAGAAGCGAGCGTACATGTCCATCCAGGATTCGCTGCACAGCTTGCTGTAGCCGTAGGGGTCCTGAGGCTCCAGCAGCCCGCTCTCCGGAATGGCTTGCAGGGAGGGTCGATAGACCCTCTGCGATGAGGCGAAGACCACCCTGGCCCCGGCCTGACGCGCTCCCTCCAGGACGGCCAGCGTTCCCAGGGCGTTCACCCGATTGAACAGCAGCGGGTTCGCGAAGGAGAGGGAAGCGTTGGATAGACCCGCCAGGTGAGCGATAGCCTCGACGCGACCGGCCAGAGCCGTGGCCTCTGGGCTGGTGATGTCAAGTTGGTGGTGCTCGGTGCCCTCGGGTCCCTCGGCTCGAGTGGATAGGGTGATCACCTGATGTCCCCTCTCCATCAGGGCGCCAACCAGATGGCCTCCGATGAAGCCGGTGCCGCCGGTGACTAGTACCTTCATAGGGAAGCCTCCGGACCTAACCCCCCTGCCCCCCTTCCCGGCACGGGAAGGGGGATGGACTTCTCCCCCTCTCCGCGTCGGAGAGGGGGTCGGGGGGTGATGTCTTCCCGATTCATGAAGTAGTCCAGCACCTCCGGCAGGTCCCTCTCCAGCGAGCGCTCCGGAGTGAAAGCGCACTTGGATAGGGTGGACAGGAAGGTGCAATCCGCAATGGGTGTCTCTGGTGGCGTGGCTTCCAGGGACACGTCCAGCCCCCGGGCCCTGGCCACGCGGCGGACAACCTCGGCCACCTGTGCAGGGGATGCCGTCTCGCCGATCAGGTTCACTGCCGAGAAGCCGGGCAGGGGCCAATGGGAGAGGGCCACGAGGGCGCGGGAGACATCGTCCACATGGATCATGCTGGTGGGCTGGAAGCCGCCGGCGTCTATCCGCAAGGTCTCGCCCCGGGCTGCCTGATGGCAGAACTTGTTGGGAGCGGTCATGAATCGGGGGTCGGTCTTCATCACCGGTCCCAGGCCGTACACCAGCCCGATTCGGGCAGCGACGCAGCGGATTCCCCGGTTGTGGGAGTACATCTCCATCAGCTTCTCGACGTAAACCTTGGAGAGGTGGTTCATGTCGAGGAGCGGGCCGAAGGGGTGGGTCTCGCCAACTTGCCCGCTTACCCTCCTTCCATATATCTGCAGGGAGCTCCCGAACAGGAAGGTGTGGGCGCCGGCCTCGCAGGCCCGGTCCAGCATCACCCGTGGAGCTACCAGATTGGCTTCCTCGGTGAAGCGAATGGGGGCGGCGTCGGCGCGGGCGCTGGACTGCCCGGCGAGGTGATAGACGGTGTCGATGGGGATGCCCAGTCCGAAGGCGCGGCCAACGTCGTCGTCGTCCGCGGCGTTGCCCTCGACGAACCGGAAGGAGGGATGCTGGGCGAGTCGCTCGATGGCCTCAGGGTCGGTGGAGAAGAGGTTGTCCAGTCCCACAACCGCCTCACCGGCGTCGAGCAGCCTCTCCGCCAGCCTGGCCCCAATGTACCCGATGCCCGCGACGAGGGAACCCAAATCAGATCTCCTGGCCGAAGATGCGACCGGGCGAAATGATAGCACCCCATGGATGGAGGGACAACCAAATAGGAAGACTCGAGCAAAACCATTGACATCGCCCCTCTCGTGGCCTTACCATGGACTCAATATTCGATTATTGTAATAATCGAAACAATCTTCTCTGGGGATGTGCCGGTTGACCCTCGATTCCTACGGAAAGATCGCTCCGACCACCGGGGTTCCGATGCACCTGCAGCTTGAGCGGATACTCCGCGAACGGATCCGCGCCATGCGACCGGGCGACCGCCTCCCCACGGAAAAGGAGCTGCGAGAGCACTACGGGCTGAGCAGCAGCACCGTTCGTCAGGCCCTGCAATCACTGGTGAACCAGGGGCTGGTATGTCGGAAGGTCGCCAAGGGTACATTCGTTGCTCCGCAGCCTATCGAGGAGCAGTTGTCGGAGTTGCTGGGATTCTCCCAGATGGCCCGCCAGATGGGTATGGAGCCCGGGGGCAGGTTGATCGAATCGGGATTCACCCCTGCTTCAGCGGACGTCGCCTCGGCGCTCCGACTCCCAATTGGGGAAGATGTGCTCAGGGTCGTTCGAGTCCGGTACGCCAACGGCGAGCCCGTTTGCGTGGAGACCACCTTTTTCCGGAAGGAGATCGGCGTCCTGCTTGTGGCGGAGGATCTAAGCGCGGTTGCCTTCTACCCCACCTTGGAGAGCAGGTACGGCATCAAGCTGGTGGCTGCCCGTGAGACCATTGGGGCATCCCTCGCCACGCCCTCCGATGCGGGGCTGTTGTCCATCCCCAGGCGCTTCCCGGTGCTCACGGTGGAGCGGGTTACCTACGTGCCCGAAGGCGTGGCGAGCGAGTTCGCCCGCCACGTCTACAGGGCGGATCGGTACCGCTACGGCGTGTGGCGCAGGCGCAACCTGCGCGCCCATGTCGTGGCGGTGGACGAGACGTTGCTCTCGAACGGCGGCCCTGGTCAGTAGGGATGCAGGTGCCGCTAGTATGGATGAGGAGGTTATCATGACGAGTCCCCTGCTGGACGATCCGAGGGCTCTGGAAGGCGTCGCGAGACAGATGCGAGCCCGAACGGTTGAGATGCTGTCGAGGGTCGGTAGCGGCCACTGGGGAGGGTCGCTGTCGGCGGTGGAGATCCTGACCTGCCTCTACTTCGGGATCATGAGGATTGATCCCAGGGACCCCAACTGGCCCGACCGCGACCGCTTTGTGGCCTCCAAAGGGCATGTCGGGCCGGCGCTCTACCCCATGCTGGCCGAGAAGGGCTTCTTCCCTCAAGAGATGCTGGAGGAGATGGATCGGCCGGGTGGGCGGCTGACGAAGCATGTGGACCGCTTCAAGTGCCCCGGTGTGGATCTGTCCGCCGGCTGCCTCGGTCAAGGGCTCTCAGCTGGAGCTGGCATGGCCGCCGCGGCTAAGCTGGACGGGAAGGGTTGTCGGGTATTCGTGCTGATGGGTGACGGCGAGCTGGACAGCGGCCAGAACTGGGAGGCTGCCATGACCGCTGCCAAGTTCAGGTTGGACAACTTGGTCGGCATAGTGGACCGCAACGCCGTTCAGTTGGATGGTGACACGGACTCCAAGGAGGAGGTTATGCCGCTGGAGCCGTTGGCGGAGAAGTGGCGGGCTTTCGGTTGGGAGGTCCGGGAGGTGGATGGCCACGACATCGATCAGCTGTTCCCAGCCCTGCGGGATGCCCCCGTGGCCGGGAAGCCCCTCATGGTCATCGCTAAGACCGTTAAGGGCAAGGGTGTGTCCTTCATGGAGGGTAAGAAGGAGTGGCATCATCGCGCAGTCACGCCCGATGAGGCCAAGCAGGCTCTGGCCGAGGTACTTGGTAGGGAGGATGCATAATGCCTAAGCTAACCTCAACAGCCGCGATGTACAATGAAACCCTGGCCGAGGTTGGGCGTCGCGACGAGCGGATCGTCACGATAGACGCGGACCTGATGCGCAGCGTGGGCTCCGAGTCCTTTGCTCGTCAGTTCCCGGGCCGGGCCTTCCAGGTGGGCATAGCTGAGCAGAACATGGTTGCCTTCGCGGCGGGTCTTGCATCCAGCGGCAAGATCCCCTTCGCTCACACATTCGGTGTCTTCGCGTCGCGTCGTGTCTGCGACCAGCTTGCCATCTCGGTCGCCTTCAACAGGCTGAACGTGAAGATCCAGGGCGGCCAGGCCGGCCTCAGTGCCGCCCTGAACGGTGCTACTCACCAGTCCCTGGAGGATATCGCAATCGTCCGGTCTATCCCCAACATGACCCTGGTTGAGCCCTGCGATGGGGCTGAGCTGGTCCAGATGGTGCCTGCCATCGCGGCATTCGAGGGACCGGTCTATCTGCGGCTTTCCAAGCTGCTGCCGGAGAAGCTGAGCGACGAGCCCTACCAGTTCCAAATTGGTAAGGGTCGGGTGATGCGGGATGGCAAGGACGTGGCGCTCATATCCAGCGGCGTAATGACGGCCTATGCTCTGGAGGCGGCCGAGCTTCTTGGGTCCGAAGGGATCTCCGCATACGTGCTGAACCTCTCCACCATCAAACCTCTGGACGTCGATGCGGTGGTATCGGCAGCGAAGAAGACCGGCCGCGTGGTGACGGTGGAGAACCACACCATCAACGGCGGCCTGGGCGGTGCCGTGGCCGAAGCCCTGGCTGAGAACTACCCCACCCGCATGATCCGGGTGGGCACCAGGGATACCTTCGGCGCCTCGGGCGAGCTACCCTGGTTGGTGGAGCACTTCGGCATCGGCACCTCAAGCATCGTTGCCACGGCCAAACGGATCATCGGTTAGAGCGGGAAAGGTTAGCGGGTCCTGGTGAAGCCGCTGGGGTTAGCCCGGCGGTTTCACCCTTTTTCGCCTCATCGCGGAATCGGGCTCCATTGGCTATAATGCCCGCGTCCCCAGCAAGGGGCGGCGGATCCTCATTGCTGTCCACCACGCGGGTAATCCAATGCATTCGTACTACATCCTGGGTATGCGGGTCGATGACGTCACCTTCCCCGAGTCGCTCGACCTGATCGATAGCTATGTCCGGTCGGGCGGGTGCCATCGGATAGTGACCCCCAACCCTGAGTTCGCGATGCGTGCCCGTCGGGACCCTGAGTTCATGCGGGTGCTGAATGGGTCCTCCCTGGCGATCCCAGATGGCATCGGCCTGATGCTCGCCGTGCGACTGGCCGGCTACCGGATACGGGAGCATGTGCGGGGCACCGACCTGGTGTATCGGTCCGCTGCCCTCTGTGCCGAGAAGGGGTATCGGATGTTTCTGCTGGGTGCGGCTCCCGGCGTAGCGGAGCTGGCCGCGGAGCGGTTGGTCCAGGAGAACCCGGGGCTTCGGATCGCTGGAACCTACGCGGGCGATCACCGCCCTGAGCACGACGAGGAGACCAGGGAGGCGGTGGCCAGGGCGGGACAGGTGGACATAATCCTGGTGGCCTACGGCTCCATTGCGCAGGAGAAGTGGCTGGCCCGAAACCAGGCCAAGCTGGGTATCCCCTGTGGCATCGGGGTGGGAGGGGTGTTCAACTTCCTTTCCGGCCAGAGCAAGCGGGCGCCCCTCTGGATAAGGCGCCTCGAACTCGAGTGGCTGCATCGGCTGGCCACGGAGCCCTGGCGATGGCGGCGGCAGTTGACCATCCCGGCTTTCCTGGCAGTTGTGGTGCGGGAGATGGCGCTGCGCAGGCGCCCGGTGGTGTCTACTCTACCTCGATAGTCCCTTCGATCATCGAGACGATGATCTCCGCCGGTTGGACCGCCGCGTCGAACCCCATCGCCTCCGAGTAGAGCCAGCCGTTCTTAGGGTTGTTCACGCGGCCAATCACCTTCCGGATGCCAAATTCCCTCTTGCCCAGCAGGCCCACCACCAGGTTGTCCTCATCGTGGCCGGTAGCGGCGGCGAGCACATCCATGTCCTGGGCTTGGGCCTCTCGCAAGATGTTGGGGTCGTTGCCGTCGCCGTTCAACAGCTTGATCTTCATCTTCTGGAAGCGACGGGCCAGCTCCCTACAGCGCTCCTCACTTTTCTCGACCAGCACCACCTGGTGGCCCCGATTGTCCAGGTCCTCCGCAAGGTGGGACCCCACCCTTCCGCCGCCCACCACCAACACACGCATTTCCACTCTCCCTCTATGGCCTGGTCATCTCCTCTAGCTTCGACATCGATCCGGCCTCCACGGCCACATACAGGACGTCGTCCACCTCCAGTTGAGTGCCGCTCGCGGGTATGAAGGCACGGCCATCCCGGGTAATGGATACCACGCTGAACCTGGATGGGCTGGTGAGGCTGGCCACCGTGTGCCTCGCCAGCCGAGTCGATATCCTCAGCTGCACCAACTCCACCTCGCCGCTGCCGAAGGTGAGGCGGCTGCTGAGGTCGGCGTGGATCAACAGCTCACGGATCTCGTTGGCCCCCCAGACGGTGGGCGAGATGGTGGGTATGCCGAGGCGGCGATAGATCTCAGCCCTCAGCGGGTCGGCGATGCGGGCGACGATCTTCGGGACGCGGAAGATGTTGCGCGCGATCATCGCGGAGATGACGTTGGTGTTGTCCCCGCTGGTCACCGACGCGAAGGCATCCGCCCTCTCGATCCCAGCCTCCACCAGGACTTCCCGGTCGAATCCAATCCCCTCGACCCTCGTGCCTTTGTACGCCTTTCCCAGTCTGACGAAGGCTTTCGGATCCTGGTCGATTACCGCGACGTTGTGACCCTGCACCGACAGGTCGGTGGCCAGGGTCGCTCCCACCCGACCGCACCCAACGATCACCACTCTCATGCTTCTACCCTCCTTCGCCCTTCGCGGCGCCGGAGCACCCACTTCCGAAGCTCGTCGGCCGTCAGGATGACCGGCGGCCAGATCAGCAAGAATATCAACTCCCTGGGGCCGAGGGGCGCCGTGTTGAAGATCGGCTGCAGCAGCGGCGTGTAGATCAGGATAGCCAGGATTGCTATGGCCGCCAACACCCCGAGGTTCAGCAGCCTGTTGCTGAACAGTCCCACGGAGAACACCGAGACCCTGCTGGTGCGGCTGGCGAAGGCGTTGCCCACCTGGCAGGCCACTATGCAGGCGAACGTCATGGTAGTTGCCGTGGCATAAATCGGGCCTTCACCCACCAACGCCGCACCCGGCGTCCAACCGTTGAGCCATTGGGCGTAGAAGTAGCCGCTCATTCCGGCGATAGCGGCTATGCCTCCAAGGAAGAAGTATCCCCTGAACAGCACGTCGCGACTCAAGATCGGCTGGTGCTGGGCAGAGGGGGGGCGGTCCATCACTCCTGCCTCCGGCGGCTCTGTGCCCAGCGCCAGGGCCGGGAGTTGCTCCACTGCCAGGTCGATAGCCAGTAGCTGCAGCACCGTCAGGGGCAGGGGGATGGTGAAGAGCACCGCCAGCAGATAGGGTACCAACTCCGCCGCGTTGGCCGTGATGAAGTAGGAGAGGAACTTCTTGATGTTGTCGTAGACCGCTCGTCCCTGCTCCACTGCCCCCACGATGGTGGCGAAGTTGTCGTCGGTGAGGATGAGGGATGCCGCCTCCTTGGCAACGTCGGTTCCGGCGATGCCCATCGCCACCCCTATGTCCGCCTGCTTCAGGGCCGGGGCGTCGTTCACTCCGTCGCCGGTCACGGCCACCACGTTGCCGAGGTCCTTGAACGCGCCCACTATCCGCATCTTCTGCTCGGGGGCCGCCCTGGCGAAGATCACCTCCCCCCTCTGCAGAGCGAAGCGAAGGTCTGGCTCGGATATCCCCTCCAACTCCGCCCCCGTGATGATGCGGACGTTCTCCGACCTCACCATCCCTATCTTCCGCGCGATGGACTCTGCTGTCAGCCCGTAGTCGCCGGTCACCATCACCAGCCTGATCCCTGCCGATCGGGCAAGATCCATCGCCCCTTCCACCTGGGGCCTAGGCGGGTCCATCATGGCAGCGAGTCCGAGGAAGGTGAGATCCCGCTCCACCGTCTCAGCGGACCACTCCTCGCGGGGCTCTCGCACCGCCCGGCGAGCCATGGCCAACACCCTCAGCCCCTCCCGCGCGAAGCGGTCGTTCTCTTCGCCGATCTTCGTCCGGAGTTCCGGGCTGAGCGGCCTCTCCTCCCCATCCACCATTGCGCGGGTACACTGCTCCAGCACCTCTCGGGGCGCTCCCTTCACGAAGGCCACGACCTGTCCGGCCTCCTGGTTCAGGGTGCTCATCCGGCGGCGCGAGGACTCGAAGGGGATCTCGAAGAGGCGCGGGGTGCGCCAGGATTCCTCCCGGTAGTCCACGCCACCCTTCAGCCCGAGCACCAGCAGCGCGCCCTCCGTGGGATCTCCCAGCATCGTCCAATCGGCCTGGTCTTCCGAAGGGGGGACGAGGCGGGCGTTGTTGGCCAGAACCGCGGCTCGTAGCAGACTGCGAAGGGTGGGGGTGTTATCCGCCGTGAGCCGCCCCTCAGGCCCGATGATCTCTCCAGCCGGAGCGTAGCCCACGCCGGTGACCTGCGTCCGCGTTTCGCCAATCCAGGTCTCTCGTACCGTCATCTCATTCTGGGTGAGGGTGCCGGTCTTGTCGGAGCAGATCACCGAGGTGGACCCCAGGGTCTCCACTGAGGAGAGCTTCTTCACCAGGGCGTTGCGTCTTGCCATACGCTGGGTGGCCACCGCCAGGGAGAGGGTGAGGGTGGGCAGCAGCCCCTCCGGGACGTTGGCCACCAGTACCCCTACGGCGAAAAGGAAGCCCGAGAAGAGGGGCAACCCCAGGAAGAAGTAGCCGAGGACGAAGAAGGTGATCCCCTCCAGCACCGCCAGGGTTGCGATGACCCGGACAGTCTGGCTCAGCTGCTGTTGCAGCGGGCTGAGGCCAGGCTGTACCGTCTGGGTGAGGCCGGCGATCTTCCCGAACTCTGTTCGCATGCCGGTGGCGTACACCACGGCGCGACCGGTCCCCGTCGCGGTGGCAGTGCCGGCGAACACCAGGTTGGGGACCTCCACCAGCGAGGCCCCGGGCTCGAGGAGGGGGTCGGCGGTCTTGGGGACCGGGAGCGCCTCGCCCGTCAGCGTTGCGTTGTCGGTCGCCAATTGGAAAGCCTCTACCAGGCGGGCGTCGGCTGAGATGGCGTCGCCCTCGGCGAGCAGCACCAGGTCCCCTGGGACGAGTTCTCGGGCCTCGATGACCCGGTCGGTGCCCTCTCGTCTCACTGTGGCCCTGCGGGGCAGCAGCTTCCTCAGCGCCTCCACCGCCTTCTCTGCCTTGTACTCCTGCCAGAAGGCGAAGGCGGCGTTGATGACTATCACCGCCACAATCGCGATGGAGATGGCAAGGCTTCCCGCTACCAGCGCCAGGATGGCTGCGATCCACAACAGGATGGCGAAGAAGTTGAACAGGTTGCCCAATATGAGGCGGGGTATGGAAATACCCTTGGCTTCCTCCAGTTCGTTGGGACCGTACTGGGCCAGCCTATCGGTGGCCTCCTGCTCGCTCAGACCAGCGGAAGATGTGCCGAGTCGGCGGTACACCCCTTCAGGAGGCAGGGAGTAGAGCTGAGTCTCCTGCTCCCTCTGCTCCTGCTCCGGTTGTGGATATTCGGCTCGGGCTGCCTGCATCTCGACCACCGTGCGCGTCGGACGTTCCGAGTGTGCTTATGGGCCGGCAACGCCGGCCGCTGCTGACGCTCCGTCGGTCTGCTGCCACAGGCATCGTGGCCGCGGCCCATGTTGTTGGTCGTGGTCTCCACCGTCACGTCGTCGCCTCACTATGAAGCCGGCGTGTGGCTGTTTGGAGTTGCCACTCCCGGCGTTGAGGGGCCAGCTTGCTGGCCCCTCAACCGCTTGCGCTACGCTGCCTGTTCTGCTGCCCGGTCGGCCATGTCGGCGACGGCCACGGCGACCTCGGGCTCGGGCTCTGCCATGTTGGTCGCAACCGCAGTCACCTCCGGCGCCAGATCCACGGCCGCAACCTCTTCTTCTGAGGCAGCGGACTCCATCACGCTCTTCCGCGACCTTCGGATACGGACCAGGTTGCTCCCGTTTCCCTGCCTCCCATTCGCCTCGGCCAGCGCGATCCTCTCCTTGATCTCTTCCTCTTCCAGCTCGTCCTTCTCGAGTAACCCCTCGGCGATGGCCACCACCGCCTCCCGATTCTCCTCGACCAGGGTCTTGACCTTCCTGTACTCTTCCTTCAGCATCTTGTCGATGCTCTTCTTCATACTGGGGTCGGGAACGACTTCGCCGAAGGCCCTGGATGAGTAGAGGGTGCCGTTCATGCCAAACCAGCCGATGCAGGCGGCGGCCACCCTGGTGGCCTGCTCCAGATCGGCGGTAACGCCCGTGAGGGCTGTGCCAAGGAAGGTCTCCTCCGCGGCCCGGCTCGCGAGGGCGCACTGGATGTCCGCCAGCATCTCCTCCCGCGAGTGGGTGTACATCTCCTGGAGCGGCTTGGTTGCCGAGAGACCCAGGGCCTGGCCATGCCGGATGATGGTGACCTTGGCCATGCGCTGTCTTGGCAGTAGCTTCAGTTGGGCGTAGCAGTGGCCGGCCTCGTGGTAGGCAATTCGGCGTCGCTCCTCCTCGGATATGCCCTTGATCGGCTGCCTGAGGCCCCACTCGTGGGTTTCCCTGGCCAGGGTGAGGTCGCGGTAGGTAATGGAGGTGCGCCCGTCGAAGTGGGCGATCACCACCGCCTCGTTGATCACGTACTTGATGGTGACTGGGGTGTATCCGATGGTGTCGAAGACGAGCCTGTCCATGTCCAGCGGATCGTGCGTGACCTTGGCCAGGTAGTAGTCCAGGATCTCCTTTCGCCCATCCGCGCTCGGGAGGTCCACGACGATCTTGCGGTCGAAGCGGCCGGGGCGCAGCAGGGCTGGGTCCAGCACCTCTGCCAGGTTGGTCGCGCCGATGGTGAGGACGGGGGGCATGTCCGCCTTCTTCTTGCGGAGTCCCAGGGAACGGAGGAAGCGTCCCCACCGGCTCAGCTCCTGAGGTGGAGGGTCCATCTGGAGCAACAGTTCGTTCAGCATGCCAGTGTTCCCGCCGAACATCATCCCGCCCATGCCGGTGCTCGCTCCCTGGTTGGCGCGGGCCGCGCCCATGGCATCGATCTCGTCTATGAACAGGATGCAGGCACCGTATTTACGGGCGAGCTTGCGGGCCTTGCCGTACAGCATCATGACTCGGAGGTTGCCGATGCCCATGAACATGTTCTGGAAGGAGGGGGCGCTGGCGTAGCCGAAGGGGACACCCGCCTCCGTGCTGATGGCCTGGGCGAGGTAGCTCTTGCCGGTGCCGGGAGGGCCGACTAGCAGGAGTCCTCTCACGGCCTCACCGCCCATCTGCTTGAACTCCTTCACCCCCCTCAGTAGGGTGACGATGCGTCTGGCCGATTCCAGCACCTCGGGGTTGCCCTTGTAGTCCTTGAAGCCGACCCCCGTCTCTCCGGGTTTCACCCAGTAGACGCGGCCTCTCCCCAGGAACCAGAAGAGGGCCACGAACTGGACGATCATGAACATCACGGCGAACATCAGCTGGAATAGCATCAGGGCACCGTACCCGATGATCGGCAGCCATGACATCAGGTTCGGCAGGACCACCAACCAGAAGGTCGCCACGATGGTGGCCAGGATCAGCAGCCGCCGGCTCTGTTGGGGCAGGTACTCGAAGAGCCAGTCGATGAAGCCGTCGACGGATTGGTCCAGGGAGTCCTTTCTGGGCTTAGCGTCGGGAGTAACGATCCGGTTCACTGGATACTCACAATCTTGCCATCCTGGCCAAGCACATAGATGTAGGGCACATCCACTGCGCCTTCAGGGCCATCCACGGTCAGCACATAGAAATAGACGCTCCCGCCGTCCCTGGTGGGGATACCGCCGATGTAGGTAGCGGTACGGTACTTGCGCCCCTGCTGCTTGGCGGCGTCCAGTTCGGTCTGTAGGGCCAGGGGTGAGGCTTCGGGGTTAGAGTCCTTCATGGATGCCTTCAGCTCATCGCTGATAGCCGCCCACATGCCGATGGCATCGTAATTGGACTGGGCCTTCAGGTACCTTTCCACCTCGGCAGGGGGGGGAAGGGTCTGATTTGCGGGCACCGACAGGGTATCTGAAGGTAGGCCCTGGGCTGCCTGTGCTGCCTGTGCTTGCGAAGCATCGTAGGAACTAGCCAGGAGGTACCAGCTCATACCCAGGATGATCGCGAGGGCCGCGAGGCTGTATCGGATGGCCCGGTTGCGGAAGACCCCGCGGATGGTCAGGAAGACAAGGGCAATGATTTTGAAAATCGGGTGGAGGACAAAGCGCAGGAGGGTACCCAGGAGGCTCCTGCCGCGCGGGGTTTCCTGTTCGTCTACGCTGCTCATTGTTGGTGTACCTATCTGCTCTAATGATAGTGGGGCCGTTCCCTCGGTAGCAGTGGGCGTCTTCGCGGCGCTGCGGTCGGAGCATGCCTCTTTAGGTGCTGCTGCTCCGGACCCCTTTGGCAATTCCTGTGCCCTTTTGCGAAGCCGAGACGAGGGGACGCGGGGATGAAACAGGATAGGCAGGATAGACGAAGCGACCGGGGGACGATGAGAGAAGGGATGCATTGCCAAGCCCAAGGGGGGCAAAGGTCCCCCTTGCCGGGAGCGCGGGCGGCTCGCCCGCCAGGCCGAAAAGCTGCATCAGCCCTGCAAACATGGGCTGATTGCCGCGCAGGGCCGACGCATCTTAATTGGCGGGTGACTGCGGCAGCCAAAATCGGCTGCATTTGGCCCTCGAGATGGCCGCTTGATTGAGCGACAGTCGAATCAGGGATGGGCTGGCGGTCGAAACTGAGGACCTTCCGTGCCCAATCGCCCTCACTATGCTCCGGAGCCGACCGAAGAGACGACAGCAGAGCATCGAAAGATGCCATCTCTTGCTCGGAAAAGATCGTGGCTTCCAGAAACGGGCTCTCAGAGATTTAGATGCGTCGGCCCTGGATTGCCACGAAGCTCAATTTGCCCGCTCCATGGGGCTGTGGTATAATCTCTTCGTTAGGGCGAGTAGCTCAGCCGGTTAGAGCGCACGGTTCACATCCGTGAGGTCGAGGGTTCGAGTCCCCCCTCGCCCACCCCCAAAACCCCCGTCACGACGGGGGTTTTTCTATTGGCGGGGATCCGGAGCGGCGGAGGCTGGACAAATTCTGGACAAATCCAGAAGCTGGCCCATCTTGTCCGCGACGCGCTGGGACGCGCCCGGCACCGAGGCGTGGTAGAGGTTATAGGTCACCGAGGGGCGGGAGTGCCCTGCGGCCTCCTGCACGTCCTTGACGGAGACGCCCTGAGAGAGCAGCCAGGTGCAGAAGGTGTGGCGGAGGTCGTGCACTGTCACATGGGGTAGATCTGCCTTTTCGAGGATCTGGTCCAGGTAGTCATTGACCGTGCGTGGTTCGATGTATTTGCCGGCATACCTGCCTCCCTTCCAGCCGGTGAAGATCCAGCCCTCCTCCCGCCAGGCTTCCCCGTGGGAGTTCCTCTCGACGTCCTGGCGGATCTTCCAGGCCTTCAACTTCTCAAGCGCTGGCTCGGGGAGCACGACCGTGCGCAAGCCCGCCTTGGACTTGGGGGTATCCATGTCCATCTGCCCATCCACCCGAACCAGTCGGCGCTTGATGGTGACCACGCCCGTCGTCAGGTCCACGTCCCCCCACTTGAGGCCCACCGCTTCGCCCTTGCGCAGGCCAGTGGAGAGAATGACCCAGAACAGGGCCTCCGTGCGCTCGTCCTCCAGCGCCCGCAAGAAGCTCTCGACTTGCACGGAACCGAGGGCCCTGGGGGGCGGACCATCGGCCGAGGGGGGCTTGATCAGATCCGTGACGTTTCGCTCCAGTATCTCGCGGGCCACGCCAAAGCCCAGGATCGCGTGGATCGTGCCGTAGTGATTTCGCAGGGTCTTGCTGCAGAGGGGCGTGCGGGTTCCCACGCCTTTCTTGAGCGCCGACAGCACACGAGTGACGTGATCGGCGGTCAACCGCTGCACCGCGATTTTGTCCCACCCGGAACAGTATCTCAGGCACCGGCGGTAGTCCGAGAGGGTGGTCTTCTTGAGCCCCTCCAACTCCTTGGCTTCGAGGAAGGCGTCCGCCAGCTCCTTCCACGTGGTCTTGGACTTGTCGGGCGAGATTCCGTACTTGAGGCTCCGCTTGACCAGCCCCTCCAGGTGCAGCTGAGCTCCTTCTTCGGTGGGGAAGTTCTGGCTCACCAGTTGTCCCTCCACCATCAATCGGGCCTTGAAGCTCTTGCCAACCCTGGTGATGTTGCCGTGCCCGCACCGCACTTTGATCTTCTTCATGACGGCAGGCTGATCCTCTCCTCGATCCACTTCTGGAGCGCGTTGGCCGGAATGCGGACCGAATGGTTGATCAAGATGTGGGGTATCTCCCCGCGCTTGACCATCTGGTAGATCGTGGACTTACCTAGCTTCAAGATCGACGCTACCTCCTCCGGAGTCAGAAGTTGGGTTTGCCGTAGCTCCTGCCAACGCATCTTACACCTCACGGATGACATTTGGAACATTTGTTCGTCAACGGGTTTGCTTGCCAGCAACGCCGGTCCTGGAAGGAGCGATCGGGCTCGCGCCAGACCGGGCCGAGGAGGCCATGCGGGTTGCGCGGATCGGCGAGCCGCCACTCGCAGGTGAGGAGTAGCGGGATCCCCGCTGTGCGCCCAACCGCCGCGGCCCTGGCAGCTCGAGCGATTCGCTCCTCGGATGTCCTGTTCTTCGTCACTACCAGGATCGTGGGGAACCCCTCGTAGTCGCGATCGAAGCCCCCTGTGGTCAGGTACTCAAAGTAAGCGGCGAACTTCTGTAGATAGTCGCGGGCGCTCATGGTGCCCCGGTCGTACTCCAGGAAGAAGCCATAGAGTCGGCTTTCGCGCCGGTAGATGCCATACCCGTCGGGTCGGAGGTGGCGGCGGCTGCAGGCGGCCGCATTTCGCCACTCCACCAGCGCCTCGTCGCTGCCGGAAGCGGCCGCTCTCCGCGCCGTCTCCATGAGGTCCACGAAGATCCCATCGACCCCCAGGGTATGGGACAGATGCGCCACGAGCTGGCGGCGCGAGCCTATCGGATTGTCGGGGGCTCCTCCTGCTAGGCCGTTGTAGAGGACCGACGCGGCGATAGTGAGCCCCTGCTGCGCGGCGACCAGTGCCAGGCCCCCCTCAGTAAGTTCGACCAGCTCCAGAGCGCCGAAGTCGGCTCCGACCTCCTCCGGTCCCAGCAGTCGCATCAGTCCCCGGGTTATCAGGCGGTTCCGTAGCTGGCGGGCCCCCTTTACCTGCCAGCCGAGCACGGCCCCCAGCCGCTCCGGTGGCTGAAAGGGGTGCCGGCCGACGAGGTCCAGCAGCGCCCGGTCGGTCGCCGACAGGACGATCGCTGCTCGGCCGAGGGTCTTACCTGCCCCTGGGGCCGCGGAGGTCATCGACAGCGCCTCCCCCACGAGGCATGGAACGCGGCTACAGGGGCGACGGGATCTCAACCGCTTCAACGGGATGCGGTGTGAGAGCCCTTCAGCCGGAGGCCGGGAACTTCCCATGAAACGAGCCAACCCATCGAGGCCGCTGGGCAGGTCTTCCCACGTCGCCACACACGCCGGCAGCGGAGCCTCCAAGCGGGCACGGCGGGAGTCCTCCAGCATCTGCCCCCAGGCTGCCGCCCGTCGGCGGTCGGTAGTCGCCACGACCAGGGTGGGGAAGTGGCCTCCCTGGGCGCTCCGAAGGAGGAGAAGACGACCCAGGGTGCCGCGGTAGGCACGCAGGGGGAAGGTCGCCAGGTCCGGTATCAGCAGGAAGGCCGCAGCATCACCCTCCCAGGAAAGGGCCGCGTAGGCCGGCAGTTCGACCCTGGTCGGCGCCTTGAAGGCTGGACGCCGGAACTGGCGCCGCCAGGGGCGCTCCCAGGCCAGGAGGTTTGGGCGGCCGGGGCGGGAGGCGGCGAGGGCCGCCAGCAGCTCATGGCACACCGCGAGCTGTGGAAGCCCGGGAAGGAGGTCGAGCAAGTCGGATCCCCGCAGGTGATTCTGGCGGGCCAGGTGCCCAGGCTCGACGCCCTGATCGAGGGCGACTGTCGCCAAACCCAGGTCGCTGAGGTAGTGCAGACGAGGTGAGTGGCCGGGCCGCAAGGCCGGCTGAAGGACCCCGACGAGCCCCCTCCCCCGGAGTTGCTCCAGACCGCGGTAGACGCTGGCACTTCTGCGCAGCCCGCCGAGCCGCTCGATGACCTTCTCAGGCAGGAGCGGCAGGCGCGCCAGGAGCAGCACTATGCTCCGGAGGCTGTCTTTGTCGACGAGCCACTTCGCTGCCTCCTCGGCGTTCCGCCAGCACGTTCGGCTGTTCATGGGACCACCTCTCCTTCATCCTCTGGTGGCCCAGCTTCCCCTATTGCAAGGACAATCCCGGGGGCCTCAGCAGTACCACTCGCCGCGACCACCGGGTCGAAGAGGGTGGTCTGGTGAATCCCGGAGCGAGGGGCCTTCCTATTTCGATTTTCGTTCCGGGGGTTCTTGGCTCTCGGCTGTTGGATCGGGCTGTCAGCAGCCGTGGCCGCCGCATCCCTGGCGACACCGCTTCCGTCTCGCCCGGCCTGACCTTGCAGATGAAGGGGACCCAGGCGGCTCGCTTCGATCCGCGCTAGGGCGGACCGCAGGTCGTTCTCCACAGCCGCGTGATCGCGACCATAGAGGGCCGCCGAGGTGGTGGCAAGCTGATCCGCGACAGCAGCGTCGCTCTCGGGAGGCGGATCGAGGTGGACCGAGAAGGTGGGCAACCGCTCTCCCCCACTGGAGAGCTTGGCATAGCACTGGTGCTCGCCCAGTCCGACGAGATCCTGCTCGTCCGCCTCGCCGCTCAGTTCGTGAACCACGTACCGAGCGTCTTCGGCGCTCATGTGGAAAGCGAAGAGGCCATCCAGGTTGGCGAACACCGTCGCCCGAAGGCCCCGGTTCTGGTCACGATCCAGGGTTTCCAGGCGTGCCAGGCTCTGGGTCGCCAGGACGAGATTGGCCCCGTACTTGGCCAGCTCGGCCAGTACCGCTTCATAGTCCGCGCCGGGCATGGTGTGGAACTCATCGACCAGTAGCGTCACGGAGTTGCGCTGTTTGGCCTCCAGCCTGGCCTGCTCGCCGATGGTCAGCGCGACGAGGTTGAGCAGGGTGGCGCCGATGAGAGAAGACGTGTCCTCCCCGACAGCGCCCTTGGCCGTATTGACGATGACGATAGCGCCCGAGCGGAGCCAGCCGACGGGATCGATGGTCGAGCGCGGTTGGCCGACGATGGCGCGGGCTGCCCGACTGCCCGCGAAGCGCTGGACCTTGGTCTGGACCGGGTTGGAGATCTCGACTTGCAGCCGGCGGTCGAGCAGGTCGAAGTAGCCCGACCACCAGGCGGTAATCACTGGGTCGGCGACGAGAGGGAGCAGGCTGCGCCGAAAGGCGGTGTCGACCAGCACCGCGGGCACATCCAGGACCGTATGCTGCCGTCCCCGTCCGGAGAGGTCGGCGGCGCAGATCGCCTGGTTGACCTCGTAGAGGGTGAGCAGGGCGAAGCGAAAGGCGTCTTCCATGCGGGGACCCCAGAAGCGATCGAACTCCCTCCGGAAGATGGCCAGGGCGTTGGAGACGGCCTTGTCCCGGTCCCAGCCCAGACCGGTGTCGATCAGGTTCAGGCCAAAGGGGCGCTCGCCCTGGGCTACGTCCAGATAGACGACGTCGCCCCGGCGGGCCGGGGGCACTATCCCGACGGCAGCCCGGGCCAGGTCATGGTGGGGATCGACCAGCACGAGCCCGTGCGGCCTTCCGCCGGCGCTTTGCTGCTCCATCAGATAACGAGCGATCCGAAGCATGAGCGATGACTTGCCGCGCCTGGTCTTCGCCACCAGCAGCAGGTGGCGGCCGAGCAACTCGTCGGACAGCGCCACTGGCACGGCCCTGCCCTGGTGGGTCGAGACGCCGATCCGGCAGCCTCTGGCAACCGTCACGGGCAAAGGCAGCCGCTGGCGGGCGGTCGTCCGCTCCAGGAGCGGCACGTCGGCCTGGGCCTGGGGTAGGTGCCAGAGGCCCGCCAGTTCCCGGGTGTTGAGCACCGGACACGCCCGGATAGACGGGATAGGGGCCAACTCTCGGAGGTCGCGCCCTCGGAGATCGAGGCGGCGTGGCACGAACCCGTTGCCGGCGGCCAGGCTGAACTGGCGATAGGCTGTGGCGAGCCGGTCCAGGCGGGACTCGACCCCTGCCCTGGGCGCTTCGGCCGGCGCGAAGATCGCCAGCCGAATCTGGCTCACGTAGGCGATACGGCTCACCTTCTCCTGAACCAGTCGCACGTCGTAGATGGGTCGGTCGGTCAGCCGTTTCAGCAGCCAGATTGCCCCGGGCGCGCCCGCCAGGATGCTGCCTGCCAGCAGGCCGAGGTGGAGCCAATCCCTGGCAAAGTACCACTGGTAGCCCTGGAAGATCAGGGTGCCCGCGCCGAGGAGTCCCGCCATCAGGAATACGCTGGTCAGCGAGGTGTCCGCCTGAGCGGCGGCACGCTCCGATGCCAGCGGGTGCTCCACGGCCAGGCGAAGATAGCCGTGGCACCAGTCGTCGGGAGCCGGCCGCAATACGAGCTGGGCGAGGGCTCGCCATCCCTCGGGGAGATCGTCCATCGCCCCCAGAATGCCCAGCACCGGATCTGCCTGGGCGCTCCGAACCGCTTCGACCTCGGCATCTCGAAAGGTGCGCAGCGGCAGGTACGGGGGAGCACGCAGTGTCATGGCGCAGGCGGCCACCTGCTCGTCGGGTCCGAGCCCGGCGGGATCCAGGCCCGGGTACTTCTCCAGATCGAGTCGCCGGATCTCCGCCTGGGGGTATGCTACGGCGAGTTGGGACTCGAGGTGGCAGCGCATGGCCCGGCTCCCAGCCCGAGCCAGAAACCAGCGGGCCGTCCCGGTGGCGGCGATCTCCAGGCCGAAGGGCTCGGCGAGCGAGATGGCCGCCAGCAGGTTTTCCGCCGGGGTGATGGTCGCGGCGTTGGTGCGGGGTGTGACGATCTCCAGCAACTCCCTCCTGCCAGCGGGCGCCCTTCGATTTTCAATCGCGATCCGCACAGTCCCGCACCTCCCTTCCCTCCAAGCGAGCTCGCTCCTTGCCGGCTGCTCGTCGCTCGGCCTTGTCGTGGATGGCCCGGAGGAGCTGTCGGTACTCCTCCAGCACGGCCTCGAAGTCGGCACAGCCACAGCGGCGCCATGGCCGGTTGGTCACGGCCTCGGCGAAGGCGAGAACCTCCCCGGGCTGCCAGCCCAGGAGGCCTCCCAGGCGAAGGACCGCGGCTCGCAGCCGAATCCGCTCATCCATGGGAGGGTGGCTAACGTGGGAAACGTCAGAAGTCTCAGCATACTCAACGGCCATGAGAATCCCCCCCTCGCGCGAGAAGTCGCCCGGCTCCTACCAGTCGAGAGAACTCCTCTCGTCCACCCGGGCGCCGGCCGAGATCGTTCAGATCGCAGCCCTCCGGCAACCGAAGCGGCCTCCAACGCTCGCCCAACTGCTCGCCGAACCTCTCCGCCGCCGCCCGGCCAGCCTCGTCCCCGTCGAGGACCCCGTAAACCACCCTCGCCCTCGCCAGGAAGCCGAGCCGCTCCGCCGGCAGGTGGGTCCCGCAGGGGCTGAAGGCTGGCAGCTTCCAGGTGACGGCGGTGAGGTAGTCGAAGACCCCCTCACACAGATAGGCCTCTCGCCGCCCGACCACCTGCTGAAGGCCGAGTACGGGCCGCTCGCCTGGAAGGGCCAGGTACTTCGGGGAGTTCGGTCCATCGACGAGGCTTCGTCCGATGAACCAGATGCAATGGCCTCCGCGCAGTTCCGGCACGACGATTCGTCCACCCAGCAGCTCGCGCAACCCCATCGCGCCACTGTCGCGCTTGGGCCTTCCCAGCAGCCCCAACTCCTTGGCGGCTCGAAGTCCGGAGCGGCGGCGCAGGTACCCCTCCAGCGAGTGGCCATCGGAGAAGCCGAGGGAACACTGGCGAGTGACCCAGTCTGGGACGCCCCGCTCCCGGAGGTAGGCCAGCGCCCTGGGCTCGTGCCAGAGGGAGTCCTGGTAGAGGGCGCAGGCGGTGTTCATCACCACCTGCTCCTCTAGGGTGAGCCGGTCCCAGCGCCGCTCCCGCTGCATGGGCTGCGGCAATGCAGTGTGGCTCGTCGGCCCTGCTTGAAGACCAGCCAGCCGTTGGCAGGCCTCGACGAATCCGATCCCCTCTCGTCGTTTGACGAACTCGATGGCATCGCCTCCCACGCCACAGCGGAAGCAGTACCAGCTCTGGGTCTCCGGGTAGACGTGGAGGTTCGGCCGCCCGCCGTCGTTGTGGAAGGGGCAGCGACCCACCAGGGTTAGACCACTCGGTCGCAGTTCGATGCCGTATCCCGCGACGATGTTGGCAACCGGGTGTTCGCGCCGCAGCGCCTCGACATCGAAACGGCAGCTGGTGATGCTGGCCATCACTCACCTCCTTCTGGGGCAACCCTAAGCCGCCGACGCGGCGCTGCTTGCCTCTCGTCGCTCACCGTGCCGCCGCTCGCTCCCGGCGAGGACCGCTCCGCTTCCCTCTCCGCCAGTTCGCGAGGGGCCGTCGTCGCCAATCGATGCTCCGACGGGCTCGCCTCCACCTGGAGCGCCACGTGATTGCCCCGGGCGAAGAACAGCCCTTCGCCCTTGCTCGCCCCCAGGAGGAACTGGCGTTCCTCGGGCGAGAGCTTAAAGGCCGTCACGACGGGGTCGATGGTGGCACTGTCCTGTTTCATCAGCAGCTTGACGGCGGAGTTGGACAGCAGGGTGCGACCGTGGTCACATCCCAGGAAGTCCGCCACGTCCTGGGTTATGGTGACGAGTCCCAGGTAGTACTTGCGGGCGCGGCGCGCCATGCTTGCCAGGAAGGCTCCCCCCTCGGGATACTGCATCAGACTCCAGGCCTCGTCGATGATGAGGAGCCTGGGTCGGCGAGAGCGGCGGACCTGGTTCCAGACGAAGCTCGCGATCAGGTGGATGCCGAGGGGCCGCAGCTCCGGCTCCAGCGCCTGGACGTTGAACACCACAAAGCGGTTGTCCAGGGCGACGTTGGTGGGACCCGAGAAGAGCCCCGCCAGAGAACCCTCCACATAGCGACGGAGCCGCGTAGCGAGGCCGGCCGCTACCTCGCCAGGACTGGAGAGAAGCACCTCCTTGAGATCGCGGAGGAGTGGAGCCTCGCGGCCATGGGTGGTGGTGCCCTCGGTGATGCCGGCCGCGGCGTAAGTCTGGAAGACGGCCCTGTCCAGCACAGCCCTCTCATGGACGTTGAGTGACCCTCCGGGCTCGGCCAGCATCAGCTCGAAGAGACCAAGGAGTGCCACTACTTGCTCGCCCAGACGGTCGCGGCCCTCCTGATCGCCAACCACCAGTGGCAGGTCGAAGGGGTTGAGGTGCTGGACAGAGGAGCTGGCGAGGCGAAGGTACTGCCCACCGACCGCCGTGCATAGGGTGCGATACTCGTCTTCCGGGTCGATGACCAGGAAGTCCACGCCGGCCAGCAGGTTGCGAAGGGCCATCAGCTTGGTGAAGTAGCTCTTGCCGGCACCCGACTTGGCGAAAACCACCATGTTGGCGTTCTCGAGGCTCTCGTCGAAGGGGTCGAAGAGGACGGGTGAGTGGTTGCGCTTGGCGATGCCATAGAGGATCCCGCGCTCCATCGACAGCGTGCTCGACGAGAAGGGGAACATCGTCGCCAGCGAGCTGGTGTCCAGATTCCGGTAGACCAAGAGCCGATCCTGGCCCTGGGGCAGACAGGAACGGAAGCCAGCATCCTGCTCCAGGAGGGCAACCCTGGAGTTGGCCAGCATGCCCCCGAGCGTAGCTTCGACCCGGCGAGTCAAGTCGTCGAGGGCGGCGAGGGAGTTGGCGCGCAGCAGAAGGTACAGGCTCACCGAGAAAATCCTCTCCTCGCCTCGCTGCAGGGCGTCGCGGAGCCTCTCGGCGTCCTCGAAGGCCACCTCCCGTTCAGGGTCGGCCAGATGCCCTCCCCGAGCCGCCATCAGGCGCGAGGACTGGAGTTGAACCATCTTGTGGGTGAGCGTGGAGACCATCTGGTCGCTCTCCAGCGGGTAGAGGTGCAGGCTGATCTCCAACGGCTCCTCGAAGTCGATCAGTGGCGAAAGCCAGCCCGGGCTGACGCTGCGCGGGTAACCGGTCACAACCAGGGTCCGGGTGTACTGGTAATCGAGCCGGAGATGGTCGCGGGCCAGCTCGGTAGCGGCGGGCGCCACCAGATCGGCGAGTGAGCGCCTTCCCAGGGCGAAACGCCCTTCCTCGGCCGAGAGCCCCCGGGGTCGCTGGTCTGACCGACGGCGGACGGAGATGAAAGACATCACGGCCTCCTTGGCAGGGGCTGCGTGCTGAGCCCTGCGTTCTGCGTATGAGACGGACTCACTACCGAGCTCTCGGTCCTTGAGCCTGAGACGACCAGAGCCGTGTACTCGGCGAGGTCGCGCCGCACCCGTTGAATGCGGGCCAGCTCGGGACACCAGCAGTCGTAAAGAAGCTGGGCGAGCTGGTCGCTGGCGAGCCGCCGGATGGTGAGCCCACAGCGAACGAGCTGGCGCTCCACCTCCTCGCACCGGAAGTCGAGCTGCTTACGAGCGGACCCGGCGTCGAGTCCGATAGTCTTGCGGCCGAACGGCCAATTCCGGGGGTACCCCACGGTGCGCGGTTCTTCCTGAGCTGGGACCACCAGGTAGAACCGGCGCTCAAGGAGTGTGCGACTCCTGGCCAGCCGCCGGAGGAAGGACACATGGTCGCGGGCCAGGTCGGCCAGATCCTCGGGGAATTGGAGCGCCCGGCGTTCCAGTTCGACCAGGTAGGCCTCGAGGTCGATGGGACGGGCCCTCATGAGGATCTGCACAGGGAAGGAAAGACTATTCAGAAAGGCGGCGAAACCGGCCACCGTAGCCTCCTGCTCGACCTCGCCCTGCAGCGCGAAGTTGACGCTACTCACTTCGATCACGGCCCGGCACTGACCGCCCGATAGGCACAGGACGCCCTCCTCGATCGAGTCCAGACCGAGGTGCGCCGCTTGGACCGAGGCGAACCTGCCCATCACAAACCCTCCTTCCAGATGACGCGCGGTGCCAGTTCCTCCCAGCGCGCGGCCGACGGCCACAGGGGACTGGACTCGGGTTCAGTGGAGCGCCAAACCACGGCCTTCGGCACGGCGGCGTAGCGCAGAATCACGAAGACCCACTCCTCGAGCCCCCGGCCGCAGGGACGGGCGAGGGCCAGGGCCGTGGCCACGGCCAGGCAGGCCAGGGCGACCGCCAAACGGGGAGCGAGCGCAAGATACGGCCACTGGTTCCAGAGTCCGTAGCTCCCGGAGATGCCGACGATCAGGTATGTAGCCTGGCGAGCCGAGAGGCCGTAGAAGGCTTTATCTTCGACGTTCAGGTGGGTTGGGATCTCGTGGCGGCGGTGAGACATGCTCTTCTCCTAGCCGCCCGCGCCGAGCGCCGACTGAATCATGCTGGCGATGACCCGCGCCGACAGGACAATGGCCAGCCCGGCGATGGCGTTGACCATGGCTGACTTCCCTTTTTCCATCTGATGGGGGCTCCCGGCGGCGCTCATGTAGAGGAAGGCCCCCCACATGATGAAGAACGCCGCCACCGTGATGGCCACCCCGAGACCGATGTTCAGCAAGTTCGTGAACAGACTGTTGATCGCTTGCACCGCGATAATCTCCTTAGACGCATGATGGTTCCAGGCGAGGTCCTATGGTTGGTAGGGGCCCTGCGGATCGTGCTGTCAGAACGGACCGGGCGGCCCACGCAGTTGGGGAGGTGCCATGGCTTACCTCCAGACTCGGCCGGCGCCGGCATAATGGGCGCCCCAGAAGCCGGTGAAGACCGGCATCTCGCGGACGACATCTCCGTCATCTGGGGCGTTGACCATCCAGCCGTGGCCGGCGTAGATGCCGACATGAGTCATTGGGTCGACCGAAAGCGGATTGGTGTGGGCGAAGAAGACCAGGTCGCCCGGCCGAATCTGCTCCGGACTGATCCGAGCCGTCGCGTTGAACTGCTGCTGGGCGGTACGCGGCAGGGCGATCCCGACCTGTCGGTGTGCCCACTGGACCAGGCCCGAGCAGTCGAAGCCGACCTCGGGCCTGGCACCGCCCCACACGTAGGGCTTCCCGAGTTGGGTGCGGGCGATCTCCACCACCAGAGGGCTTGGTGAGTCGGAGATTGCCCGGCCGGCCCCAGACGCAGGCGGAGTCGTGGATAACTCGGCCGGCGCGCCGAGGAGTGCCGCGAGGCTGGAAATGGTGAACGCAATCGCGATCATCACAGCCACGGCTAGAGCGGCAGCCACCTTCAGCACGTCGCGGCCAAGCCCGGAGAGGGCGAGCGAAACAAGGGCGTTCTGCATCAGGTACCTCCCCTCGGGCGAGCGGCGCCGGCGCTACCCTCGAGGGCAGCCGCCGCCTGGCGGTATGCAAAGTACCGGGCGAAGCCGAGCCCATCGCCCAGATGGTTCCGCATCAGATTGGGTATCCTCATCGTCACGGCTAGCACGGCGATGCCCAGGAAGACGGCGAGAAGAGCGGCGTCCGCGGCCATCGGGGTGAGGTCGGTCAGGAGAGAGGCGCCCAGCTTGAGGGCCAGCACCTGGACGAACTGGGTGAAGACCGCGCTGAAGAAGGTGCTGGACCAGAGCCGTGCCCATCCCTGAGTCTGCGGCAACACCCAGCAGAGTAGCGCCAGAGGTGAGACGACCAGCAGCACGTCGACCAGCGCGAGGCGCATCAACATCTGGAGAAGCAAGAGGAGACTGGTGACCAGATAGATCAAGATGGATATCACCTCGACCAGCAGTTGTGTGGCGGTGTCAGCGTGTTCCCAGGCTGGCAGGCTCGCTTGGCCCAGGGTGCTGGCTAGGGCGTTGTTGGCGTCGATAGCGAACTGCGCCCACCAGAGGCTGGTGTTGGCCAGGAGCGCGCCTAGCGCCAGGCGAGGGAAGAGTTCCATCGCCTCGTGGTAGGGCGAGCCCAGGTGGCCCTGAACCATCAGGTTGAAGCCGCCCCAGAGGGCGACCAGAACCAGGGCAGCGTTGGCTATCGTCCGCACCAGGTTCCAGAGGGCCAGGACAGTCGGGCTGGCGTAGGATCCCGCTGGCGGCGTCTGGGTGATGAAGTTGAGCGAGCTGCCCATGACGCCGCTCACGATCGAGCGCAAGGCGTCGGAGATACCTTGCAGAAGGCCTATGAGGACGTTGTTGAAGACGTGGTCAGCCCACTCTTGGGGATCGGGCAGGAAGTCCAATGGGCCGGCTGAGTCACCTCGGCCCTGGTCGTCAGCGACCTGCGAAGGTGCCGGCGTGGTGATCGGCGCGGGTTCGGCGGGTGATTCCTGTGCGTGTGAGGGTGTCGTTGCGGCGAGACTCAGTCCCAGAGCCACGGCCAGGCCGCCAAGGGCGAGCACGAAACGCTGGAGGCTCATCTGGCTGCCTCCGACTGGAATCGCACCAGCACGTGCTCGCGCTGGCTCGTCTCTAGGTTCGCCACCGCGAACCACTCTCCTGCTGTTGGCCGGTTCTGCATGAGCGCGGCGCACAGCACTTGGCGCCCATCGGTAGACCACGCCAGCCGCGAGATGGGCAGGGGCAGGGAGTCCTCCTGACCAAGGTCGGCCAGGTAGCGGAACTCGCCGTCGGTTCCCGCGAGGCAAAGGGAGTTGATCCGGCCTGCCCGCGTGAGAAAGGAGACCCACGTTCCATCCGGGCTCCAGTCGCAGTTGCTCGCGACCACTTCCGCTGGAACGCTGACAAGTTCCCTGAGGTCGCTCGAAGCCGCGTTCCACAAGAGCAACCTGGCGCGGGACGCACTACTCGGGGCGCGTCTGTGGCTGGCGATGAGAAGATGTCGTCCAACCGGTGCCCGGTTCAGGTCAAGCAACCGCTCATCGCGCTGGGCGGCACGGAGGACGTACCGCCCTTCGCCACGCTCGCAGTCGCGACTCGAGGCCCACTCCTTTTTCAGCCGTTCGTCACTGGGGAGCGAGCCCTCTCCCTTTGCGCGGTAGGCAACCCGCCCACCATCAGGTATGATCGCGAGCCTCCCGTACACTGCCGACGGACCGACGCGATGCACCCTTCCTGGACCTTCCACTAACCGGAGCTGCCGCTCGCCGCCCGGCGGTAGCACCACGGCCAGCGCGACACGGCCGTCTCGGCCGAAGCGGGCCTTCTCCATGCTTGCCCCGGGATAGGTCGGCCGACGCCGCGCTAGCAACGGCGATCGCAGCCATAGGTCGGGATCGACGGCCATCGTCTCGTCAGGACCGGCCCTAATTACGTAGTTGGACTCATCGTGGCCATCACAGCTAAGGTTGGCGCGATGTTCGCCGGAGACAATGGTGGTGGTGAGCGGCGTGGACCCGTAGGCCTGTCCTTCCACCTCGACGGTCGCCCCGACCGGCACGCTGCCGACCCGAAGGGTCGCGATTGCCACCTCTTCATGCTTCTGCACCGCCATGCGGAAAGCGGCTATCCTGCCGATACTGAGTACGACAACGCCGACAGCGATGACCAAAGTCCACTGAGTGCGTGCAGTGCGCCAAAGCTGGGCGAAGTCCAGGGGCTCGATGACGACAATGAAAAGAAGCTGCACTGGCGACCTCCGAACTGGGTGTTGAGCGTGGCCCCAGCCTAGCGATCACCAAGTACTCGGCGGCTACCCTGCCATTACATGCAAGGCACTTCCCGATTAGCACGTGGGACGACCGAAATCGGCTTCCCGTTCATGGGCGGCAATGCTTCGGGCGAGCTACGACCGAATTACTTCACGCCGGCAGGAAGCCGAGGTTGACACCGGTGGGTTACGATACCGACTCGCTCGGGAACCGATGGTCTCCATTCATACCCTGTCTGCTACTAGTCCTGGGACGTTCAACGGTTGGCTGCTGCCACGATCTGACCGTTGGCAGCAGTGGCTCTAGAAGAGCTAGGCACTCGGATGTCGACCGCTCTGGACCATGCTCTCATCTTCTTGTAGCTCACGTTCGGCTCAAACGCTTGTCCGAGGCAGGCTGCTCGGGTTGATTACGTCGGCATGTGGTCCCCTCCATGCGCCAAGAGGAACGCGGCCCTACTATTGACCACTCCACCGGTGAACTTCATAATGCCGGCATGTTTGCGCTCGTTGAACCCGACTCTCCCAACCTCACGGCATCCCATTTCGACGGCTATCTAGAGAAGCTACTGAAGGCGGCGGGTCTTAGCAGGGAAATCTGCATCGATCTCCGTGCCGTGCGCTTTATCGACCTCTTCGCCATCGTCGGCATCGCCTACAGCTGCTATGAACTGCACGAGCAACTGGGTTGCCGCGTGAGGCTCGAGGTCGATCCGGACGATGGATGCGGTGGGTATCTGCAGCGGGCCGGCTTCTTCCGGGTGCTGCCCCCCGGCACCCAGTTGCCTGCGTCGATCAGCAGGTCGAGGCTCCAATGGATGGAGGCCCTGGAGGGAAACAACCCCGGACTGATAGAGCTCACGCCCATCGTCTCCGACCAGGCGATCAGTGAGGTCCTGGACAAGCTCGATGCGGTACTCCGGCGCCGCCTGCACTTCCCGAAGCAGGACGCCTTCGACCTGCTGATCGTGTTCTCGGAACTGTGCAACAACATCCTCGACCACAACTCCGCCGACTGCGGGGGCCTCGCGGCTATGCAGATCTACAACCCACCTGGCGGGCGCTTCATGCAGTTCGTCGTCGCCGATAGGGGAGCGGGGATCGCGGCCACCCTGCGGCGCAACCCTAAGTACGCCCACATCCAGAACGATGCCGACGGCATCGTTGCAAGCCTCGACCTTGGTGCGTCCGAACACCAGGAGACGACTCGCGGCAACGGCCTCTATCATCTGGTGGAGCTATCCTTCAACCACGGCGGTACGATCCACATCCGCAGCGGGATGGGCAAGACCTACCTTCGCATGGACCAGCAGCGTGGCCACAAGTTCAACGTGCCGCAGCTAACGGGCACGCAGTTCTCCATCGCCTTCCCGGATCGCCGCAGGGAGACCGCTTGACAATCCCTGGTGGAAGATCCTATAATCTGCTTCAGTGAATGAGATGAAGATGGATACGCAGAAGAAGGTCGAGTTCCCGCTACGGGAAAGGGCAGGAAAGAGCAAGCTGTGGGGGCACGAGCTCGGCCGGTGGCTCCGCTCCGAGGTGGAGGCGCATCTCGAGGCGCTGCCCCCAGGTGGGGTGCTGATGATTGGGCTCAAGGGGATCGATGTATTTGATTTCAGCTTCGCCTCGGAGCTCTTCGGCCGCCTGTACGCTTCCCTGGCGACGGCTTATCCGGGTCGGGCTGTGGTGCTGGCAAGCGCGAGCGACTACGTGAAGGTGAATCTGGACGCTGCCCTCAAATCCCTGGACCAGTTGGCCTTGGTCAAGCAGGGCGCGAAGGGATGGTCCGTCATAGGTAAGGTGGCTGACACTGACCGGGAAACGCTCGAAGCCTTGGCCAGCAAGAAACGGGCGACAGCGCCAGCACTGGCCGAAACGCTAGGCATCAAGCTGACGGCATGCAACCAGCGGCTGCGCAAGCTCGCTGACGCCGGAGCCATCCTGCGTACGCGGTTCAGCTCGGCTTCTGGAGGTGACCAGTACCTGTATACCTGGCCTCTTTAGGGGCCTCTCTTTTTTTGGTCCGGTCTTCACCTGGTACAGTGAAGCAGATATGGACACGATGGCGCGGCAGGCACAGGCACAGGCCGCGAAGGGTACCTTAGTGCATCCCGCGACCGCGATCAGGGCGGCGAAAACTGGGGCGCCAGCAGTCGCTGAGGTCCACGAGAGAAACGAGAGCGCGGTGGTCTTCAGGGCAAAGCGTTACAAAGTAGGAGGCGCGGATCGTCCGGCGCCGAGAAGAGAGGAAGGGCCAGAGATGGCAGCAAGGAAGAGAGAACTGATTGAGCCCCATCCCGGCGACAAGCGGTACATCAGGCGCGATGAGGAGGGCCGGTTCACCACCGATCAGGTGGATGTCGGGCGCTCGCTTCGCCAGGATGTGAAGCAGCCAGCCAAGCAGGTTGTTCCTGCGGGGCAAGGAGACAAGGGAGATCAGAAGAGGCGCTAAGGCGCCTGCGCGTCCGAGGTCGCGTTCGGGCATTGCCCTGAGGTGCTTGGAGATGCCTGGGCTCGGCTTCGGATGAGTCCACTGCTCCCGAAACATGGAGAGCATGGACGGGAGAGAAGCGCATCTATGCCGTCGGCGGCAAGGCCGCCGCGAATACCCGACCGCTCCGGGCGATCAGAAGGGTCACCAGGCGGGTGGCCACAAAGCAGAGAAAGAGGTTTCAACGGTGAACAAGAACGAGCTTAGTCTCACGATCAAGTCCCAGTCCGGCGGCACGTGGCCGGCTGCCGAGTTCAACCTGCACCAGAAGATCCGCTTGGTGCTGGACAAGGCCATGGACCAGTTCCACCTTGACTCGAGCCGCACCTACGAGGTGCTCCTCGTCCGGGGAAGCGAGCAGCGCAGCCTGCCGCTGGATGAGTCGCTGGAGGGCGCCGGAGTGCTGAGCGGCGACCAGCTCCTGGTCCGGACCGTCGGCCGGACCGTGGACGGATAAGTAGCCGTGCACAAGTCGTGTGTCGAAGCCCTGGTCGCGGAAGAAGAGGCGGCGCTTCTGGGAGTCGTCGGAACGGGGAGCATTCTGCGGGTTGAACGCCGCGGGAGGCTCCTCGTCGTTGAGTTTGAGCGGGTGATCTACCAGCGCCATGCCCGAACCGGGATACCGCTCCTCGGGCAGCGGCGCACCGAACCGATAGTGGCCGCTCTCGACTGCGACAACTACGACACCGATGCTCCCTCCTTTGCCTTCGTGACGGGTTGGGACGGGACCGAAGTCCGTCCCTTCGAGAAATGGCCCCAGGGCCCGGGGATGGTGGATCGTCACTACAAGACCGGCAAGCCCTTTTTGTGCCGGCCGGGCACGCGCGAGTTCCACTCCCACATCCAGCACCTCGACGAGCCCTGGGACAGGTACCGGGGCCGGCTGCGCCTCAGAGATCTCGTGCTGGGCGTGGCGCGCGATCTCCAGAGTAAGGACGTATTTTGATGGGGCAATCCTTCTTGGTGATACCAAAGACGCTACGCCGCTTGATGGTCAAGGGGTCCTTGGTCGAGCACTCGCGTGAGCTCCTGGCATGCTCCGGGGAGAGGGACTTCGAGGCGGTCGTCCTGTGGCTGGGCACCGTACTGTCGGAAGTCGAGGCCAGGGTGGAGCATATCTTCTTCCCGCGACAGATCGTCTACCGCACGGAATACGGCTTGGCTGTGGAGGTTCCGGTCGAGGAGTGGACCGAGCTTGCCCTGCGGCTGCCGCCCGGCTGGTTCGTCTTGGCGAAGTTGCACACGCACGCCGGCGCGGCCTATCACTCCGACGTCGATGCCGAGAACCCCTACCTCTGCCACGAGGGCGCCATTTCAATCACGGTTCCCGGCTTCGCCCAGGCGCCGCTTGGTAACCTTGAGGAATGTTCGGTCAACGTGCTTCATGGGGGGCGCTGGAGGGAATTGAGCGTGGCCGAAGTCGGCCAGGCGATCATCGTCGAGGAGGACGAAGCGTGAGCAACATAGAGGGCGAGGACGGTCGGCTGCGCTTTGTGCAGGCACTTCAGTTGGTCGGCACTGGAATAGGCCGCGAGGAACTCATACGCCGCCTCGACGAGACCCCCATCGCGGTCGTGGTAGGGAGGCAGGCGGCAGAGAGCCTGGCGACGCAAACCACGGCGCTCACTGCTGCGAACCTGCTCGCTCGACTCTTCCGGCGGCTAATCGTCGTCGCCCCCAAGGAGGTGCACACGCACGTCCGCCTGCCCTTCATCCAACAGGGGGAGTTCGCTGCGGCCCTGGTCGCCTTTGCAGGCCGGGTCCATCCCGATGTGAGAGCCGAGCTCCGGGATGAACCCCCTGCGGAGGCAGCAGTCCTCCATGTTTCGGACCCCGGCGCAGCCACTGGCCCCTGGAGGGTGTACTGCGCGGGCGCAGGTTGGCTTTCGCGGGTCGCCCGCCGTCCGCTGGTCTCACTACTCCCTGCGGACGAGAATCCAGTCGGGCCGCTGGTAGCTGCCGCCCTTGGAGCCGCCGAGGTCTTCAAGCTGGTCCTGGGCGACGTTCTTTCCGGCGTCGTGCCCGCCGAGGACATCGCCTTCTCCAGCCTGACCTACAGGGTGGGAGAGCAGGAGGCAGGCCCTGCGCTTGGGGGCGTCCATCTGCCTGATGTGGTCCTCGTGGGCGCGGGGTCAATCGGTTCGGCCTTCCTCTGGGGGCTTGCGCATCTACCGGACGCCTCCGGAAAGTTGACGCCAGTCGACTCCGATAGGCTCAAGCGCCATAACCTGGACCGCGCGATCCTGGTTCTCGACGGCGTTGCCGCCTCGGAGCCCGAGAAGGCCCGCTGGGCGCGGGATATGATGAAGCCGTGGATGCCGAAGCTGGGCGTCACGCCATTCTCGGGCGCCATCAGGCAGTACGTCGACACTCTGCCGCCCGATTACCGGCTGCCGCTAGTCATCTCGGCTGTCGATTCAATAGAGAGCCGTCGAGACATTCAGGACGCTCTGCCGGAGCGGATACTGAACGCCTCGACAGGGCCGACGAAGATCGAAGTGTCGCGCCATGGAGTCCTGGGAGAAGGCCCCTGCCTATACTGCCTGTACCTCCCGGAGATTCTGGAACGCTCTCCGCTCCACGTAGCGATGGAGCGGACGGGCTTCGAGCAGCGGTACGTGGCGGAGTTGATGATACCCGACGGCAAGCGACTGCTCAGCGACGGCAACGTGCGCGGCATCGAGCAGCGTAATCGCCTGCCGCTCGGGACGCTCAGGCACCACGTTGGCCGGCGCCTGCCGGAGTTGCTCCGGAACCAGATCTGGTACAGCCAGGCGCCAGTCTCGACTGAGGGCGGCCAGGCTCTGGTAACCACGGCCTTCGTGTCGGCGCTGGCCGGCTTTTTGCTGCTCGCCGAGACGATCAAGGAGGCTGATCCCTCCCTGGCCTCGTATCGCCTCGACCGTGTGTACGAGCAGGAACTGCTGGCTGTGCCAAACGAGTTCATCTACCCGGGAGAGCGCGATGCAACGGGATACTGTCTCTGCCACGACCCATTGCGTCAGCGTCTCTATCAAGAGAAATACCCCAAGGCGAGGTAGGTAATGGGGCTGAGGCGCAACGATAGACCAGCCTGTCTTGAAGAGCGTTGCAGCCCTACCACTTCCAGCGGGCCTCTGGGTGACACCCGCTGTGGGGCCGCAAAACGTTACTACACGCTTCTCCCGGTTCTGTGGTCTCTCGAGGTCGTGCGGGCGAAGGCCTTCGTCTCCAACTCCTTGCGGATCCTGCTGAACAAGTCAACTGTCTCTGGTTCGGGCTGGTAGTCGTCAGGATCGTCCTCGGAGTCATCTGGATCATAGTAGGCCTCGCGGAGCGCCTGCCGGAGGTGGCGGTCCTCACGGATCAGCGAGCTGAGGTCCCCGAGCTGCTGGTAGCAGCGGTAGAGCTCTCGGACGATGTCTTCGAGGGTGGGCTCGGCCTTGAGCAGGCCCTTGTAGAGGGGCACGGCCAGGTCGGCCCGTCCCTCTCGATAGAACAGTCTGGCCAGCCGCTGCGTGGCCCGGTAGTACTCCTCTCGATAGCTCTCCCGTAGGGAAACCCCGCTGTCGTCCCGCTCGTCCACCCACTCGTAGAGGCGGGTTCCTCGACCGGGTAGAAGATCCCCGCCATACAGAGCTCGGGCCTGCTGCAAAGCTAGTTTGGCATCCTCGGCGGGGAGCTTCGGCGCGGTCCGACAGAGCTTCACGAACTGGTGCACGTCCGAGGAGATTAGCTTGGTGTCGAGGCGGCAGGTGCCGTCCCGATCGGCACGCACCGCCTCCGAGGGAAGGCCGGGGACCTGCCGAGCCAGCAGGGCCCGCAGCCGGACCATGGCCACCCGCATGCGGTTTCCCGCTCGCTCGGCATCGACGTCGGGCCAGACGGCGGCCAGCAGCTTCTCCTTCGAGAGGGCTCCGTCCGGGTGGGCGGCCAGAAGGGCCAGCACCTCCCAGGCTTTGAACGAAGCGCCCTCCTCAGAGGAGGGAGTGATCTCGCGCTCACCGCTCTTCACCGCGAACTCGCCGAAGCACCTGATCTGGACCAGCGAACTTGCCTCGGGAGCGACATCCCCCGCATCGGGGAGCCCCTTCGCCGCGACCAGGGTGTTTCCAGCCACGGTCTCCCCAAGTTGCCCGTCGGATGGCTCCCCACCTTGTCCCACTGGTGGAGCAGTTTCCAGGCTCCCATCGTCGGTCCGGGCGATAGATTCTGCATCGGGCAGGCCACGATGACAGTTCGATCGATCCTCGCCCTCAGCTACGTCAGTGCCGGCCGACAAGTTCTGGAGGGGGGACTTATCCTCGGACGCTTCCCCGACAGAGCTTGTCAGTTCGCCTGCCTGTCGGACCTCCTCGTGTTCCCCAGGTTCCCTGGATGGCTTCCCAGCCTCGGGATCAGGTGCAGGCGAGAGAGCCGCCTGATGTTCCGTTCGATCCCATTGATCGGCCAGAGCTGCATCCTCCCCTATCGCAGTCAGTTGAGTGCGGCCTTCGGCCTCCTCTAGCGCAGCCACTGTTGGCCAAACGGCCGGTGGCTGGCAGGGGTATGCCTCGCGCATGAGCCGCACCAACTCGTCCAGCCGATCGGACGAAACGCGGAGCCCGCGGGCCAGCACCGGCACCCGCCCATCGATGCGGACGAATAGGTCGCCGATGCCCAGGTCGGCGGCGTCGGCACGACCGAGCAGCCGTATGCTTTCGTCGTCGTCCAGGGTCTGGAGGACCAAGCGAGTCCCGAAGTGGGCTAGCAGGTCCACCCCGAGCTCAGCAGGGCTAGTGGTTGTGGCCAGCAGCCGCACACCGTGGGCTGGGCCGTGGACGCCGATCAGTTCCAGAGTGGTTCCGTCGTCCTTGAGGTCGCCCATCTCCCCGATGGCGAGTATGAGGTCCGGCTCCTCCAACTGGGAAGCCCGCTCGGGCGAGCGCACACGCTCGGACTCCCGCATCCTGCGGATCAGCTCCGAACGCACCTGCTGGAGTACCTGGCTGACTTCTGCCTCGTCGGCAGGATCGACGAGAGCACCGCATTGATGAGGTAGCTGAAGGAGCTGCGCCGGCAGAAGGCGACGGTCGGCAACTGTCCACAGACGAAGCTCCGTCGGATGGCATCGGGCGGCGAGCGCGCTGATGAGGCTTGTCAGTACGACCTCAGTCCCGCCTCCGGGCAGGCCAGCCACCAGGATGTGCCCCAGCTCACGCCAGTTGGCGTAGAGGGTTTGGCCTTTGGGCAGAACCCCCAGGGGCAGCAGCCGTAGGGGCCTGGCCGGCGTGCCGGAAGTAGGGGTGATCAGGCCTACCAGCTTCAGCCTGGAAAGCTGGAGAGCCACGTCATGGTCGGGCGTAGGGTACGCCTGACCCCTCCCGCCCAGCCGAACCCCGAGCTCGGGCGCCAGATCCAGGAGACGCGTCTGATCGAGCAGCCCGACGCTCAACGCCAGCGTAGTAGCGTTTCGCCCTTGCTGGGCCGTTATCACCGAGGCCTCGCGCACCTCATGCTCCTCGAGGATGCGGAGGACTTGCTCTGTCACCTGAACGACGGGCTCCACTTCCTGGCCATAGAGACGGTGGGTGAGCACCCGCCCGAACTCCGCTTCGGCAAAGTCGCCGCCCGGAGGTGAACTCGCCTCAGCCCGGACCGGCAACTCGCTCAAGCTGCGCCGCGCGCGACGGCGCGCCAGCAACATCACTCCTCCAGCCGCTGCAACAGCGGCCAGACCAGCCGCGCCATAGACCAGCGTCGAGATCTCGCTATCCACTGGCACCGGTTCCGGCTCGACTGCGGTTGTCAGGGGAACGGGAGGTTCGACGACATCTACTTCTCCTTCTGGACCGGCGGCGATCGTCATGGGCTGTGCTTCGGCGACGGTATTACCCTCGTTGGGGACGGTATCCTCGTCCGGGGTTGGGGCAGCCGGTTCTGGCGCGGGTACGGCCCCATCGCCAGTAGTCACCAGGGGTGGCAGCTGCAGCGGTAACCCTGGCCAGATCAGGCCGGGGTCCTTGAGAATGCGGCCATCTCGTAGCCGAGCCTTGCCGGCGTTCAGCTCGAAGATCTCCGGCCAGCGGCTCTCATCCCTCAGCAAGCGCGCGGCGATGCCGCGGAGGGTGTCGCCTTCTTGCACCGTGTAGTAGGCTTCTCCCCCGACATCCTCCACCGCCCGGCTCGCGGCGCGGACCTGCAGGACCCACCCCGGGTGGATGACCCCTGCTTGCGTCAAGCGACGGCCGTCTGGCATCTGCCGTCCCACGTTGTCTGCAAGGAGCCTCTGATACTCATGCCCGGTGCCATAGAATCGTTCGGCGATCCCCCATAGCGTGTCGCCGGCCTGCACGGTGTACTCCACTACCCGTTCCTTCTGCCCAAACTGGCCCTCGCGCGGGGCTGGCTCCGATTGAACTCCTTCCTGAGCGGCCACGATGGTCACAGTAGCCGTTGCGGTCAGGACCGCCGCAGCAGCGCTCGGGGTCGACCGGCCGACAAGGTTGACCACGATTATCGCGACTAGGGCGCCGTCGACCAGCCGACGCACTATGGGCAAAGTCACCCGATCCGAGACTGATCGGAGACCCGCGATCCAGGAAGCGCCGCCAGTCACGATCTCGGCGCCAACCACGACCAGTCGGAGCACCAGCGAAGCGACGATCCAAAACCACACTACCCAGGCGGCGGTCGTCAGGAGGTAAGCCACGGCTTCGAGGGGCAAGTAGGAGCCACGCAGGGTGAAGGCCACCTCGTTCCACCCAGGCAACTCCCGGGGCAAATGGGGAGGTCCCGCAACCGCGCCCAGTGCCACGGCGCCGAAGGTCAGCCCAAGGATCAATCCGACCAGGCCGAGATAGTCTTGCTGTCGCCGCGGATCGTCGATAGGGCTCAATCTCTCCATTCTCCACCTCCCCACGATCGCGTCATCGACTGGCCAGGACCGGCTGGACCTCCTGGACCCGGTGGGCGCTCTGGTAGGTTCGCCGGATCGTCGGCAGCCCCTGCGGCGCTCCCCCGTTGACGCGGAACTCGGCGCCGAAGTCGGCGGTGAGCCACACAGGGAAACCGCTCGGGAAGCGCAGGGATGAGTACTCGTAGGTGTGCTGGATGTCCGACTGCGCCGGATATGGCTTGCCCAGAGACAGGCTCGACAGAGTGGCGCCGTCGCCGAAGCTCCACTCGTACCTGGTCGGCCAGATCCGCACCTCCACGGTGAACGAGCTACCCTGCCGGCGAGAGTCGTTCGCCGGCACCACCGACGTCGGAACCTCGGGCCCCACCTCAGGCGGGATGTTCACCGTTCGCGAAGTGCCGAAGGGTGAGCCGTCGTAACCTTCGACCCAGAACCAGCCTGGCATGGCAACCAGACCCAGCGCCGGGTTCATGCGGAGTTGGATGTTGGGCAGCGGCACGTGCCCGAGGGCGTCCAGAGCGACCTCGCGCGGGTCTGTACTTCCTCCATCGCCGCCGACCACCGTATTCGGCGGCGGGGAGTTGGCCGGCGCTGGCCCTATCGTGATGTTGCTGCTGTTGGACGTCTGTGGTACCCAGACCAGTCCGCTGAACTGCTGATCGACATATATCAGGTACGGGTTCTGATTCTGATGCTGCTGAAGTTGGTCCACCCAGGATTGGCGGGTCGCACTGCTGATGTTGGGGGGGGTCGCCGTGATCACCTGTCCGGTCGGGCTTTCCCAGTGGTAGCCGGTTCGGTCAGTCCAGCTGCGCCCAGGTGTGGCCGCGCTCGTTGTAGTGGTCTTGGAGTCGTTCGCGGCCACAGGGGCGGAGGCCATGCCGGAGCTGTCGGCGGTTGATGTCCGGGCACTAATGAGTTGCGGCCTCACCGCACCAGGTCCCTCCGAACCGTTGCGGCCGGGGACCGTTTGTCGCACCGAGATCTGGACGTATATGCCATCGGACCGGCTCTCGACCTTGGCTTCCACGATGGTTTGTGGCTCGTTGGCATGCGGCTTCGGGCGTTCAGTATCGACGTCATTCGCACTCACGAGCGGAGGCACAAACAGCCATATTGAGAGCCCTGTCGCCAGCAGTGTCCTCGCCAGCTTCTTAGTCATGCCGTGTTCCATCGACCACCCTCCAAGTGCCGTCGATCTTCCTCATCTCGAAGGAGATCTTCTCTGTCTCCGGCGGAGCAGAGGTGGGACGTTCCTGCTTAGTAGTAGGGTCCACGAAGACGCTGCGGTTCAGATACTCGTCGTAGATGACCGCGCTCTCCGGCGAGACCTTGGCGAAAGCAATACGATGCTCGGCGACAAGTTTAGCCGCCCTTCCCTGCGACTTGAGGTCTTGGATCTCCTTCTCTTGTCTACTGAGTTCGGGATCTGACATGACCTCACTAAGGTGCGAGGTATCGGTGTCCAAGTAAGCTTGCGCGAGCACGTCCCAGTAGTGCAGGTATGCCGCCTCGATCTCTCGCTCCAATGGCGACGTGGCCACTCGCGGCCCACCTGGTGCCTCAGCTGTAGAAGACGCGGTTGTAGCGGTAGCTGTTGATGAGGGAGCGGGTCGCGTAGTTGGAGCGGGAGACGCTAGTGCAGTCGGCGGAACTATCGCCACGGGGGCGTTGGTAGGTCTGGCGGCTGTGGCCGCAACCGGCGGGGATTCGATGCCCACCCGCGGCCGCAGCTGTCTATCGAACAAAAAGGCACCGGCCAAAAGGGTCACGACCAGACCGAGTAGAGCGAGGCCAATCAACCAGTACGGCCGCCGATGCTCGGGGCCGGTGTTTGTCCGCGGGGTCCCCTCGTCAAGTGTGTCGTCAGATCTCATTGGCCACCTCCTCTCAGCGATTGCTCCTCTCGACGCCGTATCGCACGCTGGCCCGAGCTGTGGCGGTAATGCGCATCGTGTTGATCCCCACGAGGCGCAGGAAGCTGGTCGGCATGTCTCGGCCTACCTGGACCACCACCTGCTGACGTTCCGCCGCGATCGTCGCCACGAGCGCTGCCCTCTGGCTGGACACATACTGGGCCGCCACCTCCCGAGCGACTGCCTGGTCGAGCACCACCGTCGCCCCAGAACTCTCCCGATAGACCCGCTGATCTACCTGCATCGCCCCGGCTCTGGCTGCGGAGTCTGCCACGTTCTGCAGTTCGCGCCTGGCTCCGAAGGCGATGCCGCCGTCGGCCGCGAGGCCGATAACCGAGAGAAACAGCGGCAGCATCACCGCGGTCCACACGACGAGCTGACCCGACTGCTCGCCGACCGACAGACCCATCCGGCTCAGGTGCCGTGACAGTCGATGCTTCACGGTTGACCTCCCGCCGGCCAGTGGCTCCGGTACAGGTCGGTGCGCTCGAAGTGGACGCTACCTACCGGGACGCGCGCCCAGCCCAGAAGCGGCAGATCGTCCAGTGCGACCTCGTAGCGGGCCGTGGCCCGGACCGTGGCACCCCGCGCCAACCCACCGGGATCAATCTCGACCCGTAGGGAGCCGTTCGTCAACCGGTAGCCGGCTGCGACCTCCTGCCCCCGAGCGAGCCCTCTAACAGCCGCCTGCTCCGGGCTATCCGCGAGCGCGGCCGTCCTGGCCGCCTCTCGCGCCACGGCGCTGACCCCCATCTGGCCCTGCGCCACTCGACCGACCCCGACCACGCCGAAGGCCAGCATCAGGAGCATCGGGATGACCAGCGCCGTTTCGATCAGCGCCTGACCCCGCTGCGCTAGCCGTCCAAAGCAGCCGCTCGAACTCGCTCGTCTAACCACCCGAGCCAACTCTAAACCGCTCCTTGCTTGCCACCGATCGGGCCCACAGGGGCAGGGTGGCATCGGCAACCCACGGGATAATCATTCGCAGGCTCCCCTGGGCCTCGAGGGCTATGGAGTCACCTCGATCGATGGCCCGCACGGTCACCCTTCCGGCGCTCTGGCCGAGCCCGGCCCCGAGGAGAGTCCGCGCGACTACAACACCGTCCTCCAGGGTCCGATCTTCCGTGGCTGCCACCCGCGCCCCGTCCTGGACGGCCCCTGTCACTACGTTCTGAGCATGGTAGAACAGGGCGAACTGCAGGAGCCCGAGAGCCACCATCAGCAGAACCGGAAAGGCGACGGCCACCTCCACTATCGACTGGCCCCGCCCGGTCGCGCTGGCCGCTGCGCCTCTTAGGATTTTTCCGGCCACCGCGGCTATGCACCAATGCCCAGGATGTGAGCCAGGATATTCTGGAACACCTGGGCGATGCCCCCACCCAGCGCCTGGATGGCCGCCATCGCGACCACGGCGATCACCGCGGCAATGATGGCGTACTCCACCATCGACTGCCCTTCCTCCCTCGCTCGACTGGATTCCCCGAAGGGCGCCAACACCACAGCCAAGTAGGCACTTACTATCCGCGGCCACATATCCCTGACCTCCTCTGTGTCCGCCCCGGGCCGCGCGACGAGGCGCGGCGCGAAGCTCAGCGCTTCCTATCCACCCAGGTGCATCATCTCCACAGCTGCCGGCAGCAGCAGCACGACGAACAGCACCGGCAGAATGAAGAGCGCGACCGGAAGAATCATGTGCACGCTGGCCTTTCCTCCCTCCTCCACGATCCGGAGCCGCTTTCGCTCTCTGAGAGCCTCCGCCTGGGTCGACAGGGTCTGCACCAGCGGGATTCCCTGTTCGTGGGCCGCACGCAGCTGGCCGGCGAAGGTGGTGAGCTCAGGCACGCCGTTGCGCTCCGCCATGGACCCGAGTGCCTCGACGACCGATCGCTGGCCGAGGGCCATCTCCCTCACCACTTGCTGCAACTCCAGCGCGATGGCCCCCCGACTCTGCCTCGCCACCACCCCCAACGCCTGCTCGAGAGCGAGCCCGGCGGAAGCCGCGATGGTCAGCATGTCCAGGAGGATCGGCAGCTCCATCAACGCCTGAGTCCTCCGATTCGCGAGCCGACGCTCCAGCTCCCAGTCGGGCGCCAGGAATCCGGTCGCGGCGCCGAGCATCCAGACCCAGAGGGGCCAGAGACCGAAGGGGTGAGTGCCGAGGCCGTTCATGAGAGGGAAGACCCCCAGGCCGACCAGGGCCGAGGCCACCTTCTCGCCGAGGAACTGGACGGGCTCCACCCCCGACCTGGCGATGCCCAGCTTGCGCTCCAGCTCCCGTCCGCCTCCCAACCCGAACCGCTCGAGCACGGTCCGGAGCAGACGACCCAGGTCGTCCAGCACCGGGCGCAGCATCCCTTCGAGCAACGTCGAGGCGAAGATCGGCCGAGTGCCTCGTCCGATGATCTCCGCCCGGATCCGCTCCTCGACGTCGAGCCGGCGCAGTCGCTCGGCCAGGTCCGACTTCGGCCGCCCGATGGGCTGGGCCGTGAGCAGCAGGTAGGCGCCCAGCCCGAAGAGCAGCGGCCAGATCAGTAGCCGTGGTTCCAGCGCGTTCGTATCGATGGGCAGCACCGGTGGGTTCATGGCTGCAAGACCCGCCCTTCGCTCGGCAGTCGCGTCATCCAGAGCATGCCGCCGTATCCCAGGGCCACGCTGAGAACGCAGCCGGCCAACACCATCTGGCCAGGCCAGTCGTCGAAGATCGCCAGGTACCCCGGGTTGACCTGCCGGAGAACGACCAGCACCACCAGCGGCACCGCCGCTACGATTCGCGCCGACAGGACGTTCCGAGCCTGGAAGGCGCGAAGCTCCTGCTGGATCCCCAGCTCCGCCCGGGTGGCGTGAGCCAGCCGGTCGAGCACCTGGCTGACGTTGCGACCGCCCAGCCGGTCGTTGAGCAGGAGCGTGGCAGCCAGCACGTCGAAGACCGGATCGGCCAACCGCTCCCGCATCGCCGCCACCGAGGGCTCGAAGCCGGCCAACCTCATCTCCCTTACCAGTGTGACGAATTCGGGTCGCAGGGCCTCCGGGCCGCTGCGGGCCAGGCCGGCCAACGCCTCCTGGATGGAGAGCCCGGTGCGGATACCGTCCCGAAGCTGGCCGATGGCCTCGACCAGCGCCGTCTGAAGGGCGGCGCGCCGCCGATCGTGCCGCTGGACGTAGTAGACGGTGGGGGCGGCCACCGCCAGCCCCGCGGCGATCATACTGACCACGCCCCAACCCAGCAGTGCGTAGGTGAGGACTCCCGCCACGATGCCGGCGCCCAGGGAGAAGGTGACGAAGTCCCGGGGCGAGACCTCGCGCAGCCCGGCGCGGATCAGGAACTCCTCGACACCCCGCATCCGTCTCGTTTCGGGAGAGGGCGCACGCGGGTTCGTGATCCCCTCGTATAGCAGATAGATCGCCGCCCCGAAGGCGACGGACAGCAACAGCGGCGTCATGCGCTTGACCCCCTTTCCGTGCCCACTCTACTCGCCATCAGCTACCCGGGAGTTACTCCTGGATTACTCGAGGGTTGCCTGGACGCCTGGCAACGCGGGTAGTCACAACCTCTTCTCCCGTGGCGTTCATCTGGTCCCCTCCACCGCCAGCGGCAGCGCGAAGGGCACGCCTTTGGAGGCCATCCTCGCCAGGCAGCGCGGCTGGAGGCCTGTCCACATCAGCCGGTCCCGCGTAGGGTCGAGCACCCACAGGTCCTGGCCGGTCAGAACGTCGCCCTCAAGACCCGTGACCTCGAAGATGCTCACCAGGCGACGCCGTCCGGTTCGCGGCTCGAAGCGCAGCTGGAGCACCAGCTCGATGGTCCTCGCCACCATCTTGGCCAGGGCCTCGCCGGACAATCGCTCCTCTGCCATCATCGCCAGCGTCGCCAGCCGGTCCAGGGCATCTCGGGGCGAGTTCCCGTGGATGGTGGTCAGCGATCCCTCGTGGCCCGTGTTCATGGCCAGCAGCATGTCCAGCGCCTCGGCGCCGCGCACCTCGCCGACCACGATGCGGGTGGGTCGCATGCGCAGGGCGTTGCGCACCAGGTCCCGGATGCGGATCTGACCCACGCCCTCGACATTGCCCGCCCGAGCCTGCAGAGCCACGCAGTCGGGCAGCTGCCGCTCGAGTTGGAGCTCGGCGACCTCCTCGACAGTGATCACCCGCTCGTCGAGAGAGGCGATGGAGGCCCCCAGCGCATTCAGCATCGTCGTCTTCCCGCTGCCCGTGGGGCCGCTCACCAGGAGGTTGACCCCGGCTTGCACGGCGGCGTCGAGGAACTGGGCGGCCGACTCGGTGAGGGTGCCGAGCTGGACGAGCTGCTCCAGGGAGTGGGCGCGCAGGATGAACTTCCGCACTGTGACGCTGCACCAACGGGTGGTCGCCGGCGGGATAGCGGCGTTGAGCCGCGAGCCATCGGGGAGCCGCGCGTCGACCATCGGTGAGGACTCGTCCAGCCGCCGGCCCAGGGGGCCCAGGAGACGCTTGACCAGCCCGAGCAGCTCCTCGTTGTCGTCGAAGTAGAGGTCGGGAAGCAGCCGCTTCTGCCCTCTCTCGATCACGAAGACCCGGTTCGGCCCGTTGCAGATGATCTCCTCGACCTCGGGAGCCTCGATCAGGGGCTGCAGGATGCCCAACCGGAGCAGCCCGTCGAAGAGCCGCTGCTCGACCCCCTCGGGGTCGATGAGGAGCGGGGCGTTGGTCGCTGCCGCCCGCCGCTGGTGGCCCGCCACCCTCTCCCTGATCAGGACCCGGATGCGCTCTTCGTCTTCTCGCTCGGGCATGAGCAGCTGCCGCTCTCCCAGCAGACGACTCACCTCCTCCTGGATCTCCTGTCGGAGGGCGCGTTCGGCAGCTCTGTCGGCGTTCGCCCGGGCCCCGCCCTCAGCGGACGCGAGAAGCGTACTCGCCATCCGGCGCTCCTTTCCCCTCGTCCTTCGCCGTGCCGGTGCCCCGAGACCGTCCGGGGTACAGCACGGCAGCCCAGCCCATCCACCGAACCCGGCCATTGCGGTTCGGCTCCGGCGGAAGCACGATGCTCCCGCCATGTACCCGCTCGGCTAGGTCCAGCAGGGCCCGGCCGGCCCGACTTCGTCCCTCCAGCACGAGCGGCTGCTGGGCAGCCAACGCCCGCTGGGCTGCGCCGTGGTCGCAGGGGATAACCGCGGCCGTCGGCAGGCCAAGCGCCCACTCGATCTCGCTGCGCCCATGGTGGTATCGGCGATCGTGGCGGTTGATGATCAGCGCGGTGCGGTCGAGGTCGATCTGGAGGGGACCACGGAAGAGGCCAAGGACCGTGCGGGCGTGCCAGAGGCCCACCAGGTCGGCGGAGGCCACCAGCAGCACCTGCTGGCTGAGGCGAAGCGCCGTCCGATGCAGCGCCGACTCCGAGCCCAGGAGGTCTGCCCCCACGTCGAGGACCACGTGACGGTATCGCCGCCCGAGCTCGGCCGTCAGTCGCTCGAGGAAGCCGGCGGAAAGGCCGACTCGCATCTCTGGCTTTGGAACGCCGCAGAGCACGACCCCGTGAGGGCTGCGCGACGTCAGCGGCTGCGTCTCCTGGGCTAATACGCGATTCCAGTCGCGCTCGGTCTCTGGCTCGGCGTGGGCGATCATGTAGAGGTTGCGGGTGGGGTCGGCGTCCAGGTGCGCCGCGAGGCTCGGCCCCGCGAGGTCCGCGTCGACGAGCACCGTGGGTGCGACCGCGCCCAGGGCGGCAGCCAGACTCAGGGCGACGGTCGTGCGGCCGGGGCTCCCGTGGCCGCTGGCGAGGGCGATGACGGAGAAGGCCGATGGCGGGGACGATGGCGTTCTCGGTGGCTCGGGCAGAGGCTGATCCCGTTTGGACTTTGGTGGGTCTGTTCGAGGCCGCTCTCCGCGAACCACCGCCAGGAGGGCCCTCCGCACGGCTTCGTCGTCGGCATCCAGCGGCAGCGTGACTCCCGGAGTCTCCTTCCCGGGCTGCAGACAGGAGGGAGAGGCCAGAAGGACCAGAGGTATCCGGGCGTGCGCCAACTCGTCCAGCGCGCTGCCGTTTAACCTGTGGAGGCCGGAGGCGACCAGCGCCACGTCGACCTGCCCACGCTCCAGGCAGGCGAGCAGCTGGTCCGCCGCGAGACAGCGCTCGGCGACAACGAACTCACCGGACTCGCTCAGGGCCGGCAGGAGCGCCCGTTCGCGCTCCGGATCCCCCAGGCCGACAGCCAGCCTGAGTGGTGGTGGACCGATTCCCGCCAGTCGATCCATACCTGCACCCCCTCTACGGCCTTGGTTGGGATCCTCCTTCTCGCCCGTCGCTCCCCTGTTCCGCGGGGAGCAGCGCCACGTCCAGGTCCCCCTGTCCCTTCGCCTGGGCGAGTTGAAGAGCCTGCTCCTGGGTCCCTACCAGAGTCAACCACTTGACCGGCCCCTGAGTGGCCGAGCGATCGGCCATCTCGGTGCTGACCACCGTCACCCGCTGGTCGTAACCGACGTCGTAGACCGTCGCCCGGGGCAACACTATCGTCGTCCGCGCCTCGGGCTTGCCCTTGTTGATCGTGAGCAGTACCTGAACGGCGTCACCCGATCGCACTCGACCTCCCACGGCGGTCTCAGGGCTTATGGCGATGGTCAGCGCCAGTTGGCCTGGTCCGATCCGGGGGCGGTCGGAAAGCTGGGCCCGGGCCAGCAACTGCTGCGCGTGGAGGGGCTCGCCCAACTGTTGCCCGAGGAAGCTCGCCAGCTCCGCGGCCGGCACCGAGGCCTGGTAGATGGCGTCATCGACCCGGACCCTGGCCACAGCCAGGTCCCCTTCGCGGAGCTCCGCTCCGGCGGGAAGGTCGCGAGTTGCCACGAGGAGGGCGCGGGTGTCCGAAGAGGCGCTCCAGAAGGTGATCGATCCGCCGGTCGCGACTAGCAAGAGGAAGAGTCCGAAGAGGGCGCGCCAGTCGAGGCGCCGTGGCCGCCGTAGCGCGCGTGTCGGTGAAAGGGTCACGGTAGTCATCTGCTTGATCCCCCTTCGCAGGCAGGCAGCTGTGTCCTGACACTGAAACCTGACTGGGCAGGACTCCCTTCCTCTCTCCCTGGGGCTCGTCTGACGGGTCGGTTCATTCACCTCAGTTGATGTCGATGTGCTCACTATAAGCGGGCACGTTTAAGATGTCAACTGGGCTGAATGGGAATTCTTGGGGAGTTCACCCCAGTTGATTTTCTTGGTATCATGCGCCGGGACAATATGATGAGATAGAGAGGCACCGCGATGCAGGTCCACCGAAGTGGGAGGCGCGAAGTTGGCTGACAGCGAATTGCGGGGCTCCAAGGCCCTATCCAAGAAGATCGACCGCCTCTTTCGCACCATCCATCCTCGCAGTGGAGACGAGTACACCTACGAGGAGGTGGCGTCGGAGATCGCTCGGCGTAACGGCCCCACCATCTCGGCGACCTACGTCTGGCAACTGCGGAAGGGCATCCGCGACAACCCCACGAAGAAGCACCTGGAGGCCCTGGCCGAGTTCTTCGGCGTCTCGCCCTCCTACTTCTTCGACGACGAGGCGGCCGAACGCATCGGCGCGGAGTTGGATCTCCTCACAGCGTTTCGGGACGCTGCAGTGCGGCAGATCGCCCTCCGCAGCATTGGGCTTTCCGCGGAGAGTCTGAAGACGATCGCGAACATGGTCGAGCGAGTGAGGCAGCTCGAGGGATTGCCGGAAACGGTCGACGGAACGGCGCATCCTTCTAGCGAGCAGGTGCGCCAGGGGCAAAGCGGACCTACGTAGGTTCTGATCCGACAGTCGTTGAAGCAGGGCCCATCCACGGGGACCGTGCACCCGGGATGCGTCACCGAGGAAAGGTGCCAGTCATGGATCTCAAGCAGCAGCGCAAGCGATGTGAGGCACGGATACGCGACCTGGAGATCCCAGTACCCTTCGACATCCGAGCCTTCTGCCAGGCTCTGGGCGCCCGCCGCGGGAGACCTATTTCGTTGATGCCGATGGAGAGCAAGAATGGCCCCTGCGGCTTCTGGATCGCCACGCCCACGGCCGATTTCCTCTTCTATGAGCGTGAGACCAGCCCGCTGCACCAGAACCACATCATTCTCCACGAAGCCAGCCATCTGCTGTGCGGGCATGACCCGGCGCTCGTCTCGGACACCGAGGTCTTGCAGCAACTCTTTCCTCACGTGGAGCCGGAGGTAGTGCAGCGCATACTGGCTCGCGCCAGCTACCCGGGGGAACAGGAGAGGGAGGCTGAACTACTCGCCTCACTGATCCTGGAGCGGGTTAGCGACCTGACGCCGCTGCCGGACTCTGCTGCGGACGTCTCGACAGCAGAGCTGTTGCAGAGGCTGGAAACGGCGCTGGAACAAGGCTCGGGCCATCCATGACCGGCGGCACCCTTCTCGACTACGGCCCAGCCACCCTGGCCTGGGCAGCACTGGCGTACAGGTCTCCGGCCTTCGCCCGCAGGTATCGCGAGCCTGGGCTCCGTTACTTCTGGTTCGGGCTCCTTGCTCTCGCCCTCGGCTTGACGACGCTGCTTCCACCCGTCTATCTGGCTCTGGATCAGTGGGTTGGCGTTCCAAACGTCGCGCGTCCGGTGGCCCACGGTCTCGTCATGGTGGCGGCGTGGTGCGTTCAGACCTTCCTACTCTACCTCGGTGCCCACGATGCCCGTGCCCGCCGCAGCACCCGTAGGGATGGCTTCGTGCTGCTGGCCATGTTGGTCCTGCTCGGGGCCTTCTTTTCCCAGTCTCAGGCAGAGCCGGAGTCCATCGACTTCGCGAACCTCTACGCGGACAACACGGCCATGGTAGGGTACCGGCTGGTGCTTCTGGCCTATATCGGTCTCGTGATGGTGAACGCGGTCCGGCTACCCTGGCGCTACGCCGGCGTCACCGGAAGCCGCCCCTCGCTCCATTTGGGGCTGCGCCTGGTCGCGTTGGGAGCAGCCTTTGGCCTGGCCTACATCGCATACGGGGTCGCGTACTTGGTCGCACGTAGGCTTGAAGTAGATTACCTGCTCGGTAATGGCGAAGAGGTGCCGGGCTCGCTGTTGGCCGTGTGCATCACATTCTTCCTCGTAGGATCCACCATGCCCGCGTGGGGGCCAAGACTGGGCATCCCGGCCGTCCACCGATGGGTGGTGCGCTATCGCGCATTGCGTCGGCTGTATCCGCTGTGGCGTGACCTCTGCCGTGCCCACCCCGGCGTAGCGTTGGTTGCGCCCTCCGGCCCCTTGATCGACGCCGTCGGTGTTCGCGGGCTGGGCTTCCGTCTGTATCGGCGCGTTGTCGAGATCCGGGATGCCCGACTGGCGCTGCGACCTTACTTCGATCCCCGGGTCGAGGGCTATGTCTCAACTCTCTGCCAGGAGGCAAACCCCTCTGGGAAACCTGGTGAGGCCATCCTCGAGGCCGCCCGGCTGGCAGCTGCGCTCCGAGCTAGAGCCCTTGGGAGGAAGTCCGGCGGCCCCACCGCCGCGTCCGGTACGGTGGGCGGGGCGGACCTGGACAGTGAGGCCGAGTTCCTGAGCCAGGTTGCAAACCACTACACCCATTCCCACGTCGTACGGCAGGCGATTTCCCGTCTAGAGAGAGACGACGTGGACTCAGCGACGACCGCAGAAAGGATCCCACTCGTGTTAAGCCCTGAGACAGATCGCGATGCCGCTCGAAGCGGGCCGAGCGCTGTCGATGCGAGGCGCTGGCGGCTGGCGAGGCTGGTGACGGAACTGCTGGCCCCGGTGCCAACGGTAAGCCTGTTGTTGCTGGCGATTGCCTGGCACAGCGCGACGTCAACGGCCGATGCCGTGAAGTGGGCGGTGGTGTCGGTGCTCTTCGCCAGTCTGCTGCCGTTCCTTCACCTGCTGCGCCGTGTCCGCCAGCGCAGGCTAACCGACATCCATGTTCGGAGGCGCGAGCAGAGGCCGGGGGTCCTGCTGGTAGGGATCATCTCGGTGACCGTCGGCCTCGTGATCCTATCGCTGGCGGGCGCCCCCCGCGAACTGGTAGCCTTGGTTGCTGCGATGGTTGCGGGCCTGTCGATCTGTACCCTCCTCACCCTGTTCTGGAAGGTGTCTTTCCACACCGCCGTCAGCGCCGGCGCCAATGTCATCCTGGTGCTGGTCTTCGGCTGGCCCCTTCTGGTACTGGCGCCACTTGTTGGGCTAGTGGGCTGGGCACGCGTCGAGATCCGCGACCACACGCCAGTACAGGTCATCGCGGGAGCGACCATAGGAGCGGCAGTGGCAGCGGGGGTCTTTCTGCTGCTACGGTGACACCGTGCTGAACTGCTTCCGGGCAATTGGGCGCTCGCCCACGCGAAGCCGCCTGACTTCTTCCTGCTACCGGTGGCCGGTTGACTTTGGAGGTGCGACCAACGAATCGGCCTGAGAGCGAAGGGGGCGCCTTCCACACGCACAGTTACCGGACCTTCTCCCGACCTCGGGGGTCTCCGACTGGGCCTTTCGCCACTTCCATCAGCTTTCGGAACCTCTCCGTGCGGCCCACTGTCACGGGCGGGAATGCCAGCCGACCTTGAGTCCCTCATGCTTCAACGATATGCCAGGGACATCTCGGGCAGCCCTAGCTCTGTTGCGGAGGCTCCTGGACCTAAATGGGTAAGCGACTGGGAAGGCGAAATCGCGGGCAGCAAATCAACCGCATTAGCAGCATCGCCCTCATCATCCTGTCACTTAGACTAAGGTTCGTTTGTTAGTCGGCCAGAGCATCCTCCAAATCTAACAAAGTACCTTTAGACCGCCTCGTGACTGGGCGACTTGCGATAGAGGCGGTGGATGTTCATGGCCGAATACTCATCAGCGACCCGGAGGATCCTGCCGAATAGAGACATGTCGTCCTCAGCGTGCGGTAGGATAGCCGGGCCGGTGGAAAGACTGGCCTCCTTCCTTTCACGACTTGCAGTTGGGTGCCCGGCCCTCTGAATGGCTGTCTTTCGGCCAATGGGGCGGAGTTCTGAATGGTATACTGCCTGCGTCCTGGAAGTTCTTGCTTCCGATTTCGGATATGCGGACAGGTATAGCATCTCAGGCGTGTGGAATTGATTGAGCAGATCCAACTCTTCCTTGCCGCCACCGCCGCGCTGCTGCCCCTTCTCGGCCTGACGGCCCTGTTGTGGCGTCGGTACTACCGAGAGGATAGCGAGAACACAGCCAGGCGCGTCGTCAAGAACAGCGCGGTGCCCACAGTTACGCGCTTTGTGGTGAAGGCTGTCGACGCTGGCTTTGCCCTGGTACTTTTTCGGTTGCTGCCCGCCGACTCTGTTGGACAGTTTAGCCTCGCCACTCTACTAGTGGTGCAGTATCTGGGGACCTTCGCGGACTTCGGTCTCGGCACTCTACTAACAAGAGAGGTGGCCCGCCGTCCTGAGGAAGCCCCTCGGTACTTCTCGTCAACACTTCTGCTAAGGTGGGGCTTCACCCTCACGACGATCCCGCTCGCGCTCACGGTAGTAGGCGCCTACAGTGGTCTCTCGTTGCTCTTCCCGGACTCCAAGGCGCTCACACCCGAAGGCTCAGGCGCCATCCTGATCCTGTGTCTCATGCTGTTCCCCGCATCGTACAGCAGCGTCGTTACTGCGCTGCTCAACGCCAGGGAGCGGATGGAGATCCCGGCAGCCATAGAGATCGTCACCGAGGTGGTGAGCGTCTTCGCACGCGTCGGCGTCTTGTTGGCCGGATGGGGAGTCCTGGGCCTCGCGTGGGCAGCGGTAGGCAGCGCGGTTTTCACCTCGCTGGTGTTTCTCGTCATCCAGCTCAGGCTGCTCTTCACGCCGCGTCTCGTCTGGGATGTCCGCTTCGTTAGGAGGCTCTTGCGCCCCGCCATGCCACTGATGCTGAACAACCTGCTCGTCACTGCCGCCTTCTCCCTCGACTCATTCATCCTGCGCTTCTACGCCGATGATCTCGCGGTCGCTCAGTACCGTATGCCCTATCAGGTCCTCAGTGTGGCGCTCCTTCTCAGCCCGTTGCTCACCAACGCTGTGTTTCCGGTGATCGCCCGCTACGCCGAGGATGACCGCTCTGCCTTCAACCGTACCTACCAGCGCACCCTCCAGGTCCTGCTGATAGCGGCCTTCCCGATCACGGTAGCCACGACCATCCTGGCGACCGACCTAGTGTACTTCGTCGTCGGAGGGCGTGCGGCGTCGAGTTTCGTTGGTGCCTCCGACGTGGCGCTCGCTATTTTGATCTGGTTCTTGCCACTGTCCTACTTGAACGGCCTGACCCAGTACGCATTGATTGCCCTCAACCGGCAGGGGTGGATCACGCGCTCCTTCATGGTCATGGCGGTGTTCAACGCCGCCGGTAACCTCCTCTTGATCCCCCACTTCGGCATGTACGCGGCCTCTGTGCTCACGGTTCTCTCTGAGATTGTTTTATTTGCCATGTTTCTTCCCGTGCTACGCCGCGAGAGCGCTGGTCCGCCGCTATGGAGACTCGCATGGCGTCCGGTACTCGCTGCATCGTTCATGGGTATGGTGATGGTGGCCATTCATGCTTTTGGCGCAATGCTGTCGTTGGCGGGAGGAATTCTCGTCTACGCCGGGCTGCTGTATCTGCTGGGGGCATTTGGTGCCGAGGAGCGCGCCCTGGTCAGGCGAGTCATCGGATGGTAACGGAGCGTTGCTGTCTCCAGGGCCGTCGCCTCGGTCGGTCTAGGAAGTAACCGGCGCGAATGTTAGGCGTTACATGAAGATGAAGATATCGGCGTAAGCAACGATCCGCTGCTCGGTCTGAAGGAGGCTGGATACGATGAGGCTCCGGCTATCGCTGTGGCTGATCCAGATTGCCGTGCTCCTGGCGGCCTGTAATCCCGCGCCGACGGCTAAAGATCCGGCGTCGCCGATTCGTGCCCCTGCGACCCAGCCGACCCGGGCAACTCCTGCTCCAAAGCTCCAGCTTGGCAAGCTTGCCTTCGTGAAGGGTGGCGACGTTTGGGTGAAGGACCTCCCCGACGGCGTAGCTGTCCAGCTCACGAAGGATGGAAGCGCCCGCGAGCCGCGCTGGTCGGCCTCTGGACAATGGATCTCCTTCTCGAAGGACACAGCGGCTGGCCCGGAAGTGTGGGTCGTGCAGGGCGACGGTAGGAATGCTCACCGATTGGATGGGCCATCCATAAGCAAGGCCGTGTGGTCTCCGACCCGCGAGGAGATGGCGTACGGGCTAGATGGCGGCCTCTACGTGGTGCACGCCGATGGGTCGGGAAGGAGAGAACTCCTAGCTTCAACGGCCAAGCATGCCGTGCGAGTCGGGGCTGCGCGACTGGCTTGGTCACCTGACGGAGCACGGATAGCCTTCGAGAAAGGTGACTCGGCCAAGCCCGGACCACCGTACCAGGCGCCGACCTACCAGGGGCTTTGGGTGATTGATGCTAACGGTTCGGGCGCGAGAGAGGTCTTCGTCAACGCGGATCCGCAGGGCTACCAGAGCTACCTAGCCGGATGGGCGCCAGATGGGAAGTCGCTCCTCTACTGGGAGGGCCGCTACATGTCGGCCTCGATGATGGCTGACGGCCTCCCCCTGATGCAGGTTCCGCTTGCTAGGGGAAGACCAACCCAAGTGAGCGGAACGAAGATGCTCGTCCACCCCGAGCTGCTGGACTGGTCGGGGGATGGCAGGCTGGCGATGGTTGACGGGGGCTACAGGAACTCCTGGGAGCGCAAGCAGATAGCGGTAGCCGCGCCTGGCCGCTTCAGTGTCCTCTCCGACAAGGGCAGGTCTGACCTCTTCCCCGCCTGGTCGCCGGATGGCCGCCTCGTTGCCTTCACGAGTGGACCAGTGGCCCCGGGCGTGGCCGGCGGTGATGACGCAAAGAAGGCGATGGCCGAGCGTCACATCTGGTTGATGCAGCCGGATGGATCGGGGAAGCTTCAGATCACCAAAGACGGGGCCTACCGCGACGAATGTCCCCTATGGTCGAGAGACGGTTCCCACATCCTCTTCGGGCGCCTCGCGGACGAGCGGCTGCGGCTCTGGCTGATGCGCCTAGACGGGTCGGAGCTAAGGCCGGTAGTCGAAGAGCTAGGTTCTCTTCCAAGACAGGGTGAGCCTGTCTGGTGGGGCTACTACGGCTACATCGACTGGCCTAGCCTGTTCGACTGGTGGCAAGAGAAGCTACCTGTCCAGGGTCCTTTCACACAACAAGGTGAACCAGCTCGACTCGGACAGGATGCATGGGCGCAAGTTCGCGTGACCTTACCCGACTCCGTGCCGGTCTACAGGCCAGACTCTCTCATGAGCCCTTCGGGCCTGGCTGTCTTGGAGGAGGTCGAGAACGATGTCCAGCACGGCCCGAGATACACCGTCGTCTATCAAGGGGAGGGCGAGCTTGTCGCCTTCATCCTAGGAATGGGGAAAGGTGCGCTCGGCAATTCCCCTCCGCCCGACTCTATAGAACCGATCACGGTACACGGCGTGAGAGGCGAGCTCTCGACGACTGGTATCACGTCACAGGGTAGCCGGAAGTCTCAGATCGTCAGCTGGCAGGAGAGCGGGCTCACCTACCAGATCAAGGTCTTCTCCAATCGGGTGGCGAAGGATGAACTGAAGCAGATGGCCGAGCGGCTAGTTCCGCTCGACTAGGACTGTCGGCTACCTATCCGGCAGGGGGCGGGCTAAGGGAGAGGATAGGGTCGTCTTATCATCAGTGGAGATCATCAGAACGAGAGGGAGGGTAGTCGTGTCGAGCCTAGTCGAACGCGCTCTTGGTTTCCTCGCCGGCGTCATCGGGGTGGTCGCGCCGGTCTGGTTCCTGCTCGCAATAGGGCGGGAGCACTACGAGGACATAACGCTGTTGTACGTGGCCCTGGTCATGGCGAGTGCTGTTGGAGTGGCGGCGAGCGCATGGAAGCACTCCCGTACGGGACTATCGGGATGGCTGGTGGCCTTGTGGATCAGCACTATTGTTCTGCTGGCGTTCAACGTCCTGGGCCTCGCCAGCGTCGGGATCTTCCTGTTGCCGGCGACCCTCCTGGCCCTCATTTCCTGTCTTGTAGGGACGCTATCGCGGCGGAGAAGCGTTTCCGAATAGACCTGGAAGGAGTCCAGTATGAGGGCATAGCCGTCGGCTTGCTGAGCAATTCCATCGGCGTCGACCTGGAGGAGGCGCGGAAGAGATCCCTTCGTGGACTGGGCTGGTACGAGGAAGAGTAGTTGGGAGGCAGGGGCGGTGCATCTTGAGAATGGCGCGGCTCGACCATCGGCGCGCGACCTGGCGCTCGTCGGAGCCGCCATCGCGGCCCTGTGCGATGTCCTTCTGGTCTTCTGGTTGTGGCCGCAATCCGGACCCGCCCGCGCGGCCTATGTCCTTATAGCGATGGAAGTCGGGTTCTGGGGGCTAGCGGGACTGCTCGGTATTGGGCTCTCCGCCCAAACAGGCTCGAGTGCCTGGAGTCTCTTGACCTGGGCAGGCATAGGAGGACTCGCCGCCGCGACGTTCCATTCCGCTTTGTCCATCATCTACCTCACGCTGCCCGTCATCCTGTTATTCGCTCTAGGCGCCGTCAAGGTCGGTAGGCGTGCCATGGCGCCGATGGTGCTTGGCCTAATCCTGTTAGGGGGCGTGGCAGTGGCGCTCTCGGTCATCGGCTAGCAGTACATGCCTCACTAGTCGGGGATCCCCCACTCACGCTAGCACGGGTGGAAACAACGGTGTTTGGGCGTTCTTAGGGAGGGGCAAATGAGCAGTGGCGGCGTGATCCGCCCCCTTGCCGTAGGGATCAACCGACTGGGCAAGCTTGCTACGAGGTAAGGGCACGGCGAAACCCGCAGCCGTGCTCTCCCCTGCACAGAAGCGGAACGAGGCGAGAAGGGATCCTTGGCCACGGCGAGATAGGAAGTTGGTCTAAGGGGAGACGAGAATGAAACGTCGACCTGTCCCAGTCCTGACCACGGTTGTCTTGGCTGGTCTCCTGCTGGCGGCCTGCACACCGCCGGCAGCTCCGGCCCCAACTCAAGTTCGTCCGGTGCCGACCCAGACGACTGAGCCAACAAGGTCGGCTTCATCTACGGCTGCTCCTACCGCTGGCCCTAAGTCAGCAGCAGCGCCGCCTCCAACAAGAAGGTCCGGCCCAACCGCCGTGCCTCTGACATCTGCCTCGAGTGAAGAGGCCGTTTGGACGGATGTGCTTCGTTCTGTTCGAGACGTCTCGCCCATCCTGCGCCCGCGCTCCATACCGCGGGGAATGGAGACCGTCCGTATGATAGACGCTGGACAGGGCATCTTCCGGGTCGAGTATTCTGGTCCGGGAAGAAGCCTGGGGATCGGAGCAGGTGCCTTCACTCCGCCCATTGTTACGCGGGAGTCCGGGGGCGAGCAGCGAAGTGTAACGGTGCGCGGGCAGAAGGGAGTATTGCAGTATCGGAGCAGGGTACAACCGAGCGAGTCTGTGCAGCTATGGTGGGAGGAGCCGGGTAGGTGGGGCGTGGGGCCGGCTGATTCCAGGGACTATGTGTTCTATATGGTTGGGGCAAGTGGCGTTGAACCTGAGGTGGTGCTGCAATTCGCCAACTCGCTCGGCGAGGTGGGTGAGGATGCCCAGGTGCGGGCCCGCATGACATTAGCGGCCCAGGTCCTTGGGCAGAGGTCAGGATGGCACTCCCCGCCTCGGTGGCGGTCTACAGGCCCGACTTCCTCCCCGGCTCCTTCTCCCCTGGCATGCTCGACGAGGTCGTGAACTACGGTATCCTTCCGAGCTACACCGTCGTCTATCAGTCGGAGGACGACCTCATCGCTTTCGTCCTTGGCAATGCGAAAGGAGCTATCGGCAGCTACTCTCTACCCGACTCGACCGAGCCGATCAAGGTGCATGGAGTGCTGGGCTGGCTATCGACGCTTGAGGTCAAGTCCAAAGGAGGACGGTCGACTCAAATCGTGGGTTGGCGGGAGAACGAGTTGGACTACCAGATCAAGGTGTTCTCCAACCGGGTAACGAAGGACGAGGTCAAGCAGATAGGGGAGCAACTGGTTCCTGTTAACTAGGACGTCCAGGATCGAAACGCTACCCTGAGTTCTGCTCCGTAACAGGATCGTGCGGCGAGGGCTCGCGGCCCGGGGTTGGCGCCACATCATCGTGTCGAATCACGTCCCTGAGCTGCCCCCTATTGTCGACGCACTGGGGCCGATGCCTTTGGTCGAGGAAGTGGTCACCTCGGCCCGTGCTGGCTATGAAAGGCCACACGCAGAAAGATGCCGTGCTCCCTTGATCGTGGCGGGCAATCGAGACGTGGCGTGGATGGTCGGCGATAAAGTGGATGCCGACGCGCCGGGCGCTGAGAAGATAGGCATAAAGGGTATCCTTGTCCGCTGCATTGATGGCAGAGCAGCGCATTCATCCATGGATCTTGCGGGAGTCGCAAGGATCGTTGAGTGTGATCCATCGAGCTACGGCGCGTCGGAACACCTGCTCCAAGCTCGAGAACAATCCTGAGTGCTCGAACCATTGTCATTTCCCGAGCATGGGAATGAAGCTCTTGCCCCTCTTCACCAGTAGTAGTTCAGACTTGGTGGAACGCCTTTGGATCTTGTCGTAACGATCCCCAGAAAGCTTCTTCGCCGCCGCTTCGTCAAGGAGACGATGACGCTCCAGATGGGGAGCTTCGCCACCTTTGGGATCCAGTTCCTCGCCTCCGTGGTTATTGCCAATGCGCTTGGCGTCCCCCTTTATGGTGCGTTCGGCATAGCGTGGAACCTCTTCGACCTGGTGAGCACTGTCGCCAATCTCGCCGTCGGCCAGGCGCTGATTACCCGGCTGGCAGCAGCCGTCAGCCGCGGGGACAGAGAGGAATCTTCCAACCTCATAGCCTATTCCATCAAGATTGGACTGATAGTCGGCCTGATCCAGGCTGCTGTAGGTCTGCTGGGCGCGGGTTGGCTTGGCGCTCTATTGGGATACGATCCGAGGGTAAGCGAGCTTGCTAGAATGCTGTTCCTGATTCCCGCCTTCGCGGTCGCCTTCAACACGGTAGTGCTGGCGCTTCAGAGCTCGCGTCAGGCAGCCAGACTCACGCTGCTGGAGAACGGCGTGTTGATTGGCACGAGCGTCATGAATGCCGCAGCGGTAGCTCTGGGTGGAGGAATTCAGGGTCTGATCTATACGACCGCTCTCGCACCGCTCCTTGCGTCTCTGGTAGCCCTGGCGCTCTATAACGCCACCTTTCAGCAGGCCGGCCTCCCCTCTCCGGTCACTGTCGTTCGCGCCAGCCTGAGGGTTCCCATCCGTCGGTACTTCTCGTTCAGCGTCTGGATAAGTGCCGACAAGAGCTTCGCGAAGTTGATCGCCCTAGCGCCGATCACCCTGCTAGGTATGCTGTCCAGGGAGTCAGAAGTCGCCTACTTCCGTCTCGGCTACAATCTGATGAACTTCCTATCGGTCCCCATATCACCCATTGCCCGAAACCTCTATGCGGCGCTCTCCCAAGTGGCCCTAAAGCAGGGACCGGGCGGCCTTGGGCGAGCTCTGGGGAGAGCTACGATCTTGGGAGGACTGGTATCGGTAGCCGGGTCGGCTGCAATGGCGCTCGCCTCTCCCTACGTCTTACGTCTCTATTCCGCTGAATACGCTCCTGTTCAGTTCGTTATCTATGCCTTGTGGTTGCGCTTCGCGCTGCTGGGTTTCGGTGTTGGTCTGGGTCCTATCTACCAGGTCTTGAACGTAATGAAGCTGGCTATCGTCACCAAGATCGTACCTGCTCTCATCATGCTCGGAGTCGGATGGACAGTCATCGGCCAGCACGGAGCGGTAGGCGCGGCTTGGACGTTGGTGTCGGCCTACCTTGTTGGGGATCTGGTCAATGCCCTCCTGGTGCCCTGGTTGCTTAGAAGGGCGGCTGGGACCAGGTAAGTCTCAGAGCGTAGGTGGGATCACGTCTCGGGGTCGCCACTCAGGCAGGGAATCTGCTGGCGATGACTCAGCTCGCGCGTGGAGTGCTGAGGCAGCCTCTGTTTGTCAGGAGGGTAGGGATGCCTGTGGAGGACTTAACACCGGGGGCACAGCGCGCGTTGAACCTCGCGGGGCAGGAGGCCCTCGCGCTTCATCACAATTTCGTTGGCACCGAGCACTTGCTCCTGGGGCTTTTGGCGGAGGGTGGAGGCGCGGCAAGGGTGCTCCAGGAGTTTGGGGTAACGCTCGACCAACTGCGCTCGCTACTGATGGGGATGATACCAGGCGGGGAGACGCCCGTGCGTTCGGCCATGCTCACCCCTCGGACAGAAAGGGTAATGGGGATTGCCCTGGGCGAGGCCGAGGGGCTGGGCGCTCCACAAGCAGATACGCTTCACCTCTTGCTCGGACTGATCCGCGAAGGCAACGGCATAGCTGTCGGCCTGCTGAGCAAGGCCATGGAGCTCGACCTGGAGGATGTGCAGGTCAGAGCCCTTCGGGCGCTGGCTGCGGACTAAGCTGAACAAGCCTAGTGATTCGGAGAGGCTTCGAACGCTCGTTCCTCAGGAAATACTGTTCAGAGCCCCTCGAGTCATACGCTGATGCGAAGGTTTCGGTCTGTCGGGAGAGACCTGAGGAAAAGGCAAGAAGAACGTTGTGTCCCTGGCTCACTGCGACCAGCCGTGGGACTGGGAGCAGCTAGTGGTCACCTATCCCAAGCGGGTTTCGATTAGCTCGACAATCTGCCGGTCCTGTCTGTCCGTCTGGCAGCACGTCATGTAGACACCGGACCGGTCGTCTGGCGACCGGCCTCTTTCTTTTCGTGAGTTGCGGTTGGTGTCCGGGCTATGTCAATTTCGGCCGTCATTCGGCTAATGGGACGGAGTTCTGAATGTTATGCTCGCCGCAATCTCGCCCTCGCAGTCAACGATAAGTCCAGGGTTGCGGCCCGGAAAGCCCCCCAGGATCTGAGCTCCTACCCGGGGCTTATTGTCGATTTTCGGATCTCGTCGCAGAACTCCGGCAGTTCTCCCAAGCCCGCGTACTCTGTGTGGATCACGAACATGTTGCGTGGCGACATCAGCCGGCTAAAGTGCTGCCCCAGCCGCGCTTCGGAGATGGCTTCAATCGGGTCGCCACTCGCAAGGCCGACTCCAGCGATGTGGGCAACCTTCCAGCCAGCGGAGTTTGGGTTGACGGCCCGCTTCAGCGTGCATCTGTACCTGGCCGCCGCTCGCTCTGATTTGTTCAAGATCATGGCCACTGGAATGGCGTCGGACGCCACCTGACTCCGCACCCAGTCGAGAGAAGGGCACTCGCCGAGGACGGCTAGAGCAAACGCCCACTGGGCCGGACTGTTATCCGTTGGAACGACTTCGCGGCCTGAAGCGAGTCTCACGACGCTTCCTCGATAGTTAGCTGCCTTACGAACGAACAGAGGAAGCGAGCTGTCCCCGGACCACTCGGCGATAAGCTCGTCCCAGTGGGCGAGCACTTCAGGCTTTGGATGTGGCCGCGACGGTTCTCGGGCCCAAGCATCAGCCAATTTCCGCAGCAGGACTGGCATATCGCCAGGTAACGACTGCGGGGCCTGCGGGAAGTCATGGTTCATCGTAGCTTCCCTCTGTTCAACCAAAATCAGTCAGCGAAAAGAGCCCGCCGGAGTGTCTCCCACGGTACGTGCCTGCGGATGGCTCCAGCTTGTTCCATCATCGTTGCGCCATTGGAAGCGGACTCACGGGCCGCGGCAACTAAGGAGCTATCGACACCAGCTGCTTGAATGAGCCAAGAAAGCATCAAGGGCTCGACGATGTGGTTGTACACGAAGCGCGCGTCATGCTTCGGGTTCGGTTGTCGCCCGTAGGCTCCCGGTGTGCGGTACTCGTCAAGCCAGCCCAGCCAGTGTTGCTTCTGGGTTCTATACCAGACATTGGGGTTGTCACAAGGCTCATCCTCTGGCAGGGCGTTTATGGCCCGGCGGAACGCCTCAATGCTGAGAACGACACTCATGGTCTCCCTCCAATGCGAAGCCGTGGACAGCCATTGTGTGGACGGGCGGTGGTTCGGCAGCTGTTCATGCAGGCTCTGGGCGAGGAATCCGGGATCGCGCCGGAGAAGAAGCCCGGAGCCTCCGGTTTCTCCCCAAGGAAAGGGTTGCCCGCTGTCATGCTTCCTCGGGGCGTTGGAGTCTTGCGAGATCGGTCGGCTCGACACGCAGAGGGGATTATACAGCGTTGAAGCTACTGCCACGATGGTGCTGGCACGCTGCAGCCTCGACTAGACGGGCTACATGCTCTCGTACGGTATTCCTGTAGAGGTCGGCTTCTTGGAATTGGGTCGTGACCGAAAGCTCGAACCGTCTTCTTTTCTGTCCAGACCGGCGAAGAGGCCCTGACTGGCGTGGCTCACCCACGCATGGGCGAGGGAGCACATGTCGCCGCGGGCGATCCTTCGCGCAAACTACCAGCCCCGAGCGGATGCTGCGACACTGAGTTAGTTTCTGATAGAACCAAGCCCAAATGGACCAGTTCTTCGGCCACCGGAGCGGCGAAACGGCCCTTGACTCCCCCTTCACCTGCGGCGTGATTTTCGACTATTGCTCTCCCGCAGATTGGCCATGATTCAGCCGTCCGCCAATCCGTGTCTCGCTCGTAACTCTGAAGTAATCGAATGGTGCCTGGCTCGACCCAGGTTTGGACCGGCAAAGTCACCGCGCTAAGCTCTCCGCTGCGACACGACCGACACGAACTCGTCCGCAGTAGGTGCGAGCTAGTTCTCGCGTAACTCCGAGGTAACCGGGGCCTTCTACACTGCGAGCGTGTATGTGGTTTGGTCGGCTTTGCCCGAAAAGTCCGACGAGGTAGTCTCGCCCTCGACTTCGTAGGATGTGGTTGGCGTTGGCCCGCCCGAGAGCGTGCTCTCCTACCTGGAGTCAGAAGAGACCAACGGTGAGGCTCCACCGGTTGGCGCCGGATCCAAAACGAGCTTGCTCTCCAGCGCCGACGATCAGAGCCAGTCAGAACCCAAACCGCACCAGAGAAGGGGAGGTGGGTAGCAGAAGAATCGCACCATAAGGCCCGAACGGTAGACGGTGGTCGGGTACGTTTCCGTGAGCACAGCGGCATCTCTAAGGGAGTAGCGCAGCGTGCTCGTGACATCGCTGGCGGCGGCAATCTCGAAAGGCAACGACTCGACAGACTGGAGATCGACCACGTGCTGGTGAAGCGGTCTTGCCGTCAGCCCACGTACTGGAGCACTGTTTCCTCAATCATCTCGACTGCTGCTCGGCGATAGCTTCTGCCCGCTGCTTGATGCCAAGGAGGCACCTATGATCATCACGTTGTCTCCGATGTCGAGCAGCAGGTTGAACAGGGTCCATAGCGAGAGCCAGTTGTAGCGCGTCCGCACCCTGGTGATGAGACGGGTGCGCTCTCCGTCCACCGGACAGAAGCCCCAGAACCAGGCGGACGCCTGACAGACGAAGGTTCCGATCATCCCCATGGGTGCCCCTACGGCAATCCCCCCAGTCCTCGAAGCCGTGGCCAGGGTCTTGTGCTCGATCCTGGATCCGACTCCCAGCTGTACCTCGATCCAAGGTCGAAGGAACTGCGCCCATAGCGTCAAATCCGGCGCCCGACGCCTGTGGCTGCCAGCCGCTCCCTTCGCACCATACCCCAACGGTCCAGTCCTCGTATCGGACCTCGCCCTGCTCCTCCCCATCCCGCCAGTTGAAAGGAGAACACTCGATGGCCCGTGCGCCGCCCAAGCATCCTCCATCGTTGTCCACTCCACCCGCTGTCCGAGTGCCCAAGCCGGCGCCCAGCAACAGCCATTTCCTGTTCGGGAGGAAATCCCATGTCAGAGAACATTCGAAGCCATCTCACCCGGCTCTCCGCATGGTTCCTCTTCATCCATGGTTGGCTCGCGGTCACGATCCTTCATGGCCGTCGAGCGCTCAGCCGGGTTCGTTGCCCGGTTCCCATCGAGGTGCTGATCGCCGACCGTGCCAAACGCCGCAACCTGGAGAGGGAACTCCGGATCGGCATCCGACGGCTCAGTCGAGCCGTTGGTGCTCCGTTCCCAGCAGAGGCGGCTGTCGTCGTCCAGCAGGTCCTGAAGCCCGGTCGTCAGCTTGCCGGATGCTACCAGCTCTGGCAACGTCCCGACGGCGCTCGCTGCGTGCTCTTCCGGCTAGCGCTCGAGGTGAACGGCCGGCATCTCGCAACCGACGAGTTGCTGGCGGCCCTCGCCGAACAGTGGATCGGCCTGGCCATCGAGCAAAGCGCCGCTCCCAGCGTACTGGTCCCCGTCGAGTTCGACCCGGCTCAACCTCCCGAAACCAGGCGCCTCACAGCCCTTCGTCCTGACCCCCTCGCACCCCATCCAAACGGTACAAGAGCCAGCGAACGGGCTGCCTGAGTCAGCCCCTTTTAGGACATCCATCTGTACCAGCATTCCATCAGAAACGTAAGGAGGAACACCATGTCCCGGTCCATCGTACTCAAGAGCTTCGCCGAGCTGGCAGAGGTACTCAACCTGGACGACCTGCCGGAGGGTCCGGTCCCCGGGGTCGCCGACAGCACGGCCCCGCCGGCAGAGCTGCAAACGGCTGTCCCTGACCTCGCCAGTCTGCTGGCCCAGTTGGAGGAGGCCGGCGCTACTCTTGCCGCTATCGGGCGACGCGACCAGGAGACCAGGGCGAGCGCGCTCCGCGATCTGGAGCAGTACGACTCCCTGGTCGCTCGGCAGCGGGAAGCCGAGGGAGCCCTCAAGCGGGCTCGGCAGGTTCGACTGGAGGCCGAGTCCCTGGCTGCGGCCGCCTTCGCCGACGAGGCGCAGGCAGCGGCAATGCGCACGGCCGGTCTCGCCGCCCGAGCGGAAGAGGCGGCGATGACCCTGGCCGAACGGTGCAGGCAGGACGCCAAGCGGTTGGCGTCGCAGCTCGACCTGGAGAGACTGCTGGCGGAGCGCCGCCGGCGGGAAGAGGCAGAAAAAGCGAAAGCCGCCGAGGCCGAGCGGGCCAGGCGACTCTCCGGAGCCCTTGCGCGAGCGTCTGTAGCGCTCGAGGCGGGACGATTCGAGGAAGCGAAAGACTTGCTGGGGGTCGCTGGTAACGAGTTCCCCGGCAGTCCAGAAGTCAACTCCCTCAAGCAGATCATTGCACAGCGTGAGCTAGGTGTCAAGCTTTCGGTGGCCGAGGAAGTACTCTGGGCGGCCCGCCGGGAGTTCCGGCGGGACCCCGCGGCGACCGTCGCTCGCCTGGAGGCCCTGGACGTCGACGGGCTGCCCGACGACATCGCCAGGCAGCTCTTCGGAGAGTGGGCACGGGCCTGCTCTCGCCTCTGCCGGGAGCGCGAGACCGTCGAACCTCTGCGCTACGCTCCCGACCCGGGCCGCGGCGCGGTCATCGCCCGCGAGAGCCCCGGTGGGAGTTACATCGTAGTTAGTGCTCTCGGCATGGGCCCTAGCTGGAAGCCCGGCAGTGTTGTCGGGGAGCGCCAGGTCCGGCGAGCACGTCCCCTCCGTTAGCGCCCCGTCGTGTGGTTATCGGCCCCCGGGCGGAGCTCCGCCCGGGGGCCGAGGTCACCGGAGAGAAGAAGGGGGTGCAGGAATGAAAGGAGCGTGACTTGGAGCGTCTGAACCGGTATGACCGGGCCACGGTGGCGCTCTGGACTCGCAGCCATGCCGAGATGGCGAGGCGGTTGGCCGACGGCCTGCTGGCCGAGGTCGCGGTTCATGCGCTGCTGTCCGGGCTGCGCCGGCATGTGGAACCCTCGGATCTCTTCGATAGCTACGAGGCTGACGCCGCGGCCGACTTCGCGCTGATAAGGAGCCTCCTCACGACCGGCCCGGGCTCGGAGTCGCTCTGGCGGGTGCGGGACGCGGCGTTCTACCTGCGCTGGCTCGAACTCACGGGCAGCGGCGCGTAGATCGTGCTCGATCTCTCTCGCCTCAGCCTGGAGCAGCGACAAGCCGTGCTCGCCGGCGATGGTCCGCTGCTGATCGTCGCCGGCCCCGGCTCGGGCAAGACCACCGTGCTGGCCGCCCGGATCGCCTACCTGGTGACTTCGCGGGGCATCGCCCCCAGCAGCGTGCTCGCCGTCACCTTCGCGACAAAGGCGGCACGGGAGCTCCGATCGCGTCTCCGGGGCATGCTGGGCGACGTGGGACTCGCCGTGGATGTCTCGACCTTCCACGCCTTCGGACTTCGGATCGTCCGTCAGTGGAGCGATGAGTTGGGCTTCGGCCCGGGTCCGCTGGCGGTCTATGGAAAGGACGAGGCGCTGCGGCTGCTCCGGGATGCGGCCGACCAGCTCGGCTTCGAATTTGAACAGTGGTCGCTCCCGGACCTGGCCCGCCACCTCGAGCGCGTGCGCCTCGGAGACGACACGCCGCTCCCTGAAGCCAAGGAGCTCGAGCCCCTTCTGGAGGCTTACGAGGAGCTGCTCCGGCGCCGAGGGGCGGTCGACTACCCGGCGATGCTGGCCATGCCGCTCCGGCTCTTCCGGGCGCGCCCGGCGGCGCTGCGCCTCTACCAGGACAGCTACCGCCACGTCCTGTCCGATGAGTTCCAGGACGTCTCCGCCGCCCAGTATGCCCTGCTCAGGAGGCTGGCCGAGCGCCACCACAACCTGGTGGTGGTGGGCGACCCGCGGCAGACGCTCTACGGGTGGCGGGGCGCCGACGTCCGCTTTCTGCAGGACTTCGAACGCGACTTCCCCGAGGCCCAGCTCCTCGGTCTCGACCAGAACTTTCGCTCGACAGGTCGGATCGTCGACCTGGCCAATGCCCTGGGCGCGGCCCTGGAGTACTCCCGGCCCCTCTGGACCGACAACCCCGAGGGGGAAGTCACGCTGCTCCACGTGGCGGAGGACGAACAGGCCGAGGCGGCCTTCGTGGCCTCCGAGATCGGGCGCCTCCTGGAAGCGCAACGGATAGAACACCCTGGCGAGGTGGCTATCCTGTACCGGACGAACCAGCAGGCGAGCGAACTGATCCTTGCCCTCAGGGCGCAGCATGTACCGTACTGGGTGCTCGGGCGAGGCGATCTGTTCGCGCGGCACGAGGTGCGGGACGCGATAGCCTATCTGCGCCTGGCCCACGATCCGGCCGATCCTAGTGCGCTCGCCCGCATCGCCAATACCCCACCCAGACGCCTGGGCCGCCTGGCCGAGCGACTCCGGGATCGACCTCTACCCCCAGAGGAGTTTCTCACCCTGGCCAGGAGCTATGGTCCCACCGCGGCTAACAGCGCAATTTCTCTTCTGGCTCTTGTCGACGATCTGCACGATCGGAGTACTGCGCTGACGCTGGTCCAGATGCTGGACCTCGTGCTCGAGCGAAGCGGCTACGCCACCTGGCTGGCCGGCCAGCCTGACGCCTCGACCGGCCTCGCTCACCTGGCGATGCTGCGCACCCTGGCCGAGCAGGCCGAGGAAGAGCTGGGCGCCTGGTTGGCCGACCTGCAGTTGGGCGAAGAGGTTGCTCCCGGCCCCGACGCGCGCAAGGTCCTGCTGACCACGATCCATGGCGCGAAAGGGGGCGAGTGGCGCGTGGTGTTCGTGGTCGGAGTGGAGGAGGGTCTCCTTCCCCACCCCCGGGCGCTCCTACTCAAGGAGACGGAGAGCGCGGGCCTCCAGGAGGAGCTGCGCGTTGCCTACGTGGCCGTCACCAGGCCGCGAGAGAGGCTCTATCTCACCTGCTGCCGAACGAGGCGGCTCGGCGAACACTCCGAGCTGTGCCGGCCATCGCGCTTTCTCCGCGGGCTGCCAGCGCACCTGATCCAGCGGGCCGCCTGAGCCGTCGCTAGAAGGAGGTTTCCCCGATGAAGCGCATCGACACGGAAGTGCTCAAGAGCGAGCACCCCATCGAGGAGGTCGTCGCTCGCTACGGCATCGAGCTCCGACCGAGCGGTCGAACCCTGGTGGGGCGCTGCCCCTTCCACAACGACGGAGGGAGGCCGAACCTATACGTCTATCCGGCCACTCGAAGCTGGTACTGCTATCGCTGTGCCGCCGGCGGTGACGTGATTGGCTTCGTCCAGCGTATCGAGGGCATCGGGTTTCTCGAGGCGATCTCCCGCATCACTGGCGAGCGGCTGTTGCCGTCGGGCATCAGAAGCAGGCCAGTGACGAGGGCTGCGAGACATCCAGCTCGAACGGCAGCCCGCGGGCCGGCCGAACGCGCCTGCCTGGCCGCGGCCGCGGACATTTACCACAACCGCCTCCTCACGGACCCGGTCGCCCTTGCCTACGTCGAGGGCCGGGGTTTGGACCCGGCAGTCCTGGAGAGCTGCCGGATCGGATACGCCAGCGGCGACGAGCTCATCCCCTACCTCCGCTGGCGCGGCCTGCCCGCCGGAGCTGCCCTGCGAGTCGGACTGCTGGGGCGCGACGGCCGGGAGCATATGGCGGGTCGGGTGGTCGTGCCGGAGATCCGCGCCGGCCAACCGATCTGGCTGGTAGGCCGCACCGTCGGCTCCGAGGAAGACGCCCCCAAGTACCTGGGGCTGCCGGGCCGCAAGCCGCTGCTGGGCTGGGAGGCCGTCTCTGCCGAGCGCGCGGTCTGGCTGGTCGAGGGGGTCTTCGACTGGCTAACCCTGCGCTCCTGGGGTGTCCCCGCCCTTGCCCTGGTCGGAACGCACGTCTCCTCCGACGCCCTGCGGTCTCTGGCCCGCTTCGAACGACTCTACCTGGCTCTGGACAACGACGAGGCCGGGCGTGCAGCCACGGAGAAGCTGATGCAGGCCCTTGGCGAGCGAGCTTTGCCGATGACGCCGCCGGGCGTCAAGGACGTGGCAGAACTGGCCCCCGACCCCGAGGGCCGCGCTACTTTCGCCCGCTTCGCCGAGCGCGAGGAACTGGTGCTGGCAGCATGACAGCAACCCACATCACAGAACGAAGGAACGGCCAGAGTGAACGACCTGGCGACCCCGCAACCGACGATCACGCCGACGAACATGAAGAGCCCCTGGGCGTGGTACTGGGTCTCCTGGCCGAGCCCCTCGATCCAAAGCTGGTCGCCCATCGACGGGGCGGCAAGGGGCAGATGGTCCCCTACATCGAGGGCTACCAGGCCATCAACCAGGCCAACCGCATCTTCGGCTACGGCCAATGGGGAGCCGAGTTGGTCGGGCCGGTGGGCTACCGGGAACTGACGCGCACGCACAAGGGATCGGGTGAGGTCTCGACCGTCGGGATGTACTGGGCCAGCGTGAGGGTACATGTTCGAGGCTGCGAGCCCAGGTCCGACGTCGGCTGCGCCTTCACCGCCGACGACAGTCCCGAGGCCCACGACACGACCATCAAGGCCGCCGCCACCGACGCCATGAAGCGCGCCCTGCGCCAGTATGGCGACCAATTCGGCAACGGGCTTTACGACCGCGCCAACCCGGCCCACGCCACGGCCGCTCGAGAGCTCGCCGACCTCCGGGCGGCCGTCCTCGCCATGGGCGCCCAGTTGGGCCTGGACGAGGCCGCGACTCGTCAGCAGGCGGCGAAGAAGGCCGGGCGGGCCTTCACCGAACTGGAGATCGGCGACCTGGCACGAGTACTTCGGGCCATGGGCGAGGCCCTGGGGCGCAGTCGCCGCGCCGCCTGAGGAGACTGCCAGTCCATCCGTGAGCTTCCGGCCAGCAGCGTCACCGCTGGCAACACTACTCACTCGTAGACAGTCCGAGGAGGCAATCCCATGTCTTTCAACTTGAACCGGGCCGAACTCATCGGTCGGCTCGGCCGGGACCCCGAGATGCGGTACGCCGCCGACGGCCAGCCCGTCACCAGCTTCAGCCTTGCCACGGACCGACCGGCCAAGGCCGGCACCAAGCCCGAGACCGACTGGCACCACATCGTGTGCTGGGGAAAGCTGGCCGAGTTCGCCGGGCAGTACCTCACCAAAGGGCGGCTCCTCTTCGTGGCCGGCCGTCTCACCTACCGCGCCTGGGAGGGCAAGGACGGCAAGATGCGCCACACCACCGAGATCGTGGCGACGGAGCTGATCCCTCTCGACCGACGGCCGGAAGCCGAGCCCGCCGAGCCAGGGCCCGGAACCGAGGAAGATGAGATCCCCTTTTAGCGGGATCCTTCCCTTGCGATTGCAGCGCATCCCTGGGCGCCTGCTCTGCTCGATTCCTCTCCCGCGGGCTTATTGTGACTCGGAGCCCTACCTCCGGGAATTGGTGGTCGTCGCCAGCCCGACGCCCCCTCACCTCCGGCACCTGACCGTGTACCGCCGCCTTCCCGCGTCAGCAGAAGGACCCGGCTATCCGCCCCAGGCGGCGTAGCCCAACCAACTCGGTCTGGTCCCGGAGAGCGGCACCCTTGGCGGCGCTCCGCTCTCCGGCCCTCTGGAGGTGCCCTGTGCCCAAGCTCTGTGAGATCCTGTCGCCTGCGCAGCAACTGGAGCTGGCCGTTCTGGCCAGGAGCCCGTTTCGACTCGCCGATACCTTCGCCTCCTTCGTCGGGCAGTTCTACGACCGCTCGGACTTCGACCGACTGGCCCGCCAGGTCAGTGACCTCTACGACGCCGAGGGCGCCGAGCGGGCCGATCACTTCCGGGCCCGGCTCAACCGGCGGCTCCACGACCGCTACCACGATCCTGTGGCCTGGGAGGTGATGCCCACCGAGGGGAGGCAGGCGGCGTGAAGCGCCCCACCGACGAACGGCAGATCAGCCTGCTCCCGCCCGATGCGGCGGCGATCCTGCACCTGGTCCGGGAGAACCTCCGCCTGCTGGCGGAGATGGTCTCCCGCTACGAGGTTGGGCGCCTGGAGGCGTCGGCCAACGGGCACACCATCCGGAAGCCTGCCGACCTGGCTGAATACCTGGGAGCCGAGATGGCCGACCTGGCCCAGGAGCAGTTGCGGGTGGTGATCCTGGATACTAAGAACCACATCCTGGGATCCAGCCTCGTCTACCAGGGCGGGCTGAACGCCACGGTGGTGCGCCTGGGCGACTGCTTTCGTGAGGCGGTGCGCCTCGGTGCGGCGGCCCTGATCCTGGTCCACAACCACCCCTCCGGAGATCCCACGCCCTCTGCCGAGGACGTCCGTCTCACGGCGGAGGCGGCCAAGGCGGGCGAGCTTCTCGGCGTCGAGGTCCTGGACCATCTCGTGATAGGGCGGCCGAACTTCGTCAGTCTCCGCGAGCAAGGGCTCTACACGCCCCCGAGATGACTGACGTCTTGAGCCCTCCGCGGCTGCCAGCTGCCACCCATCCACCTTTGCTCCGCTACCCGAGGAGGTCTGTCGAATGCTCAACTTCGTAGCCAACCCCAAGGTCCGTCCGCTGGAGCCCACCATGCACGAGGTCGAGGCCCGGGCGGAGCGCGCCGCCCAGCGCACCGGCGTCGAGGCCACCGAGGTCGAGCGTCTCCCCTTCGACCTCTCCGCCCTCGAACAGGAGGGGGCCTTCATCAACGTCGACGCCAGGGGTTTCGGGCTCCTGGACCGGCGCATCGACTGGCAGGCCCTCGGGATCACGCTGCCCCGGGGCGCCAGCGTTACCTTCCGTCCGCCTCGGTGCGGGCTCCTGCCCGATCGGTACCGGCTGCCGCTCCTGCGCCAGGCGCAGCGGGCCCACGCCGCCCTGCACAAGTACTCCTACCACTTCACGCTCACCGAGACGCTTTTCGAGACCCCCGCCTACCGCTGGGTGCCCTGGGGCGCCTTCGAGGCCTTCGAGAAGGAGTTCCACGCGGCCGAATTGGCCCTGGAGGGCGCCAAGGCCGAGGTGCTGGAGCAGTACGAGGCCATGCTAGAGGAGGTGGTGGGTACCTTCCTCCAGCTCGCCGCCGACTCGGCCCGGCGGCTGGAGGCCACCGGCCACGCCATCCCCGAGGGGTTCCAGGAGGCGGTGGTGCGCGGCGTCCTGGGGACGATGCCCTCGGCGGAAAACCTGCGCGACAAGCTAATGCTGCGCTACCGAGTGGGAGTGATTCTGCTGGGCAGCGAGATGCTGGCCGAGCAGCGCAAGGCGGCAGAGCAGCGTCTTCAGGCGGAACAGGCCGAGGGGGTCTTGCATCTGGAGCGGCAGCGCCAGGAGGCCCGGCTCCGCCTGGTTCAGGAGGAGCTGTGGGTCGAGGAGGAGCGGGTCCGTAGACGGCTCGACGCCGAGGAGGAAGACCGGCGACGGGAGACGGAGATCAAGGAGCGGCTGCGCCGGATGAAGCTGGAGGCGGCGAGAGAGCGACTGCAAGAGGCGATGAGCCCCCTGGAAGAGGGAGCGAAGCAGCTTCACGCGGCCATCTACGAGTCTGCTTCCGCCATTCGCGAGTCGCTTCGGAAGCACCACTACCTGCCGGGAGGGTCGGCCAGACGGGTGCGACAGCTGGCCAGGTGGTTCCGCCTGATGAACTGGCAGTCCGACAAGCAGTTGGAGGCCCTCCTCGGCGAGATGGAGAGCCTCGCCAACCGGCCCCACGGCGGGAAGAAGGCCGACCCGGGCCCCATCGACCAGGTGCTCGGCGACATCATCGATCTCTGCTATGCCGATGCCCGGGCGCTGTCCGAGCCGCACCGCATGGCTGCCCTCGAGTTGTAGGAGGTTCCCATGCTTCATCCCCTGGAGATGCCCAGTCTGGACGCGCTCGTGCGCGAGCTGGACATCCTGATCCGTGCCCGTTACCCGCTCATCGCCGTCAGCACCTTCGAGGAGGTGCGCTTCCGGCGCCTCATGGCTGCCGTGGCCGGGCTCGAGCGCCACAGGGCGAAGGGCCTCTTCGTCTGGAGCCGAATCCGCGGCCTGCACCAGGTAGCCGGGCCGGGGGTCGGTGCGAGCGAGAAGGTGATCCCCGACACCGAGGATCCGCTCTCGGTGCTGGATCATATCGCCGAGGCCGACCGCGGGCTGTACGTCCTCTGCGACTACGGCCCTTACCTGGCCCCTTACGGCCAGGAGGAGCCCCAGCTCGTCCGGCGACTGCGCGAGCTCGCCTGGGCCATCAAGACCCGGCCGGTCACCGTGCTCCTGATCGGGCCGAGCTTCCCCGAGATCCCGGCCCTGGAGAAGGAGGTCAAGCTCATCGATCTGCCGCTGCCCGAAGAGCGGGAGGTGGCGAGGCTCCTGGAGATGGAGCTGGGCCGGCTGGCGGATAACCCTGATGTGCGCCTCGCCGTGGACGAGCGCACGTCCGAGCAGTTGGTCCAGGCGCTGCTGGGTCTCACCGAGAGCGAGATCGAGAACGCCCTGGCCAAGGCGGCCATTGCCCATCGGGGCATTGGACCTGAAGCGATCCCGCTGATCCTGGATGAGAAGCGGAGCGTCATCCGCCAGTCGGGCGCCCTCACATACAGCCATGCCGAGCCGGCCGACAGCCTGGGTGGCTACGCCAACCTGCGCAAGCTCCTTCAAGAGGCGGCGGTCACCTTCACGCCTGCCGCCAGGGCTTACGGCGTCGAGCCGATGAAGGGCATCCTGCTGGTCGGCCTGCCGGGCACGGGCAAGGACCTGATCAAGAAGATCGCCTCATCGATCCTCGGCCGGCCGCTTCTCGACCTCGACTTTGGGGCCGTCATGGGCGAGGGAGGCGGGGTGATCGGCTCGGCGGCGATGAGCATCAAGCGCGCACTCGCGATCGCTACTACCCTAAAGGGGATCCTTGGAATGTCCGAGTTCGAAAAAGCGGTCGGCGGGCTCCAGTCCTCGGCCCGCACCGACGGCGGCGAGACCGCGCGCACCATCGCGCATCTCTTGAACTGGATGCAAGAGCAGCAGGAGGTCTTCGTCGTCGGCACCGCCAACGACGTGCGCCAGTTGGCCCCAGAGCAGCTCCGCCAGGGCCGCTTCAGCCAGGTGGTCTTCGTTGATCTCCCCACCGTAGAGGATCGAGCCGATATCTTCCGGGTTCACCTGGCCAAGCGAGGTCGAGATCCGCTGGGCTTCGACCTGGAGCAACTGGCCGAAACTGCCGAGGGATTCTCTGGCGCTGAGATCGAGGCTGCGGTGAAGAGCGGCCTCCTGGACGCCTTCATGGACGGCGCTCGGGATCTGGTGACCTCGGACATCGTCCGTCGGGTGCGCTCTATCCGCCCGACTTCCGACGTCAAGCGGGAGCAGATCGAGGAGCTGCGCCGCTGGGCCAAGGAGCATCTGGCCGTAGACGCCGTTCGCGGGCAGCCGGCGTCGGGCGAGAGGTGCATGGAGTTCTAACAGCCTGGCAGGCAGTATCACAGGACCTGGGAAGCCCGCTGTCTTCAAAGGTGAAAGCAGCGGGCTTCCCTTCTTCCCTGTCTGTTCACCCGAATCAACACGGAGAGAGCGAATGAGCAAGTACCTATCCTTCCCGGACGTGATCTTCAAGGATCGGCTATTGCTGCTGGCGGCCCTCGCCGACCTCGGCCATTCTCAGGTGGAAGAGGGCGAGGTCCTCTCGCTCTTCGGCTACCAGGGCGACCGCAGGCCGGAGACCGCCGAGATCGTCGTCCGCCGGAACTACCTCGGCTCCGCCTCCAACGACCTGGGCTTCGCCCGAACCGCTGGCGGCTACGTCCTGGTCGTGTCGGAATACGACCAGCAGACCCTTCACGGCGGCCAGCTTCTCCCCAAGCTGCGAACGGCGTACAACGAACGGGTGGTGGAGGAGGTGAGGCGCCGAGTGCATGGCACGGCCAGGCGCGTGGTCGAGGGCAATCTCGTCAAGATCCGGGTCCGCTATTAGAGCAAGGAGGCAGACCATGCCCGAAATCGAGTTTACCCTGGACTCCGCGACCGGCGAACTGACCTTGCACGTGAAGGGCGTCGTCGGCCCAACCTGCGGCGACGTCGCGAAGTTGGCCCGGGAACTGCTCGGCGAACCCGGCCAGGAGCGGAACACCGCCGAGTACTACCAGCGCACCCAGGTGCGCCCTCGGGTCCGTCCAAGGATCGGGCGATGACCGATCTCACCTGGATCCTGGACCCGGCGACCGGACAGCTCGTGGCCGCAGGGATAGCTTCGGAGGAAACGAGGGCGTTGGTAGGCGACCTCCTCCCACTGGGCCACGAGTTGGCTTGCGGTCGGCCGCTGACCTGGGTGCCGATGTCGGCGACGACGGGTTCCCCAGGCACTGTCCTGCGGGTCGCCCGCATCTACCATGGATCGGTCATCAAGGGGCCGGGGCGCCGGAGCGTGGTGCAACTGCAGGGCTGTACTCTCCACTGTCGGGGCTGCCACGTTCCCGATACCCACGACCGAGCGGGAGGCGTGGCTCTCTCGGTGCCCGACCTGATGGCCCTCTTGCTCGACCCGAGCGGCGAACCGCGCGACGGGGTTACGGTATTGGGGGGCGAGCCTTTCCTTCAATCTGTTGGCCTGGTCGACCTACTGCACGCCCTCAAAGAGCGTGGCGTCCACACCACCGTCTACACGGGGTTCACGCTCGAAGCCCTCCTCCAACGACCCGAACCCTCGGGGCGTAAAGCGCTGGAGCTGGCGGATCTGCTGATCGACGGCCCCTACATCGACTCCCTGAGGGGCCAGGCCGGTCCCTGGGTCGGGAGCGCCAATCAGCGCGTGATCGACATGGCGGCGACTCGCTTCGACTCTGGGATCAAGCCCGTCTCATTGCCGGCAAGCCCCGGTCGGTGAAGGCAGGCGCCCCCTTGCTCGGAAGACGGCCCGAAAGGGAACCCATCGAGATATGCGGCCGGGCGACTTGAGGCTCTTGGGCCATCAGAAGTGCAGGTTGAACAGCCGGAGGGTCTCGATGAGGTCAGGGTCGTCGGACAGGATCACCTCCGCGGGACCCGCCCGCCGGAGGGTAGCTCCCTCGAAGATCGCCCAGCAGTCCAGGCTGTCGTCGAAGCGACTCGTGTAGGCGACCCCGTTGAAGCCGTGCTCATGGGCCCACTGGGCGATGTCGCGGGTGAGATCGCGGCTGCCGCTTCGGACGGTGCTCACATCCAGATCGGGCAGACCGAGCCGGAGAAGGGCATCGGCCAGTTCCGCCCGCAGCGCCTCGCGGGTTCCGAGCACGCGCAGATCCAGCCACTTCTGGCCGGGGTTCAGGTAGAACCGCCCGACACAACGTCTCACCCACCAGTCGCTGGGCACCACGGGAAGGAGGGAGGGGTCGGGAGCCCCGGTCACCTTGCGGAGTTCCACCAGGGCCCGGGGGCTGGGCCGGTACCGCGCGAGGGACTCGACGAAGCACCCCAGGCGCTGCTCAGATGCGTACAGCGTGCGGAAAGCGCGCATCGGGTCATCGAACCGGCCCGAGCCGACGTACTTCAGGGGAGGCCAGGCAAGGGGGTCGGGGAGGTAGCCTATCCGGCAGAGCGGCTCGGGCGGAGGGACTGCCTCCACGAAGTCGGTCAAGGGTTGGCCAGGAAGAAGCGGGCGGCCTGCAGCACCTTCGCGGGTTCCTTGGCCAGCATCAGGGCCGGCGATTCGTCGTCCAGCTCAGGGTTCATCCCGAGGAACCAGGCCCTGACGGTGCCTGGGGATTCGGCGCTGAGCAGCAACTGCGTGATCTGGAAGGCGAGGCGCAACCGCTTCTCGGCCTCAGGATGCGGGGTCTGCGCGCCCCGGCCCCACCTGCCCACCGCCTTGGCATCGCTCACACCGGCGATGACTGCCGTGAGCCGCTGACCCAGGACATCCTGAAGGTATCGCACCACCGTCGGCAGATCGGTTCGAGTCGCCTGATTGTGTGCCGCCCGATCAAAGGCCAGGGCCATAGCTGCCTCCACGCGCTGGGCTATCTGCCGGCTATCTTACCGCAAATGCAACCGGAAATGCAACCTGCCAAGCTGCCCTTGGTCGAGGGCCGCGCCGTGTCCCTCACCTTTGTCCTCTAGAGGAGGCGAAACGATGGCCACTGCCAGGATCGCCCGGCTGCCCCGCTCGGCGGCACCCCTCCGGCGGCTTTTCGGCAACCAGGACAAGTGCATTGAGATACTGAGCCGGCAGGCCGCTCGATTCATCCGACCGGTGCTAACCGTTACGCGGTGCACCGCAGTCTCAGCTCCGCCGGGAAGGCAGGCGAAGGAGGATCCATGAAACTGGGGATTGCCGGCGTCAACACCCGGCCGCTGATGCAGGCCGCCGACCCGCTGATCGGCATCGCCGGCAACTGGGGCTCGACCCTGCGCCCGCACGTGGAGCGAGTCCTCGCCGCGCCACCCGCCATCAGCCGGCAGCGCCTCGGCGACCAGGCGGCCCTGCACGCGTGGAAGCACGCCTGCTACTTACTCGACTACACTTACCTCTCCTGTCCTGATGGGCGCAGGGGTCGCATGCGGTATCGGCCAGGATTCTAGCAGATGTGCGCCCCCGAGACCAGGCGCCTGCCGATGTTCCTGGACAGTGCTGCCTACCGCGAGTTCACCGGGGGCGCCCCGTCGTGGAGCAGCCCCCGTCACTACTGCGAGGCCATCGACCTGATCCAACCGGATGGGGCGATGGCCAAGGACGTGGTGGGCGACCAGGAGGCCAGCCTCCACGGCTACGAACGCATGCGCGCCGACGGCTACGGCGACCTGACGATCCCTGTTTGGCAGCTCATGGCGTCGTGGGTGAGCGGATTGTCGGTCGAGGCCAACGCCCGCCTCGCCTCCCGCGACCCGGTGCTGCGCTTCTATTGCGACCGGGCGCCGCTGGTCGCCATCGGCGGCCTCAACCAGAGTCCTTGCCGGCGGAGTGAGCGCCATCTGTACCTTCAGGTCCTGTGCCGTGCCTTCCCCGACACCCAGTTCTGGGCACTCGGGCAGGCGAATCCGGTGGTAGTGAACGGGCTCGGTTGCGCTGGACTCCTCGGCCGTGTGTGGGTGGATGGAAGCTGGTGGATTCACGACGCCCGCGCGGAGGTGCTCGCCGTGCTGGAGGACGGCCTGATCAAGACGATCCGCCTGACGCGGACTGGCGCCCGCAGCTTCTTCCCGCTCCTGGAGCTGATGAGCTGCAACTTGCGCTCGCTGCTGGCGGCCTATGCTGGTCTGTGGACCTTTCCCGGGCCACCACGGGTGCCGACCGACTTGGAGGACCTGGACGCCCGGCTCGAGCTGCGGCGCCGACTGGCTGGTACGCAGCTAGACCTGTTCGCCCACCGAGAAGCCGCCTGATGGCTATCGTCGACGTGAAGCCAGCGATGCTGAGACTGCAGAACTGCATTCCGGGGCTGGCAACCTCGACGGCGGACGTTCAGGTCGCTCTAGCTCTCCCTGAACGCCACGTTCCCGTGACCGCAGTGACGATAGCAGCCAACGTACCAGGCCGCAGGAAGATCCCGACGCTGAAGACAGTAAGAACCGTCATGACCAGCAGCCCCAGCGCAGAGACCCAAAGGACGGTCAGCCATGGCCCGCTGTGATGAAAGATGTGCTGGTAGGCCCCAATTCCTGCCCCAAGTCCGCTCAGTCCAATTACCGCAACCGCCCAGGCATAGGCTCCTAATCCCGCCGCCACCGCTGCAACCACTACTCCGACGAGCGCAGCCACCACGCCGGCCACAACTTCAATCAACCGACCCATTGTTCTCGCCTCCACAGGAGGACCGATGTCTTTCGCTTACTGCCCCTTTTACTCGCAGTATGCGCTCCATATGGACCAGGCGGTGAGCCGATAGGTGACGCCTTCGATCGGCCAGACTCTCTCCCGCATAGCGTCATGCGTGCCGCTATCCTGGAATACGAGAAGAGGTTCCATCTTGATGCTCGTCTGCTGGCCGCTGTAGACTCGAGTCAGGAAGATCAGCACCACTGTTACCAATCCACTCCCTAGCGCGTTTACCAGCTAGTACCAGAAGGTACCCTGGCGATCGCGTTGGCCGCGATGAGCCTGCGCTACCCTGGCTCACGACTGCCGAGAGAGTCCCATGATCCGAGGTGACCAGGTGCGGAGGAATAGAACGGCTACGAAATCCTGCTGGCCAGGGATCACGACTGTCGTCCTGCTGGCGATCACGGGGTTAATCGGCATTGCCTGCAGCGGGACCCCGGCTGCAACGGTCGGATCGGCGGGAACGGCTTTGACCCCGACCGTTGCAGCCGAGACGACATCCCCACCTATAGGTGCAGAAACGCCGGTTGAGACATCCACGGCCGGCAACCCATCCACAGCGGCCACGCGCCCCTCGCCGTCTCCTCCGACCCCTGGGACCTCCGACGCCGTGCTCGGCTTCCTTTCCGGTCGAGTGGTCTCTATAGCTCCCGACCACATCGTAGTAGGAACGGCTGACAAGGGCGACGTAGTGCTCTACCCCGCGCACTACAGGATCTGGGACGACCTGTGGGTCAAGGAGATACCCACGGAGGTCGGCGATACGGTAACGGCTTCCGACGCCGCGTTCGGCGGCCCGCAGCTCTATGTGAACCTCGTCAACCTGATCGGGTCCATCTCGAACGTCAGGTGGGAAGCGGACACGGTGCAGTTCGAGATGAACTACGAGATCAGGTACACGGGCCAGAGGAGCACGGATACTATCAAGGTGGACGGGCGAGCCCTTGTGAGCGGCTCCGGGCCGCGGGAGGGCCAGCGGGGCCAGGTGGTAGGCCGCAGACTGCAGGACGGCTCCGTGCTGGCAGTGACGGTGTTCTACGTCGATGCGGACGCGACTCGGGAAGCCGGCCCGACTCCAACCAGGCCCCCGACCGCGGTGCCGGAATCCACGGCAGGAGCGCCTCAGCCCGAGACAGCCCTGTCGATGCCAGACGCATGGACGAAGGCGAGGGCGGAACTGCCGTCCTCTGTGCAGGTCTACAGGCCTGCCTTCATGCCGGAGCGGTTCGGCCCCGCCACCCTGGAGGAAGTCCAGAACGACACCCAATACGGGCCGAGGTGCACCATAGTCTACCGCACCGGAGATGAGCTAGTCGCGTTTATCCTGGGGATGGGGAAGGGCGCGCTCGGGAACTCGCCTCCGCCGGATGTCATAGAGCCCATTACTGTTCTCGGCGCCGGTGGCCAGCTGTCGACGACTGCAACGACCGCTACTAGAAGCCGGCTCGGTCTAGAGGTCGCTTGGCAGGAGCAAGGTCGGAGCTACCAGATCAAGGCGTCCTCTAACCATATGACGAAGGATGAGCTGCTCCGCATCGTTGCTGCCCTGACAGCGGTGAAGTAGTGGATCGCCGGAATCGCTGCGACTCAGCCAGAGGTGTTACCGTGGAGGAGGGAGAGGTCTCGGTAGGGGTCTTCGAGTCGGAGACCGAGGCGCTGATGTGGGCCGAAGCTCTTCGTAACGAGGGGATCCCCAGCGTCCTCGTCCCCCTGGCGGCGGGGGCGTCCGCCTGGGGCGCCTCGGTGTGGAGACTCTTTCAAGTACGCGTCCGGGCCGGCGGCGCCGAGCGTGCGAGGACGATCCTACAGGGGCTGAGGTGGCGATAAGCCTGGCTCCCAACAACCAATTCAAGCAGTCCACTATGGGCGAAGACCGCCAACAAACAGGAGGATAGGATATGGAAAGCTCCTTGCCGGCAAAGGCGCCGAGCCGATTGTGGAGCTTCGTTCCCCTGCTGGCCGCGCTGCTGGCCGGCGCCTGGCTGCTGGCTACCCGCTTTCTGCGTGGGTACGCAGCAGACACGCTGACGGGGCTCCAGTGGGACGTTTTCGCCTGGCTCGTACTGCCTGCCTTCGTCTGGGCGATGGGTCTATCCGTGGTCCACCTTCTACGTGTTTCCGCCTCTGCGCGCCCGCTGTCTGTTCTGCCACTGGCGGTCTGCCTGCTGGCCGGTGCTCTCTACGTGGCCCCCGCGCCGACTATCGACGACGTGGACTTCCAGCGCCACTACGCGACCCGGATGGAGGTGGTAGGGCGGATCGAGTCGGGTGAGCTGTGGAACGGGTCGCCCTCCAACCAACTGGTTTCCCTGCCCTGGCCGGAGTATCCCACCTCCGTCTCGGACGGCGGCGGCTGGCGCGACGTCACCGTGTACCGGGAGGAGGGCGCGCTCCACGTGGTGTTCCATCCTGTGACGGGCGGGCTGTTCGACTGGACGGGACTGGTGTACCGCTCCGACGGCAGTCCTCCCGTCTTCCCCGACAGGGTGATGCCGAATGCCCTCTCCAGCGAGCGACTGGACGAACACTGGCACCGGGTCCTCTACGCAGGACCGACGGTGGGCGGCTGGGTGTTGTTGCTGGTGACGACTGCCCTCTTGACCCTGGCCACCGGGGTGGTGCTGGTGCCCCTGGCGCTGGGGCTGCACCACCTTGCCCACCGGAGCGAGGCAGTTCCCCAGTGAGATGGTTCGCCGGTTTGAAGGGAGTCTGCTGCCCGCCCCGCTGCTCCGCTGCACCACCCGCGTGCGGTGCTTGGCTCGTACGATTACGCCACAAGGAGGTTGCTGCATGGTTACCCAGACCATCCCGGACCGGCCCGCCCCGCGGTTTCGCGGCCGGGCCCCGTTCGTGGCTCTCGTCGCCACCTTGCTGCTGTTCGGTCCCTTCTACCTGCCCAGGGCCGTGGAAACCCTGTATCACCACGTTGCCATCGACCCCATGTCTCTGGCGGGGCTGAGCGTCGCTTTCGGCATGTACTTCCACAGCATCTTGTTCAGCCGGCCGGCCAGCTACCTGCTGGCCGGTGGGGCGGCGGTAGCCCTGCTCCTCGCCCTTCTGCTCATTGCCCGGCCCGGACGGCTGATGAGCGCTCTCCTGAGCCTGGCCCTCGTTGGTATCCTGGCCGTCCCGTGGGCCTACGGCTACCAGCCGGCCGTATCTCCAGCGCCAGGCTACCGGATGCTGGTCGTCACCCAGCCGGGGCTGCTGGAGGGTGTGACCAAGCAGGCGCAGCGCGTCGCCGAGGTGCGTCCCTGCGATTACTCCCTCCTGGGCTGGAGCGCCGACGACACCCTCCACTATCGGGAGGAGTGCAAGGGAGCAGTCCCTCAGGTGAAGGCCATTGCCCCGGCTCGTGAGGAACAGCCCCGGGTGGTGGAGAGATCGCTGCCGGACGTCAGTGCCGAGGGCAAGCTATCGGCGGCGAGCCTCGTGCGCTCACCCTCCCAGGTATATGGCCCCGACGGGCGGCTGGTGGAGAGCGCCGAAGCGGAGCGCAGCGGCATTCAGATCAAGCTGCGGGAGAGCGGCCTGGCATCGCCCTCGGGACGGTGGGTGGCCGTCGTCGCCCGCCACATCTACGGGCCGGAAGACGTGATCATCCTCTCCCAGGAGGTTGGAGGGGTATGAGAGGACGAGTTGCCGGCGGGATGTCGCGGCGCGCCCTGGCTCTGGCAGCGGTCGGCCTGATGGTGGCTGCGGCCGCCTACGCTCTGCTGAACCCCTCTGACTACTACCACCGCCCTGTGGACGTGATGCCGGTGTTCGTGCGGGATCATCACGGAGACCCAGGGAGCTGGGTCGCCGCCCTCATCGCCCGAGAAGGCGGCCTACCCAAGAACGGCGTTGGGCTGACCCACGACGGTGCCGATGTGGGTCTCGTGCGTCCTGTCGAGGTGTATCCCGTGGCCGACTGGGAGCTACAAGGGATCTCTCTGAGGACTCCCTACGGCCTGGTGGAGGCGCTACGCCGACAGGAGTTGGTCTACGGGATCGCCGTCGAGGTCGCGGCTCGCTATGTTGACGGGGGTGCCGCTGTCTTCCGCTGGGACGCCTGGCGCTACGGCTTCAGCCTGGGACCAGTGGCCTTGGATCAGGGTGGCGGCCCCGCCGGAGACCTCGTGTTGACCTCCCTGGAGTAGATCGGTCTGCCGCATTTGGCCACCGCCGTGCCAAAAGTAGCAGCCGACACCTCTCCTCTGGCTCTGAGTCGACGCCCGTTCGGGTTCTGCATCGCCATCTGGTGTCACACCCCTAGCCTGGTCTGCCGGTACGCTGGTGTACGACCGAAGCTCCGTCCGCATCCTCTGAGGGCTGCTCGGCTTTGAGAGCAGCCCGATTGATTCCCCAACCTGTAAGGGAGGCTTCCCCATGGATTTCACCGTAGACCAGGCGAGCTTCGCTCGCGCCCTGCGCCTCGCTGGCCGCGTGGCGCCCGCGAAGTCGTCGCTACCCATCCTTCAGTCGATCCTGCTGGAGGGTGAGTTCGGCCGGCTTACCCTCACTGCCACGGACTTGGAGCTCGGCGTCTCCACCACCCTGGCGGCGAGAGTCGACACCCCTGGCCGCACGGCCATCCCGGCCCGCCTGCTCGCCGACTACGTCGCCCAACTCCCGGTAGAGCCGCTGCGGCTGGTGCTGGAGGGTGCGCATAAACGGGTCCGGGTGAGCTGCGGGCGTTTTGTGGCCAACCTCGCGGCGTCCGACCCCGAGGAGTTCCCGGCTTTCCCGCCCATCGACGAGAGCCACTCGCTCGACCTCGACGCCAACCGTCTCAGGGATGCCCTCGAGCGCGTAATCTTCGCCGCGGCGCGGGACGACTCCCGCCCGGTTCTTACGGCGGTCCTCTTCGACTTCGGGCCGAACGGCCTGACTCTCGCGGCTGCCGACGGGCTCCGGCTGGCAAGGGTGAGACTGCCCGAGGCGACTGGAGATCCCCGGCAGTTGCTGGTTCCCGCCCGAGCCATGGCCGAATGTGTCCGCCTCCTGTCCGGAGCGGACGCGGTGCGTCTGCTCGCGACCCCCGACGCCAGAGGGATCTACCTGGCCACGAAGGATACCAGACTGTTCGCCCGCCTGGTGGAGGGTCGCTTCCCGGACATTGAGAGGGTGATCCCCCAGAACTGGCGGACCCGGGTGACCGTCGAAACGGCGAGCCTCCGGCAGACCGTCCGCGTTGCCGGGCTCTTCGGCGGGGGAGATGCCCGGCCGGTGCTGCTGGACGCCGCCCCGGGGCAGCTTCGGCTGCTGGCGCGGGGCGATCAGACCGGAGAGGCGAAGAGCGAGCTGCCGGCCACCCTGGAGGGTGAGCCCCAGGCGGTGGCGCTGAACACCAGGCTGCTGGCCGATCTGCTCGAGGCACCAAGGAGCTCACACCTGGAGTTGAACTGGACGACCCCCCGGACGCCGGTCATGGTGCGCGAGGTGGGCGAAGCGGGCTCGCCAGACCTATGGATCATCATGCCTTTAGTCGATCCGGCGCTCCTTCGCGAGGCCGCATGAACGCTCCACATAACCTTGACGCCGAGAGCGGCTGCTCGACTCCTCCTGCGGCCAGAGTCTCCGCCGAAGCCGAACCCGGAGCGGTACCTGAACAAGTGGAGTCGGGTTCCGGACTCGTGCGGCTCGACGGGTCCGCGTCCGAAGAGTTGCCGGACCAACCGCCGACAGACATCGACGGCGAGATGCCGGAATCCCTGGAAATGATCGCGACGCCGGAGATACCGGTGGCCGCTGGGGCACCTGGGGCCGGTGCCCCACGCCGGACCCTGAAGCTAGTCTTAACCTTCAAGCCTGGGGATGGAGCCAGCGCCATGCAGGTGGTGATGGCTATCGGCGCCGACGGCTGCGACCCACTGCTTCGGAGTGGCGAAGTGGAGGATCTGCCGGCTGCCCTCGACCTCGTGCCAGGGCTGGTGGCCGAGGCGGAAGCCCGCTGGCAGTCTCAGCCTCGATATCCGCACGTGACGCCCCGAGCCAGTGCCAGGTCGGCGTCGAGCAGGCCGAAAGAGGCATTACAGCCACCACGCGAGAGGCAGGTGGCGGACCCCGGGGGCGAGCAACCTGTTCACGAACCGACCCCTTCGAACCCCTCCGTCAGCCAGCTTTCGCTCTTTGGCTGAGTCAGGATCAACAGGAGGTCTCCAATGGCACGGGTATTCATCTACGACGGCCGCGAGTTCCCCGATCCCGACCCCAAGCTTCCCGTGGAAGAGGTCCGCAAGCAGTTGTCGGAGTTCTTCCCGGAGCTGGGCAACGCCGACACCCGAGAGGAGAAGCGGGGCGAGGACACCGCCTACAGCTTCAGCAAGCGGATCGGTACCAAGGGGCGCCGTCCACCGGACGTCGTGGCAATACTGAGCCGCGTACCGGAGACGCGGCTTCGGGTTCTGGAACTGGCCGCGGAGCTGTTCGACCAGGCGGGCGAGCTCGACCTCGACGCCGCGGCGACCCGCCGGCCGGAGATCAACCTCGCCATAGCCGAGGTCGAAGCCTACACCCGGGCTACTCGCCAGGCGGTGGAAGCGATCCGGCGACTGCCGCCCCGGTGATCCCGGGACTTTCGGCCCTCGGTCGGAAGCTGCGGCGGGCGCCGGTCTCCCCGGCGTCCGTCGCGGCCATCCTGGAAAGCCACGAGGCCTACCTGGCCTTCCGGCGCATCCTGCGGGAGACCTTCCCGGAGGACGAGGCAGCGATCCTGGCCGCGCACCAGGCAGGCGGCAGTCGGGAGAACGCCAGGGTCTGGGAGTTCCTCCACCTGGTCGAGGCCCGGTACTTCCCGGTCTACGAGGTGGACCAGTACGAGCAGGTAGCCTGCGGCATCCCCTTTGTGAGGAACGCGTGGGGTTACGAACGCTTCCACGAGCTGGATCTCCGAACCGGCGAGCTGCTCCTCTTCGCCCTGTGCGCCCAGCCCTTCGAGCCGGGCTACGACACCCGGCTATCCATCCTCGATGCCGCTGAGACGCACGTCCCCCGGCATGTCCTCTCCGAGATCCCGGAGCAGGGGTTCGATCCGGCCAATCTGCACGAGCGTTTGGACGGGACTCCCTACGTCGCGGCCGCCGAGTTCGCCGACTGGCTCTGGGGCGCCACCGACACCGTCTTTCTCGACCTCGACGACGAGGTGGAGGTCATGGACGCCGACTGGACCAGGGAGCTCGTCCTGGAGCTGGCCGAGCAGTGGCGACGGGCCAGCGGCATCCTCGACCGCATCACCGAGTTCGCCTCCTGGCTGGAGGCCGACCCTCCGACTCACTTTGCGCAGCTCCTCGACGCCGCCCTCGGTCGCGACGCTCACCTCGAGTATCAACGGACAAGGAGGCTCTATGCCTGCGAGATCACCCAGGAGGGGCTCGTCCCCATCTCCCACGACGAACCGATCACCCTACCGCTGGATGCTGCCTCCTGAGGTGGAGGTAGAGGAGGATCCACTCCGGCTCCGCCTCGACTTCCACCAGGACAGCGTCGTGGTCCACGACTACGCAAAGGGCTTGGTTCGGACCAAGCTGGTCTCGGCTCTGGACGTCGCCCACGCCCTCGCCCTGGAGATCGACCTCAGCACCGGACTCCTTCCCCCCGAAGTCCTGTGGTGGGCAAAGACCTCCAACGGCATGCGCGTTGCCCTGTGGCGAGAGCCGGGGGTCTGGAAGGTGCGGCTGCGAGAGAGCTACGACGCGAAGCCGCGCCGCCGGCAACTACCCATGCCCGGCCTGGTCTTCGTGTGCATGCCGGCGCGCCAGGCACCCTACGTCTTCGCCGCCATGTCCCGGCCCCGTTCCGAGGACGACCAACTCTACCACTGCCCCGCCTACAACGTCTTCGACTCCGGCCGGGTCTGCACCGGCTCCCACTTGTTCCCAGCCGACCCGGCGAAGGTGCCCGAGGCCTTCTTCGAGAGCTACTTCTCCGTTACCGGCGACACTGCGCGGGGAAAGTCCCATCGGCACATGGAGGATGTTGGCTTGCTTTGGGCCGAGCTGGAGGGGCAGCCCGCCTACCCCCTGGAGGACCTGGTGCCGCAGCTTCGGGTCGGAGATGCCCTCCGGATTGGAGCATGAAGATGCCTCTGGTGGATTATCTGGTCGCCCGAGAGGGGCCTCCGGTCCGGCGCGGGCAGGCCTACGACTACGTCCTGGCGGGCGACGGCCTCTACCTGGTCGCCGAGAACCGGTACCTGGAGGTCAGGGTGCCGGTCGCCACCGTCCCAGTGAGGGGGCTTCCGCCGATCTACCCCTGCTGCGTCCTCCGAGTCGAGCGGCTCCCTCGGGAGCTATGGGATGGGATCGTGACCGCTGCCCGCCTTTGGAGTCTCTGCGGCCACGAGGTCCTGCTGGCCGTGACCTTCACCGAGTCCTCGGGATATCGGCTCTTTCTGCCGGAGCAGGTGGTGGGTCCGGAGAGCGTCTTCTATCGGCCCCCGTCGCACGTGGTTCTTCAGATCCACTCCCACCGCCACTATCCCGCTCGCTTCAGCCCGACCGACGACGCCGACGAGCAGGGGCTCTGTCTCTATGGGGTCCTGGGACGGCTCGACAGCGATCGGCCGGAGGTGGCTCTGCGGGTCGGAGCCTACGGCCACTTCCTGCCGGTTCCCTGGGACTCCGTCTTCGAGGGAGACCGAGGACCCTTCCGCGTTGCCAACTTCGATCCGATCGAAGATGAGGAACCGAGGGAGGTCGGGGATGGCATACCGGATTAACACGAGTGGGAGCGCAGCCGAGGGACAGTCCTTTCGCCACGAGCGGGAGGCGACCATCGTCCTGGTAGGCTGCGGCGGCACGGGAGGCTTCCTGGCCGAGGCGGTCTGCCGCCTTCTGATCGACCGCCAGGCCCAGCTCTACCTGGTGGACATGGACCGGATCGAGCCCCACAACGTGGCTCGCCAGACCTTCGATCGCTCGGAGGTCGGCCACTTCAAGGCGGAGGTGCTCGCCCGACGCCTTTCCCGACGCTTCGGCCGCGAGATCGGCTATTCGGTGCTGCCCTACGACCGGGAGTTGCACGCCCAGGTCTTCGACCACCCTCGCAGTCGGCTCAACCTGATCCTCGGCTGTGTCGACAACGCGGCAGCTCGACGGGCCGTAGCCGGGACGTTGGATGCGCCAGTCGGGGGGAGCGGATACCCGCGTGCAGCGGTGAGTGTTTGGTGGCTGGACTGTGGCAACGGCCGTAACTCTGGCCAGATTCTGCTGGGCAACGTGACCCGCCCCGAGGAGTTGCGCGGCGCCTTCGCCTCGCAGGCGGGAATCTGCCGAGCGCTACCCGCGCCGAGCATCCAGCGGCCAGACCTGCTGGATGCTCCGCCGGCTCCCCAGACTCAAGTCGACTGCGCCCAGGCGGTCGCGCAGGGCGACCAGGGACCGACCATCAACCAGGTCGTGGCCGCCATCGCTGGCAGCTTTGTCGAGAAGCTGCTGGCCGGCACCTGTATGTGGATGGCCAGCTACTTCGATCTCGAAGACGGCACGCTCAGGTGCGTGGCGGCCGATCCCAAGACCGTCGCAGGGATAGTCGGTCTCCACGTCAACGCCGTCGCTCCCCCCTCGAAGAGCGCTTGACGCAAACACGGCCGAGACAGTTGCAGGCGGCCGAAGCTGCCGAAGCGAAGAGGTGTTCCATGCAGCGAATCGAGTTGCCAACCCGACGGCGCGGCGACCAAGAGGTACACGTCGAGACCGACACCCTCCCCGTACTGCAGGCCGGCGGGTTCAGCGCTAGCGTCGACGTGTTTGCCTGGGAGCATGATCCCGACCTGGCGGCCCGCCAGATGCGGCTGTGGATCCTCTCGCTCCTTGGCCCCCAGGAATCTGTGAAGGCCCTCTGGGCACGGCTCGTCAAAGGGGAGATGGCCACATTGAGCTTCGAGGGCCTCGGCAGCGCCCACTTCTGCACCCTGGCGCCCGAGGGTCCCCGGGCCTGGCGCTTCTACACCGCCAACCTGCGGGCTGCGGCCGGGTATCACGGGGTGCTGGTGCCAGAGGCCGCGCTCTATGGTGGCGAGAGACCGGACTTCCTGCTCCTGGTGCGCCAACCCGAAGAGGCTCCAATGCTCCACTATCGCTTCTTGAACCGTCGGATGGACCTGCCGCTCCATCCGGAGTGGGCTTCCTGGCTCTGGGATCGAGCCCTCCACGTCGGCGAGGCCGTTGCACTGGAGTCCCGCGGCCTTCGCGCCTATCGGTGCCTTCCCAACCCCGAGAAGCTGGGCGACGATCTGGGCGCTGCCCTCCGCGAGGGCGTCCTTGGCCTGATCGAAGGCGGCGCGTAGGCTCTCCTCTCACGCCAACTCCCGACGACGGTTCGCTCTCCCGAGAGAGTACCAAGAAAGTCAGATAGACAAAGGAGGTCGAGAGACTTGGCTCGGCCCGCAAACGCATTTTGCTGCCCATCTTCCGCTTTCCGCCCCCACAGCAGCTTGACGGCGCCGACAACCCGGAGTAACATAACTGGAACGATAGAAATTATCGTTCCAGTTAATGCATGGCGACCAGACGGCAGGAGGGATAAGGATGGCACCCATGCGTGTGCAGCGGTTACGGTCTCTACCCCAGTTGGCAATTGCTCCAAGCGAACAGCCGCTGCCACGGTCAGAATGGGACGCCTACCAGCATCAACTCTTCAAGGACTTCCTCGTAACCCGCAGCGCGACCGTCGGCGCGAGCACCGTGCACGGCGCCCTCAGTGCGCTGCGGGCCAACTTCCTGCCTTGGCTGGCTCAGCAGGAGCGCTACGTCTGGCAGGTCACTGCCAGCGACATGGACGCCTGGTCCCTCGCACTCAAGAACGCCGTGATGACCCGCACCCATCGACAGTACTTCGCCCATGTCGCCTTCTTCTACGACTGGCTGGTGGCTCGCAAGGCGGAGGAGATCGAGCAACGATTCGGCGTGACGATCAGCAATCCCGTGGACCGCTTCAACCGCGCCAGACATATGCCGGAGGGCGAACGGCTCGTGCCAGTGCCCCGCGAGGAGGCAATCACGTTCTTCCTCGCGGCCAGTCGTGCCCAGATCGCCGCCGCCGATTCGGACGACAAATGGCTGCAGGCCTGCCGCAACCACACGCTGTGGCACGTCCTCAACTGGGCCGGTCTCCGCCGATCGGAAGCCGTGGCTCTGACCCGAATGGATGTCGACCTGGAGGCCGGATTGCTGCGGGTAGTCGCGGGGAAGCTCGGCAAGGGGCGGCCGGTGCACATCCAGCCTCCCCTTGCCCCCATCCTTCGCTGGTATCTCCAGGAGGTACGGCCCCAGGTCACCGGTGGGTGGCGCGACACGACCCTCTTTATCAACCAGAAGGGACGCGCCTTTCACCCGGACAGTGCCAGGAACTTGCTTCACCAGCAGCAGGTTCTGGCGGGGCTGCCGGAGGAGGATCAGTTCACCTGCCACGGCTTCCGGCGGGCCTATGCGACACGCCTATACAAGGCCCTGCGTCGGCAGGCGTTCCGTGACCCGCTGATCTACGTCAAAGAGCAGTTGGGCCACCTCTACCTGAGCACCACCCAGCGCTACTGCCAGCTTGACGACGACTACCGTCACTTCCTCGCTCGCGACGCAGCGCTGGCGCTCACTGCCCATTACGAAGGAGGAGCCCATGACGATTAAGTGGAACCTGCGCGTGGCGATGGCCGAGCGAGGCATCTTCACCATGGCCGAACTCGGTCGTCGCCTCAAGGAGGAGTCGGACTACCCGCTGACTCCACCAGCTCTGCATCGCCTTGGTGGCGGCAGGGACGGGGAGCCGCCGAAGGAGATCAAGCTGGCCACCCTGAACGCACTGCTCCAGGCGCTCGACTTCCCGGCAATCGATTTCGGCATCTTCAAGTACGAGCCGCCCACGCCGGAGAACACGGCGGCTCAGCCGCTCGTCGTCAACGCCGATGTCCGGCCGGTGAAAGTGCCGCACCAGCGCAAACGACAGGGTGACGCGGCACCGCCAGCACCAAGAGTGCGCCGGACACCCCCACCGGATGCCAAGTAAGCCGCGGCTATTCGAGTGCCCCGGATGCGGTCGCACCCGGATGACAGTCGTTCGACGCGGTCTCTGCGCCACCTGCTACGAGCGGTCGCTCGCTCCACGGCAGCGGAAGACCATGGCTACGTGCCAGCAGTGTCGCCGGACGCGCCTGGCCTATCACCGGCGGGGTCTCTGTCCGGCTTGCTACGAACGCCGTCGATACCGGACGTTTCGCTGTACCGGCTGCGGGAGGTCTGTCGAGGCGCCTGCCTCCTTCGCGGCGATGGCGACCTGCCCGCGTTGCTGGAATCGAGCACGGACCGGCGAATTCACCTGCCAGGCCTGCGGCCAACGCAAGATCACCCGCCCTGAGAATGGCCTATGCCGGTCATGCGCCCGGCTAAAGCGGATGCGTGTCGCCACCTGTCGGATCTGCGGGCAGACAAGGAAGACGGAATACAACTCCGACGACGTCTGTCACGCCTGCCGGCTTGAAGGTAGGGCTCGGAGCAAGGGCGTCTTGCCCGCGCCGAGGGCCGAGACGCAGGAAGCCTACGAGGCTTGGATGCTGGAGAACCTCGCCCCCTTGCGTCGCGCCTGGGTGCGTGAGTTCTTGGCGACCGCCTATCGCGACCGTGCCCCGTCGACCCGCCGTCGGCGCCTAGCGGTCCTGGTCAGGTTCGACACCTACTTGACTGCGGAGACCGCGGTCGGCGAGGGTCAGTGGACTCTGATCGCGCCGGAGCAGGTAGAAGGCTTCCTGGCGACCCGGAGCCGATTCTGTCTCGAGCCGGCCCGAGTGTTCTTTCAGTGGCTCAAGGCGCGTAAACACGGCACACCGCTCGCCGTGGTGCTGCCCGAAGTGCCCCGGCTCACGCGCCTGCGAACCCTGCCCCTGCAGCAGGTATTCGCCCTCTACCGTCGCTGGACCACGAGCGAGGGCCCACCCGCCGAGGCGCTGGCGGGCCTGCTGGTGCTGCTTCATTGCCTGACGAACGGGGAATTGCGCCAGCTTCGCATGACAGATGTGCTGGCACCGGACCAGTTGCTGGTCGGCGGGCGGATAGTCGAGCTGGCTCCGCCGATCGTTGCCGTGCTGGACCGATATCTCGCGTGGCGGAAGGAATGTTACAGCGGCCCCTCCCATTACCTGCTGGTCAGCAGGGCTAGCCGGCTGCACGATCGCCCAGTATCGGCGATCTGGTTCCAAGAGAACCTCTTGGGGGTGCCCGTCGCCAATCTGCGGCAATCGGCGATCCAGCGGTTGGTCCAGGTGCTGGGTTGTGATGGGCTCCAACTGGCAGCGCATACCAACCTGTCGATCCAGACGATACAGGGGTATCTCAAGCTCTTCGGCCAGCCTGCGCCCTGGAAAGCTGATGAGGCCAGGCAGGACCAGCAGACCGGGTAAGAACGACGGGCTGCCAAGGCGGCGGTGTCGTGTTAGCAACCACCGTCTGTTCTACGCTAGCTCTCCTCCAGGGCGATCTACGCTTCGTGAGGGAGGTCCTCCCAGGTGCGGTTCCGGATCGTCTCCAGGGCTTCCGAAGACCACCCTAACACCTCCCTCAAGAACACAGCAGGAAGCATCACCCGGACGCGCTTCTGGAACCGTTCCGCCGTGGCATCCGGGTCGGTGAAGTCCCGGTCGTTGCTAACGAAGATGTCCACCCCGCCGTCCAGCAACGCCAGCGCGATGGGCACATCCTTCTCGCTGCGCACCAGATCCCGATTCGGTCGTACGGCCCCCACAGAGGGCATCGCGAGCTCTTCATATCCCGACCCGCTCAGAAAGGCCTCGAGGGCTGCGATCTGGGCCGGATGACCCAGGTGGCGCCGAGCTTCGGTGACGACCTGCTCTGGCAGTGCCAGGTCAAAGGCCCCGCGCACCGCCGCCCGCATGACCTCGTGGGGCCAGCGGGGCAACCGTACTCCGGCGATGAGGACGTTGGCATCCAGACCTACCCGGAGGCTATCCTGCGGCATATCGTTCGCGGTACAGGGCTTCGCGTGTGCGCCTTACTGCTTCGACTATCTGCTCCTCGCTCGGCTCAGGGCCACCGACCTCACGGGCGGCCCGGCTCGCTAGATGGGTGAACTCCGCCGCGGCCTTTTCGCGCCGCAGCCGCTCCAGGATATCGAAATCGTCGAGGGTCACTACAGCCACGAAGGGCTGTCCCTGCTTCTCGACGATGACAGGTTCGCCGGTGTAGCGGACCCGGTCTGTGAGCTCGGCGAAGCGAGCTCGGGCCTCTCTAGCTGAGACCCGCTTGGCCATGGGGTACTCCTTCCTGGTGTTATGCCTTGGTAGTTGGTTCCGACCCTCCCTCACTATTGTCGCTCGGCTGTGTACCCGGTGTCAATAGCGTACACGGTGACCTCGTGGTACCACGAAGAGTCAGAACTGAGCTGGGAGGGTCGGTGCTGCGGCGGCTTGGCCTCTGGCCGGCCACTGCGGTTTCTTGGAACTTGCCCATGCCCCTCTGGTGCACCACCGGCGGATGAAAAGGGTCGTGCCCGATGCCATCCTGGTCGTAGGACGCTCTCTCATGGCACTGGCGCCCCACCCCTTGACTGGCCATCGCCGTGGCCGTACCCTGCTCCTCGTCCGGCGAAACGGAAGCGTGGCAACACGGGAGCGTGACCCGCCGAGGGATACCCGGATGGGGTGCGACGGTTGTCCGTCTGGGGAGGTCTTCGGACCTCCCCGCCCACCGTCCTGATCCCCAGGACAACCAGAGCTTCCCCCCATGCCTTATAAACTCAAAGCCTCGGCTACTACGGCGTTCCCCGAAGCAGCGAGCGCCATCCACCCGCCCCCTCACACATCGCACTGGCAAACCCGGCGCTCCAGCAAAGCGCCGCTAACGGACATCTGATCTGCCAAGTTGGCTCAACACTCCGTGGGGACCGCGCGACAAGCGGGCCAAAGGTGGCCGTTATCGCTCACAGCCAGCTTGCTCATCGCGGGTAGCGTCTTGAGCACACTGGAGCGCTTCTGTCCTCCGGGCATCCCGCTCATCGGCTGCCTGCCCGCAACGATCTGGGCAATCGAGAGCAACCGCCGGTCTCCTCGTTCTCCAGGAATCATCGCAAGCGATTTACGTTCAAGTTAACTCAAGGAGGAAGAACATATGGGTCGCCTAGAATCCACCGCCCGAGCGGGATACTTCCCAACCCCACCACGGGTAGCGGCGGCAATCGCCCGGTACCTGGCCCCATCGGCGGGAGGCGGCAAGCGTGTCGTCCGGCTCCTGGACCCGTGCGCCGGCCTCGGCGAGGCGGCTGCGACCGTCGCCAAGGCGCTGGGCGCCGAGAGCTACGGCATAGAGCTGAACGAGCAGCGGGCCGAGGCCGCGCGAGCCCTGCTCGACCACGTGCTGTCCACCAGCGCCTTCGCGGTTCGCCTCGCCAACGGCGCCTTCTCCTGCCTGTTTCTGAATAGTCCGTATGACTACGACGAAGAGAAACGCCGCCTGGAGCACGCCTTCCTCACCAGCCTGACCCGGGCGCTCTGCCCAGGCGGCGTGCTCGTCTTCCTGATCCCGCAGCCCCGGCTGGCCGTCTCGGCCCGCTACCTGGCCAGCCACTACACGGGCCTGCTCGGGTTCCGGTTTCCCGACCCGGAATTCGCGGCCTACCGCCAGATGGTGCTCTTCGGCGTGAGGAAGCCGCAGCCGACGCTCGACGCACAAAGCCAGAACCGACTGGAGGCCTGGAGCGCGGGGGATCTACCAACCCTACAGGACGCGCCCGCCCAACCGGTGCTCAGCGTGCCGGCTCTCGCTGGCGGCGACATCCTGTTCGCCTCGCTCTTCTTCGATCCGGTTCAGGCGGTGGCTGAGGCCAAGCGCCGGGGCGTGTGGACTCAGCCTCAACTGGCCGAGCAGCTCTGGCCGCCCGACGAGCGGCCAGTTCGGCCCTTGATGCCCCTGCGGAAGGGCCACCTGGCCCTGCTCATCGCCGCCGGAATGCTCAACAACGTGGTCCTCAGCCAGAACGGGGAACGGCTGCTGGTCAAAGGCCGCACCCACAAGGAACTGGTGCCCGTCGAGAGCGCCGACGAGGACACCGAGGTCCACCGAGAGGTAATTCGGACCTCCGTGGTCGTTCTCGACCTGGACACCGGCGCCCTTCAGGTCGTCGGCCAGGGAGAGGGCGGAAACGTGGCCGAGGAGAAGCAAGCCGCATGAACCTGGCCGAACTGATCGACCGCTACAACAACGCCATCACCCGGGCCGTGGTCCGCGCCTACCCGCCTGTCTACGATGCCGAGGCCCGACGGGCCTGTGGCTTCGATCTCCGGCGGATCCTTCGCCGCCCCCTGGGCGCCCAGGGCGATGCCATCCGTGCTATCGCCCTTTCCCTCCAACAGGGAGCCGGCACCAATGTGGTTGGGGAGATGGGGGTGGGCAAGTCCATGCTGGCCGTCGCTGCCGCCTACCTCGCCGGCTTCCACCGGGTGCTGATCCTCTGTCCACCACACCTGGTCAAGAAGTGGCGCCGCGAGGTGCTGGCTACCGTCCCAGGCGCCCGGGTGGCTATCGTCCGGACCATAGGCGACCTGGAGCGAGCCAGGTTGCTGGGAGGGGCTATCCAGTTCGTCATCTGCTCCCGCGAGCAGGCGAAGCTGGGTTACCGCTGGGTACCCGCGGCGGTAGAACGACTCGTCCGCGACGAGGTGGGAGGTGTCGCCCGCGACGAGACGGGCGAGATCCTACGCCAACTCTGCTGCCCGAGCTGTTTCCAACCGATTGCCGACGACGAGGGAGTGCCCCTCGGCCAGACCGACCTCCGGGCCAAGAAGCGGCACTGCTATTTCTGCGGCGGGGCGCTCTGGCAGGCGGATCGCACCGGCCCCCGCCGATTCCCTCTGGCCGATTACGCGCGCCGCCGTCTGGCCAACTACTTCGATCTCCTCGTTACAGACGAAGTGCATGAGTACAAAGCCCGGGGGTCCGCCCAGGGGTTGGCGGCCGCCGGGCTCGCCGAGGCCTGCGGCAAGACCCTCACCCTCACCGGCACCGTCTTCGGCGGCTACAGCTCGACCCTGTTCTACCTGCTGTGGCGCTTCTCCCCCGCAGTCCGCTCCGAGTTCGGCTATCGGGACGAGGCGAAATGGGTCAGCCGCTACGGCATCGTGGAGCGGATCACCAAGAAGGACCCAGACGCCTACGCCGACGACGGCCGCCACTCCAAGCGCCGAAGCTACCTAACCCGCACCGTCGAGAAGCCGGGCGTCTCTCCGGCGATCCTGTTCCACCTGATCGGAAACACCGTGTTCCTCCGCCTGGCCGACGTCGCCAGAGACCTGCCCCCTTACACGGAGCGGGTCGCCCTCTTCCCACTGGATCGAGGCGAGAGCCCGGACGTTCCTTCCCAGGCGAGCAGCTACCACCTGCTCGCCCAGGACCTCTGGCGAGCCGTGGCGGAGGCGCTCCAGGAGGGCTCAAAGCGGCTGCTGGCCACCTACCTTCAGGCGTTGCTTTCCTATCCCGACGGCTGCACCCGGGGCGAGACGGTGCTGGATCCGGAGACGGGGAGCGTCCTCGCCCACGCCCCCGCTCTGCCCGAGGACCGGCTCTATCCAAAGGAGCAGGCACTTGTGAAGTTGGCACGCCGCGAACGGGATCGGGGCAGGCGGGTGCTGGTCTACATCACCCATACAGAGAAGCGAGATATCAGCCCCCGGCTGCGCGACCTTCTGGAGAGGGAGGGGTTTCGAGTGGCGGTGCTCAAGGCAAGCACCGTGGCGGCCGATCGGCGGGAGGAGTGGGTCGCCGCTCGAGTTCGGGAGGGCGCCGACGTCCTTATCTGCCACCCTCGCCTGGTGCAAACCGGCCTCGACCTGGTGGACTGGCCTTCGATCGTTTGGTACGAGACCGAGTACAGCGTGTACGTGATGCGCCAGGCGAGCCGCCGCTCGTGGCGTATCGGCCAGCGCCGGCCGGTGGAGGTCACCTTCTTCGTCTACGAGGGAACCCTCCAGGCCGAGGCGCTGGCCCTCGTGGCCGCGAAGATGCGCTCTGCCCTGATGGTGGAGGGCGAGCTCCCCGAAGACGGGCTAGCGGCACTGGAAGGCGACGGCCAGGACGTGTTTCTCGCCCTCGCCCGCCGCCTGACCAACCAGGCCCCGAGCGATGGGCAATCCCTGGAGGCTCTCTTCGCCCAGACCCGCACGGCCGAGGCGGAGGCCGAGGGCTTCTTGGTCGATGACATCTGGCAGGCGGAGCCCGAGCGAGTGGACCACGTGCTGCCTGCAGAAGCAGTCCATGTCGCAGAAGCCGATCTGTGGACACAGATACTTGCCCCAGAGCCTAAGACCCAGGGCTGTCCGACTCAGGACCCAGCCCCCATCAAACACGCCCGCGTCGTGAGTTTGGAGGAACTAGCGGCACTGGTTCGCCGACCGAAGCCGAGGCGCAAGCCGGTGCCCGAAGGGCAACTGACCCTGTTCCGCCCGTAGCAGCCAGGAGCAACTGACGCCACATGGAATGCCGGCTCATCAGCAGGTGAACGTGCCCCAATCCTGTATGAGCCGGCTTTTCTTATTGCTGTTATTTTGCTCCCCGGACATCTGCTTGATGGTCGCCCGGCGGCCGCCGGCATCCTACAACACCTTGCCGAACACATGCGGCCTCGTTAGTAGTATCCTCATGTGGAGAATAGTGAGGGGAACGAGATGGCTGATAGCGACATCTTCAGGGTAACCAACGGCGAGGGCCGGACTTTCAACGTGAATCTGATTCGGCCTGGGGAGCCCGACCGCCACGGAGGCCGCGGTCAATGGCAGAACCCGACAATGCCTATCGTCGAGTTCTATGACGCTGCCTACGAGGGCGATTCCCGGTTTGGCCCATATGGTCAGTTCACGGGCGGTCGCTACTACGTCTCGGACTTCCTTGAGCACCCGAAAGGTGTGGGACTGGCATTGCACGGCGGCGTCCCTGCGTGGCGACTGGAGGCAGCGGCGATAGTCGAAGTGCAGAAATGGCTTCGTGCTACGAGCTTAGAGACAGGCACCGGGCAGCCTTGACCTTGTGCCAACACAATCTACTCGTCGGTTGCTCTCTGCCGAAGGGAGGACCACTGCTGCTCTGTCATGGTGTGCAGTCTCTTGCGGACCGTTGTAGGCCAGCAGGCTGGTCGAGGTGACCAGCACCGCCTCCGCCAGCACTGAACCGAGCGTCCTATGCGTAGAGAAGGCACCGATTGTAGAACTCCTGCATCTCGGCTGCCGTTTCGGCGGGGACTCTCGCTGAAAGGTGGCGCATCAGCTGCTCCCATGCAACGCAGCCGATGCGGATGTGGTTTGTGGTTGGGATGAACCAGCTGGAGAACCACTCGAGCTTCTCGGCTGCACATTCTTCTTGGTGGTACATGTGAACTCGCTGCTCGACCATCGCGCGGATTTCGTCGAGGTCCATCTCAACGTCGAATTTTCCGTTCTCTATCTCTTCCTCTGGCGCAACGATGTAGAAGGCTAGTTCTTCGAGAGCAGATGGATGGATATTGGCTTCGGCGAGCGCTTGAGCCATGCAGGCAACTGTCCTCGCAGCCTGTCCGTATTGGGGAGCGTTCGTTACTCCGCGGCTAAGACCCGAAGACATCTTGGCCTCGAGGACTTTGAACTGCTCGGCCCTCTCCCGTAGGCGGAGGTCACGCTTGGTGTTCACGCCGAACTTCACGTGACCGATGACCGCATCAGCACGCGTCGCTGACTCCCACAGCTTGTCGGGGTTCAACGCGCTTCGGCCCCTCTGAGCGAATTGCGTGTGCATCCAGATCTCGGAGCCCCAGACGGCACCATTAGCGAACGACAGCGCGTGCCTCCTAGGAGACTCCAGACTCAACCAGTGCAGGACGCCCCGAAGCATCCACGTCTCGTTGTACAACTCGGTTGGAGCGATAGGGGAATCCGACGCGCTGCAATTACGCAGCATGTTCATCAGGTCCAAGAACATCCTGTGCCCACTCCTTGTTGCGGCAAGAGGTGGCGATCCTTCTGCGAGTCCCCACGACCCATGCGGATTTGGGGCGGGATTCCTTTCAGCGTGAGCGAGGTTCTTTGCTGATCTGGGTGCCGAGCTAGGCCGTCGCTCCTGATGCCACTGGGGATGGCTTTCTTTCCACCGACGTCCTTCCTTCGGCTCTGCCCTTCTTGTTCCGGCGTGGGTTGTCCGGCAAGGACATTCCGGGCAAAGGTGCCGGAGGTCCCCGCGGACCGACAGTTGCCCCAGGTGATGAGGCTAGGCGATGAGCGACTACCCGCATCACCGAGGTCCTGGCTTCTCATACCGCAAAACGGTAGACCTACTCGAGAGCTGTCGGTCGCATCACACTCGTGTTCGGAGCGCTTCGTGACGCTCACCAGGTCATTCGATCAGCTAGGTCCAGCAGCCACTCGTACAGCTTCGCGGCAGGTGCCGGCAGGTCGTGCACCTCTCGCATCCGAGTCAGGCGTTCATAGGTCTCGCGCCTAATCCGCATCGCGGCGTCCCGCGCTTCCCCGACGAGCGAGAGCGCTTCGAAGACCCCTCGTGGGATGTGCTCCTCGTTGAACGCTCGGATGATGGCGTTGACAGCATCCACGCCACTTGCGTAGGCTCGCAGTCCATCGGCGATGCCCCCCTCGAGGGGGGTGTCGACCTCCAAATACTGCTCGACGCGCGTGGCCGCTGCAACAGGCAACTCAGGGAGCGAAACCATCGCATCGTCGTGCAGCACCACGGTGCGCTGGCCTGCATAGTACCGGAGCAAGGCGAGAACGTAGTCGAGCTCAGACATGGCAGCGTACATGGCTTCGCGCCGGAGCTGGTATCGGCGGAACCCCTCCACGTAGGATGACGAGACGTCGTAGCCGAGCCGTTGCAGCCATGCGCCCGCGACCGTCAGGCGTATGACGAGCGTCTCATCCTCATCGCGCAGGCCACGGAAAGCCACGATGCGGAACCTGTCGCCTTCGGAGACCACGTCGTTGATGAGGTCGTACGAGAACCCGTCGGCTAGCGAGACCCGGTCGGCGTCGGTCTCGCCGAGGATCGCGCGTGGCGTCCATCTCCTGGGTCGAGAGGCGCGCGCCAGGTGGGTGAAGTAGTTCCGGCGGTGCACGTAGATGTACTTCGCGATGCGGTCGATGCGCTCAGTGTCGTCTAGATCGCGCCACTCTCGGATTACACGTTCTCCGATGTCCAGGTCGTCAACCTCTGCCTGCGAAAGTCGGCTCGAGATCACGTATACGTCAGTTAGGATGCGCCTCATTGCATCTGGCAGCTCGTGGAACAGGCGGACAAAGCCCCGCTGCAGATGGAATCGTGGAGCGTAAACCTCACCGTGTAGCTTCGCGGCTGCAGCTCGAAACACATCGGGGTGGTGGAGATCACCCGCCGAATCAGCGAGCAATTGGGCGATCCGCGGCTCGTCCTCCTGGAGTCCATGTCGCCGCTTCGCCCGGTCTGTGTCGATCGCCAGCCAAGCCGCGAAATCGATGAAATCGCTGCCGGCCAGCAGATCCAGGCACGTGCAAAGCAGATAGAGCTCCAGGCCGCGAGTCTGCTTCTCAAGGTCAGGCTTGGTTAGCTGTGTGACGCGGGGATCGAACCGCAAGCGGTAGCGGAGGCGGTCGGCGAGGTAGGCACGCCGCGCCGCCGCCCCGAGCACTTGGGAGCCCGGGCTGGAGCGGAGTCGCTCGTAGAACTCGTAAGGGTTCAACCCGAAACCGAAGAGCTCATGGCTGAGGTTGTCCGTCATTCACGCGGCCTCGCCCTCACCCGGTGGAAAGGCATAGTGTCAATGCCCGCCGTGACGTAAGACCAGGCGATCTGGCCCACGCTGCGAACGACACCGGCCCCGGATGCATCGCCTAGACGGCCAGATCGTTGGCGAGGTAGTTGGTGACACCTTTCCTCCACTTGTTGGAGGCGGTCGCTTCCCCACTTCCCGCCATCTCCCTAGGCACTGGAAGTGTCGGCCTTGCGTTCGTCATCCCAGTCCTCTATCTGCCCGATCAGTCTGGAGATGCGGCCAGCCTCCACGTTGCGCTCCATGTACTCCTGATAAGCTTGGTAGGCTCGATCAATGAGCTCCTGGTACATGATCACTCGGGTATCGTAAGCCTTCAAGGCCTCCTCTGAGTCCCTGCGATCCTCGGAGGATTGCCAGTCGCTGAGCGCACGCCCCACGACGCACACGATCTCGAACGGTTCATTGGGGCGCCCGGTGGCTTGCAGGAGCTTGCGCAACGCACTTCGGTACTTCATGACCTGATTCTGGAGTACTGGAGTATTGAGCACACGATCAGCCTTCTTCAGCTCGACGATTATGTGCTTTCCGGAGGCCGTTCGATACTTGATATCCACGCGTCCAGCCCGCTCCTCCTCGGACAGCCCCGCGTCTATGCTTTCGAATTCCTTTTGTAGCGTGCGCTCCATGTACTCCGAGGTTGCAGCACGCTCCCAGGATGGATCGAGCAGCCACAAGTGGTCGAACAGGTGCTGCTGGATAGCTTTCTCCCTGGCGTTCTCCTCGACTTTCTCCCGCAGTGTCCTGATGACCTGAACCCTCTCTTTGACGATCTGGTGGTACAGGGTAGCTTCGATGTCATCCAGGTTCGTGAATATCTGCGTAAGAGCTTGGAGGTTCTCCGTAGAGACCTGGTCGAGCGCGTCCAGGTTCTCCTTGTACCGTAGGCTCTCGAAGGCCAGAACTCCGTGGGCGAACAGTTGGCGCCGGTCATCTTCCCGCTCGACAGTGATCTGGTTGATCCTGCCGAACAGCCTCTCGGCGCGCCGCCGGGTATCCCCTTTCATTTCATCTAGCCATTCCCTGATTGCGGGGATCTCCTGCGCCTTCTGCGCCCCCTGGCGGTTCCGAAGCTCGGTCCACTGGCTCTGGATGTACTTCAATTCACGGTGGATCAAGGCTTTGAGTTCTTGGTATCGCGGATCATCTTCGATGACTCGCTGTCGACTGGTAGTGGCGATGTCTTCTTTGTCGTCCCCGTCCAAGAAGTCAGCCTCAATCTCTCCCATAAGGTACTTGGTGTACATCCCGCCTTCTGTGAACGCCTCTAGGATGTCCTCTTGTGCCAGCTTGCCCCGCACGACCACGGTGATCTTGTTAAGATTGTCCTCGCCATCCTGTAGCGAACCCGACTCCGCAACGGTACCAATCCAGCCGCTGACGCGGTTGTCCGACCCGTCTAGACGATCGGGCCTGCCCTCTGAATGCTCCAGATTGGAGCACATCTCGGCGTATTTCGCGCCACCATCCCCATACCACCAGACATACTGGAGCTTACCGAAGTACTCCCTATCAGCCACCCCGATCGCGGTTCCATTAATCCGGACCTGGAAACCGAATCTGTCGCCCAGGATGCTGAAACGTCTGGCCAGTCGCTTCCTGACGGCCGCCTCTGCCTGATATATCGACTTCTTGAGATCTGTGAGGACAACGCGAGTCCCGTTCTGCAGGTCCACGACTTCCGCTGGCAACGGATTCGGGTAGTACGTGCCCTCCCCTCCAGACTTGATCTTCTCTTCAATGTCACGCAGGACCATGCGAAAGGCGCTTGGTTCTCCATCCTTGACGGTGTGCACCTCTATGACGCGAGCGACAGAGAAGAGAGACAGTTTGCCGATCCCTTTGCGTCCCATGACAGGCCGACAGAACTTGGGTGTCACTGCCCCACCCTTCTGCTCCCGTCTTCGGAAACCGACGTGGAGGTACTTGTTGTTGACATCATCCTGATCCATTCCGTGGCCGTCGTCAGTGATCTTGATCCAACCTCCCTGCGGGTCGACCTCAATATCGACGTGCTCCGCGTCGGCATCCCACGAGTTCGCCACGACCTCAGCCAATACGGCTGGAACGTTGCTGTATAGGTTGATGCCGAGATGATTGAGTATATTGAGGCTGAGAGTCATAGAGTAAGGGTGTGTCGTGGGCGCCTCAGTCACGGTACTCCTCCACATGTTGCTTCAGAGCTAACACGACCGTTCTTCCTGAGTCTCTTCGAGAACGAGCCGCACGGCCTCTGCAACCAGAACGATTGTCTGGGGTTCACCGACCCGACCCGCCACTTCCACGTACCCAAGCTCCCCCTCGAAGGCACTGTCGGGGACCACTATCGAATCGTACCCTCTGGACCGCGCCCAGTCTGCAAAGACACGCGTCCGATTCGGATGGAACGGCCCTTCGACATCATCCGCCCCGCTTGATTGCCAAGCACCCACGAACTTCTCAGGCGTGTCGAGGATGAGGGGGCGCTCGGACAGATCCTCGAAAATGAGCACTCCCCCGTTTTCGGCATAGGCCTCGGCGAGCCCGCGATCATGACAGAGGTAAAATGGGACTCTCACATCTCCAATGATTTTGCCTCCGGTGATACCGTGGTACCTGATCTTGCGGTCAACGTCCTGTCCTTCGACTGGTTCACTCAATCGGCCATTTCCTTGCAGCCGTAATGGAGAACTGGCCATGGGTCAGGCAGATCAGGCAACGCGACTCTCGCCGATCTCATCGTATCTTTCGCTTGAGGCGAGCCAATCGGCCACGATGGCAGCCAGCTCGTCTGGTGCAGGCCCTTTCCGCGTCTTGATGGCGCATTCCCATACGACGAGCACGCGCCAACCGATCACAGCGAGAGCCTCGCAGTTCCGTTTGTCGCGGTTCCTATTCGCCTCGAACTTCTCCTGCCAGAACTCCCTCCGGGTCGTTGGAGTCATGGAAAACCTGCAGCCTTCATGTACATGCCAGAAACAGCCATGAACGAAGATGACGGCGTGGAAGCGAGGGAATACCAGGTCCGGAGATCCAGGAAGGCTCCCGTCGTGCAATCGGTACCTGAGACCCAAATGATGGACAGCTTGGCGCAGACGCAATTCAGGACCGGTGTCCTGTCGGCCATGCCCCACGCTGGCCATGATGCGCGATCGCGTCGCCTTGTCGACTGTGTCCAACTCAAGCCCGCTTGACGATCTTAGTCGTCACCAGCGCCTCTAGGTGGCGATGTAGTTCATCTGGCACGTGACCACCCCTGATCAGCACCCCGAGCTCCATGTTTCTTTCCATCGCGGCGACGCTCAAGTTGGCGCTGGTGATGAATGCGGTACTCCAGTCCGCCACAACGCACTTGGCATGCACTGCTCCACGCAGACGGCCAGCAGTGCCACCCTCGGGGTCGCGACTCCAGACATACAGGCTGGCTGATGGGATAGCCTCCTTAAGCATCCCAACCGAATCGACCGTGACCTTCCCGCCGTGTTCCTTCGAAGACTCCAACAGGCAATCGATGTGAACCTGGCGCCCGACAGCATCATGGAGCGCTTTCATGATCAGTTCGATCTCGTAGGCGACGAAACTCACCAGGAAGAGCCGGTGTCTCGATGAGCCGATGACCGCGCGAAGCACCTCTTCCGTATGACGGACCGCGACCAAACCTGTCGAAGGGCCAGTCCATACCAGCTCGACCGAGCCTCTTCGTTCGCCAAGTGCAGCAGCTGCCGAGGCCCCGCGGAGCGCTGCAGCCACTTCTCTCGGTCCCACACCCTTGGCATTCTGCCAGGCGACACTAAGACTGGCGACCATCGACTTATCGACGTTGGGGCCGAAGCTGGGCCTGACCGACTCGAACCGGTCGGCCGAGTCCAAGGACTCGATCTTGGCGGCGACCGCCGCTATGCGGTCGGGATGCAGCTCCAGGCCCAGTTCGGCGATGACCTGCCAGAGATCAGTCATGGCCCTCGCTCGCCGACTGGAAGAAGGCTGCATCGCAACATTCGAAGGTGCGAACGAGCAGCGCCCTGTCTACATACCGGTTTCCTCGCTCACACGAGGTCTCGGACACGAAGGTACATGCATGGCAAGAGGCCGCGTGTAGGGAGCGGTCCACACCTGGGTCATGTTCCGAGCATAGTGGGTCCGACGAGCACACGGAGGCCCGATCGAGCGCCTGGCGGATCAGCCGACCGAGGTTCTCGGGCTTCCCTAGTTCGACGAGACCACCCAAGGTCCCGTCGGAGTCGGCGGCCGCAGTGTAGAGCAGCACTCCAGCCATCGGCGAATCGGGACCAGAGGATGCATAGATGCGCTCGCGGATGCTGGCTGCATTGTACCCACACTCGAGGGCCAGTTCTCGGATCAGTAGGTGGGCGAACGTGTGGAGCATCGCGTAGCGGATACCTGGATAGCTCTTCTCGGGATCTAGTTTGCGGGCGCTCCGCCAGCCACGATGTCCGGCGAGCAGTCTCGCACTTCGGTTGACGACCGCAGTGAGCATTTCCCATGCGCGGACCCTGTCCTCGTCGAACCTTATGAATATCCCCTCCCCATGGACCTCGGAGGCGGGCACCCATTCCGGTCGCCCCCTGCACAGAGAAGCCATCGGCGGACGATCCTCGGGCTCGTCGCTCTCTTCGGGAGCTTCGACCCGGGTGTAGCCAATCAGGGCGTTGACCTCCCTGAGCCTTTCCAGTAGCAACACGCCAGCCAGCCTGTCGCTGAAAGCGGTGGGAGTCATAGCCATGTGGCTCATGAAATGAGGCCAGTCGGTCGGAGGTGCGGCCGCAGTCAGCACTTCCCATTCTGGACCCTTGATGTCGCCTTCCGAAACGACCGCCTGGTGGCTGGCCTTGCTATCCCTTCGTTCCTGCACACAGCGCCAAACCTCCTTCGCATCGAATTGCCCGATGCCCGGAAGACTGCCGCTCTTCGCCAGGGTCTTGATGACGACCTTCACTTCTTCGAACGACTCGACATCTGAGAAGTATTCCCACCCGTCGAGGATGAGCTGACTCAACTGATTCTTCTCGATGGGAATCGCCAAGGCGGAGAGAGTCACCGGGAACCAGCCATTCGTAGCCCCTAGCAGGACCGTCCGCGGAGACTCGTCACAGCTCGTGTCGAAGATGTCGAGATGCGGATGCCGCCCGCGGCACGCGGGCAGGTTCTCCTGTGCCTCTCTTCCGAATGCATGGACCAGGGAACGAGCGTCTTGGCAGGAATCGCATTTCACCCAAAGGTTTTCGGTCTGAAGGGAGGCTCCACTCTCGAAGAAGCGCAATGTTCCCCGACAATCAGAGGGGCCACCGTGCACGAACCAATGCCAGGGGAAGTCATCTAGATGACCGTTGCGACATGCCAACAGGAATCGGGCTGGAACCGCGTCCGCGTTATTCCCTTTCTCGCAGTTCGAATGGGCGAAGTGGGTCTGTTCGGGGCGGTAGGGAGATGGCTTGACTTCGAAGAGGCCCGAGTCGTATTCAGCGAGCAGTCCACATTTGACACACCGCAACCATCGCGGAAACGGACGTACGGGTATCCCTATCTTACCCTCCGCGGACATCGGATTGGCTCCCTCCTCTCGCACGAAAGGGGGAATGCGTAACCGTTCCACCTGCGGGCCGAGTATCCGACGCACGGCGGCCAGCAGGCGGGCCTCATCCACGGGGGGGCAGCAAGTCACGTCCCACCGGTCCAGACCCATAGTGACGACAGAGAGGTTAGGCAAGTCGACCAGCGCGCCAGGCCCGTAAGTCCAGAGCAACTGACTGGGACGAACCTGACCAACCAAGTATGTACTCATGCCTGACCTCCATCGGTTCCGGTGTCATTCGCCCTCGCGTGCCATTGCGGAGGATCAGCCAGTTTCGCTGCATCCATAATCAACTGGACCCCTGGCTCGACCTCACGCATGGACATCGGGACCGTGAACTCGTCCCAGGGAACCGCCCCGGGCTTCTTCAGCAGGGCCACGACGTCGCCTTGGCGGTGCGCCGCCTCGTACCCTAGCTTTCGCCCTCCCTTGACCGCTTCCTTGACCCATCTGTCGATCCGGTCCGCGATCATCGCTTCGGTCTGCTGTCTCGCAAACTTATCCTTCACTTTCCAGGCGCGGTCGGAAAAGACCTTTCGCACATCGGCTGCTTCCGGTTTTCCCGAGCTGTCGAGTTCCTGGGCACCGAGATTGGGATTCAGATCCTCGTTGGCGAGCCGTAGAGCACTAGTCATCGCGCCCGTCAATCCCCGGTCCAAGGCTCGTGGGGCGAAGGGAGTGACCGACAGCGCCTCGACGTGCTTGTAGAAGGTAGAGTGATAGTGTTCGAAGGTCTCGTAGTGCGACAGGTCACGCGGTCGCGACCAGGTCAACACGGTGCAAACGAGACCAGGAAAGAAACGTCCGATCCGGCTGGTGGCTTGGATATACTCGGCCGTGTTCTTGGGCTGGCCGTTCACCACCATCAGGCCGAGACGATTCACGTCTACGCCGACCGAGAACATGTTGGAAGCCAGAACTACATCGATGGCTCTAGTCTCCCCTTTATCCCAGGAGGACTTGAACCTCACTTCCAACTGGTCCAATTTCTTAGGGATGTCTTTGCTGGAGACTCGAGACGTGAGTTCGTCCACGTTTCGGATCGACCGCTGGCTCAGACCCGGCCTCGATACCGCGCTCATCTGGACTCGATAGGAGCGCGTTTGCACGTCGTCTTCGGCTAGTCGCCTCATCCCGCCGAGTTCCCGCAAAGAGTTGAAATAGCCGACCAGCGTCATGTAAGGATCGGCCGCCTGCCCGAACCTCTCGAACAACGCCTGCCCGGCAGTAAGCAAGGCCACGTAGACCCGAATCAGAACCGCAGGTCGCGAACTGCCGGGCGAACAGATACCCAAGTAACGGCGCCCTGGCTTCGCATCGACCGGCCGTTGCAGCGAGAAGAAGTTGTCCTCGACGTCGAGGCCGTGCGGGGGGAAGACCGCTACCTGCCTCAAAAAGACATTGTTTACCTGCTCTGCCGCCTTACGAACTGTCGCGGTCGACGCCACAATCTTAGGTCTGAGCGTCTTGCCGTTCAGTGTCCAGGCACAGAGTTCGTCCACAGCAGTTTCGTACAGTCCGACCATAGTGCCCAGTGGCCCACTGATGAGATGGAACTCGTCCTGAATGATCAAGTCCGGCGGTCGAAGGGGACGGATTTGACGGACGACAGTCGCTGGCAACGACCCTTTCTTCCGGTGGTTGCCGCTGCAATCGCCATCCGGCCACACCAAGCCGTGACGGTCGCACTCTCGGGAAGCGCTGCCGAAAAGCGTCCGAACCTCACCTCGCCACGCCATCAGCGCGAACTTGTCCACCGTGGCGATCAACATCGACGGCGGTCGTCGGTAGATCTCCTCATCCACCACCGACACTGGTAGCCCGAGACCAGGTGACTTGGCCCTGCTGAACTCGCAACGACCATGCTTGTCACCGCAATAGATGATAGTCTGCCCAATGCCCCTATCAACCGTTATCTCTCGTCCCGGCGCGATCTCCGAGCCGCACCACGGACAGAAGGTCAACTGAGCAGGTGTAGACCCGGTGCCGTGCTTTCCATCCCGCTCCCGTTCTATGGCCTCGTGGCTCTCCTCGGTGGTGTTCGGCGTCACCTTCTGACCCACCCAAAGCCCGACAGTGAAGGGAACCTCCCCCCACTTGGCATTGTCAGTGCGACGAAGTACTTCCATCGCGCAAATCAGCGTGGTGGCTCGTTGGAACTGCTGAATTGTGAGCAATCGCAACGTGTACCGCATGATTACCGCCAGGCCACGACTGCCATCAAGTCCACCGAGATTGCCTTGAAGCCTCCGGATCACCATCGTGAAGGCCGCGACACCGAGATATGCCTCGGTCTTGCCCCCACCGGTGGGAAACCAGAGCAGGTCCGCATTGGCATCGACGGGTTCTGTTCGATCTCGATGAGTGGGAACCGCCAGAGCCGGTATCGAAAGCAGCATGAAGGCTAGCTGAAAGGGCCTCCACGACCGATTGTCCCTGGTGTCCAGCGTCGCGAGACCCGCATTCTCTCCGCGCCGTCTACGGAGAGAGTAGACACTGTGGAGGCGCTGCGCTGCCATCGCTCGATTGGCGAACCGGAACGCCTCAAGCGCGTTGTCGTTCGAGTTGAGAACGGAGATACCCTCTCGAAGCCTGCGCAAAACCCGTTCGCAACGGTCCAGAGCCGACGTGGCGGCCACATTGAACCCATGGATACTGACACCGATTCGCCTCCGCTGCTCTTCGATCCAGAGCGCATAGTCGTCAGTCAAGACGGAGAGGGTGGTGGTCAACTGCTCACGATCCAACTCCGCCAGCCGCATCATGTCGAGCGACCCATCCTCCATCAGTCGGCGCATGGAGGGACGATCCTTGGGATCACGTCCGGGACTCTCCGTTGCCAGAACTTCTTGCAGTGGCAAGACGCAGGTCCTCACCTCCACGGCGCGCGCAGGGTCATCGTCGGCGTTGGTGGCCTGGACCGATACGCCATGGCCCACGGCGAACTCCACTCGGCCACGGTATATCATCTCCAACGATTCCCGTTCTTCGTCGGAACCGTCCGTGTCTAGAACAGGCCGCCGCCGGAAGATGGCCTTCCCCTCGGGGTCCCGAGCCACCAATTCGGGCTGGAATACCCACGCCCGGTCCTGGTTTTCCTCTGGCTTCGTCTGGTTGTTGACGAGGAAGACCGTAACCAAGCGGTCACCGTTGGGCAGCGGATCGCTGACTGACCCCTGGATGACGACGTCGGGGCAATCTCCGTCGACTACGGTTGGACCCACCACTCGGTAATCGAGCGGAATTGTGGTCGTTCCCCCCGAAGGTACGCGCTTCCAGCAACGAGGACGCTTACCGGACCTCTCGTCGATCGTCTCGCTTTGGGTTCGCTCGTAACGTCCCCAACTGGCTCTAAGCTGGACAGCATGTACAGACCCGTCGACGCAGAAGGTGAAACCCAGCGAGGACGGGACGAGGGACTGGTTGGTGGTCTGATCTGAGGGATTGTCCTGGTCATCCCCCGAAGCTGATAGGTCGTAGCCGCCCTTCTCATCATTCGGCACGTGGTCCTCATTTGTCGACGGAACCAGGGATTTCTTCTCCTCGTCTGCATCCTCTTGATCGTTGTATGGAAACGGGTTCGCCGTGTCCTGTTCTCTCTGTGTCTTCGGAGCGAGCTTTCCCACCAGGTAGCGATCCCGAACGCTCATGCCGGCGATCTCCTCCTCAGGCCCATCCGCCGGACCGAGCAGGTCGTCCATGACTGCATACTGCAGGAGGTCGCGCACGTAAGCCTGCTCCCTAGGAGTTCCGCCACTGAGCACGGGCACAGTGGCGTGGCCTTTCCTGCTGCCCATCTTGAGTGCACCTTCGAAGGACTGCCATTCAAGCCTAGATACTTGGGGTACTCCGGTGGATACAGTCGAGAATGGAATGCCCAACTCACAGGCGGTCCTTGAAGGGCTTACTGGTAGCAGCCCGTCAAGGAGCAAGTACATCCTGCCCAGGTCAATCCTCTTGCGCAGGACATGGGCAAAGGCAGATACCTCCAGGCTCTCACGTTGTTCCTCAGCGATCACAAGCGAGTCGCCATCCCGTATTTCGGGCAGATCGCTAGACACAGATTCCACTACAACTATAAACCCGTCAAGCCAGATCCTTTCACCGAGGCATACGAGCCAAGCTGAAGGCCTCCATGCAGGGACTTGACCAGATGCGTCACTCTTGGCCTTCTTTTCATGAGCCATCGCGTCTCCTCCGGATCATTGCTGTTCGGTCTCGTCGGCGTCGAACATGCCTGACTCGTCCCCGAATCCTGCTTGGGTCATACTGTTCCGGCCGCAAGTGTCAAAGCACCTAGTGACTCCCTACTATTTAGCACCGAGCTGGACTTCTTCGTTGTGGCGCTCCTGATTCAACTCTAGAAGCCGTTTCGCTATCTCACCGCTGGCTTCGCTGCAGGGAGTGAAACGCAGTTTTCCATGCCATTCTCGGAAACCATGTGTCAATTCGATGTCAGTCCATCGGAAGGCAGTCTTGACACTCTCGTCCATCTGACGAATGATCTCGCGCATGGCCTCAATGCCCTCCTCCCGGCTTGACGGGTCGTTCACCCGGGAGTGGAGTTCCCCACGGGACATACCTGTGGCCTTACACAAACGAGACCTCATCTGATGGTAGCGCATACCAACCGACTCAAGCGCACCTAACCCCGGATCTGGTTCAGGAAAAGGGAAGGTATCGAAGCACGCTTTCGCGATGTACCGCGTGTCGGTCTTCAGTGTGGACGCATAGCGCCTCGCCCATATCTCATGTATGGCGCTCTGAAGTACAGAGTAGTGCCACCAAGAGTCGAATAGAAATACTATTGCAGCATCAGTGTAGACAATATCAGTTGGCAGCCATTCAATGATGTGCAAGTCCGATACTCTTGACCGGGCCAGTACGCGCCTAAGTCGCCATTTATCGATGTTGGCGTACATAGTCTGTCGAGCATTAAAGAACTTCCACCATGTGCGAACGATTCTATCGTATTTCTTGGGATCTAAGTTCCTTCTCTTGGGATAGATGGTGGCCTCAAGGTACTTAAACGGTGCTGTATAGGTTTCAGCCCCCGCTCGATCCATTTCGCCCATGTCGATTATCCAGCGTTGCGGAGCAATTTCAACAAGTCTGTTGATCTCCGTACCACCGATAACAGGTTTCATAACATCCCTGTTGCGAGCGTCTTCAGCAATCATCGCCATAGCGAGTTGCTCAGATACTATAAACTCCTCACCCCAGGGTATGGACCCTTCAGAGCACTTATGTTTATTACATTGGAGAGGAAATGGCTCGATGCCACCCGCTTGATCAAGTTCTAGCATGGAGGATATGCTCTTGCTAGCCCTGCCGTCGACTATCTTCCTTCCCGTCCATGTGCCTAGAAACAAGTGAACTTGTGCAGCAATCACGGATGCCTTTCCAGGCCACACGAAGGACTTCACAGCAGAGTAGATCTCGAATCCTTCGGCAAGCAAGACTGACAAGCCGACTCTTCTTGTCACGCCTTGAGAAACAGTGTTGGTTGCTAGAAAACCCATCGTGCCGGCATCTCGCAGCACTTGCGCTGCTCGCCTAAAGAAGAAGGCGCACAGGTCCGCTAGTCGACCTCCAGGTTTGTATTGAGCACTCAGAAAAGCGTTGTAGGATTCGCCCATCAATTCCGTGATCCTCAGGCCGCCCATAAACGGTGGGTTCCCAACGATGGCGTCAAATCCACCGTTAACTCTCATGAAGACTTCCGGGAACTCAAGCGGCCAGTGTACTGCGTGCCTAGGAGGTCTCCCCTGTGGCAATTCGGCTGGCAATGCCCTGTTCACCGTCCTGGCGAGTCCCTCAGTTGTCCACGTGCTACTCGTAAAATAGGCCCCAACGTCAACCGCTAGGAAATCCAAAGCGGAATCGAGCGACCGCTGCTTCCCGAGGGAGCGCAAAGCCACACTCATCATCGCGTCAGCCAGGAGCACAGAAGCTTCGAGCCTCCTTCTCGCCTCCAGATCAAGTCGCGCCATATCCTCCACATCGTGGATGTCCCGGATGGGCATCGCGCGCAACCTCTTGCGAATGGCGATCGCCTCGTCCACGGCTTTCGTGATGCCAGGGCTGAACATACGCTCCTGATATGGACCGCCAAAAGGGTCCATCCGCAGCTTTGTCAGTTGGTCAATCCGATGGATGCCTAGAAGGCTGTCGCCGTGTCTTAGGTTGTGGTCGAGGAAACCGAAGGGGCGCCCCTTGGCCAGAGTGACTAGCCAAATCGATAGCTTGGCGAGTTCGACGGCGAGGGGATTCACGTCCACTCCGTAGAGACACCGTTCAGCGATGATTCGTCTGGCGAGAAGTAACCGCTCGTCTAGACCAGCGGGCATCGGTTCGGCTCCGCCAGCGTCCTCCCTAACCTCGCCATCGACCGCGACGAATCCCCCTGCCGCCTCTGCCTTGCCCCATGCTTCCACCAGCCGTTCCGCGAGCCATCGGCAGGCCTGCACCAGGAAGGCTCCGGAACCCATGGCCGGGTCACAGACCTTCAGTTCCAGCAATTCAGCAGGAGACTTCAGTTGCCACTCCTGTCGGGGCTGTCCTTCAGCAGGTCCGACATATGCCACAGGCTCGAGAGTCGTGGCGACGATTGTCTCCGTAAGGGATTTCGGTGTGTAGTGCGTGCCGGTCTCTCGGCGGTCCGCTCCGAGGGTGACCATGAAGGCATTCGCGCGATAGACGATGGGATCGCCCCATGCATCGGTCCGAAGAAGGTTGGCAAGAGGGCGGATGTGCTCGGCCAAAGCGGTGTCGCCACCACATACTGCGAGGAGTCTGCCGAACGCTTCATCTTCGAGCGGCCTAGCCAGTGCGGTGCGGATGGCAGACTCACTCCGTTGAGTTGTGTCTGCCAGCAGCCGCTGAAGCGGCTCGTGGCCTCGGCCTCGCGTCGTCTCCAATTCGGACAGCGATAGGTACGGATTCCTGGCCTTCTGCGAGCCGATTAACCCCAGCGTGACGGTGGGTGCCCGGGCGACAGCGTGTTCGAGAAGACCTTCGTAGACGTGTCCTATCTGCTCGACGTCCAGCGCACGATAAGAAAGAAGTAAAGCTCCCCCCTGCTGCTCGAGAACCTGAAGTGAGGTCAATAGCAGCAGTACTGTGCGGTTGTCAATCGGAAGCGGAATGGCGTCGGTATCTCTCCATGAGATGCCTTTGGGTCGGCCTTCGAGAAATGGGAAGCGATCTGGATCGAAAAGGGAGCCGCCCAGCGCGGGCATTCGAAGCGTCTCGTGCTCAATCCCTCCATAGACCCCCCGGAAAACCGCGAGCAGGCGTCCCCAGGCATCCTGGCGTCGATCCAGGACCTCGGGGCCGTGACGATCCGCCTCTTCGGCGAGTTGACCCCGCAGCGTGGAAACAGCGTACGACTCGTCGTAGAGGGGATCGCCAGCGAGCAGGAGCCCACGTTCCTCGGCGCAGAGAACGAACACGAGGCGCATCATGACGGTGAGTCCGGCCTCATACAGCTCAGTAGGATGGACGTCACGGAGCAACTCTCGGTTGCGGTCTGCGTCAGCCTTGTCCAGGCTCTGGACGAGAACCTCGACAGCACGGCGCACCTGCGCGCCGAGCGTGTCAGTGACCTCCTCATGATGCTGGAGAGATTCCTGGAGCAAGGATTCCAGAGTCTCCTCTGGGGAGCCGAGGCAGCGTCTGATGCCGAGAAGGGATTGGAAGGCCTGCAGCGTGACCGGTTCCTGGAACCACAGCCGGGCGTACCAGGAGACGGAACTCGAAGTCGAACCGACAGGTGCATTGACCAGCATCCAGCGTTCACCGTCCGACAGCAGTCCCAACCGAACGCCATAAGTGCGGCAGAGCACCGTCATCCGCTCTGCGAGCGAGGCTGGCCAACGGTCCTTCTTTCGCGTGGCTTCGAGATCGGTCCCAGGAGTCTGTATCGAAATGAACAGGCGTGGCTCACCATCGCCCGGCGAGCGCACTACCCAGTCAGGGCCAAATGTATCGGTCTGCTCCGGAGAGCCGACAGCGTAGCGCTCTGCCGTCTCCGGGTCTGTCCTCAGGACCTCATCGTCGTACTCTAGGATCTCTCTGAGCACGAGACGAATCCATTCCCGATGTAGTTCGCTAAGCAGCGGATCGTTCTCGTCGACCGCATCGACCCACTCCTGGTACGCAGCGCGAAGGCGACGGAGTTTCGGGGTTTCGACCGCCTCCAGCCCTTGGGGAAACACCTTCTCCAGCACAGATATGGCGAGAAAAGGTCCCGATACCTCGACCAGGGAAAGCCATTCTGTATGTTGAGAGAACCGTCTTAGCTTCATCGCGGCAATTCCTCGCACAGGTCGAGATCCGGGACTCCAGCCACTCTGAGATGCGCATCGACACGATCGAAACGCGAAGGGTCACGTGTAGGAGCGTCGGACGATCGCGGTGGGATCCAAATGACCATGTCGGATCGCACTCGAATCAGAAGACCCCAGCCGTGTTCCTGATGAAAGCTTCCCCAGCGGAATGGCAGCCTTGCCAAGCCGATCCTCTTGGTCGCTCCGCGTCTTGATCTGGCGACTGCTCCGTATCTCGATGCCCGTGGAGTCGAGCCAACCGGCCGACGCACCCACGATCTGGTCGGTCTCGATTGTCTGGAACGGTGGGACGGAGGAATGGAATTCCGCTACCACGCTACTCTCCCCAGACTCGATCTAGCGTGTCTCGGGAGATCAGGAACTCGACCGCGACGGGGAAGGTGCGGTCCGCGGGATCGGCGTAGCGGTTCTCGATCGCCGCAATTTCAAGCTGCTGCTCCTCAGGGATACGTTCAAGCCTGCCCCTCAGCGACTCCAAGTCCCGCTTCAACTGTTCCCGCTCCTCCTCAGGCCAAAGAGCCATCCTGGCTTGTCGTGGGGCGGTGTCCTGGAGTTCCTTTCGGATGCTACGTTCGAGGTCCCTCAGGACTTCTCGGATATCTTCGACCTCGCTGTTCTTCAAGCGTGCCAACGTACTTTCCAGCGATTTCAGGCGATCCCGAGAGCGCGCTTCTACTGCCGTCCGTATGGCTTCCTCGTACTGCTCGAACCTACCCTGGAGAACAGAGAAGAGAGACGCAGGAGGTGAAACCGAAACCGCCTGACGGACGAGGTCTTCTAGCCGCCGCACCTGGGGAACCCTGACGAAGCCTGAAGGCCTGAGCACTCCACCCGAAAGAGTCAACTCCTCGTGGAGGCGATGGTGCCCACCTCCGGTAACGACTAGCCGTGACCAAACCGCGACGATCGGGTCGTCGATCTCTCCGCTCGGCACCACCCTGACGCTTACTCGATGGAGCAGCTTCACGTCGTCGAGCTTCCATAGCTCTTCTCTCAAGAGCCGCAGGCTCATCCGAACCAGTTTGTGATTGAGATGTGCGAGCACCACATCGTCCCGCCCCTTGGCGACCTCATGATCGAAGGTAATGGGGCGTCTCGCCTTGGTGTGAGGATGCTCTAATCCCGCCGTCGCGCGGCCCCACGTGCCAGGCAGTATGGGCACTTCGAACACCGTTCCGCTAGGAACGCCACTCAGGGAGACAGGATGAAGTGGAGGCTTCTCTGCGAGTTCGAGGGCTACCGAGACGGCTCGCACGACGTTCTCCGGGGCGAGACGAAGGTCCGTCTTCGCCTCTAGGAGTTTGTCGTGGAGGCGCGCTATCCGCTCTTGCAGTCTCCGTTCGACCGCGACGAAATGCCGTGCACGCGCAGCTTTGGCCTCGGCGAAGCCCGTGTCCATCGCGTCGCGCCTGCCAAGCATCGCATCTTCTATTTGCTGAGCGATGACCGGGCCGACACTGCCGAGATCCTGCCGGATAGCATCTACCTTGAGCACAGCTCGCATCAAGTACTCGTGGTCGCCATCAATGCTGCCTACCCGGCTCTGTCTCGCGGCAGTGGCCGGGTCGAAACCCTTCCCCACCGGGTGCCAGATGAAGACCTCCTTCTCCCTCTGCCCGTGGCGGTCGATTCTCCCATTTCGTTGCTCCATGACGTTGGGGTTCCACGGAATCTCGACATGGACAAGGTAGTTACAGTGGTTTTGGAGGTCGATGCCCTCGGAGGCCGCGTCGGTCGCCAGCAGAATGCGGACCGGAGAGACATCTGGGTGGGCCTGAAAGGCCGCCTTCACGACTTCGCGCTCGTCCGGCCGCATGCTTCCATGTAGGAGCATCAGCCGCTCTCCACCGAAGCCACGGGTAGCGAGAACCTGCTGAAGCCAGGCGTGGGTTGCTCGATACTCCGTAAAGAGGATCGCCCTGCTCGATTTCCACCGACCGCCAGGCCGCAGGTATTCCTCCAGCCATTCCAGGATGGCCTTCGCCTTGGCATCCACGCGGTGCTTGGATCTTGCAGCCCAATCCGTCAGACTGTCGAGCATGGTCCGTTCGGCGTCGCTGAGCGGAACCATGAATTGAGTCGCCACTTCCACCGCTTCGAGCTGTGCATCTTCGGCCTTGGCGTCGTCAGAATACTCCTCTTCCGACCGTACGATCGCCTTTCGGAGGATTCGGTCGTCCAGCGCGGAACTGTCACGGCGCGTGCCGCCCCGGTTCAGAGTCTCCCGATGCTTCACAAGGGTAAGCGCGAAGGCCATCGGCGACGAAAAGAGCCGCTTCTTGAGAAGCGTATGGACGAAATCCGTTCCGAATTGGTGGCGAGTCCCCTTCACTCTCCTCGACCGACTTTCCGTGTACTCTCGGAGCGTGCGATGGATGCCGCGTTCCTCGTCGGCGTAATCGACTTCGAGGCATTTCAGCCTGCGCACCGGAAAGACGAGATTGCCATCAGCATCGACAATGTCGCTCTTCATCCGCCGGACCATGACGCGATGGAGCTGTCTCTCATCAGGCATCACCGTCCTCGCGAAGCGTTGATCGTCGAGCAGCTCAAGCAGCGAGGTGAACGACTCTTGGTATCCGTTGTGCGGTGTCGCGGTCAGAAAGAGGTGGTGAGAGAAGTGAGGCGAAATCGTCCGGATCAATCTCGTTCGCTGGCTCTCCAATGCGTACTGTGACGCTACAGCCGGGGCCACGTTGTGGGCCTCGTCCACGACCAGGATGTCGAGCTTCTTCGGATAGGTGGCATGGGCAGGAAGAATGTCTTTCAGCAGGCGCAGGCCTTCACCGGATTTCATCCAGTCCATCGAAGCGATCAGTCTCGGGAAGGACGTCCAGGGATTCGCGTGGATACCTCGCTCGCGGCGAAGAGCCTTCACGTACTCGGTGTCGATGACACGAAACTCCAGCCCGAATTTCTCCTGCATCTCCGTTTGCCACTTCAGCTGAAGCGTGGCCGGACAGACCACGATGACCGACCTGGCCCGGTGGCGAAGGAGCAGCTCCTGAATCACCAGCCCTGCCTCGATCGTCTTTCCCAGCCCAACATCGTCCGCGATCAGCAGATTGGCATGAGCCATGTCGATGGCGCGGACCAACGGATCGAGCTGATAATCCTCGATCGTGATCCCACTGCGGAAAGGCGATTGAAGGAAGGACTTGTCGGCGTTAGTCGCGGCTCCCCAACGGACCGCGTCTAGGAAGGCTTCCAGTCTCTCGGCCGAATCCCAACCGGTGATCTTGGGGAGTCCGGCTCGTTCCAGGACCTGAGCCCCAGCTTCTAGCTCCCACACGACCTGTAGACTCTCACCGAGAGAGTCCTCGTCGAGAGAGTCGAGCGTGACGAGATGCTGCTTCCCGTTTCTGTCGGCGAAGGCCGATGCCGCCACATCACTGACGACCCACTGCCGTCGCCGAACCTCCACGAGTTGGCCGGGGTCGGGCACTGAGCGACTCCGAGTGTACTCTGGCGAGGCAGTCATCGTTCTCTCAGCCACACGATCGTTCTCCAGCGTCGGCGTTTCCCTTGCCCATTCTGAGGCCTGCGATATGAGACATGATGCTCAGACCGATTACTTCGCTTAGCCCAACCGGGACGGCATTCCCGATCAGGCGCCCTACCTTCTTCTTGTAAATCGGCTCCTCAGGTGGCGAGAACTTGTAGCCTTCCGGGAAACCTTGGAGGATCGCTCCCTCCCGCAACGAGATAGCCCTTTGCTGTTGCGGATGGCCGAAGCGACCGCTGCCGAAGGCGAAGAACTCAGTGGTGATGGTCGGAGCCGGTTCCTCCCAGCACATTCGTCCGTAGACGCTCGGGTATGTCTTGCCAGTTGTCCTCTTGTGGCAATCGGCGATCAGGTTCTCCTCCCAGTCTCGCCATGTCCCACCCGGACGAGACGCCGCAATCCGCAGACGATTAGTAGGAGAGAGAGTCGAAGCTTGATGCAGTGGATCGGCTGAGTCCACGGAGCCGGCTTCCAGGGAAGGCATGTCACCTATGGCTTCCTTGACGGTCCGCCTGGATCTCCCGATCTCCGATGGGGCCAGGAGGCGAATCGGGCCGAGTTTCGAGGCGAGAAGGACCAGCCTGTGGCGATGTTGCGGAACGCCGTAGTCCTCACAGTTCACTACGTCGTATGTCACGTGATACTGACTGGCTTTGAGCGTGGCGACGAACTCATTGAAAACGTCTTGGTCCTGAAGTCGCCGGACATTCTCGGTCGTAACCAGGTCGGGCGCTGCCTCTTGGACGAGCCTGGAGAAATGCCGGAGGAGCCACCATCGCTTATCGGTAGAGGCCGCCTTTTGGTTGTATGTCGAAAAGGTCTGACAAGGCGGGCACCCGGCCAACAAACGGAGGCCGCTCCTGCCGAACGCCTTCTGCAGATCTCGCGCTTGGAGATCTTCTACTGACTTCAGCAGGAACAGCGCCCCGTTATTGGCCGTATAGGGGAACTCGCAGGCCGGATCGATATCCACGCCAAGCTTGACATCCACACCGGCCTTGGCTAGTCCGTACGTCAGCCCTCCGGCACCGCAGAACAGGTCGACTGCGCGGATCCTCCGCTTCCGAGGGTTTCCTTTCCACGCCTGCACCGGCTGTCTACTCAACTTGGATATGTGCCCCTTCGAGTGCTTCGCAGTTCAGGTCCACGCCGTCGACTCTGGATCCGTTAGCCGACGTTAGCCGGCGTCGCCTTGACTCGTTCACAGCGACTGCTCCATTGTGCGGTCGCCCTCCCAACAAAGCCGCAACCCCCGGCGCTGGCGATGTCAGAGACGTGCCGGCGTGACAGCGCCGTGGGCTGGTGCGCTGCAAGAATCATCGACCCGGCGTGGCCACGCCGGGTCGAATTACGCGCATTTTGTGTCGTGCTCCCCGACCGCCGGGCATCACCTACATCCGAGATGCCGGTCCGCGATGCGAGACCACGGCAACCGAGTCCCAATTTCGTCGCATAATCCGATCCCAGCGGCCTCTTTTCGGTAGAGACCCAGGCTAGACATGAGTAAGTAGAGCCCCGGCTACAGTATAGTCCGCTGCGGCACTACTGAGAAGTGCAAAGTGGGCCAAACCAGGGGTGGGCTCTAGGAGCATTCCCTGGAACCCATGGATTGTGCCGTGGCTATGGACCGATCTTCTGCGGACGGGCTGGAGACAGCCAGGGACCGTTGCAGGCGCTGGTTCACGGCACATAGGCTGGTGCTGCCAACCGTAGGGATGTAGACTCAGTGCCGGCAGCTTTCACACCACAGTACTGTCAAGATGATGCGGGCAAGGATGCAGATGATGGAACAACTACGTTGTCATGCTGATGAGCGGCAACTGGCTCAATGCGTATACTGTGGGGGCGCCACAGAAACGCGGGATCATATCCCATCGAAGGTTCTCCTTGATGAGCCGTACCCGTCGAATCTACCAGTGGTTCCGGCATGCGAGACGTGCAACAAGGGGTTCTCTCTCGATGAGGAGTATCTTGCGTGCCTCGTTGACTGCGCAGTCACTGGATCCACGAGCGCGAATGGGGCACACCGCGAGAAGGTCAGCGGGATTCTCGCTCGGAAGCCTGCTCTCGCCTCGATGCTGGCCGACGCACGACGAGAGGCAAACGGCAGGGTCGCCTTCGCCATTGCACCGGACAGGGTGGAGCATGTGGTTCTGAAGCTCGCGCGCGGACACGCTGCGTACGAATTGAGCGAGCCGCAGCTTGGCGAACCTTCCAGCCTGCTTTGCCTTCCCTTGGAATCGTTGTCTCCTGATGTCCGCGAGAGGTTCGAGACGCCGCCTTCGCCCTCGACCTGGCCCGAGGTGGGGAGTCGAGCGATGCAACGACTGGCAGCCACCTTTCCCGCTGGAGCGGACTGGATCCTCGTCCAGGCCGGGCGATACCGCTACATGACGGCAGTGAGTGACGCAGTGGTCGTGCGGATGGTCCTCAGCGAGTATCTTGCGTGTGAGGTCACATGGTATTGACGTTGACGTTTACTAGCGCCAACCTGGCGTCGCCAGTGCCATCTGTGAACATCTTCCGGTGGTTCCTCGGTAACGATTCCACCTTCAACAACAAACATACGTGGCAACTCCTGGAACTTCCCCGTCCTACTACTTGTGGCTTCGCCGACGACCTATTAGTACCAGAAGGCCCGAAAGGTGTGGGATGACCGCAGCTAGTCGCGAAGCAAATGAGACGGGATCGCATAGCGTCCTGAGGAACCTTGTTCGCCGAGAGGAGGAGCGTATCCTCGCTAGCTTCGCGGGAGAAAGGCGATTGGGCCTTGTGGAGCTCGCTAGGGCCATGGACACCTATTGCCTATATGTCCTCGGATTGGGCGGCGAGGGGGAAAAGCATGAAGCGGCCAGTGGACGCCACGACCTTTAAAGGTATGGGTGGAACAAGGCCGTATCGCTCTTCATGGACGAGACTTGCCAGCAGTATGGCGCACCATTGTTGGGATCAGTCCGAGAAGGTCAGGACTGGGCCGATTCGGTAATCCAGCACTGCGGACGACTCGGTCTGAGCGAAATGGTTCTCGATCTCTGTCACCACGGCCTCGGAGAACTGCTGATGCCGTCACCCAAGCTGTTCAGGTTCTCCTTCGTTTCTACTTTCGCTATCGAGGCTATGGAAAGAGAGGAGTTCAAGATCTTCCAGACCATTGCCGATGAGGAAGACCAGGGCGCCTTGAACCGCGTTCTCTCCAAACGTCCCGCGATGCTTGCCAGGATGTACCCACTCGTGGCTCCCTGGCGAGAGCAGTTCATCCAGTACCGGACCTCGCCAGAAATCGATGAATTCTATGAGCTCTTCGGGTTGCTCTGGACGCGCCGACACTATGAATCTGGTCACGACGCTTTTGCTGCCGACGCTGTGTTTGGGGGATTGACTTTCACTCTCTACAAGGCAGTGGTTGTGGAACTGGTAGGTTGGGCGCTGAAACACGTTGACTTCTGCCAGGCCCTTCTCGTCAAACACCCGGAGCTCCAGTTACGTAACATTCTGACGATATTTCAAGAAGAGACCGTCCTCTCTGAATCGCTTTCCGCTGCTTTGGACATCTCGGAATCCGAGGCAACGCAGGCGCTGGCAACATTAAAGCTCAATCTCGGCAACAAGGCGCTGCATACATCGGTGAACGCTGGGTGTGCCGCTCCGCTGCTCACAATCGGTCAAGGATTGGTGATTAGGTCCATTGCAGGAAGTCTTATCAGCCCTTTCGACTTCATGCTAGCAGAACTAAGGAGGAGGTATCCTGCGGACTGGGACCGAGCGGTTGATGAGAGGGAGAGGAGGTTTCGACAGGAACTATACGCAGTCTTTCCGGGCGAACGGTTTGCGAGATCCGACAGCTCTGTCAAACTACGGGTTGGTGATAGCACAGCCACTGACGTGGATGCTGTAGTCTTCGACAAGTCGACCAATACGTTGGGGCTGTTTCAGCTCAAGTGGCAGGACCCCTTCGGGGCCTCCCTACGAAAGCGTGAGACCAAGAAGATGAACTTCATGCAGGAAGGGAACCGATGGGTGTCAGTTGTGAGTTCATGGATGAGAGGCCAATCACCAGGAACCGTTGCGCAGCGGCTGGGTTTGGGAGGGATCGCGACGCCTCCCTTCAGCAAAGTACGCCTGTTTATCCTGGGCCGCCACTTTGCCCATTTTTCCGGCGATGCTGTTGCTGATCCCAGGGCTGCTTGGGGCATGTGGCCACAGGTGATTCGTCTGGTCGGCGAGTCCTACGATTATTCCGACCCGATCGACTGGCTCTACGCGTCTCTCAATGGGAATTCTCCTCTACTGATGCACCCCCCGGCACTAGATGGGTACGCCATGAAGATCGGAGAACATGAGGTCATCATTGAGCCGATTGGAGATGCTCGGGGCTGAACTTACTGAGCTACTGGCTGAACTTGAGCAACAGAATCGGGATTTGGCCTGGGCGTAGGGGAGACCGGACACGTGACAGACCAGGAGGGCCTCCAGGAAACCCCTGGAAGCCCTCCCCCAGTATTCACATCGCCGCGCCTTCCGCGTCATTGCTCAACCGTCGCGGAGAAAGTAGACTGGGGACAAGGAGTACATCGATTTGGACTCCGGGGCCAATAGTGTCCTACTAGACACCGTTGCCTCGGCAGGCAGTTCCTCCGAGCAGGCGGCGTGCAAGGCCCCGGTCACCTTCCAGTTGAGCCGTCTGCCCGAGGCGGGTTACTTATCGTGAGACCCGACGCGGGAGGATAGCGACCATGTTTCCAACTACCCTATTCGCCGCTTGGCGCCCAATCTGGGAAACCTCCGAGGAAGTTCGAACTATCGGGGCACGAGCGGACCAGCTTGCCTCGGCCCGGAACGCGCTTGCGATCGTTGTGCCCGATTCATCGATCTTGGAGCGCTTTCGCGAAGCCCTGTACTTGTTCAACTTGCTCTACAAAGCTCGAGGCGAGCCAAAGCGCGGTCGCGAGCGAGAATTCGTCGAGGCCTACTCAAGGGCGATCCAAGCGCTTCGACCACTCATCCAAGCCGCTCGATGGCCTAGATGGCTGCAGCTCGAGGAAGCCCTGGCTGCGACGATCGATGTGTCCGGTTTCCTGGCTGCTGCCCTGCTACTTCGCACCCAGATTGAGGATTTGGCGATCCAACTGGAGATCGAGGTCTGGGATCGAAAGTTGGCTCACGAGGACTGGTGTACGTCTGGATACATTTCCCGCGAGGATTGCGCTCGCATTCGGGAATACGCCTCGCTCCTGAAGGACCATATCCTTCCCCAACCCTCAGCATCTACTCGTGATGAACTAGCGACGAAATGCGAGTTCAACGCGGATGCACTGCTGCCGGCTGATCTGCAAGAGTGCCGCAAAAGGCTCAACGACTACGTGCACCCGAATTACGGTAGTCACTTGGCTATCATCCGTCCGGAGGAGAGTCGAGCAGGCGAAGTCCTCCTCCACTCGTTTGCATGCGTCTACGAAGCCTTCCTCCGGATGGACGGAACTCGTTCACTGCCTGCCTCACGAGAGTTCCCGGTTGCGCCTGAGCATCCGAGTGCGGTTCAGGAGTGGAAGACCTTTCTGGAGAGAACGTTACCGGGTATCGATGCTCATATGCCGCCGCCAGAGGGCTGGGAGCGCTGGAGGCCCGACTTCGTACGATCACTCGTTGACCAACTCACAAACGAAGAGGAGCAAAGGACCTTCTACGAAGGGCACGCCGAGGACGCTTCCGAAGGGTCCGAATCGGCGACCATCCCTTCACTTGCCAAGCTGTGCTGCTCTCTCATCCCAGCAGCGACACGGATGTCGAGTTCCGATGTCGTGCGCTTCCCATTGGAGCACCCTGAATTCGGACTTCCAGCCAGCCTGTCGGCGTGGTTGGTCTTTCCGGCTGTGCGTGACTATGCGGATCAGTTGGACAAAATGGTAGCGGAACTGGACAGGTCGGCCCTCTTTCCACAACGTCCTCCGTATGAGCACTGGTTGACGTTCCTTCGCAACGCCATCGAGATGTCCATAGTGCTAACTCAGATCAAGACAGACAGCATGATGCTCGCGACGCTTAGGATGCTGAATGGCTCTAACCCATTGGGCGCCGCGGTCTGCGCCCGCTCGCTACTGGAGCACTATGCTGTTGGTCTTTACGTTAGTCTGCAACTCAACCGGCGCTGGGACGGGATCGAGGGTGCCCAATCTGATGGCGAATGCAAGTCGAAGCTCGACAAGCTTGAGAAGCATGTGGCACGGTTTCTTGCGGGAACAAGCAGTACGGAGGAACTATCGAGGGCATGGCGGGAGCGGTGGAACAAGTTGGGGACCGCTCAGCACTTGGACCTGGGGCCTGCGATCAAGGAGGCATTCCCGGGGAATGACTTCCGCCAGTTTCTCTGGTGTTACTTTTCCAACATTACCCACGGCTCCCAACTCACCGGCGCCGATCTCCTCGAGCCCAGGTCGACCGAACGAACGCGTACCATCTTGGCACTGGCCGTCTTAGTCTTTGCCAATCTTCAATCCAGAGAAGCAGACCTCGACATCGTAGCGCCGGCGCTGCTGCCGGTAGACCGCCTCCGCCGTCTCGGAGGTTCCGCCGGGAAGTCAGGCATGGCGGACCTTCGCAAGTCCATCTTGGAAGGGAAGATGCCGGCTCGACTGGAGATGGGCAGAGATGTCTTCGGCAGCGGCATCGAGTCTAATCCGTACCGCTTCCGGCCCTCGCTGAACTATTACCAGGCATACGCACAATTCTGTCGCGAGCAGGGCATTTCCATCCAGCGACGTTGCGTTTGGAACTGGGAGGGTGAAATAGGCGATCGTGTTACCACCACGGACAGCCGGGAGATCTTCTTCCGGAAGGGTTCGTTTTTCACCTTCTTCACGTTAGGTCTGATCCTCACGTGAAGATCAACCCCCTTTGGGCGGCTAGCGGAACTCGGCCTCAAAGTCGGTCAGCACAGCGCTCACGTAGTCTTGAAGCCCTTTTAGGGCCAAGAAGATGACTTCGCCTCGCCCGGGTCCGCTCTTGTGGAAACGGGGCTGAAACCGTAGTTTGGGATTCACTACTATTGGAATGCGTAAGGAAATGTCATTCCCAGAGCCAACCAACATCGCGGGGTTCTTGCGCCGAACGACGAACTGACAGAGCTCCTCTCCGTCTTTCAGCGGCCCTGCCTTCTTCTCCCAGAGCATCTCGCAAGTGAGATCCTCCACCAGCCCGGCGCTCGCAGGGTCGTCGTCATCAGGCGTAACGGTGACATCATACTGGGCAGCACGCCACGGAACGACGATGGACGGTGAACGGTGCTTGTCAGCGTTCCACAACTCAGTGAGTACCCAAAGTGGGTGCCTCTTGTAGCTCCGCTTTAGATGATGAGGTTGAAACTTCTCGAAGCGTCCCCATACCCCCATGTCGATTCCCCAAAGACATCTACTAGACTGATTGGGCCAGTCCCGCAAGCTCTTCGCTCCCTTGACTGGCTTGACTGGCTGAGCAATGTCACTGACAGGGAACTGCACACTCCTCCAGGCGAGGTCGGGTCGGCTCCCCGGACTGATTCCGTGACGTCGCTGGTGGCGGATGCTCAGCTCCCAGGTGAGGTAGTCAAGGGCACACCGTAGGTCATGGATGATTTCACCCAGTGCGGTGCTCCAATCGATGATGGGTAGCGGCTTGAGACTCAAGGTTGCCCGGTACTTCACCGCCGTGGTATGGGAGACGTACCATCGTCCATCGGACTCCTCGACGAATACCTCCGGGATACCCATGGCTTCTATCTCGCTTAGGGGCCGTTCAATCAGTTCTATACAGGTCAGCTCGTGTTCGACGGGAAACGAGTACGGGGAAGGAACTGCATAGAGAAAGGCGCCAACCTCATCGTGTAGCGCCTGGGTCTGCTTCTCCGCCCTCCTGACCTTAGCCCAAGCTCCTCGTAGAGCAGGCGCTATCATGGTCGAAGACAACTCACTTTCTTGGCAACTAAGAAACCTTCCGAATGAGCCAGTTCACCAGACCGGCGTCCAGCACCATCTCCGACAGTTTCTCAGGGCCAATCAGCGTGACACGTTCATCGTCAGTGTGTACGTCACCCTTTGGACGGACCGAATGGTAGACAAAGAACATCCTGTCGTAGGGGCCGAGATCATCAATCTCTGCGATGTAGCTGTTCAGTTGGGCCTGGTTTGTCCTGGACTTGATTTGCGCGAAGGCACGCTCGCCCGTGCTGGGCAGAAGGATATCGAGGTCAAGTGCTTTTTGGGTCTTTCCCACGATCCCCTGCCGGCGCCATCCGGTCGTTGAGAACACGAGATCCACCAACGTTTCGAAGTCGTGGGGAACGAGCAGTGTCATCATGCCCTGTACTGCGGCCTTCATCTCCTCAGCGGCGGCGATGCCACGCTCCACCTCCGGGACCTTCTCTCCGTTGATGCGCCGGATGACATAGTCGGCAACATCTACGTTGCAGGATGTGCCGCGGAAGAGGGCAAGCTTCGTAAGGGCTCCGGAAAGTCGGTCCTTTGTCAGTGAGTCTCCATTGAAGTCCGTCGAGCGCCAGCCATCCAGGACCGGCCGCCATACACCATCTCCGTCAGCATGAGGCTGCGCTGCCTTACGGGGATCTCCGCGACATGGCTCGAGTTGCCCCCACCAAAGGCGTTCGCCTATGAACGTGATCCACAGTGTTGCCCCGTCATCCTCGAAGAACACTTGGGTCTCGTTGCTGAAACGAGTGGCTACGCCTTGCCTGAGCCCTTCCTGAAAGAAGGAATCCGTCAGTTTGGCCCATTCACCCTCCTGGCACCACGGGAAGCGCTCGGGAGTCTCGCTACCAAAGCCGTAGCGAATTACTCGTTTCGCCAGACACTCCCTCTCCCATTTCCCTCCCTCACCCAGCTTTATGTACCGAACCTGGGAGGGGTGAATCTTGTCGCGCATGGGAGTTGTTGCCGAGGTCTTCACGGCTTCTCCTCTGACTGAGAATCAGGCTGTGCCAATGGGGATAATGCAATACGGCTAGCCATTATCTCACTCGCTCGGGGAGAAATCACGACCCAACGGACCCGCCTGGATGGTCGTTTGCGCCCGGGAAGATGCGGTGGCTAGCTTGTTGGCGGAAGCCGTCGAGAAGTCCATCGGCGTTACTAGCCAGGGCCACTGCGATCACGTGTCTGCTCTCACCCGGCCCAATCCCTTGACAGCAGAGGCCTCAATTCTCCGATCACCTATGCGGCGAGCGACTTCAAGCGCAAGCTGAAAGTACTTGGAGGCATCCGAGACCTGACCACAACGCTGATGGATGACCGCGATGTTGTTCAAGATAGTCGCTTCGGCCGCTTGGTGGTCCATTCTGCGAGCCACGTCTAGGCTCTCGTGGAACCGGCTGAGCGCGTCCTCCGTCCGCCCTTGAGAGAAGGACACAGCAGCCAGGTTGTTGAGCGTCTCCACCTCGCCTCGTCGATCTCCAATGGCGTGCCGCGCGTCGAGGGCGCGACGGTAGTAGCCGGCAGCCTCTTCCTTGCGATTCATGGCGTACAGCGCGCCCGCGATGTTGTTGAGGCATGTGGCTCGGTGCGCCTGGTCCCCGACGGACACAAGAATTGGTAGCGCCTTCTCGAAGCTGGCTAGCGCCTCTTGATGTTGCCCCAATTGCCTTTGAGCCTGGCCGATGTTGAGCGAGACCATCGCTTCACCCTGAAGGTCACCCGTTTCCGCTCGGAGCCGAAGGGCAGCCTCGAAGTGCTCGAGCGCCGCCTGCGTGTTTCCAACAAGAAGGCTCACAGCTCCGAGGCTGTTGAGGGCAGCTCCCTCATGGTCGCGATCGCCGATGCGTCGAGCCAGCGTCAAAGCTTGTCGTAGGCGGCTGAGCGCCTTACGACGGTCACCCACTGCATTCCAGGCCCACCCAGCGTTGACCAACAAGGCAGCCCGGTCTGCATCGCGCTTCAATGTCCGAGCAGCCCCAAGGGCTCTCTCTTGCCACTCCACCGCCTCACGCCAGAGGCCACGGGTCTCCAAGGAGCCTCGGAGGCCTTGAGCATACTCGAGAGTTAGCTCCTGGTCTCCGCTCTCCGTGCTAACCCATCGCCAAGCGCGGCGTATCTCACCAATCTCACGTTCGACGCGTTGCCAGTCGCCTTCGCCACTTCGTACCAGAGAGAGATAGTAGAGCGCATGGCGCCGCCGTGCGGTCACGATTGTCCCCGTTTCCCAAGCTGAAGTAGGCCAGACTGAAGACGCCCAACGTAGGTGCTGTGCCGCTCGGCATCAGGTAATTCTGCGGCTCTCTCCAGCTGAACGGTTCGACGCATCAGTTCGAGGGCGCGCTCAAGGTCCCCCTCCCGCTCAAGGAGCGTCGCCAAGCACCAACCGTACTGCGCCTCGCTCTCATGATCCCCGATCTCACGCGAAATGGCCAAAGCCTGAGAATAGTGGTCAGCGGCCTTCTCAACCTGATCGAGTCGCAGGTATGCAGCCCCCAACCGGCCCAGCCGAAGGCTTTCACCCCACCGATCGCCGATCTGGCGGGCGATTGCCAGAGCCTCTTCGAAGCGTCGTATGGCCTCCGTGGGGTTATGCTGGCGTTGATGAAGGCGACCCAACTCGCTCAACCAAGCCGCCTCATTCTGCCGATCGCCCGTGAACCGAGCCATCTCCACAGCGCGCTCTAACAAGGTGACTGCCCCGATGAGGTCTCCCAGGTCTGCGAGGCCCGTTCCGAGAATTCCAGTCCGGATCCCCTGCGCTCTCACGTCCCCAACATCTCTGGCGATTTCCACGGCCTGCGTAACGTATTCGATGGCCTTCTGAGCATCTCCCAGATCGAGGTACGCCTTGCCGAGGTTGCTCAACCAGGCACCCTCGGATGGACGATCACCGATGTCGCGCGCGATCGTAAGCGCATCGTGAAAGCTCGAAACCGCCCGCTCTCGTTCCGCCAGGTCAAGCCGGCTTCGCCCCAGGTTCCCGAGCCAGGCACCCTCGTTCCGGCGGTCCCTGATCTCACGGGCGATCTGCAACGCCCGTTCGAAGTAGGAGATCGCCGTGGACAACTCCCCCAGAGCAGCATAGGCAAGTCCGAGGTTTCCTAGGTCCGCGCCTTCGCTCCGCCTGTCCCCCAACTCTTCGCTGATCCGGAGCGCCTCCTGGTGGTACTCGATGCCTCGATGGATCTCGCCGCGGTTCACGTGGATCAGGCCCAGGTTCCCCAACCAGTTCGCCTCCTTGCCTCGATCCCCCAGCCCACGATGAAGGACGAGAGCCTGCTGGAAATGCTCCGTCGCTCTTGGCATCTCCCCCAACTGCATGTATGCGAGCCCGAGATTGCCCAGCCTGTCACCCTCAGCGCGGAGGTCGCCCGCATCGCGGGCAATCTTCAATGCTTCCTCGTAGCACTCGATCGCCTGTCGCGCGTCCCCGAGCCGGTAGTATGCCAAACCCAAGTCGCTGAGGAGGACACCTGTCGCCGGACGGTGTCTTGTTGGCGCCTCGGCAGGCGGCAGAGCTCTCCTGATCCACGTGACGGCTTCCGCCCAGAGTCCCCGCGTTTCCTGGAACGGGAACAGGGTCTGAACGTATGGCAGCATGAACGATTCGTTTGTCGCGGAGGCCATCCAGTGCCAGGCGCGTCGAACTTGTGCGTACTCCAAGTCGATCTGCTGCCAATTGGATCTCCCGCCTTGAGCAAGCTCTAGGTAGTACAGGGCATGACGCTCGCGAGCCGTAGCCTTCAATCCAGCACCCCCAACCGAAGCAACCGACGGCGCACGGCTTCCAACGCTGCTCGATCCAGTGCCAGATCAGTGGACTGGATTGACTCATCGATCGCAACAACCTGTTCGAGGGAGTCGACGGCCTGCCCCAGATCGCCTCCGGCTTCTTGCACCTTCGCCATGTTGAACATCGTCACACGCTCGCTCTCCCGATCACCGACTTCCCGGAAGATGGCGAGAGCTCGTTCGAACAACTCCAGCGCGCGGCTCCAGTCCCCCGACTGGCAGAGCACGCTGGCGATGTTGTTCAGCGTTGTCGCTGCTCCTGATCGGTCTCCCACCTCCTCCTGGATAGGCAACGCCTGCTGGAAATGGGAAAGGGCCGCGTGAGTGTTGCCCAGGACACGATGAACTTCGCCGAGGTTGCTGAGCGTGATGGCCTCTCCAGAGCGGTCTTGCACTCCCCGCCGAAGGTGCAGCACTTCCTCGTAGATCTGGCGCGCCCGTTCAGGCTCCCCCAGAGCGTAATGCGCGCCGGCCGCGTTGTTGAGAGTCGTAGCCTTCTCGGCGCGTTCGCCGACCTCTCGCTGAATAGCTACCGCGCTCTCGTAGTACTCCAGAGCCTGTCGAGGATCGCCTAGGTAGTGATGGACTGCACCCATGTTGTTGAGCGTAGTAGCCTGACCAGGGAGATCACCAATCTCCCGCTGGATCGACAACGCTTCCTCGTAACGATCGAGCGCCTCTCGCCTGCGACCTAGGGTGTAGTGGACGGTCCCAACTGCACGAAGTGCTGCGGCTTCACCTGCGCGGTCGCCGGATTGCTGAAGGGCCGTGAGAGCCTGATGGTAGTGCTCGAGGGCGTGCCCCCAATCTCCCAGGTTGGCGTACGCCAGGCCGATGTTCACCAGCACCGCGCCCTGTCCTTTGACATGGGCTAGATCTCGGAAGAGGGCTAGAGCCTGCTGATAGTTGGCCAGCGCCGGGGAGCGATCCCCAAGTCGGTCGTGGACGAGACCGAGGTCGTTGAGAGTGGTCGCCTGGCCGAAGCGGTCGCCCTCTTCGCTCTGAATGGAGAGGGCTTTCAGGTAGTAATCAAGAGCTTGTCGGGGTTCCCCCAGGCCGTAGTGGACCTGCCCGATGCCGGTGAGCGTGAGGGCTTCGCCGCGCCGGTCCATTGTCTCGCGGCGAACGGCCAACGCCTGGTGGTAGAGATCGAGGGCGTTTCGCGTGGCACCCAGAGACAAGTGACACCAGGCGAGGTTGTGGAGCAGCGTTCCTTCAGCCTGGCGGTCTCCAGAGGTGCGGACTATCGACAATCCGCGCTCAAGCCATGACAGGTAGTCGCGCCACAGTCCACGGGCGCTCAGGAAGAGATGCACAGTCCATAGGAATCTGAGGGCTTGATGATCTTGTCCCTGGGTTGAGCCCATCCACTCCCAAGCCTGCCTGATCTGCGGCCACTCCGCGTCGAACCATGTCCAGTCGCCGGAGTGAGTCTCGGCCCAGGCCAGGTAGTGCCGTGCGTGGCGTTCACGCGCGTGGCTCACAATCCCCTCGCGTCCATCATCTCAGCCGCGTAATCTGCCAGCAGTGCATGCATCCAATACCGCTCGCCTCGCCGTTCCACCAGGCCCCGCTGAATGAACCCAGACACCGTGGCTTCCGCATCCACGGTAGAGCACTCCCAAACGCTGGCAGCGGCGTTGATCTCCCACGTCAATGGCTCGCCCCCAAACGTCGCCAGCATGGCGAACCTGTCCTGGTCGATGCTGCTCAGACGCTCCACGCTTAGCCCAAGAATCGCCTGCAGCGAGACCGGATGATCTTCGTCGATGCCGGGCCGACCTTCGGCTTGGAGTAATCGGAGGCGTGCATCGCGTCGGTCGATCAGTTCCCCAACCAGTCTCTGCATGCGAGTTGGAACGTCGGTCTCGCTGGCCAGGAACCTGCCGGCCAGCGTTAGCGCGAGCGGAAGGAACTCGAGTCGTTCGCAGAGGCGTAGGGCAACTCTCTCGTCAGTGGAGACAACTTCCGGTGCTAGACGGCGGAGCAGCGCCAGAGAGGCTTCTGCGTTCAGCACCTCGATTCGCAAGGTCTTCTCGCGTGTAGCTAAGGTATGGGCAATTGGAGACTCCCGCGTGGTGAGTAGCGTGCGACACCGCGGCCCGGCAACCATGAAATACTGCCCGTGAGTAACCTCCCAGACGTCATCCACGATGATTAGCATGCGGCGATGGTACAGGGCGCCTCGCAGACGATCACGGCAAGCGGTCTCGTCGCGCTCCGGCACCAGGTCCACGCCGAGTGCCTTGCCCCAGGCCTCGAGCAGGAACCGCACAGTCGGACGCGGGCCAACCGAGCTCCACAACACGCCGTCAGGGAAGAGAGTCGGGACCACCTCCAGCCGTCCCAGCGCTGCGGCCAAGGTGGTCTTGCCAATGCCACCCATCCCGTGCAAGGCAACGGGTGCTACGTCCATCGCGGCCGCATCGTCCAGGCGTAGGAGGTCGAAGACTCGTGCCACGTCATCGTCGCGGCCGAGGACGCCCTGTGGAGGTAGCGGAGGCGCCATGAAAGGACGATGCGTTTGCTCGCCCGAAGCGGCAGCGCTTGTGCTGGCGATGTCGCCAACGGCCAGGCCATAGACCGAGCCGTGAACGATCACTGCCTGCTGTCCGGCGAAGACCATGTATCCAGACTGCCGGGCCTGATCTAGCAGTGCCGCCAGGTCGTGCGCGAGCTCCGGATCGTCGGCCAGCAACTTCCTCATCTGAAGGTGCAGAGCAGTCTGGGCACGCTCATCGGCGGGCACGTTCGCCACGTTCTGGAGGGCATCCTTCACGTCGGGCTTGGCTTCCACCTTGTGTCTCAGCCTGCTCCAAACGAGTTTCGCATGCTCCCAGGCGGCTCCTCCCACCTGCTTTCCAGCTTCCTCTGCTGCCTTTTCACCGGCCTTCTGCAGATACGGAAGCCATGGAGTGAGGAATAGACCCAGATCTCTCGCCAAGCTCATCGGGTCGACGGCGCCGTTTCCCATTCCAGAACCTCCCCGCGAGTATGCCCGATCTTTGCTCGTGCGCCACGCGACACTGCAAGACGGCCTTGACCAACTACAGTGTGGCGAATCCTTACGCGCACGCCGCTGCTCTCCATTCTACTGCCGAGGTTGGCGAACGCACGAGTATCAGTCAAGATATCTCTGGTTTTGCAGACACCAGCCTCAGTCTGTATTGCATGCCGTACGGTTCGCGCGTCCGCAAGACGCACCCGTATCGAGTCGCCTCTATCGATTAGCGTGGAAGACTGAGAAAGACGCCGATGACGGTGGCAAGAAGAGTGACGCTTGCCATCATGAAGGTTGCCACGATCCAAGCATGGGAGTTGTTGATGACGGCCCATCCGGCTTCGGTCAGACGGTATACGGGACCAGAGCCGGTGAGCAGGGCTCCCTTAGGCAGGGACCCGTCCGGCGCAAGCTTCCCAGTAGGGACTGCGTTCAGTTCGATGGCGACCCATCCACGTAGTTGGGCAGTGCGAAGGGCAGCGGCAACGTGAGGATCATCTTCTTCGCTGACCGCCTGTTCTATGACCCAGTAGTTGCCGGGCTGGAAGATGAGCGCAACACGCAGCCTGGCAAGGCGAGCGAGTGTTGATTTGATCAGGCGTTCCCGTTTCCAATCCTCGAACATACGCTAGCTCCTTTCGGCGATGCGCCCAATGTTCCAGTTGAGCGGCGACGTGCCAACTCCGTCCGCTAGAACGGGTTGCTATGCCGCGCCTGCCAAACCCTGGTCGACCCTCTTGTGAGAAGATCCTCGTACTTCCTGGTGCCGCCTTCGGCCAGACGGATTCTGTGGCGCCTCCATCGAGAGCCGTAGTTCATCGCGTCCAGGCAAGAACTGTCCAACTGCGCTTGCATTCGGTCCGAGCGGTCGAGCCGGCCCACAATCGTAGCCAGTCTTCCTGGATGCGTGGCACGACGAAGTTGTTCGGCTGACCAGCCTTGCGTGGCAATGTGGGGCTTATTGCACTTGAGATCGAGATCCAACATCTTAACCAGAGCGAGCATCTCGTCTGCTATCGCCACAGGCTGCCTGGTCGCGCGGACCTACCAGTGCCAACGATCAGCCAATGCCTGAACTTCTGCGTGCTCCTCAACAAGACCCTGTCGCGTTTCGTCCACCACCTTGGAGTGGACCAGGGAGACAGAATCGCCAAGCCGAAACGTGCCCAACTGGATTGCCACAAGCGAGATTGCCCCATTGAACCAGGCCGATCACGTTCAGGAGCGGGCCGGTAATCTCCTTCGCCGAGATTACGGCGGTGTGGCCGCACCGCAGGTAACGCCTCCACCAGATGTCCCACAGTATTCGGTCGTGCGAATGAGATGTGCCACGTCGGTCCTGCCGAGCAGACACTCCACCTCGTACCTCTTGTTCGTCTCAGCGTCTTGAAGGAGCAGGTTGAGACGGCCCGCCCCACAGCTGGGGCCGGTCCTTGTCCTTGAGGATAAGATCTCCAAGGCCGAGAAGCGAGGGATCCTCACCGATGCGATCCTGAAGACACAGTTCGGCGAGTTCATGGTGGTCTTCAGCCAAAGTGCCTCTGGCTTCGCGTATTTCGGATACGCCATTACCCTCTCCATTGATTCGCGGCCCGCCCAACAGCGAAGATCACGAGAGGGCATCTAGCGAAGCGGAGAATCCACCCGGCGGAGCACCTTGTTCTGCGTACTTCTTCAAGACTCGAAACGCCTGCTCTTTGGCGACATTCAACACAGCGTCTACTACATCGAAATTGGCCTTGATCTCAAGTACATCCTGATCTCTGGGGCCTACCACTTGCCGGCGGTCAACAGACATTGGCTGACTGAAGAATCGCCGTCCCTCATGGGTATACTTGTTCCTTACTTTGTAAAGGTAGGCTGCTATTCTTGGTATATCTGAGCACTTCTCGCTGCCCCGTGTGACTAGCGGCGTAACTAGAAAAAAGTGCGTTTGTCCATCGTAACTTGAAAGAACATACGCGCAGCTTCAGCGAAACCAGGTAACGTAACCGGAAAAGAGAGCACGGTCCAGATGGTAGCGCGTGTCATTCTACAATACTGCATACCCATAGCTATAAGGCTGGCCTAATCGCCAGGGCGTCCTGAGTAGCTTTTTCAACTTGCGTGACTCGATCTGGTCCATAGATTGACGCCGTATTCTTTTTCAACTTACGGAGGATTCGCGTATGTTTTTTCAGGTTGTAAAGGATTATTTTCACTGAGGTCCCTCAGGCCAAGACAGGTTTCGGCGGTCGAGTTGGACAAGGGTTCGGTACCGAGAATCCTTTGTAACTTGAAAAAACATACGCGCTCGCTCGCTGGATTGGACGGCCGACACTGGCAGAAGCACCCTACTCTACTACTGCTGAGACGGTCGGGTGCCTGAGCCTCTACGGTTCCGCGGAGCCCATACGTCCGGCCAAATGATCTGGGGATGCTTGTACCAACTTTGGGTACGCATTTGCTTTTCGCCGCTCAGTGCTAGGAGTTGAGCAGAGTATTCGCTCACGTTCAGGTACCTGGCGATTCGTCGGAAGGAAAAGGGCTTATCGCTGAGAGCCACAGCTGCGATGCAATACTGTTCACAGGTCTTGGCTGAGGGCATCTCTCCACGGAGCACCATGTCTGCCATTTCTTCCAGGTCCGATCCTCCCGCCTCTTCTGAGACTGCGCGAATCAAGTCCGCAGCCAGGGACATCTCCTCAGGGTCATGTAGAAGCTCGGACAGACAGCGTTGCACGTAGTCCAAGTAGATTCCTGTTTCCTCGATCTAGCTTACAGCCCGCCGAATGGCCGAGATGAGGAAGAACCAATCTTCCTCGGTTCGAGGACGCCTCCCTCGGTATTCGATAGTGGATAAGAGACTGACCTCGTCCTCGGAAAGCCTGTAGAAGTTACGCGCTCTACTCAGCGAAACGGGTAGTTGCTGCCGCTCGGGAGGTGACGACCGACTCTCCGTGATGCCGAGCAATTGGTGAACGGAGGTATCCAGGGCGTCGGCGATGCGGCACAGAACTACCGCTGAGGGGGAGCGTCCCTCAGTTGTCTCCAATTCGCAAAGGTAGCTGGCTGAAATCCCTACCTTCCTCGCGAGGCTGGATAGTTTCACAGCCCTTGCGGTGCGAAGCTCCCGGATACGCTTTCCCAGGCCGACAGCTACATCTCTTGGCATTCTTGTTCGCTCCAGTGAAAAAGATCCAACTAGAACGAATGGATTTGGTTGTTGATGCCTATCCGGAAGTATACACTAGCCCAGTAACTACTTGGAGGGTGCAGCGATGCCAAGTCCGCTCTCGGAAGTGCTGGCGAAATACAACGCCCGGCTGCTCGATGATTATCCGGTGCTCCCCGTCTTTCCTGGGGACGAACTGGAGGAAAGCGAGGTGGCACCCGAAGAGGGAGAGGTGGAGCGGGACTATGAACTGCCCTTGGACCGCTGGGGAGCCATCCCTTCCCGAGAGGGTGGTGGACACCTTCCCACCCGCTACATCGACGGAACCATCGTCGCCCGTACCGTTGGTGCCCTCACGGATCCCCAGGGCCGTCAGCGGCCGATGCTCCTCGCCGTTATCGGAGCTGCGGCCCTCGAACTGGACTCATCCGTCCTCACCCGACGCGAGATGGACTTCGAGGTGGAGACACTCCTCGCCATGATAACCAAGGGACTGAAGGACTCGGACCTCCACCAGATGACGTTGGGGCTGGAGGATCTCGGGCTCCGCTTCCTGCAGCTACCCGCCCGGACGCTCTCCACCGACTTCGAACTCGCCCGTGCGCACACTTTTGATGGTGCACGGGAGGAGATGCTCCAGGCAGAAAGACGGCTCATGCTTGCCGGCTTGGACCAGCCGACGCTCGTCGACGGAGTGCTGGAGGACAGGTTGGGCGACCTCGACTCGTGGGATGTGCCCATAGTCGGCGTGGTGAAAAGGCTCCTTAGAATCCGGCACCACCTCCATCAGGCGGGCATCAACCTGGTCTACACCCTGAGGCCCGGAGAGCGAACCCCTGCCATAGTCCTCCAGACCAAGCCCAAGCCCTACATGTTCAAACCAGTCGTCAGCTGGTTTCTCAGGCTCAGCGGCGAAGGGCACATCGCTCCCAGCTGGGGAGTCGTTCGGGTTGCCATACCCCAGGAATACTTCGAGGGGACGCTGGGCAAGAGCTTCGAGGCCATTAACGAGATCTCGGGCTGGCTCTATACGCTGCGGTGCCGCGACCGATCCTACGCCCGGATGCCCGTGTCGCTGGAGCCCATCGTCAGGGTTGAGGAGCATCTCCAGGCCCTCCGCCCCAGCCTTGATGCCGCCGTTGGCCATTTTGCCGCAGCTGCCGAGCTTAGATAGGGGGTGCTAATGATCTCAACCAGCCAGGAAATCCCGGGCAAGTCCGCCATTGTGCTTCGAGGTGACCCGTCCGTCATTGGCAAGGTCGCATCTCCTCAGGGGAGCGAGTCCACCTCCGAGGAGTTCACCTTCTGGGTCCCGGAAGGGACGATTGTGGAAAAGACCCAGATTGTACGAGCTGTCTCGGACTACTGCGGGCAGATTATCTCCTTCCACGCCATCGTGGACGAGGTGCACCGCCGAAGCCGAAGGCGCGACGTGCTGGAGGAAGCCGACCGTTATGGCAGCGACGTTGGGACCCGCATTCCACTTGACAGCCAGGGGATCACCTACGCCACGGCCAAGATCCTGGCCTCGGTCCCCGCGGTCATGGCTCCCCCGCGGGAGGAGAGTCCTGTGTACCTGGCGAGCGCGTCGGAAGCGCAGCTGGCCTACGGAGTGGAGCGGATGGCCCATCCTCTCTCGATAGGACTGCTGAAAAACGGGGGATCGGCCTACGCTGGATCTGCCTACATCGATCTGGACTACCTTCTCGGGGCCAACGGAGCACACCTGAACGTGAACGGCGTCTCGGGGGTAGCGACGAAATCCAGCTTCCTCCTCTGCGTTCTCTACAGCTTGCTCGCTCATTGCCGGAGGATCCAGCAGGAGACGCCGTCCGCACCGGACAGGCCGATGGTGGTTCCCGTAATCCTGAACGTCAAGTCGACGGATCTGTTCTGGCTCGACCGATGGAACCGGCGATACCTGCCCGAAGAAGAGGCAGGTGTCTGGGACGAGATGGGCCTTGGTCGTCCCGAGCCTTTTGGGCACGCCCGCTTCCTGGCCCCGGAGCAAGGAGCGGCGCGTGCCCCAGTGCCCATCGGCCGGCCGGTCGAGTCCTACAGCTGGAGCCTTGCCGACATTGTCGAGAGAGGTCTCTTCGCATACCTCTTCGGCGAGGAGGACAGGGACGATGAGAACTTCCTGGGCCTGCTCCAGGATATCGAGGCCTTTGTTACGGAGGAGACGCACAACGCAGGGCGTGGCGGACGGTCTCTCAAGTCCAGTGCCCCATCCACCTTCGAAAAGCTCCTGGAGTGGGTACGGCGCGAGGCGGGCGCCGAGGATCGGACTCGCGCCCTCCAGAACCACCACACTGGCACCTGGCGGAAGTTCTACCGACGCCTGCGCAGAGTGGTCCACGAAGGCGAGGGTGTGCTCGTACGCCACCTGGAGAGCGGGAAACCCCTGGATGTCACCGCCGACGGTACCAGGGACCCCATCGTCATCGATCTCCAATCGATTCGCGACCTGGCTCTGCAGAGATTCGTGGTGGCCGCTCTCTTCGCGCAGGTGAGCGAGACGAGAACCGGAACGGATGCCGTGCCGAACCTCACCTACCTAATAGTCCTGGACGAGCTCAATCGCTTCGCGCCGAAGGGAGCTAGCGACGCCATCACCCGCCTGATCGAGAAGGTCGTCTCGGAGATGCGCAGCCAGGGCGTCATCCTCTTCGGGGCACAGCAACAGGCGAGCCAGGTGTCCCCCAGGGTGATCGAGAACTGCTCCATCAGGGTGCTGGGGAGGACCGGCTCCCTGGAACTCGACCAGCCTCTCTGGAGCTTTCTAGGAAGGGGGCCCAAAAGGAGAGCCGCGGCCCTTCAGCCCAACGAGAAGCTGGTGTATCAGGTGAATTTCCGAGAGCCAATGCAGGTCCGCATGCCCTACCCGTGCTGGGCCATGAGAAGAGACGACGCGAAGGCCCAGTCCACGGGGGGATTCGATAGCCGGGAGGAGTGGGAGGAATGAGACTTCTGCACACCGCTGACTGGCACCTCGGGGACCGGCTTGGGACGGTCGACCGGGCCCAGGACCAGATGAGATCCATCGAGGCGATACTAGCCCACTGCGAGGAGAACCGCGTCGACGTCCTGGTCGTGGCGGGGGATGTCTTCAACGACTATGCGACCGACAATCTCTCGGGGCTGATGAGGGAGTTCGCTCGTCGCCTCGCGCCGTGCTTTCGCAGGGGAATGCGCGTATTGCTCCTTTCGGGCAACCACGACAAGGAGCAGATGTTCCAGCTTCTGGAGATGGTCCAGACCTACTCGGGGCCGGAGGCGGCCAGACGCCTGTATTTCGTGGGCCGCCCGCGCATCTTAAGGTTGGAGGACCCTAGCACTGACTCTTTCGTCCAGTTTGCCCTGGCACCGTACCCGACCGTCCGCAGGTACATCGAGAACGACAGCCAGGTAAAGGGGCTGATGGCCGCGGAGCGACGGCAGCTCCTTGCCCGGGCATTCGCATCGAAGATTGAGGAGGCCAGGGGCGAGGTCGACGCGGCCATTCCCTCTGTCCTGGTTTCTCACGTTTACGTTCGCGGCACCGAGACGAGCACGCTTTACAGGATGAACGAGGAGGACGATATTCCAGTCGAGCCCTCAGACATCCCGACCTGGTCCTACGTCGCCCTCGGCCACATCCACAAGGCGCAGGAGATCGGCGCTAGAAGCACTGTGCGCTACTCTGGCAGCCCTGACCGGATGGACCTGGGGGAGCGCAACGACCAGAAGTCCTGCGTGATGGTAGATATCGGCAGGGGCAGCGTTGCCGACTCCATGGTTCTGCTGCCACTTCCTGTCACCCCAATGTACAGCATCAGGGTGAACCCGGGCGATGACATCGACCAAATGGCTTCCCTGTACCCCGATCACGAGCGAGCCCTGGTGCATCTCGACGTCACATGGCGCCCTGGTGCGGACAATATCTCGGCCATGGTCGCTGAACTCCGGCGAATATTTCCCAGGCACTTCCGTCTCGACCAGCGGCCTCTCACCGAAGCATCGGTGGCCCGCCGGCTGGACTCCGATCCTCTGGACATGACGTCAACGGTTAGAGCTTACCTGGCGAGGAAACTGGAGCCGGGCAGCGGCCGAGACAGGATCTTTGCCCTGGCCGACGAACTGGTTGAAGAGGTGCGAAATGCTGCCCTTGCGGATTGAGCTTGAAGGGTTCCTCTGCTATCGGGACAAGACGGTCCTCGACTTCCGCGGGGAGACCCTCTGGCCCATCACGGGCCCCAACGCCGCGGGCAAGTCGGCCATCTTCGATGCGATGACCTATGTACTATATGGTGAACACAGGGGCGGCCGGATCCACGAGGAACGGCTTATGAGCCATCGCGGCGACTTCACCCGCGCCGCCCTCGATTTCAGAGCCGGGGAGCATGCCTATCGGGTGGAGCGCACCATGTCCAGGCGCCCTTCCCGGGGCCGAAGGCTCCTCGCGAGGCCGACGAAGACCTGGGGGGCCTGGAGCATCGATCCGGAGGAGTGCGGCGAGGGAATCCCGATCCCCAATACGAGCAGCCAAGCGGAACTGGAAGCGTGGGTAGAGAAGACGGTAGGACTTACCTACAGGACCTTTACCAGTTCGGTACTCCTGCAGCAGGGAAACACCGACCGCTTCACCCTGGCGACACCCGGGCAGAGGAAGGACATCCTTCTTGAGTTGCTCGATCTAGATGTCTACAAGAAGCTGGAGGAAAGGGCCAGATTCCACCAGAGCAAGAAGAAGGATCGCCTGGACGAGCTTTCCGTAGAACCCGGGCGTTTCCAGGGCGTGAGCTGCGAGGCCCTGATCCAGGTAAACGGCGAGAGGCGAGAGGCCAAGCGGCTTCTAGCGGCGAGTAGGGCGGACTCGGAAAGGGCACACCTGGCCCGCGGCAATGCGACCCTCTTCGAGTCCCTTTCCCGAAGCCTCTTGGAGATCCAGGGGCGTCTTGCAAACGCACGAGAAGTCCTTCGTGATGAAGCCTCCATCACCGGCGAGCACGAGGAATACTGCCGGCTAGAGAGCTCGCTGCCCGTTCTGGAGCAAATGGTCGACTACCGGCGACGAGCGGCTCTTGCCCGGGCCGAGGCGGAGAGTCTGATGGGCCAGGCTGGAGCGGTTGATCTGGAAGAGCTTATTGCCGCGAAGAGCCAGGCGATTCTAGCGGAGGCGTCGGCTGCGCTCCTTCTTTCAGAGGCTCGGAGGGTCGCTCAACAGGCTCGGCAGGGGGCCGAGTCTCTTCGGCCGGCGGCGGAAGCCGGCAGGACTCTGCTGGGCCTTGCCAGGAACCGCGAGGAGGAAGGGGGACGGCTCGACGAGTACAGGGGTCGGCTCGCAGCCCACTATCAGGTACGTGCACGGTTCGATGAGTGTGAGCAGGCGGCAAGGATCCTGCCCGACCTCAACGTCCTCGCCGAGCAACGGGCGCTCGCCCGCACACTTTCCGAAGAGTCCACCACTCTCTCGGAACAAGCAACTGGACTTAACGAAGAGGGCGGGCAGCTCAAGGAGCGGGCCGGCGCCTTGAGAGCCGAGGAAAAGAAGGCGAGGGAAGAGTCCTCGCGGCTGGGACTCGTCCGGGCGGGACTGTTGGCGGACCATGCGCGTGCCGATGAGGAGCTTCGGATCAGGAGGGATGCGAGTACCGAGAGCACGTGCAGCCGCTGCGGACAGAGAATCGAGGCCGCCCAGATCCAGATGGAAATCGCCGACGCAGCGGCAAGGCTGGACGACCTGGCTAGACACATAGGGGAACTTGACGCGGCGATAGACGAGCTCTCCAGGAGCGCAGACGAGTCGGGGACCCTGGCCAAGGATGCTGAGGACCGGCTCGGCATCCTCGCTGGCAGCCTCGGACGGATAGAAAGACGGGTCGACCTGGACCAGCAGAAGCTAGATGCAGCCCGCGAGTTAATCCGCTCAGCCCTGGAAAGGTTGCCGGAGCCCTACACAAGCGCCGCTGCCGCGGACAGTTATCCCGGCCCAGACGATTTGTCTCGCACCGCGGCCCTGGCATCCGACCTCGGTCCGTCACGGAAGAGCAAGGAGCAGCTTGACCTTCTTCTTAGCCGTGTCGACCTCTTGGAGACTCAGCTGCAGGGTTGGACCCTCCAGGAAGAAGAGCTGAAGTCTCGGTTTCCTGGCGAGGATCTCACCGCGGCCGTGCCTCGCCATCAAGTGGCGCTTGTTAGGGCGGCCGACCTGGCTCGGGCCGAAGAAGATGCGGAACGCACGGCTACCGAGGTCTCGAAGGCGGCTAGGAGTGCGTGTGAGGTGGCGGAAGAGGCCAGTAGGGCAAAGCAAGAGCTCCTCGACCAGGCGGATGGAGCGACGAGGGACGCCCGCGAGCTGGAGAGCGCGGCCTCAGCTCTCACATCCAGCCTTGCCGCTTCCTGGCCGAACGCCGCGAGCGTAGGCGAGGGAGACCTAGAAGTCCTGAGGGAGCGGCTCGGCGAACTGTCCGAGTCCACCGGGCGCAAGGTCCGTCTTGAAGAGGCTCGGCGCGACCTTAGGGAGCAGCCTCAGGAGCTCGCTCGCCTGGAGGGGGAGATAGCGGCGATCCCCGAGGAAGACCGCGTAGCAGTGGACCAGGCCGAAGAACGCATGGCCGAGGCTGCTCTTAACGTGAGGACGTGGCAGCGAAGGTGGCAGGAGATGGACAACCAGGCGCGATCCCTTGCCAGCCGGTACGGGGAGCGGGTGAAGCTGAAGAGGGAGGAAGACCGGGTAACCAATCTGTACGAGGACTACAAGTACCTGGCCAAGGAATTCGGCAAGGACGGCCTGCGATCCTGGCTGGTCGAGGGGGCGCAGGAGGCAATCGGGTACGCGGCGAACGATTTCCTCGCCAGGATCTCGGGCAGCACCCTGAGGCTGGAGATGATTCAGACCGGAGACGAACTGGAGATTCTGGTGACCGACTTCTCTTCTGGACAGGAGCCCATCGACGTTCACTTCATGTCTGGCAGCCAGAAGTTCCGAACTTCGGTCGCCCTGGCTCTGGCAATCGGGCAGTACTCTGGAGGAGGATCCAGGCGAATTCGTTCTGTCATCGTCGACGAGGGGTTCGGGAGCCTGGACACCCAGGGACGCCAGGACATGATAGATCAGTTGAGGGAGCTGAAGGGCGTGCTGGACCGAGTGATCTTCGTTTCTCATCAAGAGGAGCTCCATTCGGCCTTCCCGAACGGGTATCACATCGAGAAGGTGAATGGGAGCTCACGGGTAACCTTGCGGTCGGACGGCGCCTAGACGGATCGCCACCGCTTTCGGGCTAGACTTTCTCGTGGGGTCGAAATCTCGTGGCCACGATGCCACGACTTGGAGAGTCAGCGCCTAATAATAGACTTGCTAACTCACGAACTCAGATCGTCCCAGGAAGCAACCTGGCGCTGACTCTTGGCGGGGGTATGGAATGTCTGGTGTGGAGAAGTCTTCGGCGGAGGGTTCTGCCACGCAGGGAAGGGTTCCTCTGCGAGGCAGGGAGGACGTGCGCCGGTTCTACCACTACCTCAGTCCAAGCCTCAAGATCGACACCGTGGATCGATACCAGGCGATCATGCGCGTCTTCCATGAGTTCCATGCCTTCCACTATCGGGACGAGCTCCGCCTTGAAGACGTATGGTCGCGGATCTACGGCGACTTCGACGATAGCTACACCCCCGAACAGTGCAGGGCGGACCTCGCCGCCCTTGCCTCCGAGGAATACGGAAACCTCACGATTAACCTGGACGTGTTCCATGAACGCGAGAGCAGGGCCAGTCTTGCCGACCCTGTCCCCGCTTATGGGGCAAGGAAAGAGGCGCTGCGCATCGAGGAGACGTTCCTGGATATCGAGCAGAGCACCTGGTCCACGGGGGCTCTTAGTCGAACCGAGGTCGATCAACTCCTGGAGTCCCTCCTTCGAGTCGACGACATCCTGAAGGGCAAGGCGAAGGGCGTGCGTGAGGGTGAGCTAGCTGAGACCTGGCGCCTCGCCGCCCGACAATCGAGCCTGATCCAGCAAGACACCCGGGACTTCATGGGCAAGCTGGCGTCTTCCCGTCAGAAGATATCCGGAATCGACGTAGAGGGATACGATGAACACAAGCGGCTTCTGGTCAACTACATAGAGAGCTACCTCGGCGTGATCGACAACGCTTGCGTGCGTATGGAAGAGCTCTTCACGGTCTGGAAGAAACGCGGCTATTTCGAGCGTGTTCGCCTGGCCCTGATCGAATACGTATCCACCAACCTGCTCATGGGCCCGGATGAGGAGAAGCTCACTCAGCTCACCGACGAGACCATTGCAGCAGTCACCAACTGGGTATGGGGCCTGCGCTGGCTGGAATCCTTCCGCAGGACGGCCTCGCGAGAGGTTTCCATGCTCCTGGAGATCGCTCGGGCGATCTCGGCGACCGCCCGTATGGACAAGGGCTTTCTTGCGGAGCTAGAGGCTTTTGCCAAGAGTCTTCTCGCGATGAATGACCAGGAGAGCGCCGCCCAGGCCGTCTCGATTGCCCTTGGACAGGCGCCTCCTAGAGTGATCGCCGAGAGCCTCACCGCTTATGTCCCCGTCGATGCCGATCCGTGGGCGGGCGAGCCGCCGCGCCCCTTGGAGCTAAGAAGCCCGCGGCGGGGGAGCACGGGCAGCTCGGACGAGGGGCTTTCGGTCCAGGACGATGATGAGGCGCTTCTCGCCGACTTCGCTGCCGAGAAAGCCAGGAAGGCCCAGCGCCTGGCGAGAATTCGCCACGTGTTCGGGGACGGCGAGGTGCGGGAAGTGACGTCGACTCTGTTGCGCGACGACGACGACATCCTCGTCCTGGGGGAGATACTGAGCGCCTGCATGGAGAGCTCGAAACACCACGCGGATCAAGAAGACGGCGGCACGATCTGTCTCCTGAACCCCGATGAACAGCACATCGTCCACGTGAGCTCGGAGAACGGCAGCAACTGCTGGCTGCCGGCCTTCGCGTTCCAGCGCGTGCCAACCGTCGACGCGGAGAGAGCAGATGCCGATAGGCTCTAGGGTCCTACGGCCCAAGAAACAGCGTAGAGCAGCTCAGAGCGACACGGACGTCCGGCGTGCTCACCGGCTGCTGCTTACCCTGCCGTTTCTCACGGGCAAGACAACCGGCTACAGCGTGGTGCTGGAGCACAAAGATCGCGTCGCGCATTGGCACCGAGAACATACGGGGTGGAAGATCGAGCACAACTTGCGCTCAGGGGTAATCCGGCTGGTCCGGCGCCCCGCTCGCATTCCCAGTGGTGTCTGGGACGGCTGGCGAGCGAAAGATGCATTCACCTCCCCGAGAGACTACGCCTTCTTCGTGTACCTTCTCTGGTATGCCCGAACCCCTCTTGCCCTGGAGCGCAATATCCACAGGCAGGTGGAGCTCAGCCGTCTCAAGAACCAGCTGGCGACCGCGGCCAATGCCAGGGAGGAAGGGAGGATCATCGACTTCGCCGGTAACAGACGGGAGCACAGCAGCCTTATGCGGGCGCTGCGGGCACTTGAATATCTCGGAGCCGTGAAGATCGGTGATGAGGAAACAGCCGGGAAGCCGGGAAATGATGAAGACGTACTCGATGCCCTCATCACCTTCACGGACGTTGCGACCTCCCTTACGTCGCGAGTAGACCTCGGGGCAGCAAGCCGCGTGCAGGAGATGAGGCCTGATCCTCGCAGCCTCGTGGCGCCACTAGCCGAAAGCGAGGAGATCGATGCCGCCGCCCGACTGTGGCGCTCCCTACTCGTCGGTCCCGTCCTCCTCCGCCTGGATGACCCGGAGGCGATCTCGCTCCTTGACGACGAGGACTTCCGCGATGAGGTCTCTCGCGAGGCGAGCAGCCTGTTCGGTCTCTCCCTGGATCACTCCCACAACTACGCTCGTCTCGTCAGGACAGCCGAAGGCGAGGATGACGAGCGGGCAACTCCGCTCTTAAATCCCTACACGACTACCAGCGGGCAGGCAGCACTCCTTCTGTGCGAGTGCATCAGGACACTGGTCGAGGAGCCGGCCCACGGCTCTCCTTCCCCCGACGAGGACGGCTGTGTCGTCGTTTCCCACGAGGCGGTCGTGCGGGCTTTCCGAGAGGTGGTAGACAAGTGTGGAGGGTTCTGGGCGGAAGGCGCCGAGGCCGCAGCTCAGCAGGGCCCCAGCCAGTATCTCATCCGCACGGTTTATCCGGAATTGCGAAGAGCCGGCCTGCTTCGGGGCCCGGACCAGGCGCGGAGGGTCCTCTTCACTCCGGTTGCCCCTATCTACTCGATCACTTACGTGGAGAGCGACGATGAGGACCAACTGGTCGAGACCACCGACGCAGTGGGTGCGGAGTAGAGCGGGGAGCGTTCCCATCAAAACCGGCTGGAAGTGGAGGCGATATGGTACAGGAATTACTCGGCTTCGACTGGACGGACAGGGGTCTTGACGCCATAGCCGGACGGCTGGGTCGCGATCAGGCCGGGGCCTCTGGGTACCGCCTCCGGCGGATTATCTTCGCGAACTACTGGTACTTCGGGTATCAGGAGATGGTCTTTCCCTGCGGGCTCGGTTTTCTTCGCGGCGGAAACGGCGCCGGCAAGTCCAGCACCATCGGCATAACCATCCCCAGCATGCTTGACGGCGTGGTGCGTCCCGAGAGGTTGGACACCCAGGGCGGCACCGAGAAGAAGCTCTCCTACTACGTATTTGGCAATGCCAGGGAGCGTACGGCTTACGCCGCGATGGAGTTCGCCTGGGAGGGGAACTTCCAGGACCGGGTCCTGCCGGACGGTAAGGTGAAGCCGCTGTTCATCACCGTCGGGTTCTGCCTGGTAGGAAAGAGCGGGAGCCTCACGACCTACCGCTTCGTGATCAATACCGACCACCGTCTCGGAAACGGACCCGGCTTCCACATCCCCATCGTCTCGGCGCCCGATGGCACGGGAAGGCGAAAGGTGATGGACGCGGGTGAGTTTCGTGAGCTCGTCGGCTCCAGGAGTTACGGCGTCGTATTCGACAGAGCGGAGGACTACCAGGATGCAGTGGCGCGGGAGCTTTTCGGTTTCTCCAGCAGGGCTCCTTTGGCGAACATCGTGAAGATCCTCCTCACCCTGAGGAATCCCGACCTGAACACCCGCAAGCTCAACCATTCCGAGCTTCAGGCGCTTCTACGAACGGCTCTCCCACAGGTTTCCGAGGACTTGCCCAGGCGAACGGCCGATGCTTTCATCTTCTTTCGCGAGGCGAAGGATCGCGAACGCGAGATCAACGAGCGCCTTCGGGCGTGCCGCAACCTGAGGAACTCAGATCTGGAGCTGGCTCGTGCCAGAGCCAGACGCGAGGCCTTGCCGGTTCGAGAGGCGGAAATGGCGCTTGACGAGAAGAAAAGCGCCATTTCCGAGGCAGACCGGCAGGCTGGACTCGCCGAAAAGGTGCTTCTCGCCCTGAGTAGCGAGCTTGAGGGGATGAGATTCCGTCGTGGCTACCTCGTGAACAAGCTGGCCGAGATGGAGGTCAGCCCCCTGGCACGGGACGCGAAAGAAATGGTTGAGCGCCTCGAAACCATGCGGCGCGAGTGGCAGTCGGCGAGAGACACCGCGGCGGCCAGAAAGACTACCGTCCAGTCCCACGAAGCTCGGGAGAAGCAACTCGTCGAGGCAAGCCAGAAGCTGAGAAACGAATGGAGGCACTCGGGGCAGGACGCCAAAGGAAAGCTAGGGGACATCGACACCCTGGGGAAGCAGGGTCGCTGGACAGAGGTCCAGGAGATCGCCGGTCACGCCGCAGTTGCCCTTGACGGTTGCCATATCGAGGAAGAGGTGGAGCCGGCGCTCCCCGATCCTGGTGCCCTCATCCAGCCGCTTCTGAAGCTGCGTAACGCGCAGCTGGAGGAGTTGGATCGCCAGCACCGCGAGCTCACCCGTACCACCACCGAAGAAGAAACGGCAGAGGGTGTTCGCCGCCAGCGTGCTGGAGAGCTGAAGCGGGCCAGCGCGGAGCTAGATAGCGAGGAAGCTGGACTGCGGACCCTGTGGGCGAAGGTGTCTGGAGACGTTGCCCGGGCCTGCAGGGAGCACCCGCTCCTTGCCAGCGTTGGTGGGAACGCATGGACTGCTCTGGTGAACACGGTAGAGAGCCAGAGCATCGGCGAGCTCGACACGGTACTCGGGAGCCTGCGTTCCGTCCTCGGCGCAGAGAGAAAGCGCATCGACCAGGAGATCGAGGACCTCAACCGAGAAATCGGCGGCCTTCAGGATCAGGAGCTAACTCACGCCCGCAAGCTCGCAGAGGAGCGGGAGAGGCCTGAGGCAAATCCCAGAGGGCTCGGTCGAAGGGAAACGGCTCGCAAGGTCCTGGGTGAGGCCCATATCGAAGGCATACCTCTATACCGGCTCATCGACTTCGCTCCTGGTGTTAGCGGCACGGAACAGGGCGGTATCGAGAGGATGCTCGCCGACTCGGGCCTTCTAGATGCCCTTCTGTTCCGGAGGGGCGATGAGGGACGTGCGCAGGGCCTCTTGGCCGAGCGAGGTCTTGCAGATCTGTTCTGGGACCTGGACATGGCTAAGGCCTCGGCGGACTCCGCATTTGGCCGATTCCTTGTCGTCGATGACTCCGTGGAGGACGCGGCCTGGCACTCGGTCGCTGAGAGGGCCCTCAGATCGATCAGCGCAGACGTTGCCGCAGGCCAGCTTGGGCCGGCCATCCACCCTGAGAACGGCTGGCGCCATGGAGTGCTTCGCGGACACGGCGGGGACGGAGATGCCGAAGGGTTCATCGGCGTGGCGAACCGCCAGGCGGCACGGGAGCGCCGCATTCGGGAGATCGAGAGGGTAATCGGCGAACTCAAGGAGCGAGTGGGCAAGTTGGCCCAGTCTCACGAAAAGCTGAAGGCCGAGATCGAGTCCGTAGCGTCTGCGGTACGAGCCGTCGAAGCCGCCGTGGCTGAGAAGTCCTTGGATAAGGCAGCATATCGCGTGGGCCATGCCGCCACTCGAAAGGAAGCCGCCCAGACAGGACTTCGCGAGGCGGCCGAGCACTTGGCTCGGGTAGGTGAGAAGAGACGAGCCATCCAGGCCGCCGTCTCGGCCTCGATGACGATCCTGGGTGAGACCGAGCCCAACGAAGCTCTGGTCCGTCGGTCCCAGGATGCCTGCCGGACAATAGAGGGGGCACTTGGCACCCTCGCCTATATTCTGAACAGCATGCACGATAAGTGGAGGGCTTTCCAGGAAGGCGAGGAGAGCGCATCCGAGCTTCGATCTCAGATGGCCCAGGCACGGACGGACTTGAGTAATGCCGAGAGATCCCTGAACGATCTCGGCAAAAAGCTCGCGCAGGTGGAGAGTCAGCTGACATCTGGGGAGCTCGGGGCTTTCAGGAAAGCTCTTGCCAACTACAAGGGTCAGGAGGAGAGCCTCAAGGCCGAGATCGAGTCGAAGAGAGAGAATGAGGTACGCGCCGAGGAGATCTTGGGCCAGGCTCGACGTGACCTGAAGAAGGCAGAGGACGAGCGCGACGGCGCGGAGTCGCTGCTCGGCTCCAGGTGCAACGACCTGGGTGAGTTCCTCAGCCTCAATTCCGACGTCCTTCCCGGTGAGGATGAGCCCACCCTGGAGAAGGCCCGTCGGCTTTGCAGCGTGGTCGAGCCCTCCACCCGCAAGGAACTGGAAAGCGCCCTCAACGAACAGCGGAACAAGCGGGCATCGCTCTTCGGCGAGCTGGCCAGCGGCACTCTCAACGAGTACGAGCTTCGTCTTGGGAGCAGCCGGGGCGACAGGATCTCGGTCATCATGGCAGGGGAGCGGGAGGCCACTCTTGACCTCCTCTTGCAGGATCTGGCGGACGAGGCTGCGAACAACCGCCGCCTCGTGAGCGAGCGCGAGGAGTCCCTGTTTAGAGAGATCTTCGAGGAGCGAGGCTGGACCGAGATCAGGCGGGCGATCCAGGAAGCCGACGAACTCATTGCGAAGATGAATGGCGTCCTGGCCGAGACCCCGCTTGGAAGCGACTACTACGAACTCAAGCTCGAAGCCCACAAGGAGCCGTCCATCCCTATCTCCAACTACTTCAACTTGTTCAGGGGAGAGGTTGCGGCCCTGCCCGTCGACAAGCGAAGCGAGGTAAAGGAGGCCTTGCGCCGCACCATTCAACTGGCGTTCGAGACCTCCGAGAAGAAACCCGACGGTCCGTCCTTCACCGAGCTCTTGAAGCGCAGTTTCGACTACCGCGTGTGGACCAGCCTGAACCTGTATATGAAGGCCCCAGGCATGGAAGAGAGCACGAAGCTCGACAGCAAGAAGCTGAAAGAGCGTAGCGTGGGCGAGCAGCTCTTTGCCCTTTACGTTCCGCTGCTGGCCGCCGCCTCTTCTCTGTATGACGGAGCTGCGAGTTGGGCACCGAGGCTCATTGCTATCGACGAGGCGTGGGTGAAGGTAAGCCCAGAAAACATACAGAGGATGCTGGGCTTCTGCGTGAAGCTCGGCTTTCAATGGATCATGGCGAGTCCCGTGATAACAGGGGCGGGCAGGACGGAGCTTCCGGCCTGTGCGGACTGGACGATGTTCAACGTGAAGGGCCGGAATCTGGCCTATGCTGTCCCATTCATGTATCAAAAGGGACGGGCCGTCCCTCTGGATGAGGACTGCCTGAAGAACGGGCGAAACTGAGCATGGGTAGTCCTGAGAAGGCCGCAGGCTTCTTTCGCCAGAACGATCTCGGTCGGGTCGTGGACTGCATAAGGGCGCGATACGAGAAGAACGGGGGCGCCCTTGGCGAAGTAGTGATAGCTGAGCCCAACGCTACGGAGCTAAGGGGCGTGGCCACGATGAGATGGGGAGAAATCAGGCCAGGCCCGATTCGTCTTCGCCTGAGAGATGTCGACGCCTGGTTGCGAGACGGCGGATATGAGTGCAGCCTGGAAGAGATGCTCAGCGCCTATTACGGAGAGCCACCACGTAATCTGAAGGCCGCACGGCTCGCCTCCAAGGCAGAACGCCGGGAGATCCGTCAACAGTGGAAAGATTTGGTTCGCGAGGTGTCCGACTCCTTCTCGCCCGAGAGTCCCGCTCGAAGATGGCTTGATTTCGGAGCGCACGGCAGAGACTGGGTGCTAGGGCGCGTCGTCCGCCTGGATCCAGCCGAGATGGCGGAACGCCGTCGCATTCTCTTAGGAGTCGCCAGGGTCGTCGACCAGGTGCCATTCCGCGAACCCAGGCCCCTCACGGTGCTGGCGAACGAGGTCCTGGCTAACCCTCACGCCCTTGACCCTAAGGAAGAAGGCGGGTTCCTGCTCACCTACGCGCTCCTGGATCTGTTGGGCGAGGCGGGCGAGACGCCTCCCGGTTCTGTTAGCTGGCCATCTGCTCCGCTCAGGCATGCTCTCCTGGATAGAGCTTGCATCCTGGTCGACCTCTCGTCCGCGATAGTCTCGGTCTTCAACCTTGGCAAGGCCATGAGGAATGACGGCGCACTCGACCCAGTCATAGCGGCCGTGGGCCCTTCCGAGCTCCCCGTGGACCTGAGGAGGCTGTTGTCCTGGTCAGGCGTCAGTGCCAACGGGGACAGAGTCTACCTTATCGAGAATAGAGGGGTCTTCGATGACATCGTGTCACTCCTTGAGCGGGCGGCCTCTAATGGGGCGACTGTCCCCACCGTGATCTGCACCTCCGGCCAGGTAAACCGAGCTGTCTGGCGGCTTCTGGACCTGCTGGCAGAGAATACCTCGTGTCAGTTCTTCTACAGCGGGGACTTCGATCTGGACGGGCTACGAATCGCGGATGTGATTGGGCGGCGATATCCCGACCACTTCTGCCTCTGGAGAATGGACGCAGCAACATACCTGAGAGCGCGAATGGAAGACGGAGAAGAAGCTGAGCCTGAGAGACTCGGGCAGCTAGAGGCGCTGAGGGACCGCTTCCCCGAACTAGTGGAGCTGATGGGCCAGTCTCGTCTGTGGGCCTACCAGGAAGCGATTGAGGACTTGTTGTTCGCGGACATGATTGGGAGCTTTCTTTAGTGTATCCAGGGGCGCTAGCCAGGACATATGACCGCCTCGACCATGCGTTCGAGATGACCAGCCCTGACCAGGTCGGCGCGGGCACTTGCATCGACGAAGACGGGACCGCGTGGGGGATCATCGGGCACTTTGGAACCCAGTTCGGGCGCCCCGTGGTTTTCGTGAACATAGTCCGCCCTTTGGAGAAGACCCGAGCAGAGTGGCCACCGGCTCGCCGAAAGCAAGAGGAGAAGATGTGGCAGGACCTGGTCGAGATTGAGCGCGGCCGCATCCTGAGAACCAATCCGCTAGCCGCCTCCCGGTTTCGGCGCCTGAAGTGGCGATATCACGAGCTCGTGCATCGCGATGAGTTCGCCGAGCGGCGTCGGTTGCAACACGAGGCCCTGGCACGCTGGGAGACTGGACCGCGGCTGTGCACCATCTGCGGCGAGGTTATCCTGCCGATCCACCCAATTGATGATTGGTACGAGAGTAGGGAAGGGATAGTCATCGCTGACGTACGACACAAGGGCTGTGGACATAACAGCACCAGCTACGGCACCAGGAAGCGTTGCGAGGTCTGCGGCAAGACTACTGACTCAACCGTTTGCATCTGGCACTTTGACGGCATGAGTGCCGAGATATGGCTCTGCAGCAGGCATGGAACGTTCGAGACAGCCAAGAGGCTGGTCCTTGAGAGGAAAGCTAAGGCGACCACGGGCGTGCCGGTCTGGTTCGAGAGCGAAGAGAGCGCACGGGCCAGGTCAATCGTCGAGAGCGACGACTTGATCGTCATTCACCAGCACAGGCGGTTCCTCTTTGCGATCAAGGATACACAGACGGGTACATGGTACGACCCTACCCCTGGCCGAAACGGAGATCGCGACATCGAGTTGCTGCGAGTGGTCCTGACCCGCCTGGTCGACATGGCCTGGTACCTCAAGGAAGAGGTTCTGGATATAGAGGACGCCGAGGTGCCCAAGGAACTGCGCGGCGGGTGTGGCGGGGAAGGAGTCTTCTACGACGATGACCGCTTCCGCGTCGAGCTTGCCGAAGGAGATGGGACTGAATCGTATCGCTTCTTCCGCAAGCGAGGTCACACGACCTGCCCCGCCGAAAGCGACTACCAGTCTCTCTTGGGCCTATCCCAGCGGATATCCAGTCGGCTGTGTGATCTTCTCGACCGGCATGCCGAGGCGACTGTGGACGACTCGGTGGACATCTTCACCCCTGAATAGTAACGCCTCTAAGCGGAGAGACGGAGGTGTACATGGCCTCACTTAAGCGCATGGTGCCAGCGTGGCACGGTGGGGGACTGGTCGAAGTCGCGTGGAGCAGGGGCAGCCAGGTCATGGCTCTGGCCGACTACCGCGAAAACCTGTTTCGCGATCCGTCGGTTCCATGGCCACCGCCGGCAATCACGCAGAAGCTCTTTCACGGCGACAGGATTTGGGCCTTCGACAAGGACGAGCGTGAGATCCTGACGCGGAATCTGGGCTATTACACCAATCTCCAGTCGATAAACAGCGAAGACGCGATTACCTGGAGCGTCTTTGGAACCCTAGCTTCTGCGCCGGTGGACGCCCGGGTGGATTTCCTCAATTGGGTCCTGGAGTATCTGATTGCTAAGGGGCGGCTCCAGGGTGCGTTCCAGCCCACTATGGTCCTGACGAACAGCTGGTGCTCGGTGGACCTCTGGCGCCGAACACCGCATCCCGACACTCACGGACTCAACGGACCCGAGCTCGACTTCATCCTGGACGGCGACCGCGTGCTCGTGTTCGGCGAGTCCAAGTGGAAGTCTTCCGAGGCGAAAGGCCAGGGCAAGGAGAAAGACAAGACCCAGATGCAGCTCCGATGCGAGTTCTTGCAGTGGGCGGAGCGGGTCTACGGACCTGACCGATTGTTGTTGGCCCTGATGGTTGTGCGGGACGAGAGGCTCGTCGACCGGATTCTAAAGAGATTGGTTGCGACAGCGAACACTTGCGCCGTGGGCGACCTACCCAGGGTGATGGTGGGGGTCTTGACCTGGAAGGAGCTGTGCTACGAATCCAATCACCCCAGGGCCGACGACCTGCGCATGTATTACGAATGGAAATCGGCTACGCCTGCCGGGCGACTCTAGGCGGAAGTCATCGGAGCTGAGATTGGAGCCGAACACGCGATCAACCGGCAGGGGGAAGCGAGATGAGCAGACTGTATGACCGCTTCGTCATGGACCCTGATATCCACTTCGAGAAGGACAGCTACCTCGATCAGCTGCAGAAGCGGCTGCAGGACGCCGAGGTGCTGGTTATCGACAACGTCGCCGAATGGTACTGGGGAGTCAGGGAGGGTGACGGCAAGAAGTACCGTCTGCGAGACATCCCCAACGCGGCCCCGCCGTTTGCCAGTTTCTTCATAGAGTGGAACACGCCCCCTTCGAAGGACAAGGTCTTCGACACCTGGGGAATAGCCTTCTCTGCGATTGAGCGGGACGCCGTGAGCGGTCCAATCGATACCGAGATGTGGGGTGACGACTATGCGAGAGCGCGTTGGCTCGTGACTGCTGACGCTATCACCGAATTCAGGGATCCTGCGGTGAGGATAGAGCCGTGGCGACGGTTCCTCGAACACTCCCGCTACGCGATGACTGTAGCCCCCGACGGTAGCCTCATCGAGACGCACGTAGACGTGCCGGACGGGCAAGAAACGCTATGGGAGCAGCAGCACCTCGCTGAGCGGAACGGACTTCCCCTGCTGATGCCGGCACTCCTTGCTATCTCGTTCCTCCACTGCAAGAACGTGACGCTTGTGGGCAACGATCCTCCGGAGAAGCTCAATCGTGCCAGGGTCAAGCGCGGCAAGAAACCCCTCATTCGCTATCACACGCTCCAAATCGAGCCCATGAGGCAGGTCCTGAGGACCGAGGGCCAAATCGAGGAGACCGGCCTCAGGAAGGCCCTCCATATCTGCCGCGGACATTTCGCCCATTACGGCGACTCTTACGGCCGCGGTAAGCTCTTCGGCAAGCTCGAAGGCCGATACTGGATGCCGGAGACGGTGAAAGGCGCAGCCAAGGAAGGGATCGTGGTCAAGGATTACAACGTGAAGTCGGGCAGGTGACTGCTCGCCAGCTCGCGCTAAGAGCTATTCCTCATCGGTGGCTTCACCATCTATAACGGGCGGTTGGCGACAAGGAAGAGTACCGAACAGTTGCTCCACCAACTCGCCAACCGAGGTTAACTTCTTGAACTTCGAGATGCTCAGCACGCGAATGTTGGGCCGAGCCGTCTTCGTGCCCTGGGCATTGCCTTTGGTGTGGGTGGCTACGGGAAAACCTGTGATGTCAGGAAGCCGCTCTCCTGGCCCGCCCCCGAACCAGAAGAAGGTTTCCAACGCGAGGTCGTTCGGGTTGAAGACTACCCAGACGACGCACCCGCTCGGCTTGTCCATCAGGCGGAGGTTGACCATCTGTTCCCTGACCTTCGATTCGTTATGAGTCGCCTTGAGCTGGATATAGCGGGTGACGTTCTTATACGCGATGACGAGGTCGTACCCGCCGTTATCGACTTCGGGGCGCAGGAATTCGACGTCCACCACGCCCCGGGACCACAGGTACTTTAGTATCTCGCCGATGAAGATGTGTTCAAGGAGCTTCTCACGGTAGGACGAATGCTCACTATGGATAGACATCACACACTCTTCCTCTCATCCGGTATTCCAGCGCAAGGGGCACCGATATCCCCCACTATGCACTCACCAAACTGATCTCGAAGACCGACGGTTCCATGGTGAGTAATCTTGTGACTCTAGCGGAACGAAAAGCCAGGGAAGTGTCGTGTTCTCTTCAAAGAGAACTGCAGGAGGCACTATGACCAGCGAAACCGAAATCCCCTCGCGAGAGGAACTTGCCGAGATGTTCCTGGCGCACAAGGACGATCTTGGACCCGAGGCATTCCCCGCCCTGCGCGGCATCTCATCGGGCTTCATGTACCAGTTTACCCCCGAGCCCGAATCACCGAAACCTCCTGAGTACGTCTATGTCCCGATGAACCGGCCAGAGACTGCAGGGCGACTGGATCTGTGGGCGGCCATTACTAACTGGAACATGGCCTGGGAGGCGGCAGATCTGCGGCACGAGATCGAGAGCCTTGAGATGCCGCCCGGGCTCGAATGGGTGGATGACCACTACGAAAAGAACATATACCTCCTACCTCTCACCAGCCGCCATCATTATCCAGCCTACGCTCCTCTCTACCATCTGATCCCGCGGCGTACCCTCGAACGCTTTGGCCTTCCCCTTCTTGAGAGGGGCAACTGGCCAACCTACAGCCCGATGGGTATGATCGACCGCATCCTGCCGTCCGATTTTGATGACCGCTTCTCCCGGGCTTTCGCCTCGCATCTCTGGCCGCTTCTCCATCCGGGTTCCAGGCTGGATGCTTTCAGTTCTGAGGATCCCATCAGGGTTCTGGCTCATAATCTGGACTACTGGCTCCCGTACGCGTACCAGGTCGTCGAGAATCGACTGCGAGCCCTGGGAAGAGTGCCTGTTGAGAACGATGAGCAGGCACGTAGGATCAGGGAAGCACAAAGCCGGATGCCCGAAGGAGTAAGGATTGCCCGACCGTACTATGGTGGGTATGCCTGGATGGGAGAAGACGAGGCGCTCGAAGCCACGCGGCAGATGGTGGAAATCGCCGACGGTCGGGGAAGGCTGCGAGCTGTGCTGGATGCCATCCGCAGTGGCCACGTGCAGGAGGACTTCTCAAGCCGCTGGTCTCACGCTAGAGCCGACTTCGAGCGCAAGCTCAACCACAACCGAAGCAAGACGAAGGTCGTTTTCATAGAGATTCCTGATACCGTCCCCGTCCAGGGTCCCGAGTCCGAGGTACACGAGAGCCTTCTGTGGGAGGACTTCCTGGCGCTCCTGGACGTCAAGGAGCGTCGGATTGTCGTGCTCTTGCGGAATGGGGTGACTGCGGTAGGTGAGATCAGTCGCATCCTTGGCTACGCCAACCACAGCCCGGTTTCTAAGGCTCTGGCGAGAATACGGCAGAGAGCTGTAGCCTTTCTGGAGGCTTGACGATTTACACAGAGCAGCGAGGGCGAGCCGAGCGATAGGCATGTCTCGCGTTAACCTGACTAGATTGTAGGTGACTGCCTCCAACCCGTGGTCTGCACTCGACGGCACAGACAAGGGAAACACGTGCCATGCGGATGCAGTAGCACAGGTCCGCCAAATGCGGACCGTCCCATTGGACCATAATGGTAGCGATCCTAGAGATATCCGCTCCCATCCTCTGAACATGTGTAGCGGGAGGTCTGCATATCTTGTCAGCTCACTATCCCTGGAAAAGGCTTTGGGAGCCCGTTGCGACTCCCCGTTCGGCGAAAGCGGCTGGTTCGTCCGCCGTCGATGCCGAAGGGGCTTTGTCCTTCGATTCCATTAGCGGTACCCCCTGCTTAGTCCTTGTGGGAGAACCCGGCGCGGGCAAGACCACAACTGTCAGAGACATCGCCGAGCGTGCTCGCAATGCTGGCCAAGTTGCGCATGTTGTGGACCTGCTGTCGGTACAGACCAGGGATGACCTTGACAGAGACATCTTTGACAAGCCCTGGTTTGCGAGTTGGATACAAGGCAATGACCGCCTGCATCTGTACCTAGACAGCCTTGACGAATGCCAGATGCGTCCAGGACCGAGAGCGGCGGTGAAGGCGATAGTCGAGAGGCTGATCAATGTTCCCCGGGAGCGGCTCCTGCTAAGGTGGGTGTGTAAGGCCGCCGAAGTGCCCCGCGATCTCTTGGATGAACTGGACCGACTCTGGAGTCAGGCCGGCGAAGTACGGGTCTATCGGTTAGGGCTGCTGTCAGAAGACGATATTAAGATGGCGGTCTTTCAGAATGATATCGACCCCTCGGCTTTCATGGCGGCGCTTCACACCCGTCGTGTATATCCTCTCGCCCAAGTGCCTATGCTTCTTCAGGATCTCATAGTCCTCTACAAAGATGAGGGCACGCTGCCGTCCAGTAGTCTAAGCCTGTACGAGAAATCGTCATGGAGACTAGCAAGCGCGTCTAACCATGACGACCCTGAGATGGCAGGGCTGGATGCGTCGCAGCGTCTCGCAATATCCCGTCGCATGGCGGCCTTGTCGAGGTTGACCGGCAGACGCCTATTTCGGCTGACGAGCAATCCCTGGGACAACCCTATTGATCTCTCACCGTCTGATTCCGCAGGTGGATATGAAACCGTAGGTGGCAATCGCCACTTTGTAACCGAGTCGGATGTGCGCCTGGTCCTGAGGACGGCCCTCTTCTCTGCAGGCCCTTATGAGCACATGCGCTGGATACATGAGAGCCATGGAGACTTCCTAGCTGCTAGCTATCTCTTGGAGCACGGGACCCCTCCTGCCCAGCTGCGTGACATCCTATTCCATCCAGTGGGGCGCCTGATTCCCCAGCTCAGAGGGACCGCCTTATGGCTGGCACAAATGAACAGCGGTGTCCGTGATGCCTTGATTGAGATGGATCCTGAGGCGCTGCTCGATATTCCCGGGAAATCCATGCCAGAGGACCTCAAACCGCATGTGGTGGCGTCCATGCTTCGGCTCGCTGGCGAAGACAACCCATCAGAAGTTGATAGGTTCGCGATCCGAGGAGTGTACAGTTCTCTCAACCACGGAGGTCTCTCTCAGCAGCTCAGGCCCTTCATCGAGAACCATCTTGAGAAGCACGAGGTACGCAGGCTAGCCCTCGAAATCGCGAGAGATTGCCGTCTTCCGGAGCTAGCGGATTCTCTCGCCAATGTTGCTTTGGATGATACGGAGCGTACTGATCTACGTCGGATTGCTGCCAGAGCTGCGGTTGATGGTGGTGGCACCTCAGTTCTGCTGAAACTGATGCCGCTGGCCTTGGCCCACCAGGACAGTGATGAAGGCAACGAGCTCAAGGGTATTGTCCTACGAGCTCTCTGGCCCAATCACATCACCGTTGCACAGCTATTCCAGGCTCTGACCGCCCGCGACGAGCGACTGTACTTTGGCAGCTACTGGAGGTTCATCACCGAACTGGGCAAGTCTCTCCACCTGGACGCGCCTGACGATGTGAAAACTGCGCTACTCTGGGCTAGCCAAATCGAGTCGACAACCCGCACAGTTACCGCGGATATGAGGGAACTGCTGCAGCTTGTCGCCTCCTCAGCGTTACCGTACTTGCCTGAGTGTTCCATGGAGTTGGCTAGGCTGCTCGGGAGCAGCAGTCTCGCCTGGGGTGCTCCTGGACTGGTACCCCACTTGAGGACGAATGTTGATGACCGCAAGCTGCTCATGGTGGCCTGGATGGAGTACAGCAAGAGCACGAACTATGACGTTGATACCGGCGTCCGCTCAAGTCGTTTTCTTCTACCCGAGGACGTTCCCTGGTTGATCGAGAAGCTCGAAACCCAGTCGACCGAAGATCAAGAGTACCTGTCGCGAGTGATTCAGCAGAAGCTATTCGAAAAGGACAGCGAACCGTGGATACCTGTGGCAATGCGAGCCGCGGAGACGTACCCGCCGTTAGGCAAGTACCTGACTCCCTACTTCGGTTCCGATCCAGATGCCCCTGATATGAAGCAATGGCGGCTAATTCAGGGTCTCGACATTTCCAATGATGAAGGTGACGACGAAGATAGAGCGGGTCAACCCGTGGACGAAGCCTCGATCACAGGGACTGGCCTGGGCAGCCTTTTCGATCCCTGGAATACCGATCTGTCTAAATTAGGGCAGGCGCTTGCAGACAAGATAGGCGATGACATATTGAGTAGCCTAAAGAGCCTGATAGTAACCTCTGGCCAGGATGATCCGAGCCAGATCGCTCACGATCTTGAGCCTTCTGTTCTTGCACTCGCCTTCTATGTCGTTCGTCAGAGAGATCCCGAATTCTTTCGCAGCCTACCAGTTGAGACAGCCCTTCGGCTTTCAGACAGAGTAGTCGAGATGATTGCTTACCACAATGTGCTCCCTCCGGATTACGAGCGGTGCCTGACGGAAACGCTCTTCGAGTCCTGTACGCCCCAATTCGTCGCGGTACTGAGGGACAAAATGCACGAGCAGGATCGCGCCTTCGGCTCCAGCCCTGTCCTCAACAGGATCGAGGCCGTGTGTCCGAAGGCGGTGGCGGACGGGCTGGCAGAAGACTTCTACAGCGATCCACCGCTTCAGCGCGGAACACTGGCTAATCTTCTCGGTATTCAGTTTCGCCACGAGACCAACAAGATTACTGACCGCGTGATAGGCCTGTTAGAAGGGGTTCGATCCACGGACGAAGCAGCGCGGGTGCGAGCGTCTGTTGCCATTGAAGTCTTGTTGCTACACAGCCAGGACGTCCTATGGACTGAGATTTGGAGCGCGATTAGGGAGGATCCAGGGCTTGGCCGTGAGGCAATGCTCCACGTGGCCGACAACTACCTGATCGCCCGCAGCGCGAACTTCCTGGCGATGCTGAAAGAGCAGGATTTGTCCGATCTATATCGCTGGCTGATGGATAACTTCCCCATTGACCGATATCCACCTGCACGAACAGGATTCCGGATGGTGGGGCCGGAAGAAGAGATCGCCTCTCTACGAGATGAGTACGTCCCTGCGGCACTAGTTAGCCGAGACTCCTCAGAGGCGGTGCGGGAGTTGGATGACCTCCTTCGGTCTTTTCCAGATGCCCCGAAGCTGAGGGGCATGCGAGAACTTGCGATCAGGCAAGCTCGTCAACGCTGGGAACCCATCGAACCAAAACAGTTCTTGAGATGGATCGGCGAGCGTGATGCCCGCTTCGTACTTAGCTCGGAGCACCTAGTGACGGTAATTGAGGAATCGGTGGGGAGACTCGAAGTCGAATTCCGTCGCCAGGATACCCCAATGGCAATCGTCGTTTGGAACGAGGTTAGCCAGGAGGACGAGCCGACGGCTTCGAAGGCTCAGGGTCCTGACGAGAAGAAGAAAGGCCGCGGCGCAACCAGGTACACTCCGAAAGATGAGAACCGTTTGTCTGACTATATTAAGAACCACCTGGAAAAGGACCTGAAGGGTCGAGGAATTATCGTCAATCGTGAAACAGAAGTCCTTCGAATGGATTCACTAGCAGGTAGACGGACTGATCTGAGGGTAGAGGCTTTTCGCCTGGACAATCCAGTGGATAGGCTGGCTGTCGTCATCGAGGTCAAGGGCTCTTGGAATGACGAGGCTCCCACTGGGATGGAGGCCCAGCTGGTAGGAAATTACCTTCGAAGAGGCAACCCCAAGCATGGTTTGTACTTGGTAGGATGGTTCGCCTGCAAGAAGTGGGACGAAAGCGGAGATTATCGAGCCAAGACAGGTTTTCACCGGCCCGAAAAATTCGCCGGCTACAATCTTGAAAGGACGCGGCAGTTTCTCAACGGGGAAGCTACGCGGCTATCACAAGACGGAATCAAAGTGCGGAGCATTGTGCTAAATGCTTCGTTAAGTGACGACTGAGGGCAGGGACCAACCGTCGGGGCTACGCTACGCTCCGACCCGCCCACATATCCACAGATCCAACGACGATGACTACGACGATGAGGATCTCGCCTACCTACTTACACACTTGACGGGACTCATACGTCAGCAGTCGCCGCTACCACATCTACGCCTGGCATCGCTTCCCAGGTCGACATCCGTTTTACTCACTTTGGGACAGTCTCCAACAATCCGTCTTTTCATGGTGTTGGCCATGAAGCCAGCGGCGCTGACCATCGATGGTCTGACCCCGTTTCCCCGTCCACCACAACGACACGCACTGCGATCCCGGGGAGCAGCCCGGACGAGTAACTCCCAAGTAATTCCCAAGTAACGCAGCAGATCCACAATATGGCCGGGTCCGACCCACAGCTCGGCTCGTGCCGACGTACGGGTGATCGCCCGCGCTACTGGTGACGCCACGGGCCTTCGGCCCAACCTGGCGCTGCTGGCCAGATGGTCCTTCTTCGATCCAGCGAGCAGACCGCCACGAAGACCCAGGAGACACTGATGTTTGAGCTTCACGGAAGAACCCGTGCCGACCGATGGGAGCCTACGCCGATTGCAGGGATCGACCTATGCGGGATGGCCTATCCGACGGCCCCGAAAGAGCATCGATCGGGCTGCAGACGGCGGGGTACGCGAGGCAGAAGATCGAGCGAGTCCGGTGCACTGGCAACACCCACAATTCATCGCCGCCAACCAGTAGGACCGGTGGGCCGCCGATGACCAAGGGTCTGTGTCGGGCTGACCAGGGGACTCGGAACTTCGTGACCAAGGGACTCGAAAGTGGCTGACCAGGGGACTGTTTCGGAGTGACCAAGGGAGTGTGACCTAGAAACTGCTGGGGAGAAACAGGCGGTTCTGACCTAGAAACTGAGCGATTCCCCGCATTTCCCTTGGTCACCTGCCCTAAGGACTCATAAGCCCTTGGTCGACAGTTCAAATCTGTCCCCCGCCCCTTTTTTGTGCCTCGTTAGGCCCCAGTAGCAGGATTTCCCGCCGACTTATCAGCCTCCCGACTCCCCCACATCTGCGAGACCAGGGGTTTCTCTTTCGAGAGGACAGGGGTTTCTTCGGGGACAAGGGACTTTTTCTTCCCTAGATCGGGCCGAATTTGGGCATCTGGTTGGCTGCCTGGGCCTTCCTCTCGTCGCCCAGGTAGCGGTTGGTCATGACCGGACTAGTGTGTCCGAGCATGTCCTGCAGCACTCCGCGGTCCACCCCGTTCTGTAGTGCCTTCTTCGCAAAGTTGTGTCGCAGCAGATGGGCGTGGACTGCCACTCCACTGCGCTCCCTCAACCTTCGGAAGATCGACTGCCCTCCCCAGAAGGTGATCGGCTTGCCATCCTCTGTGACCCACAGCCGATCAACAGACTGCTCGGGCCTCTGGGTGAGGTATTTCCTCACCATCCTCATGACCCGGCTGGACAGCCTCACCGAACGCCACTTGGCGCCCTTTTCGTCACACGCACTTCGCCGCTCACCTTGTCGTAGATGCTCATCTGGATACTCAGCACTTCGCTCAGGCGCAGCCCCGACGCCAGGAATACCGCTATCAGAGCTTTGTTCCTTACATCCTCAAAGGTGTAACGGTTGTAACAGTCGAGGAGTCTCTCCTGCTCCTCCGCTGTCAGGGCTGGCATTGGCTTCTCAGGTGGGGCGATTCGCTCGACCTTTCCGAGCAGGTCACTCACCGTCGCCTCCAAGTGCTTGTACACGAACTTGTTGGTGAACACCTTAAGCGCCCCAAGTCGACTGGAGATGCCCTCTTCGGATAGGCCCCGCTTCCTCTGGCCCCTGACCCATCGGTTCATGGCCATTGGGGTCACACTCGCCAGGATGGTCGGATCGCCATCAACTACTTCATGTAAGTCCTGAGGCGAAGTATAATGGCGCCCGACGAGATGGATTCCCGCGGAATGGTCTGCCTATGATGGGTGCATCCCGCAGCTTTGAAGCAGTCCCCTCCACTTGCTCAGACTATCGGCGCCTTCGGACTCCTCACAGTAGGTGCAGAACTGCCCTCGACGAAAAACGGGGACTGCCGAGCGAGATCCCATCTTCCTAGCGTGTGGTTCGCGCACGCTCGTGGCCAACGCCACCAGGAGTCGGCGCCAGCGACCCAGCGAACCCGGAGGGAGTGCAAGGCGCCTAATCAGCGGTTTGATGCAAGCCAGGCCCGCCCACATAATTCGAAGTAGTCTGCTGAGCCCGAAAAGTAGATCCGAACATTGCTGGCCACCAATAGTAGGCGACCGCCGAGAATGGACCCCGACGGAGACGAAAGAGCATGGGGAAGCCCTTTGAGTCCGAAATACAGTGCCTGGCTGACAGCTACAATTGGGCTCTCGATGCCGACATAGCACCAATCCGGGACTTCGTGCGGGAATCGCGCGACTACCCTCTAATTGCCGTGGGCTCGGGCGGATCCTACACTGCCGCGCACTTTGCGACGCTCCTTCATGAGGAAACGGGTTCTATCGCCAAGAGCGTCACCCCTCTCGAGCTCGTTTCCTCACGCAAACGTTTGTTCGATTCTTGCGCGTTAGTCCTAAGTGCTGCCGGTCGGAATCCGGATGTCTTGGCTGCTTTCCACTTCGCCGCCAAGGCCGAACCCAGGCACCTCATGGCTGTGTGTACCACGAAAGGAACTCTCCTGGCCTCTGTCGCGGCCAGCTACTGCTACCCGCAGGCAGCAGAATACGACTTGCCTTCTGGGAAAGACGGTTTCCTAGCTACGAACTCGCTGATCGCCACCGTGACCTTGCTCGCGAGAGCCTATCTGCAAAGCACAGTCGGACCTGACGAATTCCGGAAGGACTTGGTCGGTGCCGTCCGAGAAGATGATCTCATGCAGAGAATTGTGCCGGAGGTCATTGCTCGACCATCATGGCTGTTCCTCTTTGGCAGATGGGGTAGTTCACCCGCAATAGACGCAGAGTCGAAGTTCAGCGAAGCAGCGCTAGGAAGTGTTCAGCTGGCAGACTTTCGTAACTTCGGGCACGGACGCCATCATTGGCTCTCAAGGCATTATCACGACACGACTGTCGTTGCGCTGATCACGCCCGACGATGTCGGACTCGCTGATCGCACGTTGGCCTTGTTGCCAAGCACTGTTCCCGTCCTGAGGCTCACATCGAGGACACCCGGGGCAACAGGCACGCTTGAACTGCTCGTTCAGATTATGCACTTGGTTCATCAAGTGGGTCGGGCGCGTGGGATTGATCCGGGGAGGCCTGGCGTTCCATCGTTTGGCCGCCGCATATACCACTTGGCCTTGCCGTCGACATACGCACACGATCAGCCGCGGTTAGGTTCCACTAACGTGGCGACTTCCATCGCTCGAAAGCTCAAGTATGTTTCCAGTTTGAGCATTCCTGCACAAGAGGCGCAATTCTGGCTCGCTGCACGCACGTCGTTCATCAGACGCCTAAAGAAAGCGCGATTTGGTGCCGTAGTGCTTGACTACGACGGCACTGTCTGTGACTCCTCCGATCGATACACCGGGCCACGCAAGGAAATGGGCTTGGAGTTCGACCGACTACTGAAGACTGGCATTATCGTGGGGATTGCCACTGGCCGCGGGCGCTCAGTTCGTGTGGCACTGCGCTCGCTCATCTCCGAGGAGTTCTGGCATCAGGTCCTGATCGGATACTACAATGGCTCAGATATCGCCCCCCTGGCGGACCAGTCACGTCCTGACGTCGCTCAGTCCATGGACAAGTCACTAGAGTCGGCCGCGCAGCTGCTAGATGCGCAAGCACGATTGCAGAGAATGTCGGTGATCGAAAAGAGGCCTAAGCAGATCACCCTGGTGCCCAATGAGCGCGGGACCCTCCGAGAGGTATCGATGATTGTGTGCGATCTGTTATCGAAGCTCGGCCCCGTACCTCCGAGCATCGTAACGTCTTCCCACTCCGTTGACATACTGGCTCCCGGAGTGTCGAAAGTCGATTTGATCGAGGCCTGTCAAGACATGGCGGGACGCACCTCGTCGGCGAGGGAAGTACTCTGTGTCGGGGACAACGGCGAGTGGCCCGGGAACGACCATGAACTACTCGCCACGCCTTACTCACTGAGCGTCGACACCGTGTCGCCTGATCCTGCAACCTGCTGGAACCTTGCGCCGCCCGGCCACAGAGGCGCAGTTGCCACGCTAGGCTATCTTACCCGACTCCACGTCGTGGCAGGCCACGTTCGTTTCGTCTGAAATGAAGCTTGGGGTGAAGAATGAGAGATGCGCTGGCTGAGCGACTGCTAGCGGCAGTTACGAAGTGGACACCCGAGGACCTCGCACGGGAAGGGCCTGACCTCCAGGCCCTGGCCGCTTTCAAGTACGACGAGTACCAGCAGTACTCCCCGGGCATGCGTTTCATCGAGAGCATGGCGCTCTGGCTTGAGCAGTTCACCACGGAGGAGGATAGGCGATGCGCGTACGAGTTCGTCAAGACTCGTCTCGTGTTCCTGTCCTCAGCACAAATGTCGCATTTCGTGAGTATCGCTTTTCCGGACCTCATTCGCCCGTACCTAATTGAGCGCGCCGCCGAGCGAGCTGGGATCCCGAGCACCAGCATAGCGCGAGTCATCAATCACGGAATCTACCGATTGCTGCTGCGGCAAACCCTGTTCTTCGGTCTGAGCGACGGCTCTCACATCGACTTGTTTCGGAGAAGCAACTCTGAGATCAGCAATGAGCAGACTTGGGCCACCTATGACATACCTCCGGACAAAGCCAAAGAAATGCGCACGAAATTGGGCACGGATCTTCATCGCATACTTGGCAAACGACCGACACGTGCAGAAACCAGGTTCCGGGTCATATGCCTGCTAGACGACTTCTCTGCCAGTGGCCAAAGCTATCTGCGACCCGCGAAGGATGTCGAAAACTACTATAAAGGGAAAATCGCGAAGGTACATCAAAGCATCGATGAAGGAGCGCTGAGAAGCCTCGTCGATCCGTCCGATATGTATTTCTGCGTTGTACTATACGTGGCAACCGAGCAGGCACTGGAGAAGATAGGGGAGTTGGCCCAAGAACTCTTCGAGGACAACCCAGATAGATTCCGTGTCTTGGTCTGCCAAAGACTGCCGGACTCAATCAGGCTCTGCAGGAGAACGGGCGATGCGTTTGTTGACCTCCTCGAGAGATACTACGACGCCTCAATAATGGACGAGCACCTAGAGATAGGCGGGGATGATGTAGTCCTCGGATTTGCCGAGTGCGGCCTCCCGCTTGTCCTAAGTCACAACACGCCCAACAACTCCGTGTATTTGCTATGGGCAGAGAGTTCCAAGGTGCGTCCCCTCTTCAAACGGGTGAGTCGCCACAAAGGTGAGTTATGAGCGAACCCAGGAATCCGTTTAGGCTTCGTGCCGCAGAGCACATCGAGTCTGAAACCACATTCTTGCGGCTTTTCGCCCCTAGTGTGCTCGATGTACTGCCCAAGGAAGGACTGTGGGATCGAGTCCAGGTATTTAGAAGTGCCCCCGGAGGGGGCAAGACCTCGCTCATGCGATTATTCACTCCCTCAAGTCTCTTGAGTCTGCATAGCTCACGCGCTGGCGACGACTACAAGGAGTTGTTTCAGCGAATGAGGGCGCTTGACGCCGTCTCGGAACAGGGTCCTCAACTGCTGGGAGTTATGCTGTCATGTGCCCAAAACTACGCTACTTTAGATGATCTGGCTTTCGACCAAGGAAGAAAGGATCGCCTACTATACTCTCTCTTGAATGCGCGACTCGCACTATCGGCCCTCAGGGGTGCTCTCCTATTGAAGCACCTCGAGTACCCACAAGGCCTGCGCCAGTTGCGTGTGGACGCTCCGACCGGACTAGACGCGTTTGGGCGCCTGTCTATTCCGTGCACTGGGGACGAACTATACAATTGGGCAAGTTCCGTCGAGGCCAGCGTTTGCAGGGTTCTGGATAGTTTCAAGCCATTGGAGGAAGAATCTCTTGAGGGACACGATGGTCTACATGCGTTGTCTCTGCTTCGGCCAGAGATGCTCACCTTCAAGGGAAAGCCCGTGGCGAACCGGACCCTTGTACTTATTGACGATGTGCACAAGCTAACCTCCTCCCAGCGTCGTCGATTACTCACCAACCTCCTTGATCTACGGGCACCAGTCGGAGTCTGGCTTGCAGAGCGACTGGAGGCGTTGGATGTCGATGAGGTGCTAGCAGAAGGAGCCACTACAGACCGAGAGTATGGTGAGCCGATCAAATTGGAGGACTACTGGCGCGCGCCCGGGCGCGCCCGTCGCTTCGAGGAGGTGGTGACGAACATTGCTGACCGGCGAGTCAAGTCCGTGCCGGACGTTCAGGTGAGCTCGTTTGCCGCGCACATCGAAGAATCCCTCGACGGTACAGAGTGGCAGGATGCATACCTTCGCGCTATCGACCAAATCTCCGAGCGCATAAGGACAACTCACTCTGCCAGCGGACGATACCAAGAGTGGATTCACGCGTCTCGTCTGCAGAATGGAACCCCTCGAGAGCGAGCCATTGCCTGGCGGTCCCTTGAGATCCTCATCGAGCGTGATGCGCGCAAGACTCAGCTATCCTTCGACTTGCCCGACCTCCCTCTGCCGTCGGAGGACCTTGAAAAGAAGGACGCGTCAGGAGTGCGGGGAGCGGCTGAGTTCTTCTTGGCACGGGAGTTTGGGCTGCCTTACTACTTCGGCATGTCCCGCGTGTCCACATTGGCGTCCTCCAACATTGAGCAGTTCCTCGCACTTGCCGGCGACTTGTTTGAAGAAGTTGTCGCCGCAGAAATCATGAAGGTGCCATCCGTGCTGAACCCCGCCCGACAAGAGGCGATTCTCAAACGAGAAGTGCAGAAGAGGGTGCAAGAGGTCCCTAGAAGAGTGCAGGACGGCCGTGATGTCCAGCGGTTTCTTGAGGCGGTCCGCCAGTGCGCTCATTGGGAGACGAACAAGCCGAACGCCCCCTATGCGCCGGGAGTCACCGGATTTGCCATGTCGATGAGCGACCGCTCACGACTAATTGATCGGAAAACTCGGACACCCCGGCCCGAGTATGAAAGGCTTGCACGGGTCCTTACAGCCTGCATTACCCACAACCTGCTCGAGCCATCTCTGGACCGGAGTCAAGGTCAGAAGGGTCAGACATGGATGATCCTCTATTTGAACAGGTTTCTTTGCCTAGGCTTTGGCCTCCCGCTGCAATATGGCGGCTGGAGGGCAAAAAGCATCGAAGAGTTGAACAATTGGATTGATGGGGGTTTTCGCCCTCCTCGTAACGGAGAGGCTCTACTGTGATTCAAGCAGTTCCTCAGGGAGCGCTTCGCTGGAGTACGTATTTACTGCGGTCGGGACCTGGATTCCGTCAGATGTGGGAAAGTTATCTGGCATCGCGGGGTCGCCAGGTTCTGTTTATGGCCGGGCAAGGTTTCGATCCACGCACGTGCGCCGGAGTGGCCGCAATCCTTGACGCCGGGGGGGAAGGACTCCGGGACTGCATACTCTTGACTCTAGATGAAGGAGCCTCCTCCTCCTCCAAACGATACGACGACCTCGCAACCGCCAATGGTGACAAGCTTCGGGCGCTGTTTGCCGGGAGGGGCTCAGTAACGGAGCGGCAAGTACCTATGTGGTCCGCGGACAGGCGAAGAATTGGCGCCCTTCAAGTAATGTCCGTGATCGATGCTCTACCGAACCTAATGTCGTACTCAGACGTCGTCGTTGACATCAGTGCTATGCCTCGCGGTATCTACTTTCCTCTTGTAGGCAAACTCCTCTATCTGGTCGATCACGCGCCCCCTCCCGGCGGAGGGAACGAGAAACTCAACCTGCATGTGATAGTTGCAGAGAACCCGGAACTCGATCGAATCATCCTCGACGACGGAGTTGACGAGGCTGCCAATTACGTCCACGGCTTCGCTTCTGAGCTGCAGATCCAAGCCACAGCCGATGTTCCGAAGATATGGCTTCCGATACTCGGTGAAGGCCAGTATGTTCAACTCGAGCGCATCAACCGCCTCGTGAATCCCAGCGAGATCTGCCCAATATTGCCATCGCCTGCGCGCAATCCGCGCCGATCTGATTCTCTGCTACTCGAGTATCGCCGGCTACTCTTTGACGAGTGGCGAGTGGAACCGCGAAATGTCATATATGCGTCTGAGCAGAATCCATTTGAAGTATATCGGCAGATCCACCGCACTGTGACACACTACGACAAGGCCCTAGCGCCACTTGGTGGCTGCAAAGCGGCGATCACAGCTGTTTCAAGCAAGTTGCTCTCTCTAGGCGCGCTCCTAGCTGCATACGAACTTATGGAGTCTGAGTATAGGGTCGGAATCGCGCATATAGAATCTCAGGGTTACGAAATGAACAGGGGCCAGGCAGACAGTCTCGCTCAGGAACACGAACTCTTTTCGCTCTGGCTGACTGGGGAGTGTTATGCAACAGGGTAGGTGGTTTCGCGTCGAGTCGCCGAAACCAATAGCTGTGGGAGCGGGGCTTATCGCTCTCGACTTGGTGATCAATGGCAAACCCGAGGTGCCTCGGCGGTGTTGGGCCGGAGGCACTGCCGGTAATGTCCTGATAATCCTGTCTTACCTTGGCTGGGAAGCGTATCCTATAGCAAGGTTGAAGGACGGTCGAGCAACTGACCTACTATTGAAAGATTTGAAGAGATGGGAAGTAGACACCTCCCTAGTGTACCTGGATACCTTCGGGGTGACTCCCATTGTCGTTGAGAGGCTGCGCAGGAGCGAAGCTGGCGTAGTGAAGCACAAGTACGAATGGACTTGCCCCGATTGTGGATCTTGGCTACCAAGGTTTCGCCCACTTCCTACTAAGGCAGTAGCGAAGATAGTGGACAACATGCCGACTTCCCAGGTCTTCTTTTTTGACCGTGTCGCTCGCAGCTCCATCGATTTGGCTCACGAGGCTAAGAGCAAAGGAGCGTTGGTCGTGTTCGAGCCATCAGAAGCCAGAAAGGAGAACCTCCTGCCGGAGTGCCTGAAGGTCGCCGACGTCGTCAAGTACTCCAGCGACAGGCAGAAGAACCTCCACGAGACGACTGACGACATCGAAATCCCACTGGAAATTGAGACGAATGGCGCCGAGGGACTCCGATATCGAATTCGCCGAAGTTGCGGGAGCAGGCCTTGGAGGACCATGCCAGCTTTCTCAGTTGACCAGCTGCGCGATGCCGCTGGCTCTGGGGATTGGTGTAGCGCTGGCCTGCTCCATCTGCTAGCCCAATCTGGTCGGAAGGGATTTGAAGAAGCGGGCTCAGATCATATCGAAGACGCTCTGAGGTTCGGGCAAGCACTTGCTGCGTTTAATTGCCAGTACGAAGGGCCACGGGGCGCAATGTACCAGGTGTCAAAGCGAACCCTGGGGGCCAGTGTCGCCGAGGCGCTAGAAATCGGCATGGTTGAAAGGGTGGAAGAGCAGTCGAGTCGTGTGGAGCCGCACGGAGATCACTTCATCTGCCCCAATTGCAGACCGAGTGTCGGGATCGGTGACACTGAGAGTTGAAATCGGCGGTCAGCCGGTGCCAAGGCTGATCGACTCTTACAAACGCGCTGGAGTGTTCGCGAGACTAGCTTCGTATTGGCCTCCTTGAGGATCGCTTCCGTTTGGGACGCCCGCGGCACCGAGATTCTACGGCAGCGCCCGCGCTCTTGTGTTCGCATCCCGTCGGCGTTGCTACCTCGTGCGGAGCAAGTTCCTGGATGCCGTGCTTCGAGGGACGACAGTCAACAAGCTTCAGCGAGTACTGGAGGATCGCGGGCAAACGAGGGAATCGTACGAACTTGGTGAGCGAGGGACAAGGCAGCGAACGCAGCGCCCAGGCGACACACTGCGCTCTTCTGGCCGTTCGTACTCTAGTTGTTAGTACCGCGTTTCACCACCCATAGGGCCACTCCCACTGATTGTCGCAAACCGACATGCTTCAAGCCACGTTTGATCATCCGGATCAAGATAGAGTCCTTCCACGACCTCGTTAACCACGGCGACGTCCTTACTCCAAGGGCTGTCGCCCACGCGCAGAGGCCCTATTCGCTCCTTCCGAACGTATATTAAGACGGTTTGGTCGCCGCAACTGCTGGCAAAGTAGACAAAGTACTTGTTGGAGTCGTTCGCGTTGACCTCGGGCAGTCTCCCGCTGTGCGCGATGTGGAAGTTGTTCACGGTGAACACTAACCCCTCTTCTTCGTTCTTCTGACCATCCATGGTAGTCCCCCGTTCTGCCACGAACAGAATGAGGTCCACACTTCACCCGTCGGACTTCACCTGTATCACCACAGCATGACTACGGAGTGGCATGTCGATCAGTTCCAGTGTAGGTATGGGTCGGCAACTACGATTCGGCGAGTGTTCTGGGCAACCCGAGCGACCGAGTACAATGAGGGGCACTCATGCCCAAGCCTTGTCCACGTGAGCAAGGAACTGAGAGCAAGGGACAATATGGTGTGCTCTGACCAAGGGACTTACGTTTGTGTGCGTAGGCCCTGATCTCCCCTGTCCGCCCGACCTAGGGGACCCATAGGCCTTTGGTCAACTGCAATAGGCGTCCTACCTCCGGGTCCGCCCGTCATGAACGCACGTGGATAGGCTACAGACGACAGTCCGAGCGATAGACTCGCCTGGTTGGAGTCCTTCGCCGTTCTCCGGTGCACACTTCGTGGGCCAGCCGAGGTCCCATACCCGTATTACAGCTACTCTACCGTCGGGTCAAATCTTCCAGTTTCTCTTGCCAGTAAGGGGATTCAGGGTGTCAAGCGGAGAGATCCTTCTCCGAGTTACCACCACTTGGGATGCGACGTGATCGAAGTACCTGCGAGTCATCTCCAGCGTCTCATGGCCGAGGATGCGCTGTAGGGTAAGGCTGTCTCCGCCGCTTACGAGGTAGGTGGTGGCGAAGGTGTGGCGCAGTAGGTGGACGTGGAGCCTGGGCACGTCTGCCTTGTCGGCCAGGCGCCTGAATACCGATGCGATGGCGCTCTCGGAGAGTGACTGTCCGTCTAGGCTCAGGAACACCCTCTCGGGATCGCCGTCCTTGGGTTGGAAGTGCAGGACGTACCGCTGGAGGAGACGAGTGGCTTTGTTGTCGAATGGGACGATCCTCCTCTCCTTCTGCCCCTTGCTCATCACCTTCAGCCACCCGTCCTCCATGTGCAGGTCGGCCATCTTCAAGCCGATCAGCTCGGCGCGGCGAAGACCGGTGTCAAGGAAGAGGGAGACTATTGCCGCATCCCGGCACCCACTCTGGGTGTTCACGTTGAGGCAGGAGAGCATTCTAGCGATCTCCTCACTGGTGAGGGTCTGCAGCATCTTCCTCGGGGCCTTGGGCACCCTGAGTTTCGCAAGGACGTTGTCTGGAAGGTGGTCCTCTTCTAGGAGCCAGAAGGAGAAGTCGGTTGGTGTCCGCCGGAGCAGGCTGCGGAGTACCTGCAGGTCGATCGTGAGACGATCTACCGCTACATCCGTCAAGGCAAGCTGGTCGCCACCAAACTTGGACGTGCCTACCGCATCCCGCGCCGTAGTATCGACCTGCTGCTCTGGACGACCAGGACAAGGCCTGACATAACGCTCAGGGAGTACGCGGGCACCGAGGTGGCGGAGTTCATCGAGGCCGACAGCCTGGACGAGGAGACGCAGGAAGTCGCGGATCGCTTTCTCAGAGCCAAGAGACTCAGTCGGCCCGCATGACCGTGATCGTTCAACCCGGCTGTTCTTCGATGCGTCCTGCTTGATCGCCGCAGTTGGATCTCCCGTCCGGAGGGTCGACCTTCCCGCTGTCTCTCTGTGCGGAAGGTCTTCTCCGCGTAGTTGTATCTTAGCCACTGATCCTTGAGGCGAAAAGAAGCATCGCGGCCAGACTGCGCGCGAACGCGCTGAACTCCTTCCGCTGTGCCTTGGCCAAGGGGACTCATGGGCGAGGGGTGTCCTTGATCGCCCTCTGAACGCGAGCTGGGACGATGCCTGAGGGGCGCCTGAGGCGCCGAGAAGTCCGGAAGGCACCGCGCGGCCGAACTCGTGAAGACTCGCACCGGCGCACGGCCTTGATCAGGGACTCCTGTCCGTCACAATCCTATCCAGGACCTGCCGTGGTGACCACGAGAGTGTTAACGCCGGGTTGCCACGGCCACAGACCGCCGGAGTTGGGCTCTAAACAACGGTTCCCAGTAGGATTCCTAATGGGGCCCACCTCGACGCCACCATCAGGAATTCGGGACTATACGTACGAGTAACTCCCAGGTACTTCCCAAGTAATCCAACAGATCTACAATAGGACCGGGTCAGGCCTAAGGTCTCAACTCGTCCTGGGGTGCGGGCGACGCCGCTTAGGGATGCGGTTGGGGACACGGCACAACCTGGTGCGCCTGGCGGAGTGATGGTCTTTCGTCGGTCGACACTAAGCAAGCCCGAACTGGGGACTGCGCAGGAGATGCGCCCTGAGATCAAGGAAGCACTAGCCTTCGCGGGGATTACCCGAGGAGATCCGAAGGGGACAGCACGACGATCTCTTCGACGAAGCTGAAGTGACCGAGGTTCAAAGTAACGAGGGGGAAGTCTTTGGCCCAGGCAGTGGCAGCAACCAACGCATCGCTTTGCCAGGTGGGCTGGGTTCGACCCGCGTACTTCGACCGGAGGCGGTCGAAGCGATCCAGGATGACTGGATCAGGGTACAGGATCCGAAGGTCGGAGAGGAGTCTGTGGATAGCCCAGCGCTCGGAGGCGGAAAGCCCCTGCTTCTGAAGGAGTTCGCGTCGGGACAGCGAGGCACAATAGAGAGGCCGGAAGCCCGGATCCAAGAGACCCTGCAGACCGTGCCACCGCTTCAGTATGCCGATCAAGACGTCCGTGTCCAGCAGATGCCCACGGGCCCTCCGTGGCCCCGTCAATCCCCCGCCTCGAGGCTGCTGAGGAACTCGGCGTCGCTGAGGGACGTCCCGTCCAGCCTCCTGGAGTTCTGGGCCCTGAGCTCTGCGGCGTACGCCGCCGGATCGTCGATATCTTCGAAGACCCGAAGGGAGGCGAACCCGATCTCGTCCAGGGCGGACTCCGGTATCAGGTAGCGGCCGCCCACCTTGATGGCTCTTAGGGCGCCGCGACGGATCATCGCCCGGACACCTCCCGGCGAGTGGCGGAGGAGATCGGCGACTTCCTCAACGGTGTAGGTCTGTTCGTAGCGTGTGGCCAGCGACATCTGGATCCTCCCGACCCGTCAAATGTATACGTATTCGTCAACCGCGTCAAGAAGATCTCAAACCGTCACTGGCTTATGCCAACATGGATGTTGCCTGGTGGGCAGGAATCACCTAGAAACATCTCCGATCGCCTCGTCGACGGGGCGTTGGAGAAATCAGATCATCATAGAATCTAATGAATACCTTCGCCATACTAATACGCGGCATCAATGTCGGCGGCAAGAATACGGTACCGATGGCGGGGCTGAAGAAATGTCTGGAAGAACTGGGATTCTCCAACGTCGCGACTTTCATCGCCAGCGGTAACGTGATTTTAGGATCCGATAAACGCACCGAGGAAGTAAAAGCTCGGATTGAAAAGGCACTGCCCGAGAGCTTCAAACTTGATAGCGAGCTCATCAAGGTCTTGGTCCTAACGCGTGAGCAGCTCCAAGCTGTCATCGATAACAAGCCTAAAGGCTTTGGTGAACAGCCAGATATATATCACAGCGACGCGATCTTTCTGATGGGCATTGATGCGGCTCAGGCGATGCCGGTATTCGACCCGCGGGAGGGAGTCGACAAGATCTGGCCCGGTGATGGTGTAATCTACTCACAACGCCTCAGCGCCCTCCGTACCAAGAGCCGTATGAGCAGGATCGTCGGCACACCGGCCTACCAGTCGATGACCATCCGCAGCTGGAGCACCACCACAAAATTGCTAGGAATACTGAAAGATGCAGACAAGGAGTAACTGTGTGGAGATAGCACCCAGTGAAGTAGCCAGGGGACTTTCCGACACTGGCCGTTTGAGGTTCGCGCAGATCTCGGAGGCAGGCATCTCGGGATCGATACCGAGGGCCCGGCGAGGAGTTCCGCGGGCGTCAGCCGCGAAACGCCCGGGACCCTGATGTGCTACCATGGGGCACGGAATCGGGCAGAGCAACCCTGGCAGGAATGAGGGCTATGTCCCTACAGCCGAGCCGTTGGGCAAGCCGGAGCGCCAGGACAAATTCTGGACAAATCCGGCTGCGAGACTGCCTGTGAGTGCTCACACTCTACATAACGCCTGCTCGCTACAGAATCCGGAATCGGCTTGGGCGTAGGGGAAACGGTACACGGGACAGACGGGGAAGACCTCCAGGGAATCCCTGGAAGCCCTCCCCTAGTATTCACATCCGTGAGGTCGAGGGTTCGAGTCCCCCCTCGCCCACCCCCAAGACCCCCGTCACGACGGGGGTTTTTCTATTAGCGGGGATCTATGGTACAGGGCTCGATGCACTTGCCGGCATATCTGCCCCCCTTCCGGCCGGTGAAGACCCAGCCGCCTTCCCGCCAGCTTTCTCCATGGGAGTTCCGCTCGACCTCCTGACGAACTCGCCATTCCTTCAAGCTGAGGTCCTGCAACCTGGCGAAGCCCATCTCCCGAACAAACACACCCCGAGCATTCGCGGGGGGGCCTGATAGTTCGGGGTGTGTTTGTTCCAGAGGCTGGCGAGGGCGGATCGTAGGCGGCAAAAGTTCCTCGTTCCCCAATTCTTCATTCTGGTCAGCTTCCATGCGGCAATCCCCTCCCCTTCCTGCCTGTTGGCGCTGGCTTTGCTATCCCCTACCGATGGAGCATCGGCAGGACGGAGTTTGTTGCGCTTCTTCCACCTAGCCACGAAGGTCAACCCCCTATCCAGTGCCTCCCCCAACCAGGAGGCCGCCGAGAAGCCTCGATCCCAAACGTACAGCAACCTCTCCTTTGCCCAGGCTGCCGTCACCCTGTCCAGGATGCTTCTCGCTGCCCCTGATGGACCATCCTCCTCCCCCATATCCCACATCACGAAATCGTGATCTATCCACAACTCCGTCGTGACTCCCGTGTGCGAGACTCCTGTGGTCGGTCCATGGCTGGCCAGGAAGTCTAATACCACCTCCCTTCTCGTCCGGCAAGTCTCGCACAGAGCCAGATCGGCACGGGCGAGCCAGGGGAGTTGTCCTGGAGCCGTGGGGACTACGCGACCTGGGATGCTTATGGTGATCGGGTTTCTCAGCACCTTATCAAGACCGGATGGGCGGTTTCGGATATCGGGAAACAATGCCAACGGCGTTATCGTGACCTGGTACCCAATCTCGAATTCCAGGAATCTTTCCATGCCTGCTATCCTTTTCGTCGAAGATGATGCCACCATTGCCATGGGGGTGGAATACTCGCTCAAGCAGGACGGTTTCCAGGTCAGCCTGGCTTACCGCCTGGAGGAAGCCCGCGGCCTGCTCAAGCGCAGCCCCTTTGACCTGGTGCTGCTGGACCTGGGTCTGCCGGATGGCAGCGGCTACGAGCTGTGCAAAGAAATCCGCGCCGCCGGGGATACGCCCATCATCATCCTCTCTGCCCGCGACGAAGAGGCCAGCATCGTCCTCGGCCTCGACCTGGGCGCGGACGACTACCTCACCAAGCCCTTCCGCCTGCGCGAGCTGATCTCGCGCATGAAGGCCGTGCTGCGCCGGCGTGGGCCGGTCGAGGCAGCTGACCGCACCCTTACCTGCGGGGGCGTGACGGTGGTCGCCCAGCAGGCCAAGGTGTACAAGAACGGGCGCGAGGTGCTCCTGACCGCGTTGGAATACCGGCTGCTGCTCACCCTGGTCGCCAACCAGGGGCGGGTGCTCACCCGCGGCCAGATCCTGGCCCAGATCTGGGACGTGGACGAGGATTTCGTCAACGACAACACGCTCACCGTGTACATCAAGCGCCTGCGCGAGAAGCTCGAGGACGACCCGCAGAACCCTGCGCTGATCAAGACCGTGCGCGGCCTGGGCTATATGGCAGGCGATTGACATGAACCTTCTCACCCACACCGAAGACCGACGTTTGCTGTTTCGCATGGCGGCCCTGTCGCTGGTCGCACTGCTCCTGGCCGCGGCCCTCAGCCTGGCGATGACGGCGTACGTCAACCGGGCGCTCGCGGATACCTACGCGGGCATCGTGGGCACGGTGGCGCAAAAATATCCCGAGGCCGAGGCGCAGGTGGTGCAGGATCTCAGCGCGCCGGACGCTCCCTCCGTCAGCCTGGGCCACCAGCTGTTGGGGAGATATGGGCTGCGGGACCTGGGCGCAGCGCAACGCGGCATCGGAGCCGGGCTGTTGGCGCGCCTACTGCCGGCCGGGTTGGCGCTGACCGGGCTGGCCTGCGCCGGGTTCGCCCTGCTGCTGGCAGGGTACCGGCGCTCCATCTCCGCGCAGGTGGCCGGGCTATCGGCCTACCTGCGCCAGATCGAAGCCGGCGATTATGCCCTGGACGTGCGCGACAACGGCGAGGGCAGCTTCAGCCTGCTGAAGAACGACCTGTACAAGGTCACCGTGCGTCTGCGCGAGCAGGCCGAGCTGCTGCAAAAGGATAAGACCGCCCTCTCCAACCTGATCGCCGATATCTCCCACCAGATCAAGACCCCCCTCACCTCGCTGGGAGTGCTGGCCGACCTGCTGGCCGAAGACCCGCCCGAGGAAGACCGGCGCGCCTTCGTCGAGCGGCTGCGCGCGCAGCTTGGGCGCATCCAATGGCTGGTAGCGGCGCTGCTCAAGCTGGCCCGCCTGGATGCCGGCACGGCGGCCTTTAAGAGCGAGTCGGTGGCGCTCCGTGAGCTGGTGCGGCACGCGCTGGAGCCGCTGCAGATCCCGCTCGAGATCAAGAAACAGCGCCTCGAAGTCCACGGGGATGACGGCGCGAGCTTTACCGGCGACCTCAACTGGAGCGCGGAAGCCTTGACCAACGTGGTCAAAAACTGTGTGGAGCACACCCCGGAGGGTGGGAAGATCGAGATCGCTTACGCCGCCAACGCCCTGTACGCCGAGATCACCGTCAGCGACGACGGCGAAGGCATCGCGGGCGCGGACCTGCCCAACATCTTCAACCGCTTCTACCGCGGCGCGAACGCGGGCGAGAACAGCGTCGGCATCGGGTTGGCGCTGGCCAAAGCCATCTTTAACGCCCAGGGCGGGGATATCGCCGTCCACAGCCAGCGCGGCATGGGGACGAGCTTCGAGATCCGCCTTTTCCGCGGGGTGGTTTAGGGTGCGGTCGTTCCTGTCAGGGATACAGGTCAGGTTGTGTTACGTGAATAAATTGTCACAATTGCAGTCACCGCAGGGTCACTCGCCATCCGTATGCTGAGATTATCGGTACTGTAAGAATCTTGGAGGCACAACGTGGAAATTCTCAAGGTGCACAACCTTTCTAAGGTATACGGAAAAGGCGATACGCAGATCAAAGCCCTGGATGACGTCTCCTTCACGGTGGAGAAAGGGGAGTTCGTCGCCATCGTCGGCCCTTCCGGCTCGGGCAAATCGACCCTGCTGCACATCCTGGGCGGGGTGGACACGCCCAGCTCCGGCCAGGTGCTGGTGGATGGCACGGACATCTGCGCCCTCGACCAGACGAAACTGGCGATCTTCCGCCGCCGGCAGATCGGCCTCATCTACCAGTTCTACAACCTGATCCCCATCCTCAACGTCGAGGAAAACATCACCCTGCCGCTGCTATTGGATGGGCGCAGCCTGGACGAGGCGCGCTTGCAGGAGCTCGTGACCACCCTGGGACTGGCTGACCGGACCAAACATCTGCCCAACCAGCTCTCCGGCGGGCAGCAGCAGCGCGTCTCCATCGGGCGTGCGCTGATCAATAACCCCGCGCTGGTGCTGGCCGACGAGCCGACCGGCAACCTGGATAGCGGCAACTCCAAGGAGATCATCGCCCTGCTCAAGCTCTCCAACCAGCGCTACCACCAGACGCTGATCGTGGTGACCCACGACCGCGACATCGCGCTGCAGGCCGACCGCATCATCTCCTTCGGCGATGGGCGCATCGTGCGTGACGAGGCGGTGCGGGCATGAACATCCTCACGTCGTATACCCTGAAGTACCTGCGGCTGAACAGGAAGCGTACTGCGGTGACCATCCTGGGGGTGATCCTGTCCTCCGCCCTGATCTGTGGGGTGATCCTGCTGGGGGTGAGCTTCCAGAAGATGATGATCGACCACGAGATCGCCACCGCGGGGAATTGGCACGCCCAGATCCGCGCCGTGCCCTATGAAAAGGCGAAATATATCACCGAAAACAGCGCCGTCCAAACGGCGATGCTCAGCGCCTCGCTCGGGAGCGCCACCTACGGCAGCCAAAACGCAGTCAGGCCCTACCTGTACATCACCGCCTATGACACGCCTTCTTTCCAGAACCAATCCATCAAGCTGATCTCTGGACGCCTTCCTCAAAACGGGGAAGAGCTGCTCATTTCGCCGGTGATGGTAGCGGACTCTGGCCTGGGCTTGAAACCTGGCTCCACATTGCACCTGGCTATTGGCCAGCGGAATATCCCCAACTACGATGAAATGGTCAAGGCATGGGGAGGAGAAGAATATGTCGCTCTGCAAGATGGGGAGACCTTTACCCCGTCCGTTTCCACAATCTACACGGTTGTAGGCGTGATGGCGCCGCTGGTCGATGAGACCAGCATGCCCGCGGCTTTCCCGGCCCTCACTTACCTCGACCCGGCGCCATTGGCAGCCGCAGACCAAGTGGACATCTCGATCCTGGCCCGCGATCCGCGCAGCATTAACACCAGCGTGCCGGAGATGGCCAAGAGCGCCGGGTTGGAGGTGAACACGGGTCCGGATGGCCGGCCGGCGAAGGAGAGCATTTCTTATAACGAGGAGCTGCTGACCTGGATGGGCGCCAGCGGCCGTTCCAACTACGTGAGCTTCTTCCTGGTGATCATCGCCACCCTCATCGCCCTGATCGTGGGCGGCTCGGCCTTGGTGATCTACAACGCTTTCGCCATCTCGATCGGCGAGCGCAAGAAGCAGTTCGGCATGTTTGCGAGCGTGGGCGCCACCGCCGCGCAGATCCGCCGCATCGTGCTGATCGAAGCTGGGGCCATCGCGGCGATCGGCATCCCGCTGGGCACCCTGGGCGCCGTCGCCGGGGTGGGGATTCTGCTGAAGCTCACCCAGGGGATCGTCTCCCAGTTGATCGTTGACGCGGAGCAGGGGATGCAGTTGGTGGTCTCGCCGCTGGTCATCGGCTCGACCGTGCTGTTCTCCGCGGCGACCATCCTGCTCTCGGCCTGGATCCCCGCCCGGCGCGCCTCCCGGGTTTCGCCCATCGATGCCATCCGCCAGAGCGGCGAGCTCCAGGAGGGCACGCCGCTCAACCTGCGCACCAGCCCGCTGATCCGGCGTGCGTTCGGGTTCGAGGGCGAGCTGGCGCTCAAATCCCTCCAGCGCGACCGCAAGAAATACCTCACCACGTTACTCTCGCTCATGATCAGCATCATCCTGTTCGTGGCCTTCAACGCCCTGATGCTGTATACCGACACCACCCAAAACCTGGCTGTCAAAGCGATGGACTACGACCTGCAGATCGACCTGGACTACCGCCAAAGCCACGCCAATCAGTTTGCCGACCTGGTCAGCCAACTGCCGGAAGTGCAGCGGGTTTCCTACATACGCTGCTCCCACGAGGAGTACGTCCCCCCGCGCACGGGGATCACCGACCCGGCGTACCAGGCCCTGCAGGAGCTGACCAGCCTTGAATTTGAATCTCTGCCCCAACCTGTAGAAGGCGGTACATACGCGTTTGTGCTCAAGGTGTGTACCGTGGGGCCGGCCGAGTTTGCCTACTACGCCGCGCAGCTCGGTCTGGACGTGCAGCAGTATTCCGATCCCTCCGCGCCGCTGGGGATCCTGCTCAACCACGCCACACTGCGCCAGGGCGGCAAGCTGTACGATTTAGACCTGTTCAGCCTGAAGCCGGGCGATACGATGTCTGCCACTCAGATGTCTGGTTGGTCCGCCCCCCAAACCGGAGGTGAAGCAACACCCAGCCTGACGTGGACGGTGGGCGCGGTTACCCAGGAGAGCCCCCTGGGCTTCCGGGGGGCGACGCTGGTTCCGGAGATGATCGTCTCGGACGCCGTCTTCGACGGTTTGAGCGACCGAATGCTACAGCTGGGCCCGATCGCTCAAGGGCACATGACCGTCAAGAGCGATGACCCGGACGCGGCGTTGGAAGCCATCGAACGGCTCTACAAGGCTACGGTCGGGGGCAATTTCTCGTACTATTCGATGGAGGAGTTCAATAAGGGCAAAAACCTGCAGAATCTGATGACCAACCTGTTCTTCTACGGGTTCCTGACGCTGATCACGCTGATCGGGGTGACCAACATCGTCAACACGCTGGATACCAACATCAAGCTGCGCCGGCGCGAGATCGCCATGCTCAAATCGGTCGGGCTGACGCCGGGCGGCTTCCTGCGCATGCTGCGCTACGAGAGCCTGTTCTACGGGCTGACGGCGCTGCTTTACGGGCTGCCGCTCGGGATCGCCCTGAGCGTGGTCATCTACCTCCAGTTCGGCGGGGTGAGTACCTTTGCCTTCACCCTGCCCTGGTGGGCGATCCTGGCCTGCGTCGCCGGCATCCTGGCGATCGTTTTCGCCACCATGATGGTCTCGGGTGCGATGATCCGCAACGACAACATCGTGGATACGATCAAGGAAGAGAACTTGTAGGGGGCAACGTTTTGCCCTGGAAAGTAGTGGTAACGATAGTGAAGCGACTGGTCTTCTGTGCGATTGCGGCTTCAGCTGTGATGCTCGCATTGGCCACGTCTCCCGCAATGCATCCCTTCATTCCTCAGACCCCCACCTACCAGGTGATTGAGGTGACTCCCATCCCTACGTCTCCCGCGATGCATCCCTCCATTCCGCAGACCCAGGCGACCCAAACCAGAGCGAGATCGGGCGATCTCCCTCGACAGCAGGATGCCCCGGCGCCCGATCTTCCGCCGCGTCAGCAAACCGGAGCGAGATCGGGCGATCTCCTGGAGATACCCCTGGAACCCTCCATGGCTGGCTGGAAGGAGACTCCAATTCGAGACACGGGCGAGCCCCTGGTGTCACTTGAGAGCCTTCACAGTCGAGTGGTCATCGACCCAAGTTGCTGGCATCCCATTCTACGGAGGGGGGCCGCAGACCGACTCGCGCTTGCCGCCCAGGCCCTGCCTTCGAGTTACCGCCTGCTAGTCCTGGATGCCCATCGCACCCTCGCGGAGCAAAACGCCCTATTCGAGGATGGAAAGCGGCAATCCCACGTACCTGCGATTCGTTCTCTCGAA